>CP145883.1:0-589892 GCA_045689995.1 Candidatus Dasytiphilus stammeri | reverse complement strand
TGCAATTGATAAGCCTTTTCTATTACCAATTGAAGATGTCTTCTCTATATCGGGTCGTGGTACAGTAGTAACTGGACGTGTAGAAAGTGGTATGATAAAAGTTGGTGAGGAARTAGAAATAGTAGGTATTAAAGATACCGTAAAATCGACTTGTACTGGAGTAGAAATGTTCCGRAAATTATTAGATGAAGGACGAGCGGGTGAAAATATTGGGATTCTSTTGCGAGGYATTAAACGTGAAGATATTGAACGAGGACAAGTATTAGCTAAACCGAATTCAATTCGACCACATATGAAATTTGAATCGGAAGTCTATGTTCTTACTAAAGAAGAAGGAGGTAGACATACTCCATTCTTTAATGGTTATCGACCACAGTTTTATTTTCGGACTACTGATGTTACAGGTAGTGTCACTTTGCCCAAGAATGTAGAAATGGTTATGCCTGGAGAGAATATTAAAATTTCGGTAATGCTAATTTATCCGGTTGCTATGGACGAAGGACTGCGTTTTGCTATTAGAGAAGGAGGACATACGGTAGGAGCGGGTATAGTCACTAAAGTTATTACCTTGTTATAAGCTAACTTATGAATTTGATTTATGGCTAATCAAGAATCGCCAAATAATAATAAATCTCATCAATTAGAGATTATCAAATGGTTAACTGTTATTAGTTTATTAATGATAGTAATTATAGGAAACTATTATTACCATCATACTATATTATTAATACGTATCTTAACTAGCATTTTTATGATATTTACCGCTGGTATGATTGCTAGCTTAACAAATCATGGTAAATTGATATTAAGATTTTTTCAGGAAGCCAAAAATGAAATTTTTAAAATTAATTGGCCTACCAGTCAAGAAACCTTACATACTACTTTAATCGTTACAGCAGTTACTGCAGTAATCTCACTGATCTTATGGGGCTTAGATAGCATTTTATTTCATTTGGTATCATTAATAACTAGCTTGAGGTTCTGAAATGTTTGAAGCATCTGAGATGTACTGGTATATTATTCAAGCTTATTCCGGGTTTGAGAGTCGTGTAGCACAATCATTACGTGAACATATCAAGTCACATCACCTAGATAAATTTTTTGGAGAGTTAATGATTCCATCTGAAGAAGTAGTTGAAATGCGAGGTGGACAGCGACGCCAAAGTGATCGGAAATTTTTTCCTGGATATATATTAGTACAAATGATAATGAATGATCGAAGTTGGCATTTAGTGCGTAGTGTACCACGTGTGATGGGATTTATTGGTGGTCGATATAATAATCGACCTTTGCCTATAAGCGATAAAGAAGTTCATATGATTATTAATCGTATTAAACAAGCGGAAAATCAGCCAAAACCAAAAACATTATTTGAACCAGGGGAAATAATACGAGTTAACGAAGGTCCTTTTGCCGATTTTAATGGTGTAGTTGAAGAAGTAGACTACGAAAAAAATAGAATTAAGGTTTCGGTTTCTATCTTTGGACGTGCTACGCCAGTAGAATTAGATTTCAGCCAAGTCGAAAAATGCTAATTTATATCTATATAATTATTAAACATTAAAATGATGACTAGAATTTAAATAAAAGGATTAGATTATTGTATGGCTAAAAAAATCCAAGCTTATATCAAATTACAAATTGCCGCGGGAATTGCTAATCCTAGCCCCCCAGTTGGTCCAGCATTAGGACAACAAGGTGTAAATATTATGGAATTCTGTAAATTATTCAATGCGGCGACCGAAAGTTTTGAAAAAGGTTTACCTATTCCGGTTATTGTGACAGTTTATTCAGATCGTTCTTTTACTTTTATACTGAAAACACCACCGGCAGTGTCCTTATTAAAGAAAGCCGCCGGGATTAACTCAGGTTCTAGTAAACCAAATAAGGAAAAAGTAGGTAAAGTTACTCAAATACAGCTCTTAGAAATTGCCCAACTTAAAGCTATGGATATGACTGGTGCAAATCTTCAAGCTATGATTCGTTGTATAGAAGGTACTGCTCGTTCTATGGGTTTAATGGTAATCTGATAATAAGAGGTAAACATGGTTAAACTATCTAAACATCAGCGTTTCATTACTGATAAATTTAACAAAAAAAAAATATATGCAATTCAAGAGGCTATTATTTTATTAAAAAATTTAGCTAGTGCTAAATTTATTGAAAGTATAGATATTGCTGTCAATCTGGGAATTGATGCACGTAAGACTGATCAAGTCGTTAGAGGTGCGATAGTTTTACCACATGGTACGGGAAGATCTACAAGGGTTGCGGTGTTTGCTCAGGGTACAAATGTTAAGGATGCTATGGACGCTGGTGCAGATATAGTTGGCATGGATGATTTAGTAGAATTGATAAGCAAAGGTGAAATGCCATTTGATCTGGTTATTGCCTCACCAGATGTAATGCCGTTAGTTAGCAAATTAGGGCATATATTAGGGCCCAGAGGATTAATGCCAAATCCTAAATTAGGCACGATAACTACAAATCTTAGTGAAGCTGTAAGAAATGCTAAATCAGGTCAAATTCGTTATCGTAACGATAAAAATGGTATTATTCATACTACAATAGGTAAAATTAATTTTTCTTATAATGACTTAAAGGAAAACTTAGAAGCATTAATCATTGCACTAATAAAAGCTAAACCCATTAATTCAAAGGGTATCTATTTAAAAAAAATTAGCTTAACTACTACAATGGGAATAGGTCTAGTAATAGATCAAAGTAGTTTAAATTTGTTATCGGCTTCAGCATAACTTTACGTTAGTAAAAGTTTCGATTAAAATATTTTAAACTAAGAGATTAAGTTTAGTTGGTTATAAATCAAGGAGCAAATGATAATTAATGGCCTTAAATTTTAAAGATAAACAAGCAATCGTTATGGAAGTTAGTGAAATTGCTCAACAAGCATTATCCATAGTTATTGCAGATAACTGTGGTATATCGGTAGATAAAATGAATAAATTACGTAAAAATGGTCGTGAAGTTGGTGTTGATATGCGTGTGGTACCTAATACACTATTACGTAGAATAGCTAAAATTAGCGATTTTGAATGTCTTAAAGAGTTTTTTTTAGGTCCTACGTTAATTGCATTTTCCAAGAATCATCCTGGAGCTGCCGCCCGTTTATTTAAGGAATTTGCGAAAGAAAATATGACATTCAAAGTAAAAGCTGCGACCTTTGAAGGTAAACTGATATCAGGTGAACAAATAGAGAGTTTAGCAAGATTACCCACTTATAAAGAAGCATTAGCACAATTTATAAAAACTCTACAAGAAGCAGCTATTGGTAAGTTAATTCGTATTCTAGCTGCTTTACGTGATGCCGCCACTACTTAACTTAGTATATCTTAGTTAAGTAAACAGTTAATGCTACTTTCATATTTGATAAAATTATTATCGATTCTTAGGAACAATCATTATGTCTATTACTAAAGAAAAAATTCTTGAAGCTGTAGCAAGTATGTCAGTAATGGAAATTACTGAGCTTGTATCAGCTATGGAGGAAAAATTTGGTGTTTCTGCAACTGTTAATAATATTAACACTACTATACCATCAAATCAAGAAATTGAAGAAAAAACTGAATTTGATGTTATTCTGTCGGCCATTGGTAGTAATAAAATTGCTGTAATTAAAGCTGTACGTAGTATAACTGGTTTAGGACTAAAAGAAGCAAAGGATTTGGTTGAATCTGCACCAACGATTCTTAAAGAAGGGATTAGCAAAGGTGATGCTGATGGATTAAAAAAATCATTGGAAGATGTTGGTGCCTCTGTTGAACTTAAATAAGTTAACTTATTATTTTACGGTTTTGTTAGACACCAAAACCGTTTGTTGATTGATAATTATGTAATTTTCTCATTGAGATAATTTTAAGAAGATTATATACATTATTTTAATAAAAGTGTCAATTTTGCGAACTGTCCTTAAATGACAGAATGGTTCTATTTTCAGCGCACTGAGGAAACCTATGGTTTACTCCTATACAGAAAAAAAACGCATTCGTAAGTCTTTTGGTAAACGTCCAAAAATCTTAGATATTCCTTATCTTCTTTCTATACAGCTTGATTCATTTAATAAATTTATCGAAAAAGATCATGATGGTCAATATGGTCTTGAATCAGCTTTTCGTTCGGTATTTCCTATAAAAAATTACAGTGGTTATACTGAACTACAATACATTAGCTACCGATTATCTAATCCTACATTTAGTGTTCAAGAATGTCAGATGCGTGGCTTAACTTATTCTGCATCTTTGCGGGTGATGCTACGTCTAATAGTTTTTAATCGTGAAGATTCAGAAAACCCTATGCGGATTCAAGAACAAGAAGTTTACATGGGGGAAGTTCCGTTAATGACAAATCATGCTACATTTGTGATCAATGGTACCGAGAGAGTGGTGGTATCTCAGCTTCATCGTAGTCCAGGAGTATTTTTTGATAGTGACAGAGGAAAAAATAACTCCTCAGGTAAAATCTTATATAGTGCACGGATTATACCTTATCGTGGTTCATGGTTAGATTTTGAATTTGATCAGAGAGATCATCTCTTTGTTCGTATAGATCGTCGAAGAAAGATACCAGCTACTATATTACTACGAGCTATGAATTCTACTACTGAAGAAATTCTGGATATTTTTTTTGAAAAAGTAGTTGTTAATATAAAAAATCATCACCGATTAGAGATGGAATTAGTTCCCAAAAGATTACTTGGGGAAATAGCTTCTTTTGATATTAATGTTAATGGTACTGTTTATATTGAAAAAGGTCGACGCATTACGTCCCGTCATATTAGACTTTTGGAACAATCTGGAGTCAAAAATATTGAAATTCCAGATGAGTATCTTATCGGAAAAATTATAGCTAGAAATTATATCAATGAAAAAACTGGTGAAGTTTTTTGCATGGCAAATACTGAAATTTCATTAGATTTACTGCAAAAATTGACCAATTCAGGAATTCAATCCCTCGAAATTATTTTTACCAATGATTTAGATCACGGAGCATATATTTCGGAAACCATACGCATCGATCCAACGGTTGATCGCATTAGTGCCATTTTGGAAATTTATCGAATGATGCGTCCTGGTGAACCACCAACACTTGAAAGTGCCGAGATGTTATTTAAAAATTTATTCTTTTCCGAAGAACGTTATGATCTATCTGCAGTAGGCCGGATGAAATTAAATCGTTCATTAAACCAAAACTCTATTGAAGGTTCAGGAATTATTAGCAAAGATGATATTATTAAGGTACTACAAAAACTTATCAGTATTCGTAACGGTAAAGGAGAAATAGATGATATTGATCACCTAGGTAATCGTCGCATTCGTTCTGTAGGTGAAATGGTAGATAATCAATTTCGCATTAGTTTAATTCGTGTAGAACGTGCAATCAAGGAACGTTTATCACTTGGTGATCTAGATCACATAATGCCACAAGATATGATTAATGCTAAACCAATTTCTGCAACGTTAAAAGATTTTTTTTGCTCAAGTCAATTATCCCAATTTATGGATCAAAATAATCCTTTGTCAGAGGTGACACATAAGCGTCGCATTTCAGCATTGGGACCAGGAGGTTTAACTCGTGAACGTGCTGGTTTTGAAGTAAGGGATGTTCATCCAACTCATTATGGCAGAGTATGTCCTATAGAGACTCCTGAGGGACCTAATATTGGTTTAATTAATTCTTTAGCGGTTTATGCACAAATCAATGAATATGGTTTTCTAGAAACTCCGTATCGCAAAGTAAAGAATGGTATAGTAACAGATCAGATTATTTATTTATCGGCAATTGAAGAAGGAAATTACATTATTGCACAAGCTAATGCTAATTTGCATAGCAATGGAAGTTTTGTAAATGAATTAGTGGTTTGTCGTCACGAAGATGAATCAAGTTTATTTAGTCCTGAGAAAATTGATTATATGGATATTGCTACTCAACAAATAGTTTCAATTGGTGCATCTCTTATTCCATTTTTAGAACATGATGATGCTAACCGAGCTTTAATGGGAGCTAATATGCAACGACAGGCAGTACCAACCTTACTTGCTGAAAAACCTTTAGTAGGTACAGGAATGGAACGTACTGTTGCCGTTGATTCGGGTGTCACTGTTGTAGCAAAACGTTCAGGAATCATTCAATATGTTGATGCTTCGAGAATTGTAATTAAAGTCAAAGAACACGAAATCCCGTATGGTGAAACTGGAATTGATATTTATAATTTAACCAAATATACTCGTTCTAATCAAAATACTTGTATTAACCAAAAACCTTGTGTTTTATTAGAAGATGAAATTGAACGTGGTGATGTAATCGCTGATGGATCAGCAACGGATATGGGAGAACTCGCGTTAGGTCAGAATCTGCGAGTTGCCTTTATGCCTTGGCACGGTTATAACTTTGAAGATTCGATTCTGATTTCTGAGCGGGTTGTACAAGAGGATCGATTTACTACTATTCATATCCAGGAACTATGTTGTGTATCTAGAGATACTAAATTAGGTGCTGAAGAAATTACTGCAGATATTCCTAATGTAGGCGAAGCCGCATTATCTAAATTGGATGAAGCTGGGATTGTTTATATTGGTGCAGAAGTTTATAGTGGGGAGATTTTAGTAGGTAAAGTAACCCCTAAAGGCGAAACACAACTTACACCTGAAGAAAAATTATTACGGGCAATTTTTGGTGAAAAAGCATCTGATGTTAAAGATTCTTCTTTACGGGTACCAAATGGAGTATCTGGTACAGTTATTGATGTTCAAGTATTTACTAGAGATGGTGTAACTAAAGATAAACGTGCTTTAGAGATAGAGGAAAAATTATTAAAAAAAGCCCAAAAAGATTTAATTGAAGAGTTACAGATTTTAGAATCTGTCATTTTACGAAAAATTAACGAATTATTAATATCATGTGGAATCCCCCAGAAAACTCTCTCAAATTTGGATCGTAAAAACTGGTTAGAGATTATTTTAGAAGATTTGGATAAACAGAAAGAATTCAAAAAATTGGTAAAACAGTTTGATGATCTAAGAAATGAATTTGAAGAAAAATTTGAGGAGAAGCGTCGTAAAATTAGTCAAGGAGATGATTTAGCTCCAGGAATTTTAAAAATAGTTAAAGTATATTTAGCTATGAAACGTCAAATACAACCTGGGGATAAAATGGCTGGTAGACATGGAAACAAAGGAGTTATTTCTAAAATCAATCCAGTAGAAGATATGCCTTATGATGAGAATGGAATACCAGTTGATATCGTGCTGAACCCATTAGGAGTGCCATCACGTATGAATATTGGTCAAATTTTGGAAACTCATTTAGGTATGGCAGCTAAGGGTATTGGAGAACAAATTAATACTATGCTAAAACAGCAGCGGCCGATTGCTTTATTACGAGAGTTCATTCAAAAAATATATGATCTGGGAAGAAATCTTATTAATCCAGTAGATTTATCAAAGTTGTCAGATGAAGATTTTTTGGTATTAGCAGAGAATCTTAAAAAAGGCATGCCAATAGCAACCCCAGTTTTTGATGGTGCTGAAGAATTAGAAATTAAGGAAATGTTAAAGTTAGTTGGTTTACCACCTTCTGGTCAAATTATTTTATTTGATGGACGTACTGGTGAACAATTTGAGCGACCCGTTACGGTTGGATATATGTATATGTTGAAATTGAATCACTTAGTTGATGATAAAATGCATGCACGTTCTACTGGTTCTTATAGTCTGGTAACACAACAGCCGCTAGGTGGAAAAGCCCAGTTTGGTGGTCAACGGTTTGGTGAAATGGAAGTTTGGGCTTTAGAAGCTTATGGTGCCGCCTATACTTTACAAGAAATGCTAACGGTAAAATCTGATGATGTAAATGGAAGAACTAATATATATAAAAATATTGTAGATGGTAATAATCAGATGGAACCAGGTATGCCGGAATCTTTTAACGTCTTATTGAAAGAGATAAGGTCGCTGGGTATTAATATTGAATTAGAAGATCAATAAGTGATCGTAACTACTAGGTACTTTTATAACTTTAATCAATATTAATCCTACCAGACAGGAGCTAATTTGTGAAAGATTTACTAAAATTTTTGAAAGCCCAAACTAAAAATGAAGAATTTGATGCAATAAAAATTTCTCTAGCATCACCAGAGATTATTCGTTCCTGGTCTTTTGGAGAAGTTAAAAAACCAGAAACCATTAATTATCGTACTTTTAAACCTGAACGTGATGGACTTTTTTGTGCAAAAATTTTTGGGCCGATCAAAGATTATGAGTGTTTATGTGGCAAATATAAGCGCCTTAAACATCGAGGAATAATTTGTGAAAAATGTGGAGTTGAAGTAACACAAACTAAAGTTCGTCGTGAACGAATGGGACATATAGAACTTGCATCTCCAATTGCACATATCTGGTTCCTTAAATCTTTACCCTCACGTATTGGTCTCTTACTAGATATTGCATTAACTGATATAGAACGCATTCTTTATTTTGAATCTTATGTTATTGTAGAAGGTGGAATAACCAATCTTGAACGTGGTCAAATTTTAACAGAAGAACAATATCTAGATGCATTAGAAGAATTTGGAGATGAATTTGAAGCAAAAATGGGTGCTGAAGCAATTCAAGATCTCCTAAAAAATCTAAATTTAGAAGAAGAATGCGAGCAATTACGTGAAGAACTTACTGCGGCACATTCTGAAACTAAACGCAAAAAATTAACGAAGCGGATTAAACTTTTAGAAGCCTTTATCTATTCTGGTAATAGACCAGAATGGATGATTTTAACAGTATTACCAGTGTTGCCTCCAGATCTTCGTCCATTAGTTCCACTAGATGGTGGACGGTTTGCAACTTCTGATCTAAATGATCTTTATCGTCGAGTAATTAATCGCAATAATAGATTAAAAAGACTATTGGATTTATCTGCTCCAGATATTATTGTACGTAATGAAAAAAGGATGCTGCAAGAAGCAGTTGATGCGCTGCTAGATAATGGACGTCGAGGTCGTGCCATTACAGGTTGTAATAAAAGACCTCTAAAATCTCTAGCTGATATGATCAAAGGAAAACAAGGTAGATTCCGTCAAAATCTTTTAGGAAAACGTGTAGATTACTCGGGTCGTTCGGTTATCACCGTAGGTCCATATTTACATTTACATCAATGTGGTTTACCTAAAAAAATGGCTTTAGAATTATTTAAACCTTTTATTTATGGGAAGTTAGAATCTAGAAATATAGCTAGTACTATTAAAGCCGCCAAGAAAATGGTGGAACGTGAAGAAGCTGAAGTATGGGATATTTTAGAAGAGGTAATTCGTGAACATCCGGTTTTATTAAATCGTGCTCCTACTTTACATCGATTAGGCATTCAAGCATTCGAACCAGTTCTGATTGAAGGAAAAGCTATTCAATTACATCCTTTAGTATGTGCTGCATATAACGCAGACTTTGATGGAGATCAAATGGCGGTTCATGTACCTCTCACAATGGAAGCACAATTAGAAGCTCGTGCGTTAATGATGTCAACAAATAATATACTTTCTCCAGCTAATGGAGAGCCAATTATTGTTCCATCTCAGGATGTAATTTTAGGTTTATATTATATGACTAGAGATAAAATTAATGCCAGAGGTGAAGGGATGATCTTAACTGGACCTAAAGAAGCAGAGCATCTTTATCGTGCCGGATTAGTAGAATTACATGCAAGAGTAACAGTTCGTATTACAGAATATAGTATTAATCCGGATGGGAATTTAAGTTCAAAAATTAATCTAATTAATACTACAATAGGTAGGGCAATTTTTTGGCTGATCGTACCTAAAGGACTACCTTTTTCTATTGTGAATCAACCTTTAGGTAAGAAAAATATATCGCAAATGTTAAATATATGTTACCGCATTTTAGGTATTAACTCAACCGTGATCTTTGCTGATCAAATGATGTATGCTGGTTTTGCATATGCAGCTCGTTCGGGTTCGTCTGTAGGCATTGATGATATGGTTATGCCAAATAATAAACAAAAAATTATTAATGAGGCCGAAGCCGAAGTAAGTGAAATTCAAGAACAATTTCAATCTGGATTAGTTACTGAAGGAGAACGATACAATAAAGTAATTGATATTTGGGCGGCGGCAAATGAACGAGTTGCTAAAGCTATGATGGAAAAGTTGTCAACTGAAATAGTTACCCATAGTAATGGTAAACAAGAAAAACAAATATCTTTTAACAGTATTTTTATGATGGCTGATTCTGGGGCCCGTGGTTCGGCAGCACAAATTCGTCAATTAGCTGGAATGCGGGGGCTAATGGCAAAACCAGATGGTTCTATTATTGAAACTCCTATTACTGCAAATTTTCGTGAAGGATTAAATGTACTTCAATACTTTATATCTACACATGGTGCTAGAAAAGGTTTAGCAGATACTGCATTAAAAACTGCTAATTCAGGATACTTGACGAGGCGGTTAGTAGATGTTGCACAAGATTTAGTAGTGATTGAAGATGATTGTGGTACAAATGACGGAATTACCATGACATCAGTAATTGAAGGTGGAGATATTAAGAATTCTCTAAGAGAAAGAATATTAGGTCGTGTCACTGCAGAAAATATATTAACACCTGGGACTAGTGAAATTTTAATAGCTAGGAATACCTTATTGAATGAAAATTTATGTGAATTAATCGAAAAACTTTCTGTTGATAGTGTAAAAGTTCGTTCAGTAGTAAGCTGCGAAACGGATTTTGGGGTTTGTGCTTATTGTTATGGTCGTGATCTGGCTCGTGGAACTTTAATTAATAAAGGTGAAGCAGTTGGTGTAATCGCTGCTCAATCTATTGGAGAACCTGGAACACAGCTTACTATGCGTACATTTCATATCGGAGGAGCCGCCTCCCGTTCGGTAGCAGAATCAAGTATTCAGGTGATGAATAGTGGACGTCTTAAATTAATAAATACTAAATCAGTTATTAACTCTAATGAAAAGCTAGTAATTACTTCACGTAATGTTGAAATACAAATAGTAGATCAATTAGGTCGTGCTAAAGAAAGCTATAAAATTCCTTATGGAGCAATTTTGGAAAAAAAAGATAGTGAAATGGTAAATTCAGGAGAAACGGTAGCTAATTGGGATCCTCATACTATGCCAGTGATTACTGAAGTAAGTGGTTTTATACGATTCATAGATATGATTGAGGGACAAACTATTATCCGTCAAACTGATGATTTAACAGGTTTAACTTCCATTGTATTATTAGATACAGCAGCAGAGCGTACTTATGGTGGTAAAGAATTGCGACCAGCTTTAAAAATTATGGATAGTAATGATAAGGAAATATTAGTTACGGGTACAGATACCCCAGTACAATATTTTCTACCAAGAAGAGCTATTATTCAACTTGAAGATAATACCTGGGTTAATACAGGTGATATAATAGCCCGAGTACCCCTAGAATATGGTGGTACTAAAGATATTACTGGTGGTTTACCGCGAGTAGCAGATCTATTTGAAGCTCGTCGTCCCAAAGAATCCGCAATTCTTGCAGAAATAAGTGGTATTATATCTTTTGGAAAAGATACTAAAGGTAAAAGACGTTTAGTAATTACACCGATTGATGATAATGATCCATATGAAGAAATGATTCCTAAATGGCGACATCTAAATGTTTTTGAAGGAGAACATGTAGAACGTGGTGATGTAATATCTGATGGACCAGAGTCACCACATGATATTTTACGCTTGCGTGGCATTTATTCAGTAACCAGATATATTACGAATGAAGTACAGGAAGTCTATCGCTTGCAAGGAGTAAAAATTAACGATAAGCATATAGAAGTTATTGTACGCCAAATGTTACGTAAAGTCACTATTAAAACCGCAGGCAACAGCTCTTTTCTCACTGGTGAACAAATCGAGCAGTCTCGAGTTAAAATTGAAAATCGTAAATTACAAAGGAATGGAAAATTAGGTGCTAGTTATGTACGGGATTTATTAGGCATTACTAAGGCGTCATTGGCCACTGAATCATTTATCTCAGCAGCATCATTTCAAGAGACTACTCGTGTCTTGACCGAAGCAGCAGTTGCCGGAAAAATTGATGAATTACGTGGTCTTAAAGAAAATGTAATTGTTGGAAGACTGATTCCCGCAGGAACTGGATATGCTTACCATAGAGAAAAATTGAGTATTCATCAAAATAATCTTGAGAAGAAGAGAAAATTAAGCACTGAAGAAGCTACTGCAAACTTAGCAGCTTTACTAAATTCTGAGATTGAAAGTAATTAAAAAAATCAACTGATAATTAATATGCGTACTACTCAATATCCCCTATTTACCCTTAAAAAAGTTTCATCTCAAACTGAATTAATCAGTTATCAGTTAATGTTGCGTGCGGGTTTAATCCGTAAACTAGCATCTGGTTTATATACATGGTTACCTCTTGGAATACGTGTCTTAAGAAAACTCGAAAATATCATCCGTGAAGAAATGAATAATATCGGTGCTTTAGAAATTTTTATGCCGATACTTCAACCAGCTGAACTTTGGCAAGATAGCGGGCGTTGGTATGAGTATGGTCCAGAGTTATTAAGGTTATTGAATAGAAGTGGACGTAATTTTGTCTTAAGTCCTACACATGAAGAAGTGATTACAGATTTAATGCGTAAGATACTCAATTCTTATAAGCAATTACCTATAATTTTTTATCAAATCCAAACCAAATTCCGTGATGAAGCCCGACCGCGTTTTGGTACTATACGTTCCAGGGAATTTATGATGAAAGATGCTTATTCATTTCATTATGATAGCCATTCACTACAAGAAACTTATATGAAAATGTCTAATGCTTATAGTAGAATTTTTCATAAATTAAATCTAAATTATCGCATAGTACAGGCAGATGCTGGTTGTATGGGTGGAAATTTTTCTCATGAATTTCAGGTATTAACAACAAGTGGTGAAAATACAATTGTTTATTCCAATATGTCAGATTATGCGTCAAATATTGATTTAGCAGAAGCATTTCCATATCCTAATCAATGTCCGAATGCTACTAAATTAATGCTAAAAATAGAGAGCAAAAATGATAAAAATCTCACCAATTTAATGGAAAAATATCAAATTTCAAGAGAAAAAATCATTAAAACACTAGTAGTTAAGGCAACAAACAAAAGCGGGCATAAACTGGTGGCACTATTAATTCGTGAAGATCATGAATTAAATCTGTTGAAATTAGAAAAGATCAATATGGTAGCAAAACCATTAAAATTTGCTAATGAAGAAGAAATTCTGAGTCTTACTGGGGGGGCCGGATCTAATTATCTTGGTCCCATTAATCTTCCTATTCCCATAATCGCAGATAGAAGTGTTATGGTACTTAATGATTTTTGTGCGGGAGCAAATATTGATGGTCAATATTATATTGGCATAAACTGGATAAGAGACTTACCATTACCACAAGTTGCAGATCTTCGTAAGGTGCGATCGGGAGATCCAAGCCCTGATGGACAGGGATTGTTAAAAATGCATGCAAGCATCGAAGTAGGACATATCTTTCAGATTGGTACGAGATATTCTGAAAATCTTAAATTTAAGGTACACAATAATGACGGAAGGCATCCACTATACATGGGCTGTTATGGAATAGGAATATCTCGTTTAATTGCTACTATAATTGAACAAAATTATGATGATCGTGGTATTATATGGCCAAATGTTATAGCTCCTTTCAAAATAGCAATTTTACCAGTAAATTTCTATAAATCTACTAAAGTAAAAACAATTGCAGAAAATATTTATTCACTTTTATGTCTACATCAGATTGAGAGCCTTATCGATGATAGAAACGAATCTAACTTAGGTGTAATGTTTGCAGATATGGAATTAATAGGCATTCCGCATATAATTATTATCAGTGAACGTAATTTAAACCATGATGAAATTGAGTATCAATCTCGATCTAAAAATGAAAAATATATGATTAAAATTAAAGATATCATAGATTTTCTACTTAAAAAAATTACTTAATCACCGATTTTATTTTCCCAACTTATACACCAATTATCTTGAAAGTTACTTTTTCCATCATTAGTGATAAAAACCCCTAATGCAGCTATTAATTTATCATTATAAAAAACAAGAGGAATGCGCTCTCTGAGCCAAGGAGGTACCGAATATTCTTGCCATAATTTTTTAATGGATTTGCTATGCATACGTCCTAAAACATAAAATTTACCTTTAATTTTAAAACGGATTGTTACTTGTTCCCCCTTGAGAGGACAACGCATAATAATACCATGATTATTTAATTTCATTGTAATTGTACCTAAGTCTTGAGGTAACTTTAATGGTTCCCAAGGAGATGACCAATGAAGTATATCATCACGTATAGTCGGCATGATATTTATTAAGAAAATGGCTTGCCGATAGCGTCTAATTTCATATTTACCTATTTTTAAACAGGGACATGCATCTTGACGACTACATATGACTTGATGCCAAATACATTGTAAAATTTTACGCGATGGGATAAGATTTTTCTTAGCAAGCCATTTTCTTAAGATACCATAACGATGAAATTTACTATAATTATGTAAGAGATCTATTTTTAAAGATTTATCTGGTTGTGTTAACTTATCAAGTGATTCTGCTAATAACTCTTCTAATAATTGTTCCTGTTCAGCACACAGCTGAGAACTACGTGCTACTGCTTGAAGAAAACTTGGCCACCTTTTCTTAAGTGATGGTAAAATTTTAATCCGCAAAAAATTCCGGTCAAAACGAGTATCAAAATTACTTTGATCATTAATCCATATCAGATGATGTTTAAGCGCCCATTCTTCAATATCTTGACGACTTTGATATAACATGGGACGTATAAAAATATTATTACCAATTTTGATTTCTGAAGGCATAGCGGCTAAACCTGCAGGACCACTTCCCCTTTTAAGCGCTAGTAGAAAAGTTTCACATTGATCATCAAGATGTTGTGCAGTTAATAATATTTCTCCTTTTAAAAGTACCTTCTTAAAAGCATTATAACGTGCGATACGGGCGGCAGCTTCAATTCCTTGTTTGATATCTAGTTGATTATGATTAATTTTAATTATTTCTAAAGGTATTTGCCAAATTTTACATTGTTGATAACAATGTTGTACCCAGCAATTTGCCGCCTGACTAATTCCATGATTGATATGAATGGCGCGTAATTTTAATTCGGGACGATGATTACGCAAGAGCATTAATTGATGTAATAATACGGTTGAATCTAAACCTCCACTATATGCAATGAGTAATTTTAAATGACCAAGAAGGTTTTTTTCAATTTTATCAATGAGATTAGACATAATTTAATAAAATTTATACATATCCGTAATTCATTAATCTTTGATATCTACGTTTTAGTAATACTTCAGTCTTTAGAAGATCTAAATCTTCCAGTAAATGATGATTTTAATCATATCGCCATAGCGGCGGGATCTCTATTATGTACCCCAAGTAGTGGTTCTTGAATTACCGTATCAATTAACCTTAAGATTGTTAATTTTGAACTACGATTCCCATAGTTTCTGCCGATCGTGGTACTTTTTTGAATATTTTCCATAATGCGTAACTTCATGAGAAATTACTTAATATATGATGCTATATTGTAGCATATTAACTATATCACCTACTCTAATAGCTAGATTACTAGTTTTTCCTATAACAGTACATATTTTATAGGAACTTTTAATCCAGAAATTTTACGAAGTTATGAGCCATTCTAGTTATCCGTGTTATTCTAACATCTACTCCAGAATATGATTCTCCACGAGTATCAATAAATGTAATGATTGGCATATTAAAACTTTCGGCAAATTACCTTAAACATAATTTTATCTGGTATTGAACTTGACGGTCTTTTTGATGACCAATGATCATTACGGAATGATCTGCAAGACGTACCATACTACCTACAAGAGTTTTATTTTGCTGCTAGGTCAATATTTTCTCGTGAATTCAAGATTTTACGTAGCCTATAAATCTATTCATCTAAATTAATAGAAATTATTGAAGATTTTTCTTCTAATTCAACAATTGGCTGTTAAAAATCTAAATAATTAATATTCGGGGTTAATTAAACTCTAAATTAACATGCTCTGCTCCTAATAATTGCCTGAGATCATTAAGCAATGAATCATTTATTGATATCCTCCAGTTAAGACTTGAGTTACTTTCTAGCATAACCTTAGCAACATCATTTTGATAGTAAATATCTACTGGAATTAACCCAGAATACTGTTTTAAACAATCATGTAATTTATTTAAAATCTGTGTAGTAATCTGTTTACTAGTTAGTATAATAGTAATACTACGTACAGATTTTGCACGGGCTTCATTAATATCTATTAACTTATTAGCTATAAGTTGAAATTTACTATTAAAATTATCTACTTTGACTTGTCCAGTAACAATGATACATTTATTTACTTCTAATAAATTTTTATATTTCTCAAAAACGTTATTTAATAAGATTACATCAATAGAAGATGTATTATCATCTAATCTGCAAATTGCAATTTCACGTTGACCAATTTTGGTTGCTACGATACGGATATTAACTATTAATCCTGCAATTTGAATGATTTTACCAAGTTTACACAATTTAACTTCTTTAATTTGTTGTATACCGCCACTAGTATAATGTTGAATCTCTTTAAGGTATTGGTTAATTGGATGATCAGTTAAATATAATCCCAAGGTTTCGCGTTCTTTAGCTAAAAGAACTCCCGGTTGCCATGGAGTAATTTTCGCATATAACTGTTCAAGTTGAGGGGATTTTTCGGATATTATTCCTAAAATTTCTCTTTGGCCATGATGTGTTTCCTGATACTGATTTGCTACTTTTAAAGCCTCTTCTAATACTTCTATCATTGCTGCTCTATGTGGACCTAGAGCATCACAAGCCCCTGAAAAAATTAATTTCTCTATCACTTTACGGTGAATGTTTTTGATTTTAGTACGTGCACAAAAATCAAATATATCAATAAAATTACCTCCACTTTGTCTAATTTTTAGAATAATTTCTATTTGTGCCTTACTTATTCCTTTAATCGCTCCTAGTCCATAAACTATTTGATTATCATCATTGACATAAAATTTATACCTTCCTGTGTTAATAGTTGGTGGTAATATCTGAATATCTAAGCACTTACTGACTTCTAATAAGGTAATAATTTTATCTTGATTATCAAGATCTGCATTCATCGCTGCTGCCATAAATTGTGCAGGATAGTGGGTTTTTAACCATAACGTTTGATAAGAAATTAAAGCATAAGCAGCCGAATGAGATTTATTAAAACCATATCCAGCAAATTTTTCTAATAAATTAAAAATTTTCATTGCTAAAGTACTGTTAATTCCATTTTTTTCAGCTCCTAAACGGAATACCGAACGTTGCTGAATCATATCTTCTAGTTTTTTCTTACCCATAGCACGTCTTAGTATATCTGCTTCACCTAAGGTATAACCGGCTAAAATTTGAGCAATTTGCATAACTTGTTCTTGATATAGAATAATACCGTAAGTAGGTTCTAGAATTGGTTTTAATAAACAATGTTGCCATTTACTATCTGGATATGAAATTTTCTCTTTACCATGTTTACGATTAATAAAATTTTCTACCATACCTGATTGCAATGGTCCTGGTCTAAATAAGGCTATCAGTGCAATGATATCTTCGAAACAATCCGGTCGGAGTTTTTTGATTAATTGTTTCATTCCATGAGATTCAAGTTGAAAAATTGCGGTAGTTTCTGCTTGCTGTAATATAGCAAAACTTTTTTGATCATCTAGTGGAATTCTGGTAATATCGAGTAGTGATTCTCCTTGTTTAGAACCACTCTGATTAATCATTTCTAGTGTCCCATTAATAATGGTTAAGGTTTTTAAACCTAGAAAATCAAATTTGACTAATCCTACATATTCGACATCATTTTTATCAAATTGTGTAACTGGATGATGGCTATTTTCATCATAGTAAAGAGGTGCAAAATCAGTAATTTTGGTTGGAGCAATAACTACTCCACCAGCATGTTTGCTGGCATTACGTATCACTCCTTCCAGTTGTTGTGCCATATTAATTAATACTTTTACTTCTTCATTGGAATTATAGATTTCAAATAACTTTGGGACTTTATTCAAAGCTTTATTTAATGTTATTCCTATATGAGATGGAATTAGTTTCGCAATACGATCCACGAAACTATAAGGATAATCCAGCACCCTACCAACATCTCTGATAACTGATTTTGCTGTCATAGTACCAAAAGTAATAATTTGTGAAACCGCATCTCTTCCATATTTTTCAGCTACATGTTCAATTACTTGATCTCTTTTTTCCATACAAAAATCAATGTCAAAATCCGGTAAAGAAATTCTCTGGGGATTAAGAAATCGCTCAAAGATTAAGTCAAATTTTATTGGATCTAAATCAGTAATATTTAATGCATAAGCTACGAGAGAGCCAGTACCAGAACCTCTTCCTGGACCTACTGGGATACCTTTTTGTTTTGCCCATTGAACAAATTCCATGACAATCAGAAAATAACTTGAAAACTCCATTTGATTAATGATTTTAAGTTCAATTTGTAAACGATCATTATATACTACCCGTTTGGTTTCGCGGTGGTTTTTATTAGGAAACAAAAATTCTAAACGTTTTTCAAGACCTTGACTTGCCTGTTTAACGAGATAATCGTTGGTACTTACCGTACCAGTAGGAAATTGTGGAAGAAAATACTCTCCAATGGCAATTATAACATTACAACGTTTTGCAATTTCTACACTATTTTCAAGAGCCTCAGGAATATCTTTAAACAAACGACACATTTCTTGTTCACTACGTAAATATTGCTGATGGCTATATTTTATTAAACTTTTAGAATGATTGAGAGTACAACCTTCATGAATAGCTAGTCTAATCTCGTGTGCTTCAAAATCCGATGCATGTATAAAATAAACGTCATTAGTAGCAACTACCGGAATATTTTCATTTTTACTAAGTGATACTGCTGCCTGTAGATAATTTTCTTCATTTGAGCGACCAGTACGAATTAACTCTAAATAATAGCGATCTGGAAAATATTTGCGATAAAAATTTAAATTTTGTAAAACTAAAGTATCATTACCACGTAATAAATTTTTTCCAATATCTCCCAGACAACCACCAGAAAGTAAGATCAGACCTTCGGCAAATTCCACCAGCCATTCTTTTAGAATGATTGGACCTTGTAAACTAGAACCACATTGATAAGAACGTGACATTAGCAAAGTTAAATTTCTATATCCTTGGTTATTTAAGGCTAAGGCAGTAATTTGATTAATATCATTATCTAAAAGATGATTAACTAAATTAAATTCACTTCCTATAATAGGTTTAATACCTGTATTTTGTGCTGCAAGATAAAATTTTAATAATCCAAAAAAATTTGAAAAATCAGTGAGTGCCATCGATGGCATATTTAGTTCGGCGAGTTTTTTTACCAAATCCTTGGGTTTAGCTAATCCATATCGTATAGAATAATCACTATGAACCCGCAGGTGAATAAAGAGAGGTTGAGTCATATTTTCTATCTTTTAGTAGAATTTAATAATATTAATGATTTCGAGTTTATCTAAGATTTTTACTAAGTTAGTAACTTAGGATCAGTAATTATAAATAAAGATTAATTTTTTATTAATCAATTTACGTCTTGAGATGACGAGTACACATGAATGAGGCTTCACAAACTAATTCATTATTTACGTTAGCTCTTCCTCTAAAACGTGCAATTCCACTTCGTTCTTTAATAAATTCTACTTCTAATATCATTTGATCTCCTGGTAATACCCGACGTTTGAATCTTGCTTTATCAATACTCGCAAGATAATAAAGTTCACCTGGCTTCAATTTATCCCCCCTCCCCCTCCTAAAAGCTAGTATTCCAGTAGCTTGTGCCATAGCCTCAATAATTAATACTCCAGGAAAAATTGGTTTATTAGGAAAATGACCTGGAAAAAATGGCTCATTAAAAGAAACATTTTTTACTGCTCGTAGAAAATGTCCATTTTCTAAATAAAGCACGCGATCAATTAGCAAAAAAGGAAATCTATGTGGTAACAATTCTAAGATTTTTTCTAGTTTGAAAAGGTTATTTTTAGTAGCCAAAATGTATCTTCCTGTTATCTGAACATATCATCATACACAGACTGCTGCTAATCAATTTAGGATGATCTGAATAATCAATTTAAATCAGCTAGTTTTATTGGTTTGAAAAAGGAATCAATGAAAAATAAATTCAACTTAATTTTATAGAAGGCTTTTAAGGTACAACCAATGATTCATAATTATACCATCCCACTATGAATAATTTTCTAATCGAATATCTAGGTGATTAATAAAATTATCTACCGAGTATGATTAGTTCTTTTATATATCTAGTGATATGCTATTACTATAATTTTACTAAGTAAATTCATTATACTAACTATGGTAAGCTTGACTTTATTTTATTTAAGCTTGTTTAATACTTCTTCAGTAAGATCATCTAGTTGATTTGCATACATGATAGCATCAGCATTAAACACGATATCATATTTTCCACTAGCTACTGTTTTAATGCCTTCTTTAATCATAGTTAATATTTTATTTTGTTCTTCAATTTGACGATCATGCTTGTCCGTTTCAAACTCCTGTGCTTTGCTTGCTAGGGTTTTGCGTTGTAAAATAATTTCCTGTTCTAATTTCTGATGTTCACTTAACTTCATTCTTGAACCATCAATTTGTAAACGTTGGATAGTTTTTTCAAGATTATCCTCCATAAGCTGTAAGTTGTGAGCACGACCTTGGAATTCTTGTTCAAGCTGTTTAGAAATTGATTCAATTTTTGGTAATTGCTGAAAAATAGTTACAATATTAACTATTGCAAATCTATTTAGAGTTTTAGCACTAGCTAAAACAGCTCCTAAGGTAACACTGATCATAATTACAAAAGTACCTAACCATTTTTTCACTAGAAAACTCCTTCCTTAATAAGGCTAATATTAAATATTTACTTGATTAAACATCTGTTATTTACGTAGTTTAGTATTAATGGTGGTAGCTAATTAACTACTAGAGCTACTAGTTCCTATTCTAAATTGCAACGATTCTGTTTTATCACCTTGATAGTGTGTTATAGGCTTGGAATAAGATAAGGTAATTGGACCTAATGGAGACATCCATTGTATACTAACTCCGGTAGAAACTCGCAAATTATTTATGGGATCTCTATAATCATGAATTTCATAATTTATGAGCTGATAGTTATTTGCCCACTTACTATCCCATATTGATCCTAAATCTATAAATATGGATGATCGTATTGATCCTATATATAGTAGATGAGTTATTGGAGAAATTAATTCTATACTAGCAATAGCCATAACATTTCCGCCGATCGTATCATTAGAAATACAAAATGGTTTTTGATTACATGAATGCATTATTGAATGATAATAAACTGCTTTTGGACCAATACTATTAAAAGTAAAACCCCGTACTGATTTCATACCGCCAGCATAAAAATTTTCAAATAAAGGACTTTCTTTTATATTAATTCCTCCAGTATAACCGATCTGTCCATGTATGAATATAATCCATTGAGTTTTGTGGTGAATTGGTAAATATTGTCCAGAATTTAAAATTACTCTATAGTAGATATTATTCATTTTATTAAAATATAATATTCCATGGAGTTGACTATGATTTCCATACATAGAAAAACTTTTTCGAAAAATATTATTATACCTCCATCCCAATTGAAATGTAAAAGCATTATCTTCATAGTTTCCATTATTCATTGATCCTATATTTAAAGAACGCCACATAGCTACTTGGGGTGGCATATGTGATATAGCATGAGTAAGATAACCTATTCCAATATCAATTAAATTATGTTTACTAATTTTAAAGTCTAAGTTTTCACTGATGCCATAATTTTTATAACTGTATTTATAAGTATCTGCATTAGGATTAGTTAAATATTTATAATATATATGTTCTCCAATACTTATACCTGTTACGGTAAAATAGGGATTAGTTACTATAAATTCTGTAGAATTTTTAAAAAGATTTTTTTTACCACTTAAACTAACTTTATAACCAGTACCTAACCAGTTGTTCTGTGAAAAATCAGTTTGGTAATTTATACTAGCTTTAGAATTAAAATCGATACCTAAATTGATTGATCCTATATTCCGTTCTTTTACTTGATATATGACATCTACTTGGTTATGGGTACCCGGTGTAGGTATAATTTTTACATTTACTGTTTCAAAATCACCGAGATCCTTGAGGTGTTCTTGATCTTGATATATTATGCTCTTATTAAGAAATAATCCTTCTAGTTGTCGAACTTCTCGGCGTAAAATCGAGTCTTTAGTGAGATTATTTCCTTGAAAATAAATTCTATGTACATAATAGCGTTGACCTGGATAAATATTAATAATTAATTGTAAGCTTTTATGATTCTCTTCAATTATTATCCTAGTAACTACATTAGGCCAAGCATAACCATCATTTTCTAGAAAATCTTTGATAAGATTTTCTATCTGTTTAATTTGGTTTCTATTATACCATTCTCCATTATGAAGAATGGCTAGATTTTTTAGTTTAAAATTTTTACTGAAAAAATCCTGATTCAAAATGATTTTTTTTATTTTATATCGAGCTCCTTCACTAATATAGATAGTAACATTGATTACCTGTTTTTCGGGGTTAAAAAAAATCTTCGCTGAGTTTACTTTAAAATGTAGATAACCATGATCCATATAAAAATTGCGTAATTTTTCAAGATTAATGGATAATTTTGATAGAGGAGATTGATGGTGATTCAGAAAATACCATGCTGAAACTGTATTAACAAATTCAAAATTTTTGATTAATTCTTTGTAAGAAAAATTTTGATTACCAACGATCATAATTTTATGAATATTAGCTAACTTACCTTCTTCAAATCGTATTTTAATTTGAACCTCCTGATTTGATAATGATTTAACAATAAATTTTACTTGAGCAGTATAATTGCCATTTAGGTAATAATAGTTTTCCATATTTCTTTCAAAAAGATTAATTTTGGATAAATCTAAAAAATTTCCTACCTTAATTCCATAATCTTCCAAAATATTTTGAATTTGATTTATCCCTAATAATTGATTACCGGAAATTATTATCTGATTAATAAGAGGACGTTCTTTTAACTTAATAATTAAGATATTGCGATTGCGTAAAATTTCTACATTATCAAAATTTTTAGTGAAAAATAATGCGCGAATAGTATTACTAATATCTTCTTGGGAAACAGTATCACCAACTCGTATAGGTATAGTAAGTAATACCGCCTTGCTAGTGAGACGCTGTAAACCTTTAAAATAGATATTTTTGATGACAAATTGATTAGTACTAGATATAGCCATTTTGCTACTAAACATAAGTAAAATTATAATCAGCCCAAATTTGATTACCATCGAATATACAATTTCCTTAATGGTGTAATAAGATACGTGAAAAATCATTAAATAATGCAATTCCCATGAGTATTATCAATATTATTGTTCCAATCCGATAACTTAGTTCTTTAATATTATTAGATAATGTTTTTCCTTGAATAATTTCTATAAGAAGAAAGAAAAAATAACCTCCATCTAATACTGGTAAGGGAAACATATTAATAATTCCCAGATTAATACTTATTAAAGCTAAGAACATTAAATAATAAATCAAACCATATCTTACAGATATTCCAGCCCCTTGAGCCATAGACAGTGGTCCACTAAGGTTAGTTAAATTTGCTTGACCAACTATCAATTTTTTAAGCATGCTAACAGTTACATTAATTAACTGCCAAGTTTTTTTAGCCGCTATAACCAAGGCCATAACTGGATCATATTTCATTAAAATTTTATAATTTTCAGATTCATAAATAATCTTTGGAATCACCCCAATAAATCCGTTGTAATCTTTATCAGATTTTTTTATTGAACTAACTGAAAAATTCAATATTTTATTCTGTCGCTTAATTACCAGTTGAATAGTTTTTTTTGCATGGTGACGAATATAATCAACAAAATCTTGCCATTGTATTAAAGGATGTCCATCAAATTTAATGATTTGATCTCCGATTTTTAATCCTGCTTTACTGGCAGCTGATTCAGGTTTCACTGCCGATAAAATTGGTTCAATATGTGAACCATACGGCTTAATTCCTAGAGATATAAGTGGATCGTTTTTTTCGGGATCTAAAGACCAATTACTTAAATTAAGATATTTAATGATGGGTTGCGATGATCGCCAATCAATCAATTTTACTCTTGTGCTAACAAGACCCATTTTCGTGATTAATGCTATCCGTACATCATTCCAATCAAAAATTGCTATATTACCAATAGATTTAAATTCCATTTTGGATCGCAAACCCGCTTGAAAAGCTATAGATCCAGATTTCACTTCATTAATAATAGGTCTGCTGATAGGAATTCCAAGCAAAAATACTAACCAGTAGATCATCATACCAAAAAATATATTAGCAAGAGGTCCAGCTATAATAATAGCCGCACGTTGTAAAATAGTTTTATTGTTAAAAGCTTGTTGATAAATATCTTGATCGTCATTTATTACAAGCATTTTTACAAATCCACCTAATGGAATAATTGATATCATATACTGTGTACCTTTACTATCGTACCACGAGCATAATGCTTTACCAAATCCAAGGGAAAAACATTCAATATGTACTCCACAGTATCTTGCTACCAAAAAATGTCCAAATTCATGAACTGCAATTAATATACCTAGGGCAAAAATAAACGCAGTACCACTTAATAGTAGTGTATCTAACATAATTTCCTCTATCGGAGCTTACCAAAGAGTAATAATAAGCATGCAAATATAGGTATAGCAGCTGTCAAACTATCTATTCTATCAAGCACTCCTCCGTGACCAGGAACTAAATTACTACTTTCTTTAATTCCAGCTTCACGTTTTAACATACTTTCAGTAAGATCGCCTAATATTGAAGCTAACACTGATATTATTGAGACGATTAATATGGGAATTGACATTATTTTGAATGGTAATTGTAAGGAGAGAAAATTCATGGAAAATAAGCAATAAATTAAAGCTGAAGTTAACAAGCCACCTACTATCCCTTCCCAAGTTTTGCCTGGGGAGATTTTGGTTATTAAGGGATGTTTACCTAATAATTTACCAAAGAAATAAGATCCAGAATCTACTGCAACCACTAAAGATATTATGTATAATAAAGATATCGCTCCAGTATAATAATTAGTTTCATAGTTAAATTGACGTAATGCTAAAATTCCCGCACCAAAAGGTGTTATAGTAAGCATACCAAATATTAATCGTAACATTTTGGAATAACGCCAACATTTGGCTCTACTTGGATAACTAATAATTAAAAAAAATGCCAAAATCCACCACCATAGTGATAATAAAAGTAATGATTTGATTATTGGTGAAATTATTAAAATGCTATTATTCCAGGAATTTATAGCTAATATTAACAAAATTATTCCGAATAAAATTGAGATCATTAATTTTTGATAGATCTTATCAAATCCAGCTAATTGACACCATTCACAAGCGGCTAATATACAAAGAAGCATTATAAAAAAATCTAATATAGCTAGAGGTAAGTAGAATAATACTCCAATTAAACTGGTAATAAGTACTAATGCAGTAAGCATGCGCTGCTTAAAAATCGCTACCTCCTAAAAATTCCGGCAAATTAAGTAGTATTTTATAGTGCGGTAGTATTACCGAAACGTCGCTCTCTTTGTGCAAAAGCTTTCAATGCACCTTCAAAAACTTGTTCATTAAAATCCGGCCAGAGTACTTCAGTAAAATAAAGCTCAGTATATGCGATTTGCCATAGTAAAAAATTGCTAATTCTATATTCACCTCCTGTTCGAATTACTAGATCTACTGGAGCTAAATCATTGAGACAAAGATATTTTGAAAATACTGACTCATTGATTTGATCTGGTTGAACCATTCCTTTTTGTACTAAGGTAGCAATTTCTTTGATTCCGTTAAGAATATCCCAACGTCCTCCATAATTCGCCGCTATATTAAGTATTAATCCAGTATTTTTTTTAGTAAGTCCTTCAGCCTGACGAATGCAATCCTGTAATGCAGCATTAAAATTACTTATATCCCCAATAATACATAGTCGTATATTATGCTGATGTAATCTTACTAACTCATTCTCCAAGGTCCATAAAAAGAGTTTCATTAATGCTACTACTTCTTGTGCTGGTCGTTTCCAATTCTCGCTACTAAAAGCATAAAGTGTGAGTACTTCTATTTGATGATTTACTGCAAAACGTACTGCACGACGTACGGAATTGACTCCAGCCTTATGACCCATAACCCGTAACTTACCCTTAAGAGTTGCCCATCGACCATTACCATCCATAATAATAGCTACATGACGAATACCGTTATTTTTAAATTTGATAGGTGGTTGAGGATTATTAATTAACATAGAAAATATTTTACTCCTTATTCATAATTTTTTCTCCAGAAAAAATTATTCACTAATCTTATAGATATAAAAATCTAACATTTTTTATACTAAAGATAAGAATTTAATAATTCTGCTATATGAATACGTACTAATCTATCAATGAGAATTACTTCCTCCACGCTTTGTGGTTCTTTACAAGAAAAAGATTCTAAGGCTGCAATAGTTATGGCTGGAATAGCAGGAAAAGAAATTTTCAAATTAAGAAAAGCGTTTACTGCGATTTCATTAGCAGCATTCAATGTAATTGTTGCAACTAAACCTTTTTTACAACAATCTATTGCTAGTTTCAGACAGGGATAACGTTCTAAATTTGGCTCCTGAAAAGTCAAATTATTAATTTTTTTAAAATCTATTTGATTAACATTATTAATGAGACGTTTCGGCCATGCCATAGCATGTGCAATAGGAATTTTCATATTTGGTGATCCAAGTTGTGCTAAAACACTACCATCTAAATAACGTACCATAGAATGAATCACTGATTGAGGGTGTATCAATACTTCTATTTGCATCTCGGTGGCATTAAATAACCAACGTGCTTCAATATATTCTAACCCTTTATTCATTAAAGTAGCAGAGTCTACAGATATTTTTCTTCCCATCTTCCAATTGGGGTGATTACAAGCTTGTTCAGGAGTTACATGTTCTAAATCAGAAATTGGAAGGTTAAGAAAAGGACCACCCGAACCTGTTATAATAAGATTTTCAACTCCATTATCAATTAAAGATGCATAACCTAAATGTTGTTGACAAGTAAGAGGCAAACTCTGAAAAATTGCATTATGTTCACTATCAACTGGTAGTAATTGTGCTTGTGCCTTACATACAGCTTCCATAAATAAATTTCCGCAGATTACTAACGCTTCTTTATTAGCTAACAGAACTTTTTTACCAGCTCGTATGGCAGCTATTGTAGGAAGTAGTCCTGCAGTACCAACGATTGCCGCCATTACCTCATCTACATCATCTAGCGTTGCTAATTCACAAGCGGCTTGTTCTCCTGCTAAAACTTTGGTTGGTAAATTCAATGATTGTAAACTCTTATGCAACAGTTTTGCTGAAGATTGATCAACCATTGCTGCCCAAGGTGGCTGATATTTATAACACTGTTCTACCATAAGATTAACATTATAACCTGCAACAAGGGCTTGAACTGTAAATAAATGTGGGTTTTCATCCACTATACTAAGTGTAGTAGTACCTACTGAACCCGTTGATCCAAGAATGGTTAGTCGTTTCATGATACTTTTTTTTAAAAATTTATTAAATCTTGAATTTTTAGATTCATAATTTCATCAATTTTTTTTATGTAATCATCTGTAATTTTTTGAATGATCTCTTGTGTGCGATGCTCTTCATCTTGACTAACTTGCTTGGATTTGAGTAGCGATTTTATTTTAAGATTGGCATCTCGACGTACATTACGTACACATATCTTAGATTGTTCAGCTTCACTACGTACTAATTTACTTAATTGATTACGTCGTTCTTCTGTTAAAGAAGGTAAAATAATTCTAATTACCGTTCCTGCTGTATTAGGATTAAGTCCTAAATCAGAAGCTCGAAGAGATTTTTCAATTGATGAAATTAGATTTCGGTCAAAAACTGTAATCACAATAGTGCGGTAATCTT
Organism: Candidatus Dasytiphilus stammeri; assembly: GCA_045689995.1. Classification (GTDB taxonomy): domain Bacteria; phylum Pseudomonadota; class Gammaproteobacteria; order Enterobacterales; family Enterobacteriaceae; genus Dasytiphilus; species Dasytiphilus stammeri_O. The sequence goes on along the minus strand of CP145883.1, from coordinate 561,659 downwards.
CAACTATAATATTAGAAATATTACGTAATGGAGTAACTACTCCATAATATTCAATAGTAAGATTATCAATTAGACTAGGATTTGCCCTTCCAGTTCTAATTTTATTAATGTGATGGTTAAAAGTGCTGACACATTTTGCCATTTGCATCTCTGTATCTTTTTTTATTTTTATGATCACGTTATAACCTTTATAATATCTCAGATTAGCCTATCACAATTAATATTAATTGTGTATTTAATTTAGGTAATCAAGGTTCCTTCTTTTGCTCCAATTACTATTCGGCGCAAGGCACCAGGTTTATTAATATTAAAAACCTTAATTGGAAGATTATGGTCACGTGCTAATATAAAAGCTGCCCGATCCATGATTTTTAATCCTTGTTCGAGTACTTCTTGATAAGTAATTTTTTCATATAGTATGGCATTAGGGTATTGAAATGGATCTGCGGAAAAAACACCATCAACTTTAGTAGCTTTAAGTACCACGTTAGCTTCGATTTCAATTCCCCGTAAACAAGCTGCTGAATCAGTAGTAAAAAATGGATTACCTATACCAGCACAGAAAATAACTACTCGTTGATTATTGAGAAGACGGATAGCTTTTGCCCAGCTATAAATATCGCATACTCCATTAATTGGGATGGCTGACATAAGGTTAGCATTGATAGAGTTGCGATGTAAGGCGTCTAAAATTGCTAAGCCGTTTATAACCGTTGCCAACATTCCCATATGATCTCCTACAACGCGATTGATACCAGAGTTAGCTAAAGTGGCTCCCCTAACTATATTACCTCCCCCAATTACAATACCAATTTGCACCGCTAACTCTCCTAGTTCTTTGACTTCTTTTGCTATCCGATAGAGTAAATGAGTATCTATTCCAAAGTTTTTAGTGCCTAGCAGGGCTTCGCCACTAAGCTTAAGTAAGATACGTTGGTAAATAGTTCTATTAATATTAGGCATTAGTTAATTATAAAAATATTAGGAATTCATGTGATATTGATTTTATATATTTTCACCAATTTCGAAACGTATAAAATTGATCACTTTAAGGTGATGTTCTTTTAAAACCTGTCCTACCGTTTTACTAGGTTCGAAAATAAATTTCTGACCAGTTAAGGTAATTTCATTAATAAATTTCCTAAGACGTCCTTCAATCATTTGATTAGCTAAAATTAAAGCTTTTCCGGATTCTTTGGCAATTTGCTGCTGAATTTGACGCTCATGTTCTATAATTGTTACCGGGATTTGTTCTGGTTTAACATATTTTGGTTTACTCGCAGCAATATGCATTGCAAGATATTTACATAATTGTTTGTTACTTGATGGTGATGTAGAAACTATGACACCAATGCGATAACTATGTAAATAAGCGGTAAGTTGATCTCCTTCTAGTACTGCGAGACGATTTATATTAATATTTTCAGCAATCTTATTCATTAATTCTAATCTTTGAATTTCTAATTTAGCTTTTAATATTGAAATATTATTAATACGTTCAACTATTGCAGTGCTCATGACATTATTACCAAAAGTTTTTAAGCTGGTTTCTTTAGCAACAAAATCAGTCTCACAATTAATTTCAATTATAGCACCGTAATTACCTTCAATTTTTATTATTATAATGCCTTCAGCTGTAATACGAGAAGCTTTATTTACGGCTTGTATCTCACCAATTTTACGCAGATAATCAATAGCTTTTTCAAGATTACCATTAGTGGTAATTAAAGCATGTTTACAATTCATTACACCAGCACCTGTGCGTTCTCTTAATTGCTTTATTTGATTAACGGTAATTTCAACCATTTTTATATTTTCTCCTAATTATTAATATCAATTATTTGGCGGTTGATTTTCAACTACTACTATTCCTTACATTTTTCTTAGAATCATCATGAGCATTACTTTGGATAATAGCGGTAACCACATAATTTAAATATAGACTGATCGCTCTGATGGCATCATCGTTACCTGGAATAATAAAATCAATTCCATCAGGATTAGAATTGGTATCAACAATAGCAAAAATAGGAATACCTAATTTTTTAGCTTCATTAATAGCTATTTGTTCATAATCGGCATCTATTATAAATAGAGCATCAGGTAAACCACCTATATTTTTAATGCCACCAAGACTACTTTCTAATTTATTGAATTCACGACGGCGCATTAGTGCTTCTTTTTTAGTCAATTTTTCTAAAGTTCCATCTTTAAATTGAACTTCAAGATCTTTTAATCTTTTTATAGATTGTCTAACTGTTTTCCAATTAGTTAGCATTCCACCTAGCCATCGATGATTTACAAAATATTGTTCACAATTTTTTGCAGCATCTTGTATTACTTGATTTGCTGCCCTTTTAGTTCCAACAAATAATATTTTACCTTTACGAGAAGCAATTTTTTGCATCTCAATCAATGCTATTTGAAATAAAAGTAAAGTTTTTTCTAGATTAATAATATGAATCTTATTACGAATCCCAAAAATGTATGGTTTCATTTTGGGATTCCAGTATCTGGTTTGATGGCCAAAATGTACGCCAGCGTTAAGCATCTCGCGCATAGAAAGAGTTTCCATAAACTACTTACCTCGATATTTATAGATGTGGAATTAAGCAATTATATGCTCAATAATTGCTAAGTTAAGATATGTTTGCGTTACAGTTTATTTTATAGTAAAAGTTACCGAATATGCGGTGTTATAACATAAATTATTCTAAGACAGCAATAATAGTTGGTTTATTTATCTCGATAAATCTTTAGAAAATATATATAAGTCTATAAATGAAAAATTTAATAAAAACTACAGAACAGATAGCAAAAATCCGTCGAGCTAGTAAATTGGCTGCTGAAGTATTAGAAATGATTGTCCAATATGTAAAACCTGGGATAACTACTGGAGAGTTAGATAGTATCTGTCATCATTATATTTTTAATAAACAGCATGCTAGATCAGCATGTTTGGGTTATCGTGGTTTTCCGAAATCAGTTTGTATTTCAGTTAATGATGTAGTCTGTCACGGTATTCCTAATTCTGAAAAATTTTTAAGAAATGGAGATATTGTTAATATTGATGTTACAGTTATTAAAGATGAGTATCATGGTGATACTTCTAAAATGTTTATAATAGGAACTCCGTCTATTCAAGCAAAAAGGTTATGTATGGTGGCACAGCAAAGTCTTTATCTGGCTTTACGCATGATTAAACCTGGAATTCGCTTAAGAACTTTAGGTAAAACCATTCAACAATACGTTGAATCATGTGATTTTTCTATTGTACGAGAATATTGTGGACACGGTATTGGTAAATCATTTCATGAAGCACCGCAAATCTTACATTATGATGCAGATGATTATGGTTTCTGTATTCAAACTGGTATGACATTTACTATTGAACCAATGGTAAATGCAGGTAATTGTCGGGTACGCATTATGAAAGATGGTTGGACTGTTAAAACTAAGGATCGTAGTTTATCTGCACAGTATGAACATACTATTGCAGTAACTAAAAGAGGTTGTGAAATTCTAACCTTACGTCAAGATGATACCATACCTCGTATAATTCAACATTATTAATCAATCTTAATTAATAAGCTTTATGGTCTATATAAATTTCCTAAATATGAGAAATTAAGTATCTAAGAAGAGATTTGAGTTACCTTTAATGAATAGTTATGATTAAATAAGAGAATCTTAAATGCAGTATTTAAAAAATATTATTGAACAATCTTTTGAACAGAGATCACAAATCAACGCTACCAGTAATGAAAATACTACACGTGAAGCAGTGAACAAAGTAATCAAATTACTTGATCTTGGAAAAGTTAGAGTAGCTGAAAAAATCAATGATATATGGGTAACAAACCAGTGGCTAAAAAAAGCTATCTTATTATATTTTCATCTCAATAAAAATCAGATTATTTATGGTGCCGAAAGTCAATACTATGATAAAATTGCGTTAAAATTTGCTCATTATGATAGAAATCTTTTCCATCATGCAGGAATACGTATCGTACCTCCTGCTACAGTGCGAGAAGGTGCTTTTATAGCTAAAAATACCGTTTTAATGCCGTCTTATGTTAACATTGGAGCTTTTATTGATGAAGGCACTATGGTAGATACATGGGCAACTGTTGGTTCTTGTGCACAAATTGGAAAAAATGTTCATCTTTCAGGTGGTGTTGGAATTGGTGGAGTTTTAGAACCACTTCAGCTTAATCCAACTATTATTGAAGATAACTGTTTTATTGGTGCACGTTCTGAAATTGTAGAAGGTGTGATAGTTGGAGAAGGTTCGGTAATTTCTATGGGTGTATATATAGGTCAAAGTACCAAAATTTATAACCCTAAAAGCCAAACTATAAGCTATGGACATGTTCCAGCAGGATCTGTAATAGTTCCGGGTAGTCTGCCAAAAAGTGATCACAAATATAGTCTATATTGTGTTGTAATTATCAAAACAGTTGATGCTAAAACTCGTGAAAAAACGAGTATTAATGAGCTATTACGCAATATTGATAACCAATAAATTGGATTGAAATGACTAGATATTTTAAACTAATCTTGATACTTACGCATCACCAGTGTTGCATTAGTACCTCCAAAACCAAAACTATTTGACATTACGGTGATCAATGGACGCCTCGTGAATTCAGTTATTAGATTTATTCCTTCTACTGCGGGGTCTTTGTTTTCCACATTAATGCTTGGAGCAATGAACCCTTGTTCTAGCATAAGTAAGGTATAAATTGTCTCCTGAACACCTGCTGCTCCCAAAGAATGACCTGTCATCGATTTAGTAGCTGAAATAGCTGGAGTATTGTTGCCAAATACATCTCTTATAGCGTTTAATTCTTTAATATCACCAACTGGTGTTGAAGTTCCATGAACATTTAAATAGTCCACAGGATCTTCAAGATTTTGGAGCGCCAAATGCATACAGCGAGCAGCTCCTTCTCCAGAAGGAATCACCATGTTTTCACCATCAGAATTGGCACCATATCCAATCACTTCAGCATAAATGTGTGCTTGACGTGCTAAAGCATGTTCTAATTCCTCTACTACAACTATTCCGGCTCCACCTGCAATAACAAATCCATCACGATTAAGATCATAAGCACGGGAAGCTTTATATGGAAATTCGTTATATTTAGTTGATAGAGCCCCCATGGCATCAAATTCACATGCCATTTCCCAACTCAGTTCTTCTCCACCACCAGCAAAAATAAGATCCTGTTTGTCGAGTTGAATTTGTTCAACTGCATTTCCAATACAATGCGCCGAAGTAGCACATGCTGAACTAATTGAGTAATTGATTCCCTTAATTTTAAATGGAATTGCTAAACAGGCGGATACTCCTGATGCCATAGCTTTAGTTACTATATAAGGTCCTACTGCTTTCAATCCCCGTGAGCTACGCATCGCATCAGCACCAAAAACCTGAAATCTAGGAGATCCACTTCCAGAACCAACTATTAATCCAGTGCGTTTATGAGAGATCATTGCTGGTGTTAAATTAGCATCGTTAATTGCCTCTTTCATAGAAAGATAAGCATAAATTGAAGCATCACTCATAAAACGCATAATTTTGCGATCAATGATACCAGTAGTTTCCATTTTGATATTTCCCCAAACATGACTTCGCATGCCGGAATCTTTTAACTCTTGGGAAAAGGTAATTCCTGATCTACCATTACTTAAAGATGTTAAAACTTCTTGTCTATTATTTCCAATACTAGAAATAATACCAAGACCAGTAATAACTGCACGTTTCATTAAATCCATACCTCATGGTATTTAATTTTATATACAATTTTTTTAATACTAAATTAAGTATATTTTATATTGTTATGATCAGATAATGTGAAGATTATTAGCTATTTACTTTAGATGTTCACGTTTCATTCCTAACTCTAGTGCTAACGCAGAAACTACATAGATAGATGATATTGTACCGAACATAATTCCTATTAACATCGTAATTGAAAAACCTTTAAGCATTTCACCTCCAAAAAGAAGTAAAGTTGTTACTACGGCTAATGTTATTAGAGAAGTTATAATCGTCCGATTCACTACTTGAGTTAATGAAAGATTAACAATTTCTTGAGTATTCATTACATTAGATATTAAACGAAAATTTTCCCTAATGCGGTCAGATACTACAATACTATCATTCAATGAATAACCAATAACTGACATTAGTGATGCAAGAATTGTTAAGTTTATCTCAATCTTCAATAAAGATAATATACCGAGAGTAATTAGAATATCATGTAATAAAGCTACTATGGTTCCTAAAGCTAATCGCCATTCAAAGCGAAAACTTACATAAATGAAGATTAATATCAGCGCTAGTATCAATGCCAAAATACCTGATTGAATTAATTCTTTACCTACACTAGGTCCTATAAATTCAAAACGCTTAAGATTGACATGTTGTCTTGTACTCTGAGTAATAAGATTAATTATTTTACTACTTAAATTATGAGATTCTAAAGGTTTATAACCAGCTATTCTTATTATTATATCGCGACTCATACCCAAAGTTTTTACTTGAACTTTAGAGAATCCCGCATGCTGTAAAGAAATCCGTATAGTATCTAAGTTAGTTGTTTTATCAAGTATAACTTCCATTATTGAACCACCAGTAAAATCTAGTCCCCAATTTAAACCACGTAGAGTAATACTTATTACTGATAAGGTTAATAAGATACTTGATAATGTAAATGCTATCGTTTTCCAACGCATAAAATTATGGATTTTTTTACATAGTTTTACTTTACTTCTCAGAAGTTGTGAATTTACCATATTATTTAAATCGATAATTTATTCAGACGTTTACCACCATATAATAGATTTACAATAGCGCGAGTGCCAATGATAGCGCTTAACATAGAAGTTAAGATACCTATCATGGTAGTTATAGCAAAACCTTTAATTTCAGCTCTTCCAAAATAATATAAAATTATAGTTGTTATCATATTAGTCAAATTAGCATCAATAATACTCGAATATGCTTGTTGATAACCTTGATGAATTGCTAATTGAATACTAAGACCACTATTTAATTCTTCTTTAATGCGCTCATTAATAAGTACGTTAGCATCAACTGCTACCGCAATTGTCAGTATGATCCCAGCTATTCCTGGCATTGTTAATGTTGCACCTAGTAGAGACATGATACCAATAATCAAGACTAAATTAATTAATAATGTGAAAATAGCAATGATACCAAATTGACGATAAAATAATATCATAAATATGATAGATATTATTAAAGCACATATACACGCATATATTCCTTGCTTGATATTTTGTAAACCTAAGGTTGGTCCAATAGTTGATTCTTCTACAATACTAATTGGAGCAATCAGTGCTCCAGCACGTAATAATAATGCCAAATGATGTGCTTCGGTGAGATTAGTAATCCCAGTAATCCGAAAATGATTACCTAAAGGTGACTGAATAGTTGCTATATTTATGATAGCTTCTTTTTTCATTAGTCTTGAATGAAGATTAACATCTTTATTTTTATATTCTATAAATAGTGTAGCTAAAGCTTGACCAATATTATCTCTAGTGAATTTAGACATGATCAAACCACCCTCATCATCTAGATAAATATTAACTTCGGGTTGATTAAATTCATCACTAGCAGCATTAGAATCAATAATATGATCTCCAGTTAGAATCACTTTTTTATAAATCGGTACCGGATTACCATCGTGAGTATACTTGATTTCAGTATTACTGGGAAGATTTCCACTAGGGGTGATTTCTATGCGTTGATTAAGTAAGTGAAATTCTAACGTTGCTGTACTTCCTAAAATTTCCTTAGCTATGGCGGCATCTTGGATACCTGGTAGTTCAACAAGAATATAATTCCTACCCTCACGCTGAACTAATGCATCAGCAATTCCAAGTTTATTAACTCTATTACGCAGGATATTCATATTTTGATCAATAATCGATGTGCGGATTTCATTCAATCGATTAACATTGAGATCTATCTCTAATTCATTATTATTAATTTTTTTTAAGATTAAATCATTATTAAACTTTAATATATTATTGATTCCATCATCTCGTTGTTTACTATTGATAAAAAATATTTTGATACCAGACGATGTAATTTTAGTTATCTTAATATTATTTAGATTTTTATTACGTAGCTTGCTGATTAAAACACTCAAATACTTTTCTTGTAATTTAGTAAAAGCAGTATCAATATCAACCTGTATTAAAAATTGAACTCCACCGCGCAAATCTAATCCCAGCTTCATAGGTTCCGCATGTAAATTAGCTAGCCATTTCGGGGTTGCTGGTAACATATTAAGAGCAATTATATACTGATTACCCATATATCTTTCGAGGATTTCTCGAACTTTCATTTGCATATCTAGATTAATTACACGGATTAAAATCGAATTATTGTTTAAATCCATTGATTTGATATGAAGATGTTCTTTTTTTAGCAAATTATTAACTTTAATTAACATTTTTTTAGTCATCATTAAACCAGGAATTCCAGTAACTTGCACTGCAGGATCCTCACCATAAAAATTAGGAAGAGCATATAATATTCCAATTACCATTAATATGATTAAAATTAGATATTTCCATAAAGGATAATGATTTAACAAAATTAATTTTCCTAAAAATCTGATCTGTTACTTAAGATCTAAAGATTTCATTGTACCTTTAGGCAGTAAAGCTACTATAAAATCACGTTTAATTATTATTTCCGTATTATCATTTAGTGCGATAACAATATAACCTATAGCGGTTATTTTATTCACGATTCCTATTATGCCTCCAGTTGTCAAAATTTCGTCACCCTTAGCAAGAGATGCCATCATTTTTTTATGTTCTAGAACGCGTTGTTTTTGGGGACGCCAAATCATAACATAAAAGATTAATCCCAAAATTAATAACATTATTATCAAAGAATAAGGATTTCCATATACTGGATTATCTGCGGCTATGGCTGGCCTGATCAAAATATTCATAACTTATCCTCATCTATAAATATTATAAAAATTAGTGACGAATTTATTTAAATTTCCATGTTCTATAGCACTGCGTAAATCTAACATTAAACGCTGATAGTAACGTAAATTATGCAGAGTATTTAATCTTATACCTAAGATTTCGTTACATCGATAGAGATGGTGTAAATAAGCACGACTATATTTATTATTGCAGGCATAACAATCACATTTAACATCTAGTGGTGAGGTATCATTTTTATATCTAGAGTTTCTAATTTTTAGAATTCCATTACTAACAAAGAGATATCCGTTTCTGGCATTTCTAGTTGGAATTACACAATCAAACATATCAATGCCATGACATACAGCTTCAATAATATCTTCAGGTTTTCCTACTCCCATTAAATATCTGGGTTTCTCAAGAGGAATTTTTATACATATGTTATCAATAATACTATACATTTCTTCTTTTTTTTCCCCTACTGCCAAGCCACCAATCGCATAGCCATCAAATCCTATAGTTAGGAGCTCTTTTAATGATGTCTCGCGTAAATCTTTATAAATACTTCCTTGTATAATCCCAAATAAAGCGTTTTTATTACCTAATGAATCGAAAGAATTGTGACTACGTCTAGCCCATCGTAAAGATCTTTCCATAGAACCTTTAGCATTAATCCAGCTTACTGGATATGTTGTACATTCATCAAATACCATCACTATATCTGATCTTAAATCATACTGAATTTTCATGGATCTTTCTGGATCGATGAAAATTATATTACCGTTAATTGGATTACGGAAATATACACCTTTTTCTGTAATTTTATTGATCTGGCTAAGACTAAAAACTTGAAACCCTCCAGAATCAGTAATAATCGGTCCTGGCCATTGCATAAAATTATGTAAACCACTGTGCATGTTAATAATTTCAGTTCCCGGACGAAGCCCAAGGTGTAAAGCGTTACCCAATATAATTTTTGTACCCGTGTTGATGATCTCTTCTGTAGTAAGACTTTTAACCGTACCATAAGTTGCAACTGGGATAAATGCTGGTGTTTCTATAATTCCTCGATCAAAAAATAATCTACCTCGTCTGGCATTTCCATCCATCATATTTATTTCAAATTTCACTACTATCTCCAGAATTGATTTCAGTAATCACTTTCAAGTAAAGCTAATGAACCTAGTTAACTAGTGATAATAATAATTTTCAACATAGGCTTTGAAGATATATTAATGACTAACTAAAATATAAAAATACATATGTAATAATTATTATTAAAATTTAGATTATAGTAAATTTATGGTATGATAAATACCATTAGTAGATTGTAATTATCCATAATAAACAGGAGTCAATATGGTACTGGTATCACAACAAGCTCCTGATTTTACCGCTAGTGCTATTTTAGGTAACGGTGAAATCGTTGAAAATTTTAATTTTAAAGAATATATTGATGGTTACGTTTCCGTACTGTTCTTTTGGCCGATGGATTTTACGTTTGTCTGTCCATCTGAATTAATTGCATTTGATAAACGTTATAGTAAATTTCAGAAACGTAACGTAAAAATCTTAGGAGTATCTATTGATACGGTATTTGTACATAAGGCATGGCGTCAAACCCCAATTAATCGTGGTGGAATAGGACCAGTTAAATATCCTATGGTAGCTGATGTTAAACATGAAATTCAAAAAGCTTATGGAATTGAACATCCCGAAATTGGTGTTGCACAACGTGGATCTTTTTTAATAGATAAAAAAGGTATAATTCGACATCTAGTTGTTAATGATTTACCTCTAGGTCGTAATATTGATGAAATGCTACGTATGATTGATGCTTTACAGTTTCATGAAGAGCATGGAGATGTATGTCCAGCCCAGTGGGATTTAGGAAAATCTGGGATGACAGCTTCTACAGAAGGCGTAATAGATTTCTTAAGAGAAAATTTTGATAAATTATAAAGCTATCATAGATTGGCGTAACTGCCTTCAGTTAAAAAATATGCTAACTGAATTTTATTCATAAATCTACAAACCTACCTATAAAAACGGCTCGAATAAGATATTGAATCTCCTTTTTTTTAAATAGGAATTTTACATGATAATCTATCATCACATAGACTTTATATCTTGGCAGTTCATAAAGTCTTAAAATAAATTTTATTTTATATAGTTAGTAGAGAATTATAAATTAATGAAAGTATTATCTGAAATTGCAGAACAACGTAATTTTTTGGAAAGTAGGGTGAATCAATCACTAGAGATTGCTAAAAAATCTGGAATAGATGGTGCGGAAGTAACTATATTAAGAACTATAGGTTATAATCTTAGTACCCGCTATGGAGAATTGGAGCAGCTTGAATTTAATAATGATGACGCAATATATATTACTGTTTATTCTAAAAACATGACAGCTAGTAGTTCGTCAAATGACTTGAGTTATGAAACTATAAAACACGCAGTATTAACAGCAGTTAATCTGGTGCGTTATACTTCTACCGATCCATATAGAGGATTAGCAGATTATGATTTATTGGCATTCGAAGAATTAGATTTAGATTTATTTCATCCTATTGATTTAAATATTGCCCAAGCTGTAGAATTGGCTGCTAGAGCCGAATGTACGGCACTCGCGGCGGATAAACGTATTAAAAAAACTGAAGGAGGCTATTTCAATAGTTATACGGGAATTAAGGTATTTGGTAATAGTTACGGAATGTTACAAAGTTATTGTTCTAGCCGTTATTCAATATCTACTGGTGTAGTCGCAGAACAAAATAATAAGATGGAACGAGATTATGCATGGACAATGAGTCGGGTTTTTACTAAATTAGATTCTCCAGAAATAATCGGTTACGAATGTGCGAGACGTACTATTTCACGATTAATACCCCGTAAACATCACACTATGGTAGCCCCAGTAATTTTCATCTCAGAAATAGCTATTGAACTATTTTACTATTTAGTAGAAGCGATTTCGGGTAACAATGTTTATCGAAAAACTACTTTTTTACTTAATGCCTTAGGAGAACAAATTTTTCCAGAATGGTTGTCAATTGAAGAACAACCCCACCTGTTACAGGGTATTGCTTCGGCACCTTTTGATAATGAAGGAGTACGAACCCAAGAACGTACTATAGTTAAAAATGGAGTCTTACAAAATTGGCTATTAGATAGTTATGCCGCAAAGAAGCTTAAGTTAAAGAGCACCGGTCACGCTAGTGGTATTCATAATTTGCGAATTGTTGGTAGTCATAATTTATCTTTTTTTAATTTACTAAAAAAAATGGGAAAAGGATTAGTAATAAGTGAACTTCTGGGACAAGGTGTAAATATTATTACTGGAGATTATTCACGCGGGGCTGTCGGATTTTGGGTAGAAAATGGTGAAATTAAGTACCCGGTAAATGAAATAACTATTGCTGGCAATTTACGTGAAATGTGGAAGAATATTATAGCATTTAGTGATGATCTTGAAAGACGTCGTAAGATTATATGTGGTTCAGTTTTACTTCAAGATATGAAAATTGCAGGATCATTGCTATAAATTTCACTATTAAATAAGCTGACCGATAAGCCGGGTTCTGTCGTGGACAGTCATTAATCTAGGCTAGTAATTACTTACTAGCTCAAGCGGCCCACCCTGATTCAGTACGGGTCATACTAATGAACCATATTTGGCCTTGCTCCGAGTGGAGTTTACCTTGCCACAACTTGTTACCAAGTTATGCGGTGTGCTCTTACCACACCATTTCACCCTTACCTGTTGGCGGTTTATTTTCTGTGGTACTATTCGTAGTTTTACCTCCCAGGTGTTACCTGGCACTCTACCCTTTGAAGCCCGGACTTTCCTCTCCATTATTAATGGGGCGACTGTCTAGTCAGCTTAATTTAAGATAAATTATTTATATTCCTTAAGGGCATAACGGTACAACACATTTTTACTTATTCCATGGATTTTTGAAGTTATTTCTACTGCCTTCTTAAGAGATAACTCAGGATTTAATAATTTCAAAGTTTTAATAGCATGATCATAATTAATCTCAATATTCTTGGCTTGAAATCCTTCTATAATAAGGACCATTTCACCTTTGATTTGTTGTTTATTTTCCTGTAACCAATGGAGCAAATTACTTGCGGATGCTCCATAGATAGATTCCCATAATTTTGTGATTTCGCGGGCTAAAACTACATAACGTTTACTACCGAACGTATCAATTATATCTCGTAATGTAACTAATAATCTATGTTTTGATTCATAAAAAATCATAGTTCGTGGTTCATGTACTAAATTATGTAACATATTTAAACGTGGTTGAATTTTTGAAGGAAGAAATCCCTCATAACAAAACCGGTTAGTTGATAATCCCGAAGCCGTTAGTGCGGTAATAGCAGCACAAGCCCCAGGTAGTGGCACGACTTTAATATTCATTCTACGACAACTACTTACTAAAGGATAACCAGGATCATTAATTAATGGAGTTCCTGCCCTGCAAACTAAGGCAATATTTTGTCCATTTTGTAAATAAGCTAAAAGCAATTTAGTTTTTTGATGTTCATTGTGAGAGTGTAGTAAAAATAAGCGATTTTTAATCTTGAATTTATTTAATAAAATTTTTGTAGATTGGGTATTTTCAGTAGCAATCAAATTAACGCTTTTTAATACCGTAATTGCTCGAAAAGTGATATCACCAAGATTTCCTATAGGGGTAGGAATAATATATAAAATCCCTATTATATTAGGCATTATAAAAATTTATATGAAAATTATATGCTACTAATAACATAGTAGCATATAATTAAATATTCTTAAGATTTAGAAAATTATTTTTGATAAGAATGACGCATTAATTTCCAGATTTTCCAAAGAGCTACGCCACGTCTTGACCAACGAACAATAAATCTTGGATGGCGTAATGAAATCATTTTTATTATACTATAAAAAAAAATTCCGGAATTTTTAAGGCTAATTAATTTTCTCCAGTTTTGTTGATATGTTGCTATAATAGCAATTAATTTATCTCGTTCGGCAACTAAATTGATTCTTTGTTGTTTAATAGTACGAAATAATTCCTCCTTTTTCTGATTCATACCTGATTATTCCTTAAGAAATTTTCTATCAAGTTTTAACTCTTTATAGGTAAAATAAAAGAACTTAAGTTTTTTTAACTTATGTTTAGTCCATAATCCTAAAATCATAGCGGATAAAAATAAAATAATAGTAATGCCAGTCATTACGAATAAACGATGTTCCGGATCAATAGTAAAAATTAGCATTAATAGTAGACTAATTAAACCAAAAGCTACTAAAAATATAGTGAACCCCGTTAATATTATTAATAAAAAAAATTTACTTTTTACTTCATCTAATTCGGTTATTATTAAGTTGATGCGAGTTTCTACGATATCAATTAAAGTACAAATAATACTTTTAACAACATTAATTATTCCGTCATGATTTCTCTTAATAAATTGATATTTTTTCATTTCAACGACGCATTAAAATAAAACCTAAAATTAGGCCAAGAGTAGCACCAATCCCAACTCCTGCCCATGGTTTTTCATGTAAAAAATCATTTGCTACACTAGCAACCTCACGAGTTTGTTGCATAATATGTTCACTAGAATCTCCAAGACATTCTCTTGCTTCATCTAAAATATTTTTAGCCTTATGACGCCAATTTTCAATTTCTGAAGGATTGTCAAGATTGGCATGATTTAGGATCTCTTCTAAAGTAGTTACTAAATTTTTCAATTTAGTTCGCAACTCGGTAATTTTGGTATCATTTGATAATGACATAAATAACTCCTTAAAATTTATTAAGTAAACTCTATTGATAAAGTTTATCAAGAGCAGTAATGTTTATTTTATAATGATAGTCGTAAATTTAATAAATCTCTAATTAATTAACAAAAAAACTTATATATACGGAAATTTATAACAATCCTTAAATAGTGAATAATTTGATTATTACCATAAATTTTTGTTAGCATATGAAATCATCATGGCGGAGGAGGAGAGATTCGAACTCTCGAATGGTTTCCCATTGCCGGTTTTCAAGACCGGTGCCTTCAGCCTCTCGGCCACTCCTCCCTACTAGTAGTAGTTAATAATTCTCAAAGTAAAATCGTCAAAATGATAACATATAGTTTAAATTTGTAAAGTTTTAAAATGAGGAACAGATGTTAGAAAAAATCGAATTTATCCAAGATGAAAATGGATTTTTAAAAAATATTTATGATTGGAATGAATCAATAGCAATTAAATTAGCTGAAAATGAAGGAATTAATCTGAATAAAGCTCATTGGGAAATTATACATTTAGTACGTAATTTTTATATACAATTTAATACTGTACCTAACATGAGAATTATAGTAAGAATGATAGCAGAGACGCATGGAGGAAAAAAAGCTAATAGTCGTTATTTATTTAGATTATTTTCTAAAAGTCCAATTAAACAAATATCTAAAATTGCAGGATTACCTAATCCTGGAATATGTATTTAACTTATACTTATTACTTGAATATGGTATAGTGATATACTATATGGAAAATAGTAATCATCATAAAACTACCCAATAACTTTAACCCTATTTTGCTAAAAGTTGTAACCAACCCTATGAAGTATTTTCACTCGCAGGATATATAAGAAGCATGATAGTAATCAGTAAATTTGATATAGGTCAACAAGTACGACATAAATTGTTAGGATTTTTAGGTGTGATTATAGATGTTGATGTGGGATATTCTCTTGAAGATCCTAAAATTGATATTATTGTAGATAATCAATCGTTATATATGGCTCCTTGGTATCATGTAGTAATGGAAGATGATGATGGACAACCTATTCATACTTATCTTGCAGAGGTACAACTTACATCGGAAACTAAAGATGAGCATCCGGATCAACCTACTCTTGATGAATTGTCGGCATCTATTCGCCAGCAGCTACAGGCACCACGGTCTAGAAATTAAAAATAGTCATATTATTTAATTTATGTGATCCCTATCTAAATCTTCTAGCACTAATTACTACCACTTTCCAAATATGAAGTTATATTAAAAAATTTAATTAACTTATGAAAATTTTGGATGAATAATATGCGTGTATTAAAATTTGGTGGTACTTCCATAGCAAATGCCGAAAAATTTATATGCGTTGCAGATATTATTGAAAGTAATCTCAGATATGGACAAGTTGCTACTGTATTATCTGCTCCAGCAAATATTACTAATCATCTTATAGGTTTAATTTCAAAAAAGGTGATTAATAATCATATTAAAAGTGATTTGATTATGATGGAAAATTTTTTCTCAAGTTTACTAATCGGAATCACAAAAAGACAACCTAACTTTGATAGTAAAAAAATTCTGCAACTCATTAAAAAAGAATTATGTTTTTTAAATAAAACCTTGCATGGAATTAGTTTATTAGGACAATGTCCAGATAGCATTAAAGCAGCTGTTTATTGCAGAGGAGAACAATTTTCAGTAGTTTTAATGACTGAATTATTACAAGCTAGGGGACATCTAGTAACGATAATCAATCCAGTGGAAAAATTCCTTGCTCATGGTTCTTATCTAGATTCTACGATAGATATTAATAGTTCTTCAAAAAGAATTATAGTAAATAATCTTCCTAAAGATAGCATAATTCTTATGGCTGGTTTTACTGCTGGCAATGAACAGGGAGAACCCGTAATTTTAGGTCGTAATGGTTCGGACTATTCTGCAACAGTTTTAGCAGTATGCTTAAAAGCCGATTGTTGTGAAATCTGGACTGACGTTGATGGCGTCTATACTTGTGATCCACGTCAAGTTCCTAATGCTAAATTATTACAATATCTATCTTATCAAGAAGCTATGGAGTTATCTTATTTTGGAGCCAAAGTACTCCATCCTCGGACTATCAAACCTATCGCTCAATTTCAAATTCCTTGCCGAATTAAAAATACTAATAATCCTAATGCTATTGGGACAATAATCAGTAATTCGGGCATTAATGATCAAGTAAAGGGAATAACTCAACTTAATAAAATGGCTATGTTTAATATCTGTGGACCTGGAATGAAAGGTATGATCGGAATGGCAGCTAGAGTATTCGCTGTAATGTCACAGGCCGGGATCTCGGTAGTACTAATTACACAAGCTTCATCTGAATATAGCATTAGTTTCTGTATACCACAAGATGAACAACCACAAGCACAAAGTGCATTAGAAGAAGCATTTAGTTTAGAACTTAAAGATGGTTTACTAGAACCAATTGAGGTCATACAAAAACTAGCAATTATTACTGTAGTTGGAGATGGAATGCGTACTAATCGAGGAATTGCTGCCAGAATTTTTTTGGCATTAGCACGTGCTAATATTAATATTATTGCTATATCTCAAGGATCATCAGAACGTGCAATTTCTGTAGTTATAAGTAATCAACATGCTATTATTGGCATACAAGCAGTACATAACATGTTATTTAATGATGATAATATTCTTGAAATCTTTTTAATTGGAGTTGGTGGTGTTGGGAAGGCACTACTTAATCAATTACATCGTCAGCAGGGATCGCTGAAAATTAAAAATTTTGATTTAAAAGTATGTTATATTGCTAATTCAAAAAAATCCCTGTTTAAATTAGATGGTATATCATTAAATAATTGGTATCATCATTTACTTGAATCTCGAGAATCCTTTAATTTTAAAAATTTATTAACATTATTGAATGATTATTCACTTATTAATCCAGTAATTGTTGACTGTACTTCTAGTCAAGAGATTGCCAAACAGTACGATAAGTTTATTAATCATGGATTTCATATAGTTACACCTAATAAAAAAGCTAATACCTATGATTATAATTATTATCAATATTTAAGAAAATTAGCAATTAAATCTAAACGTAAATTTCTATATGATACTAATGTTGGTGCAGGTTTACCCGTCATAGAAAATTTCCAAAATTTGCTAAATGCAGGAGATCAATTAATTCATTTTTCGGGTATTCTTTCGGGTTCTTTATCCTTCATTTTTGGCAAATTAGAAGAAGGGATGACTTTTTCTAAAGCAACCTATCTTGCAAGAGAAATAGGGTTGACAGAACCGGATCCTAGAGATGATCTATCTGGAAAAGATGTAGCACGTAAATTACTTATCTTAGCCAGAGAAGCAGGATATCAGCTTGAATTAAGTGATATTATTGTTGAAAAAATACTACCAGATAACTTATATAAGATTGAAAAAGTTGAGGAATTTATGCAACGCTTAAAGGAACTAGATGATAATTTTACTAGACGCGTTGCTACAGCACGCAGTGAACAGAAAGTATTGCGATTAGTTGGAATGATCGATAAACATGGCTTATGTACAGTTAAAATTCGAGCCGTGACAAACCATGATCCATTATATGAAGTAAAAAATGGTGAAAATGTCTTAGCATTTTATACTCATTACTATCAACCTATTCCTATGGTATTACGGGGATATGGTGCCGGAAATGATGTTACAGCCGCAGGAATCTTTGCCGATTTATTACGCATCTTAACTGGAACCCAAGTCAGAGGGATCTAAAATGATAAAAATATATGCTCCAGCTTCTATTGGTAATGTTAGTGTTGGTTTTGACATATTGGGAGCTGCAGTTATTCCAATTGATGGTTCCTTATTAGGAGATTGTGTGATAGTTGAAGAAGCTGAAAATTTCTCAATGAAAATTGAAGGACGTTTTGCTAGTGAACTACCTTCATCCAATAAGGAAAATGTAGTATATCGGTGTTGGTATCAATTTTGTAATCTTATTGGAAAAACCGTTCCTCTTATATTACGTCTAGAAAAAAATATGCCTATTAGTTCTGGATTAGGTTCGAGTGCTTGTTCAGTTGTAGCAAGTTTGATAGCTCTTAATGAATTTTGTGGCCGACCACTGAACAAAACTCAATTATTACATTTAATGGCAGATTTAGAAGGTTCTGTTTCAGGTAGCATACATTATGATAATGTTGCACCTTGTTTTCTTGGTGGAATGCAACTTCTTATAAAAGAAAATCAAATTATTAGTCAGTCAGTTCCATTTTTTTCGGAGTGGCTATGGGTAATGGCATGGCCTGGAGTTAAATTATCAACAGCAGAAGCTAGAGCTATCCTTCCAACAGAATATCGTCGCGAAACCTGTATTAATCATGGACGTTATCTTGCGGGGTTTATACATGCATGTTATACTAAACAAGCTGGTTTAGCAGCTAAATTAATGCGTGATGTTATCGCTGAACCATATCGTAGTCCATTAATACCTGAATTTAAGGCAGCTCGTGAAATGGCTAAAATCTTAGGTGCTTTAGTATGTGGCATTTCTGGCTCTGGGCCAACCATGTTTGCGATTTGTGATAATATTAAAATTGCTCATAAATTAGCAAAATGGTTGACTAAGCATTATCTCAAGACGAAAGAGGGTTTCGTTCAGATTTGTCGTTTAGATATATTAGGTGCACGTTATTTATCATAAAATATTTAAATATGAAATTATATAATATTAAATCTCATAACGAAAAAGTAAATTTTTATCAAGCAGTACAATATGGCTTAGGTAGAGATCAAGGATTGTATTTTCCCCAAAATATCCCGGAATTTACCTTAAAAGAGATTAATACTATATTAAAGATGGATTTTATAACACGTAGTAGTATCATCCTTTATAAATTAATTGGTAATGAAATTCCACTAAGTAAAATTAACCACTGGGTTAAAACAGCTTTTAATTTCCCGGTACCTGTAAAATCTATTACTAATAATATAGCAGTTTTAGAATTATTCTATGGTCCTACTTTAGCATTTAAAGATTTTGGAGTTCGTTTTATGGCGAAAATTCTTGCAGATCTTCACCATCAAGAACCAATAACTATCCTTACAGCAACTTCTGGAGATACTGGAGCGGCAGTTGCACATGCCTTTTACGAAATGAAAAAAGTTCGGGTAGTGATACTCTATCCATGTGGTAGACTTAGTAGGTTACAGGAACAACTGTTTTGTACTTTGGGGAAGAATATTCAAACCATTTCTGTAGAAGGTGATTTTGACACATGTCAAAGATTAGTAAAAACCGCGTTTAATGATGACTTTCTAAAAAGAAAGATGATCTTAAATTCGGCAAATTCTATTAATATTAGTCGTTTAATAGCACAAATTTGCTACTATTTTGAAGCATTAGCTCAATTACTTCCTGAACAACGATCACAATTAGTAATTGCTGTACCTAGTGGTAATTTTGGTAATCTTACAGCTGGTCTACTTGCTAAATCAATGGGATTAAATATTAAGAGATTTATTGCAGCAACTAATTCAAATGATACAGTAGCGAGATTTTTAAAAGATAAAAAATGGTTACCAAATGTCACAGTAACCACACTTGCAACAGCTATGGATATTAGTAAGCCAAATAACTGGCCAAGAATAGAAGCATTATTTAGATATAAAAATTGGTCTTGGGATACTTTAACTAGTTATGTAGTAGATGATGACACAATTAAAAAAGCTATCTGTAATCTAGCCGAATTAGGCTATCTTTCAGAACCTCATACCGCAATTGCATGGAACGCCTTAAAAAATAATTTGCATCAAAATGAATATGGATTATTTTTAAGTACAGCACATCCCGCCAAATTTCAAGATTGTGTTGAACTTATTATAAAAACAACCGTACCCTTACCCAAGGCTATAGCCGAACGTGCTAATTTAACTAATTTTTCACATAAAATTCCGGCAGATTATGATAAACTCCGTAGATTTTTATTATCTATAAATCAATAAAATGAGCTTGTCTTTAAGCCTCTTGTAAATACTTTTCTACATCATTTACCATATGATCATTTCCTATAAATAATGGAGATTTCTGATGAATTCTAATGGGATGAAGATCTAGAATACGATGAGTACCATTACTAGCTTTACCGCCTGATTGTTCGGCAATTAAAGCCATAGGATTACATTCATACATTAGTCTAAGTTTACCTTGAGGATAATTTAAAGTATTAGGATAGAGATAAATTCCCCCTTTAAGTAAATTACGATGAAAATCTGCTACTAGTGAACCACTATATCGCAAACTATAAGGACGTCTAGTTAGTTGATCTTCTTCCTGACAAAATTCAAGATATTTTTTAATACCTAAACTAAAATTAATATAATTTCCCAAATTAATTGAATAAATATTTCCATAACTAGGAAAGGAGATTTGTTCTTTAATTAAATAAAAAATTCCTTTAGATTTATCATAAGTAAAAACATGTACACCACAACCTACAGTAAAAACTAAAAGAGTAGAAGAACCATACAAAATATATCCAGCAGCTACTTGCTGATTTCCTGGTTGTAAAAAATCTTCTGTAATTACCTTGCTTCCTATTGGCGTCAGACGACGATATACAGAAAAAATCGTACCAACTGCAATATTAATATCGATATTGGAAGATCCATCTAAAGGATCGACAAATACTATATATTTAGCAGATTCTCTTCCTTCAAAAATTACAATATCATCATCCTCTTCTGAAGCAAAACCAGCAATTACATCATATGCTTGAAGCGCAATTTTTATCTTTTCATTGGCTAATAAGTCTAATTTCATCTGTTGCTCGCCATGAATATTTCTAGTAATCATGTTTTGAGTTGTTATCATCTCAATACCAAAGGTTTGAGTAAGATATTGATGTATCATTTCTACACTCTGTTTAATTGCAGAAAATAATGCCATTAATTCTCCGGTTGTAATATTGAAGGTTTTTTTTTCAACGATAAATTCTCTTAAGGTTTTCATTAAAACTATCAATCCATAAATGATAATAACAATATCAACAGTGGTAATTTAAAGAATTACAATCTTATTATTTCTTATGGTTTAAATAACGTAGTGAAGCTTCATTCCAATTTACTATATTCCAAAAAGCGTGCACATAATCTAAACGTCTATTCTGATATTTTAAATAATAAGCATGTTCCCATATATCTAATCCGATAATTGGATAACCATAGATACCTATAAGGTTAACACCCATCAAAGGATTATCCTGATTAGCTGTTGAAATGATACTAAGTTGATTATTTAACTTTAGAACTAACCATATCCAACCTGATCCAAAACAATCCATGGCGGATTTTTCAAAATTTTCTTGAAATTTTTTGAAGGTACCAAAATTCAATTCTATAGCGGTTTTTAATTCTCCTTCAATAACAGTATTTTTTTGTAGACCTTTCCAGAAAATACTATGATTTAAATGTCCTCCAGCATTATTACGCAATGTGGTTTGCTGATTTTTATTAGGAAGATATTGTAATTGCATGATTAATTTTTCTATAGATAACTTAGCATATTCTGGTAAATATTCTAGTACAGCATTAGCATTATTAATATAAGATTGATGATGTTTAGTATAATGAATTTCCATAGTGGATTTATCAATATATGGCTCTAGTGCATCATAATCATAAGGTAATTTCGGTAGGTAATATGGCATTGTTAATCTCCTTTCATAATTAATATTTATCAATTAATATAATAATCATTATATTTAGCAGTAGAATAATGTTGTTTGATGATTATCGCAAATTAATATAACCTTAAATATTTAAAGTTATATTAAAAAATAGTAAACTAGGATTAAAATCGTGAGATCTCTCAGTAAGATTCATTTGAAGCCACAATCACTTAACCCTTTAACATTACCTTTATATGGAGAAGTATTGATTGAGGCATCTGCGGGAACTGGTAAAACATCAACTATTAGTATACTTTATTTACGTTTGTTACTTGGATTACGTTGTGATCGTAAAAAAAATAGAGCACTTTCGGTCGAGGAGATTTTGGTAGTAACTTTTACTGAAGCTGCTACTGCGGAATTACGTAGAAGAATTCGTTCGGATATTTATGAACTCAGGATGGCATGTGTACTTGGAATCAGTAAAAATAATCAAATTAATCAATTACTAGTTTACATTCAGGATTTAGTTAAAGCTAGTGCAATCTTATTAAACGCTGAACTGCATATGGAATCAGCAGCTATTTTTACTATCCATAGTTTTTGTCAGAGAATGTTATATTTAAATGCTATGGAATCTCAAATATTATTTGAACCAAAGTTCATTGAAGATGATTTCCAACTTTGGAAACGTATGATTGGCGATTTTTGGCAGCATTATTTATCTCCACTACCAATCAATATTGCTCGTGAAATTTTAAATGAATGGTCAGGTCCTGATGCCCTATTAAAAACTTTATTACCTTTACTACAAGGTGATAAACCAGTATTAAAATATCCACTAGTTGCTAATCTCACTTTACAAGAACAACATCAAAAAATTATTCATCAGATTTGTTTATTAAAAGAAAAATGGTTATTATCGGTTTCTGATTTATCTACATTAATAATTAATTCTAATATTGAGAGACGTACTTATAATATTCATAGGTTATCTATATGGATAAAAAATATTTCCAGGTGGGCTCAAGAGAATACAGAAAGTTATATTTTTCCTAAAGATCTTCAGTATTTTAGTAAACCAAAAATCTTACAAAAAACTAATTCGGGAGAATTACCACATCATCCTATTTTTAAAGATATTGAAAATTTTCTTTCTAATCCCCCATCCATCTTATTAAGAGAATGGGTAATTGTACGTGCTCTACAGGAAAGTACTAAGGCTATCATTGATGAAAAGCAATTACATTGTATATTAGGTTTTGATGATTTGTTAAACTCTCTTGAAAAAATATTGCGGGAATCTTCTGGATTAGTATTATCTCATGAAATACGTTCTCGTTATCCAGTAACATTAATTGATGAATTTCAAGATACCGATTCAAAACAATATAGCATCTTTAAAAAGATATACCTGAAACATTCTGAAGAAACAGCACTATTATTAATTGGTGATCCAAAACAGGCGATTTATTCTTTTCGTGGTGCGGATATTTTTAATTATATGTCAGTTAGAGCTAACATAGTTAGACATTATACATTAAATATTAATTGGAGATCTTCGCCTAATCTGATATCAAGTGTAAATAAAATTTTTTCTACAATTAAATATCCCTTTTTATTTGCTGAAATTCCTTTTTTACCAGTGAAACCTGCTCCTTCAGAAAAAGCATTTAGTTTTACTATTCATGATAAACCGCAAAAAGCATTGCGATTTTTTTTATATTCCGCACAATGTGTCGATACCAGTGAATATTATAAAATTATGGCGATTCAATGTGCTAAAGATATTAAAAGATTGATTATTGCTGTAAAAAATGAATCCGCCTTCTTAATTAATAGTAAGATTACACGTCAACTAAAAACTGAAGATATTGTGATATTAGTGCGTAATAGAAATGAAGCCATGATCATGCGGAATACTCTAAATACTTTAAATATTAATTCAGTTTATCTTTCCAATCAACCAAGTATTTATAATACAACAGAAGCACATGATATTTTATTATTATTAAAAGCGATATTAAACCCAAAATCCTTAACTCTTTTACGCAGTGCCTTAGCTACTAGTATTTTTGGATTAGAGCATCAGATTTTAGAAAATATTATCAATAATAACTACTCTTTAGATTGCTTTGCAAAGGAATTTTTTCAATATAAAAAAATTTGGTCTAAATATGGGGTATTAACTGTACTTCGGCAAGTAATGGCAAATCATATTACTGAAAATATATTATTATCTGATAATGGAAAACAAAGACTAATTTATATCTCGCATCTTAGTGACCTTTTACAAGAGGCATCTTTTAAATTAAATAGTGAATATGCATTAGTACGTTGGTTAGAAGATCAGATTGCTCAATCTTTTCATCAAAAAAAAAGTCATCCAGTTCCTCTAGAAGAAGATAGAAATGTTGTACAAATACTATCTATTCATAAAGCGAAAGGATTAGAGTATCCAATAGTATGGCTTCCATTTCTAATAAATTTTAGAAAGGCAACTCACAGTATCTACCATGATCGAAAAACTTTTCTAAAAATTTTAGATTTACATCATGATGAAGAAAGCCAAAAGTTAGCAGATGAAGAACGTCTGTCTGAAGATTTACGATTACTTTATGTTGCATTAACAAGAGCTATTTGGCACTGTAACATAGGTATTGCACCTTTAATCAAAGGTCATGGCAATAAAAAAGGTAATAGTGAATTACATCTTAGTGCCTTAGGTTACTTATTACAAAAAGGAAAAGAAAATAATGCCAAAGAATTAGAGATAATTTTAAATCAAATGCAAAATGAAGCAATTGAGATTATACCAGTTTATAATAATACTTCTTCTATGATCCCCTTAACTAAGAATTGTCGTAGAATCACAGTATCAATTAATCGACAACCCAAAGTTTGCTTATCCTATAAGACTAATGATAAATTACTACAAAGATACTCTAATTATTGGTATCATTCAAGGTTTATGAAATTTCCATATCTGGATTTTCATAGGCTAATGAAAGGTAATAATAATGTTGATTCAAAAGATGAATTACTATCGCGTCATACTTTTCCAGGTGGAAAAATTACCGAAAACTTTTTTAATCATTTATTAAAAGTTATTAACTTTAATCAACCCACAAAACCACAGTTTATTATAAATGAGCAAATTGATAAATATGGATTTACTAGAGATTGGATACCGGTAATTCAGAATTGGCTTGAAGAAATTTTACACACCTTATTAGATGATAATAATCTAAGCTTAAATAAACTTAGTAAAAATCATCGATTAGTAGAATTAAAATTTTTACTACCAATTAATCAATATTTAACTATTCAGAAGTTAGATAATTTAATCAGATTTTATGATCCATTATCTGCCCGGGCTTCTTATCATAATTTTAATTATATTAAAGAAATGATTAGTGGTTGCATTGACTTAGTTTTATTATGGAAAGGAAAATATTATATTATTAATTATCAAACTAATTTGCTTGGTGGGAAGACTTCTTCATATACTCATGAAGCAATGGCAAACTTCATGATATCAAATCGTTATGATTTACAATATCATTTATATAGTTTAGCATTATATCGTTATTTACGTCAGCGTTTAGATCATTACGATTATAATCTTAATTTTGGAGGAATCTATTATATTTTCTTGCGGGGGATATCTGCAGTAAAAAATATACAAGATCATACCGGAATTTTCAAAGTAAAACCTAATATAGCGTGCATTCAAGCTTTAGATAAAATCGTTTCATAGGAATGATAAATTTTAAAAATAATTGAATACTTACATTAATAAATTAATTATTTGGTAATGATGTTTCATGTTAGTTAAGGAAATTTCAATGATCAAGAGTCGTATGGAAAAAGATTCTATAGGAAATATTGAGGTACCTATAGATAAGCTTTGGGGAGCTCAAACACAGCGTTCATTAAAATATTTTAAGATTTCAAATGAAACGATACCTATAGAACTAATTCATGCTCTGGCATTAACTAAACGGGCAGCGGTACAAGTCAATAGTGATTTAGGACTTATATTGCCTGAACGTGCTCAAGCAATCATAATTGCAATAGATGAAATTCTAATGAATAAGCACATGCAGGAGTTTCCTTTATCGGTTTGGCAAACTGGATCAGGAACACAAACTAATATGAATATGAATGAAGTTTTAGCTAATCGTGCTAGCGAAATTCTAGGAGGAACTAGAGGCCTAAATCGTATCATTCATCCTAATGATGATGTTAATCAAAGTCAGAGTTCTAATGATGTATTTTCAACTGCCATGCATGTTGCAGCAGTTATTACCATCCGGAAAAATTTAATTTCTCAAATAAAATTTTTAATTGATACTCTTAGTCAACAATCGGAAAAATATCAACAGGTGATTAAGATTGGTCGTACTCACTTGCAAGATGCTACACCTATAACTTTAGGTCAGGAGATATCCGGGTGGAGGGCCATGATAGATCATAATCAGATACATATTGAGCAAAGCTTACAACATCTCCAAGAGATTGCATTAGGTGGCACCGCAGTTGGTACCGGGATAAATACCCCTCCTAAATATGCTATACTAGTTGCAAAAGAGTTAGCCAATTTAACACAACAGCCATTTATCACTGCTCCAAATAAATTTGAAGCCTTAGCTACTTGTGATGCCTTAGTACATGCACATGGAACATTAAAAGGTTTAGCAGCTTCACTGATGAAAATTGCTAATGATGTACGTTGGTTATCATCTGGACCAAAATGTGGTCTTGGTGAAATTTTTATACCCGAAAATGAACCAGGTAGTTCTATTATGCCAGGTAAGGTAAATCCTACCCAATGTGAAGCTCTTACTATGTTGTGCTGTCAAGTAATGGGTAATGATGTCGCAATTAATATTGGTGGTGCTTCGGGTAATTTTCAACTAAATGTTTATAGACCAATGATTATATATAATTTCCTGCAATCGGTGCGCTTACTTGCAGATGGGATAGCAAGTTTTAATAAGTATTGCATTACTGGAATACGACCT
Organism: Candidatus Dasytiphilus stammeri; assembly: GCA_045689995.1. GTDB lineage: Bacteria > Pseudomonadota > Gammaproteobacteria > Enterobacterales > Enterobacteriaceae > Dasytiphilus > Dasytiphilus stammeri_O. Next base: position 534,183 of record CP145883.1, on the reverse strand, counting down.
AATTATGAACGTCTGAAAAAAATGTTACAGGAATCTTTAATGTTAGTTACTGCACTAAATATTCATTTAGGTTATGATAAGGCCGTAAAAATTGCACAAAAAGCATATAAAGATGGACTATCTATTAAAGATTCAGCATTAAAATTAGGATTTCTTAGTGAAGAACAATTAGATCAATGGTTGAAACCTGAAAATATGATATAAATCTAATTAATGGTCATCATTATTTAGACTGGACAGGCAATAATCTTATGAGATTGAAATTTAATGTCTAAAATTTTCACCATGATAATATCACTAACATGCCAAATATCTGTTCCTTTGATTTTAAGGATACCCGCCTCAAGATTAAAAATGATATCTTTATACGCTGAATAAAGATATTTTATTGGAATAAATGCAGCGGCGCCATTTTCTAGTAACTGTATCTTTAAACCACCTTTGCTAATACTCATTATCTCAGCAGTAAATTTAATGTCAGTACCTACATATTTTTTTAAAAATTTTGCATATAGCCAATACTGAATTTCACGTTCTGCCGAACGATTTAAACGACGACGTTGTTTAATGATCTGTATTATGAGTTTGCTAGGACAGTCAATATGATTTCCTTGAATAATAGCTTTAATTAAACGATGATTGATTAGATCTCCATATTTTCTAATTGGAGAAGTCCATGTAGCATAGTATTTTAATCCTAATCCAAAATGTGGACCAGGAGTAGTAGTTATTTGAGCTGCTGCTTGATGTCTTCTAATACAATTATCAAGATAAGGCACGGATAATACCTCAAGAGTACGATGTAAATTACAAAATCCTTGTAAAGTGGTGATTAATTTTGGATCTATGATTAGTCCATAGTTAGTTATGATTGTAGCCGCTTGCTCAGCATGTAATCTATCAAAACCTATATGCACATTATATATACCAAATCCAAGTTTTTCATATAGTAGTTTACCTGCACAAATATTAGCTGCAATCATGGCTTCTTCAATCATTAAGTTGGCAATTCTTCGAGATTCACAAATGATTTCTAATACGTTACCTAATTTATCAAATTTAAAAAAATATTTTTTTTGATGCTTGAGTACTAGAGTATTATTTTTTCGCCAACGATGACGTAACTTACTAATGAGATATAAGAGGCGTAATTGCTGTGCAATAGTCTCAGTTTCTGGTTGCCATTTACCAATTTGATCTAACCAATCAGAAACATTTTCATAAATTAATCTGGCTTTTGAAATTATCCAGGCAGTAAAAAATTCTACTTCATCATATAAGATAGTACCATCTTTACTAAGAATAATTTTACATACTAATACTGGACGACGGATTCCATAACGTAGTGAGCATAGATCTTCAGAAAGATAACGTGGTAACATTGGAAGATTAAAGTTAGGGAGATAAGTAGTAAAAGCGCGTTTAGATGCAAGAATATCTAATGCACTCCCAGGTTTAATCCAAGCTGTGGGATCCGCAATAGCAATTATAAGACATAAATTACCATCGGGTCTCTCCTCTGCATAGAGTGCATCATCCATATCAGTAGTACTTGAACTATCAATAGTAATAAAAGCTAAATGGGTAAGATCCCTACGTTGTAAACCTTCATCTTGTATTTTAGATAGCATGTTTATTGGGGTTGGAGTATCTATTTCAAGATTATGACGTGCTAAAGTAACTAACCAAGGTTTTAAAGGATCTTGAGCACTACTGATAATTTCTGTAACTTCTGCGTCAAAATCTTGATAATCTGCTATCAAGGGATGATGACGCATCTTTGCTACTACCCAATCTCCAGTTTTTAACTGAGCTTTTAAATGATTTGCAGGACCGCATGAGATGATATATTTAAGAAAAGGATGTTTGATAATTATCGATAACTGATTCTCTTTGATTTTCAGGCATCCTATAAAACGTGTTAAAAAAGGTTTTAATAGTTTTTCAGGTTTAGCAATCTTATGTTGGTTATTAATTTTTAATTGAGCAATAATACGATCACCAGGCATAACTTTTTTCATATATCCTGGAGGAATAAAATAATTTTTTTGTTTATCAGTTTCTAGAAAACCAAATCCCTTGGCTGTTCCACGAACTACTCCTTCTATTAGTGTTAATTGAGAAGAAATTTGATTTTTTAGCTGTATCAGCTGAGGATTATTTTGTAACATAATTCAAATTAGCAAAATTTATGATGATTATTAAGTAGAGAGAATTTCATTAATAGCACAAATACTAAATCCTCCATCAACATGTAGTATTTCACCAGTAATACCTGCCGCTAAATTTGAACAAAGGAAAGCGGCCGCATTTCCAATATCCTCTATAGTAATACTACGACGAATAGGAGTTCTCGATTCACAATATGATAGAATTTTACTGAAATTTTTTATTCTTGATGCAGCTAGAGTACGAATAGGCCCTGATGAAATAGCATTTACTCGTACACCATCAGGACCCATAGAATTAGCCATATAACGTACATTAGCTTCTAATGAAGCTTTTGCTAATCCCATAACATTATAATTTGGTATAACACGTTCTGAACCTAAATAAGATAATGTCAAAAGAGCGGCATTTTTCTTTAACATTCTACGACAGGCTTTAGCTAATGCTACAAAACTATAAGAACTAATATCATGGGCTATTTTAAAAGCATCTCGTGTAATTGTTTTAATATAGTCATCCTTCAGTTGATCCCATGGAGCATAACCAATAGAATGGATTAAGCCATCAAATTCTGTCCAGGATTTTTTTAAAAGATTAAAGAGATGCTCTATATCTTCATCTTGCGCAACATTACAAGGTAAAAATATTGTTGATCCGAGCTGAGTAGCAATTTTTTCTACTCTATTTTTTATTCTCGGATTTTGGTAGGTAAAAGCTAATTCGGCACCTTGAGAATACATAGTTTTTGCAATACCAAATGCTATAGATCTTTGGTTTGTTATACCTGTAACTAAAATTCGTTTACCGCTAAGAAGCCCCATAAATATATCAACCTTGAATTGATAAATCATTGTTAATAATCAATCTTACTTTTAAATTAATCTATACTTATTAAACTAGCATTACCTCCTGCAGCTGTAGTATTAATACTTAAAGATCTTTCAAGCAAAAAATGATCTAATAAAATATTAGTTTCTCCATTTGCAAAATGGTATACTGGGATTATCGGTCCTTCGAGATTAGCTAATTTAATACAGATTGCACGTAAGATAGTAGTATCATTACCATGGTAAATAACCGTATCAAATTTTATCTTTGTGCTAAATACATCTGTGGTAAAACTAATGATAGCTTGAACTTGTATAGGAAGAATTCGGTATATTTTACGATGAATTTCATCTTCTGTCCAGAGTATCTTACTCCCAGTACTTATTACAAGAGCTAATTGAATTAATATATCATTTTCATTTTCTGATAAACAGAATATCCGCATTCGCGGTAGTAAAGAATAAGAATTATATTCTCCTGTTGGTCCATTTAGCAAAATAGTAGTTCCTACCGGTGATCTCGACATAAATGTTCTAAAAATCTTCGCTAAATCTAGCTCAGTGCGCAATTTTATCCATGATAGAAAAATATGATAAGATTCTAGTAAATTATGACGTAAGGTAGTATTAGTAGATTGATTATATTGTTCTAAGGAGATTTTAAAGGCATCTCCTGGGTAACTCGATAATAAACGATATAAGTAAAGAGGTCCACCAGCTTTAGGTCCAGTGCCTGATAATCCTTCTCCACCGAAAGGTTGAACTCCAACTACAGCACCGACAATATTTCGATTTACATATATATTACCAATATTAGCTCGATTGATAACTTGATTAATCGTCGTATCGATACGTGTATGAATACCTAGTGTTAAACCATAACCAGAAGCATTAATTTGATCAACAATTTCCGTTAAATGTTTCTTAGCAAATCTTACAATGTGTAATACTGGACCAAATATTTCACAGTTTAATTCATCAATTTTATTAATTTCAATTAAAGTAGGTATAACAAAGTTACCAGTGGTATTAATTAATTTTTTTTGTTTTCTATTAGTCGATATTGTTAACGAGGGTTGATAAATTTTAAATCCTTGGGCTAGCATTTTTTTTATATGTGCTTCAATCTTATTCTTTGCCTCAGTATTAATAACCGGACCAATATCAGTAGAAAGTCTATCCGGATTGCCAATACAATATTCAGCCATGGCACCACGTAACATTGTTAAGGTATGTTCAGCAACTTCTTCTTGAATACAAAGTAGACGCAAAGCCGAACAACGTTGTCCGGCACTATCAAAAGCAGAAGTCATAATATCCATCACTGCTTGTTCTGTAAGTGCTGAAGAATCCACAATCATAGCATTTATACCTCCAGTTTCTGCAATTAACGGTATAGATTGATTTTTAGTATCAATTCTTCCCGCAATAGTTTGCTGAATTAAATTTGCAACAATTGTAGATCCAGTAAAAATAATACCCCTGATGCGATCATCGCTAATTAACATTGATCCCAAATTTTTACCACTACCAGTAATGAGTTGCAGAACTCCATGAGGAATACCAGCCTCATGCATAATCTGGATAACTTGAGCTGCTATTAATGGAGTGACTTCTGCTGGTTTTGCTATGACACTATTACCTACAGCAAGAGCCGCAGCAATTTGTCCGGTGAAAATTGCTAAAGGAAAATTCCATGGACTAATACAAACTACTGGACCTAGTGGAATATATATATTCGGGTTAAAGTTTGTTTTTATCTGAATTGAGTAATAGCGCAGAAAATCTACTGCTTCTCGAACTTCAGAAATAGCGTTATAAAAATTTTTACCTGCTTCACGCACTAGAAGACTAATTAATTTATGCATCTGATTTTCCATAAGGATTGCAGCATCTTCTAAGATGGAGGCACGTTTATTTATCGGTATATAACGCCAACTCTGGTAAGCTTTTTCTGATTGTTGTAGTGCTAAAGTAACTTCTATTTCGGTAGCTTCACGAACATAGCCAACAATATCTTTAGGTTCTGCAGGATTGATTATTGGTTGGATTTTAGATTCCACATGTTGATTGATATTTCCATGAATCATAGGTCCAGCTTGCCATGTTTGCATAGTACTATTTAGTAATTTTTCGGATAACTCTGCCAGAGTTTGTTCATTATTTAAATCTAGACCACAGGAATTTAGTCGTTCATTACCATACAAATTTCTAGAAAGCGGAATTTTAGGATTAGATAATCCTATTATACCTTCTACTTTAGCCAGTTGATCAACTACATCAGTAGGATCAGCAATGAGCTCATCTATTGATAATGAATGATTAGCAATTTTATTTACAAATGAAGTATTAGCACCATTTTCTAAGAGACGTCTCACTAAATAAGCAAGTAGCGTTTCATAATTACCAACCGGAGCATAAATTCGACACGGACGATTAAGTTTGCCCTTTGATATTGATCCGACAACTTGATTATATAAAAATTCCCCCATACCATGTAGACATTGAAATTCATATTGTCCGGAATAATAATTTTTACCAGCAAGGTAGTATACTGCTGCAAGGGTATGTGCATTATGTGTTGCAAATTGTGGATAGATGAATTGTGGTACGCTAAGTAGTTTTCTAGTACATGCTAGATAAGAAATATCTGTATATACTTTTCTTGTATATACTGGATAATCCTCTAATCCGTCTACCTGAGTACGTTTAATTTCAGTATCCCAGTAAGCACCTTTTACCAAACGTACCATAAGACGATGCTTACTACGTTTAGCAAGATCAATTAGAGCATCAATAACAAAAGGACATCTTTTTTGATAAGCTTGAATAACAAAACCAATCCCATTCCAACCGGATAACTTAGGTTCAAAACATAGTTTTTCTAGTAAATCTAGTGATAATTCTAAGCGATCTGCTTCTTCTGCATCTATATTTAGACCTATATCATATTGCTGCGCTAATAGTGTTAAATATTTCAATCGGGGATAAAGTTCATCTTGCACCCGCTCATATTGTGTCCGATTATAACGGGGATGTAATGCTGAAAGCTTGATAGAGATTCCTGGACCTTCATAAATTCCTCTACCATTTGAATGCTTTCCAATAGCTTCAATCGCTTGTTGATAAGAAATAAAATAGGTTTTAGCATCTTGTGATGTTAGGGCAGCTTCTCCAAGCATATCATAAGAATAACTAAAACCACGGGCTTCTAAATCAGAGGAATTTACTAATGCTTGTGAAATATTTTCACCCTTTACAAATTGTTTTCCCATAAGGCGTATAGCAATTTCGATACCTTTACGGATTAAAGGTTCTCCACTTTTACTGATCATGCGCGATAATAAATTATATAAATTTACTCGGTTATCAACAGTCACTAAGCGTCCGGTAATTAATAAACCCCAAGTTGCAGCATTAATAAAAAATGATGAACTCGAACCAAGATGGGATTGCCAATTTCCTTTTATTATTTTATCCTTGATTAAGGCATTACGTGTTGCTCGATCTGGAATACGTAACAGAGCTTCGGCTAAACACATTAAAGCAATTCCTTCTTGTGAAGAAAGTGAAAATTCTTGCAACAGATTCTGTACAATCTCTAGACGAGTGATTTGAGGTTTTCTATTACGTAATTTTTTTGCCAACTCTAAAGCAAGTTGTTGTGTATTTGTTTTGATATTAGGCTCTAAACGTGCCTGTTCTAATAATTTAGGTACTGCTTTACTTTCCGAGATTCGCGATGCTGAGGTAATACTATACCTAATTTTGGTCTGAGGTAAAACATTGTTAGAAAATTCTCTAAAAGGTTGGTAGGAATCTTCTGATAAAATTAACTCTTGAAATTCAAGATTATTAAAATCCTGAGGTAAAGTTAATTTTAATGAGATATTTCCTTTTTCTATCTCTTCTAAATAGCTGGTAATAGCCTGTTTAATTAACCAGTGTGAAGTACGATTAATGTATTGCGCTGCCTTATTTATTTTATTATGCATAGTTTCTTCTAATTTAATGCATATATTAATGATCTTCATACTCCACACTCCTTACACAGCAACTCAAAATTCGGTAAATCCTATTTATATTATCTCCTACCCAATAAATTTCTTAAATAACATAGAAATTATTTTAGTTATCATAATCAAATGATTACTTGATAATGATACATTAATAGTAAAAATTTCGAGTAATTTAATCTTTATATTTGTTAAATTATTTTATTTACTTTTAATGGTGTGATCAATAGATAATCTATCTAAAAAGTAGATAGCTTTTCCGATAAAATCTATAATTGGCCATCTGTAAGATGGTTGTTCAAAATAATCATATGACATCATTCTAATAATAGTAGTAATGTTATAGAGTGAATAGATTATAAACACTTAAATGGAGAGTATAAATGGTCATAAGTATACCAATGTTAGTTACTTTTTTTATTTATATTTTTGTCATATTATTTATCGGATTTATTGCCTGGAGGTCTACAAAAAATTTTGACGACTATATTTTAGGAGGACGCCGACTAGGAAGTTTAGTTACCGCCTTATCTGCGGGAGCATCTGATATGAGTGGCTGGTTGTTAATGGGACTACCTGGAGCAGTTTTCATCTTTGGGATTTCTGAAAGTTGGATCGCGATTGGTTTGGCTATTGGTGCCTATTTAAATTGGAAACTAGTAGCAGCTAGATTACGTATTCACACTGAAGTTCATGGTAATTCTCTAACTTTACCAGATTATTTTACTAGTCGTTTTGAAGATCATAGTAAAATGTTACGACTTATATCTGCATTAATCATTCTAATCTTTTTTACAATTTATTGTGCGTCTGGTATTGTTGCTGGAGCCAGACTTTTTGAAAGCACATTTGGTTTCAGTTATAATTTCTCACTATGGTTAGGAGCGGCTGCTACTATTATTTATACTTTTATGGGTGGTTTTTTAGCAGTTAGTTGGACAGATACTATACAGGCTAGTTTAATGATTTTTGCTTTAATTTTCACGCCCATTATGGTTATCATAGATAATGGAGGTATAAGTAATTCAATCCAGGCGATTGCTATAAAAAATCTTGAATATATTAATATGTTAAGTGGTCTTAACTGGATAGCAATTATTTCATTACTTAGTTGGGGATTAGGTTATTTTGGCCAGCCGCATATTTTAGCACGTTTTATGGCGGCCGATTCTCATCATACAATTCGTAAGGCCCGTATTATTAGTATGACTTGGATGATCTTATGTTTATTCGGAGCTGTGGCAATAGGTTTTTTTAGTATTGCTTATTTTCAAATTCACCCCGAGCAATCAACTAGGGTCTTAGAAAATAGTGAACGAGTATTTATTGAATTAACACGTTTATTGTTTAATTCATGGATGGCAGGTATACTATTTTCGGCGATTTTAGCTACTATTATGTCTACTCTTAGTTGTCAATTATTAGTATCTGCAAGTGCATTAACAGAAGATATCTATAGAGCTTTTTTTAGAAAACGAGCGACCCAACGAGAAATGGTTTGGATTGGTAGAATGATGGTGTTACTAGTAGCATTAGTTTCTATTAAAATTGCTGTTAATCCTGAAAATCGCGTTCTTGGTCTGGTAAGTTATGCTTGGGCTGGTTTTGGAGCAGCTTTTGGACCAGTAATCTTACTATCAGTAATCTGGTCTCGCATGACACGTAATGGCGCTCTAGCAGGGATGTTAATAGGTACCTTAACAGTATTAATATGGAAACAATATGCATGGTTAGGTCTTTATGAAATTATTCCAGGATTTATATTAGCTACTCTTTCAATATTGATTGTTAGTTTATTTGATAGGAAACCATCAAATCAGATTATCCATCGCTTTATGGAAGCTAAGGCTGAATATAATTCAGAATAGTTTTCAACTTTAAAATTTTATTTTAAAGGTTTGATAATCTTTGTTTTTAATTACTTAAATTAATCTCAATATGGCGGTGAGGGAGGGATTCGAACCCTCGATACGAATTTATCGTATACACACTTTCCAAGCATGCTCCTTAAGCCACTCGGACACCTCACCTTGATGTTGTAATTAACCTAACTGTTACATATATTCAACGGTTTCAATACCCAAGGTTTCTAATCCTTTTTTCAAGATCTTAGCGGTTAGTAAGACTAGTTTTAAACGGCTGTGTTGTATTTTTTCATGTGAGATTGAAAGTATGGAATAATTCTCATAAAAATTAGAGAATAAACTTGCTAAATTATAGAGATAGGCACACATAATATGTGGAGTTCCATTATTGGCGACTTGTACTAGTGTTTCATTAAATTGCAGTAGACGTACTGCTAACATGGTTTCACAATCATTACTAATTTTTATAGCATGGATGAGATGAGATTCATTAATTGCCGCTCGGCGAAATATTGACATCGCACGAGTATAAGCATACTGGATATAAGGAGCTGTATTACCATCAAAAGATAGCATTTGATTCCAATCAAATACATAATCAGTCATCCTATTTTTAGATAGATCGGCATATTTTAGTGCACCAATACCAATAATCTTAGCTAATTTTTGCTGTTCCTCTGAAGAAATCGAGGGATTCTTTAATGATATTATATTTTGAGCACGAGCAATAGCCTCATCTAACATTTCTGACAATTTAATATTATTTCCCGTACGGGTTTGAAATGGTTTATGGTTTTTATTTAACATCATCCCGAACATATGGTGTTCTACTGAGATAGATTCAGGAACATAACCAGCTTTACGAACAATAGTCCAAACTTGCTTCAAATGTTGGTGTTGACGAGAATCAATATAGTAAATAATTCGATCGGCATGTAATGTTTCATATCGATATTTTGCACATGCTATATCGGTAGTTGTATATAGGTAACCGCCATCTTTTTTTTGTATAATAACTCCCATAGGGTTACCTTGTTTATTTTTAAATTCATCTAAAAAAACTACAACAGCTCCTTGATCTTCTACTGCGAGGTTTTTTTCTTTTAAATCGGAAATAATCATAGGTAACATCTTATTATATATACTTTCGCCCATTATATCTTTACTCGTTAAAGATACATTGAGACGTTGATATAAAACTTGATTATGTTTCATAGATAGATCTACAATTTTTTTCCATAACTTTAGACAGTATGGATCCCCATGCTGTAATTTTACGAGATTATTTCGAGCGAGTTTCGCAAAATTTTCATCATTTTTATATTTATATTTAGCTTGACGATATAATTCTTCTAAATCTTGCAATGATAAATTCGAATGGTAAGATTGATCTAATATTGCTATTAACATGCCAAATTGCATACCCCAATCACCTATATGATTAGCTCTAATTACATTATATCCTAGCAAGGTTAAAGTACGGGCACTAGCATCACCTATGATGGTAGAACGGAGATGACCTACGTGCATTTCTTTAGCAACATTGGGTGCTGAATAGTCTATTACTACAATTTTAGGGGTTACTTTTTCAATACCTAAATTAGGTAACATCCAGATAGTATTTAATTGATGTGCCATCCATATACGATCAATATATATATTGATATATCCAGAATTAGCAATACTTACTTTACTAGCAATATCACTAATTTTTAATTTTCTAATAATCTGATCTGCTAAATTTTGTGGTTGAAGTTTTAATTTTTTGGCGAGAGCAAAAAGACCATTTACTTGGTAATGACCAAATTGATTTCGAAGTGATTGGGATAGCTTAATTTTACATTCTTTATCCGTAATCCCAGATGCGATCATTGCCTTGTTAATTCGGTGATGAATAAGTTTTTTAAGATTCATTTTGTTTGATCTGCTAAGTTAACTAATTAATAGGTATTAAATTTTCACTAATGTTACATCTTAAAATAGATATTTTATCTCTTATTGATTTTTAGCAATTATTATAGCACGCACTGGTGCTGGATAACCTTCTATAGTTTTACTCTGATCGTTAGTATCTAGACATTCAGATAAAGATACTGACTTAGCCCAACTAGTACAATGTTGTTCTTTATTAGTCGTAATAGTACTATTGACTAAACTAATTTCTTTAAAACCACATCTATTTAACCAAATCTTAAGGGCATTAGCCGAAGGTATAAACCAAACATTACGCATTCTTGCATATTTTTGGTTTGGCATCAGTACTTGATTATCATTACCATTGATAATTAGAGTCTCTAATACTAATTCACCCCCATAAACGAGTTGGTTTTTTAATTGTAGTAAATGATCTATAGGGGATTTTCGATGATAGAGTACACCCATAGAAAATACAGTATCAAAAGCTTTGAGAGGAGGTATTTGTTCAAGAGTAAGAGGTAATACATTGGCTCGTTGTTCATTTCCTAAGAGTTTTCTGATAGCTTCAAACTGAAATAAAAATAACGGTTGTGGATCAATTCCTATAGCTAATTTAGCACCTGCTCCAAGCATTCGCCAGAGATAATAACCATTTCCACAACCAACATCTAATACTAAACGTTCTGAAAGTGAAGAAATATGCGTTAATAGTCGCTGCCATTTCCAATCAGAACGCCATTCGCTATCAATATCAATACCATATAAATAAAATGGACCTTTACGCCAAGGCATAAATTTTCGTAACAGATTTTCAATTTTAGTAGTCTGTAAATTAGAATCCGATAATATCGAACTATTGATAAGAGCAGTAATACTATTTTTTAGATCTAAATATTCGGGAACTATAATTGGTATAGTTTCAAGGTTATTGACCCATTTTTTTAAAGAACAGTGTAAAAAATTTTTTTTAAAATTACTCAGCTGTCCAGGTAAGGTATCTAACCAATTAATTAGTCGATTATGTATAATTAATTGATAAAAAGGTATAAAGTTAATCATGTTTTTATTGCAATAAAAGAACCAAAGTTAAAATACTGATACCAAAGTTCAGTATGTGTAAATCCGGTATCAGATAGTTTTTTTTTGTGATTTTCGATAGTATCTGTTAGCATAATATTTTTTAGCATAGTGCGTTTCTGACTAATTTCTAATTCACTATAACCATTAGTCTTTTTGAAATTATGATGCCAGATCAACATGAGTTTTTCTATTTTATCATCAGCAAAATGAAATTTCTCTGATAAAATTAGCGCACCTCCAGTATTAAGACCATGATAAATTTTAGTTAAAATCTCATTACGTTCATCTGGAGGAATAAATTGTAAAGTAAAATTTAAGACTACTAATGAAGCATTTTTAATGTTGATATTACATATATTAGCTTCGACAATTTCAATAGATGTTTTTAATTTATACTTATTCAGTTTTTTTTTACATTCCGCAATCATAGCTGGTGAATTATCAATAGCAATGATTTTACAACCGGCCACACGTAAATTTTTAACTATTGAAAAGGTTACAGCTCCAAGAGAACACCCTATATCATAAATATAGGTATTATTTTGCACAAATTGTTTCGCCATTTTTCCAATCATTGAAACTAGAGTTAAATATCCCGGCACTGATCGTTTCATCATATCAGGAAAAACTTTTGCAACTTGAGAGTCAAATTGCCAATTAAGAGGATTAACTATTAATGAAGAAAATAGTGTATCACGGTATAACATAGAATTAATTTCTCTTATTAATCAATAATCATACTCTTATAAAGATGCTACCTAAGATAAATTTATTATCTCAGTATTAAAGCCAATTATTATACACTATTATATATTATATACTATTTCTTTTATATTGATGCGTTATCTGAAAGTGGTAATTGTAAGTGCAAGGAAAATGTTATGCGAACTAGATATTGCGGACATCTTAAAATTACTAATATTGGTGAAGAAGTCACTCTATGTGGCTGGGTTAATAGTTATCGTAATTTAGGAAAATTAATTTTTATAGATTTACGGGATTGTGAAGGTGTGGTTCAAATTTTTTTTCTATCTAAAGATCATCAAATTTTTAAACAGGCTACTAAATTACGAAATGAATTTTGTATTCAAGTAAAAGGAATCGTTTGTGTACGAAGTAAACCAAATATTAATAAACACATGGCAAGTGGATTCATAGAAGTTCATGCTAAAGCAATGAAAATTTTTAATAGTGCTATTCCATTACCTATAGATCTAAAAAAAAATAATAGTGAATCAGCACGCTTAAAATATCGTTATCTAGATTTACGTCGTTTTGAGATGGCACAAATATTACGGAGTCGAGCTAAAATTACTAGTTTTTTGCGGCATTTTCTGGAAACCAAGGGTTTTATAGATATTGAAACACCTATGCTTACTAAGGCAACTCCAGAAGGAGCACGTGATTATTTAGTTCCAAGTAGAGTACATAAAGATAAATACTATGCACTTCCTCAATCACCACAACTTTTTAAGCAATTATTAATGATGGCAGGATTCGATCGTTATTATCAAATTGTAAAATGTTTTCGTGATGAAGATTTAAGAATTGATCGCCAACCTGAATTTACTCAGCTAGATATAGAAATGTCTTTTGTCTCTGCAGTTGGAGTACGCCAGATTATAGAAAATCTGCTGAGAGAATTATGGAAGGAAATTAAAAAAATTGATTTAGGAATTTTTCCTATTCTTACTTTTAAAGAAGCTATACAACGCTATGGTTCAGATAAACCAGATTTACGTAATCCTCTAGAACTTACAGAAATTATGGAGCTGGAAAATGAAGCTCATTATATAAGTAATAACAATCAGAATCTACTAGTAGAAAGATTTACCTTTCTTAGAATTCCAGGGGGAATGATACTGAGTAATCAACAAATTGAGGAATATAGTATGATTCAAGAATCTTGTGGAATAGAAATAACTTGGATAAAGGTTCAAATTTATCAAGGTAAACTGCAAGGTTTTGGTCCCATAAGTAATTTTTTATCTCAAGATTTTATCACAAAAATCTTGTTAATAGCCAAAGCACAAGAAGGAGATCTTTTATTTGTTTGTGCAGGTAAAGCTAGCGAAGTTTCAAATAAGCTAGCAAGTATCCGTTTAAAAGTAGGTTATGACTTAAAATTAATTGATGAAAATTTGTGGGCTCCTTTGTGGATAGTTGATTTTCCTCTGTTTAGAAAAGATAACACAGATACATTAACTACTATGCATCATCCTTTTACAGCTCCTTGTAATACTACTCTGGAGGAGTTGTTGTTAACTCCTGAAAATATTATAGCAGATGCTTATGATTTAGTTATCAATGGTTATGAAATTGGTAGTGGATCAGTAAGAATTGATAATTTTAAGATACAACAAGCGGTTTTTTTGATTCTGGGAATTAATCAACAAGAGCAGAATGAAAAATTCGGATTCATTTTGGAAGCTCTTCAATATGGAACTCCACCGCATGCTGGGATCGCATGCGGATTAGATCGTCTGATTATGTTGCTTACTGATACTAATCACATTAGAGATGTGATTGCTTTTCCAAAAAGTACTGCGGCAGCTTGTTTAATGACAAATGCTCCTAGTAAGATGATTTAATTGGCTTAATTGGAGAACCTACCTAGAATAGGTAAAATATTAATTAGATTGGGTAGTGGAGAATCTATGTCAGGTCATAGTAAATGGTCTAATACTAAACATCGTAAAGCTCTTCAAGATGCTAAACGTAGTAAAATTTTTTCAAAACTGATTCGAGAACTAGTAATTGCTACAAAAAATGGTGGGAGCGATTCTACTTATAATCCACGTTTAAGGGCGGTTGTAGATAAAGCCTTAGCCAATAATATGAATTGGGAAATTATTAATCGGGCAATTATTAGAGGTAGCTGTCAAGATACTAATAAATTAGAAACTATAATATATGAAGGTTATGGTCCGGGTGGTACTGCTTTTCTAGTGAAGTGTCTTACTGAGAATCGCAATCGTACGGTTTCAATGGTGCGTAATGCTTTTGTAAAATATGGTGGTATTCTAGGAACTGTTGGTTCGGTTTCATATTTATTTATTGAAAAAGGATTAATATCTTATCCTCCAGGAATCAATGAAGATCTGATGATAAATAGTGCATTAAAAGCCGGGGCTGAAGATATCGTATTACTCAATGATGGGAGAATTAATATCATTATAGCACCTTCAGCATTGAGTACAGTGATTAATCTTTTAAAAAAAGATGGATTTAAATACCAAAATACTGAAATTATTATGTTTCCAAAAGTTAAAATTAGTATAGATAATGAATTAATCGTTCATCAAATAATCAAGTTGATCGAATTTCTTGAAGATGATGATGATGTACAAGAAGTTTATCATAATTGGGAAAAACCTCGCAGCCACGTTAGAAACTCAATAATTTAAAACAAGGATACTTAATGGTGACTATTTTAGGTATTGATCCGGGATTAAGAATTACTGGATATGGTATTATCCATAAACAAGATAAAATTATTCATTATTTAGGAAGTGGATGTATCCGTACTAAAGGAGAAAGCTTAGCTTTACGTCTGAAATTAATTTATTTTGGAATCAATAGTATTATTAGTAAATTTAGCCCTACAATATTAGCTATTGAGCAGGTTTTTATAGCTAAAAATGCTAATTCAGCATTAAAATTAGGTGAAGCTAGGGGTGCTGCTATGGTTTGTGCAGTGAATAATCATTTACAAGTATTTGAATATGCCGCCAAAAAGGTAAAAAAAACTGTAGTTGGTAATGGTGGAGCTGATAAAGATCAAGTACAACACATGGTAAGAATTTTGTTAAAATTATCAGTAATGCCTCCGCATGATGCCGCGGATGCCTTAGCTATAGCTATTACACATTGCCATATGATTGAGAATCTAACTCGTTTTAATAAAATCTTCTCTATCACCAATTATTAGGTGATTTATAATGGCTAATTATAAAGGAATTTATAGTGATAGGACGTATCAGAGGGATGATTATTGAAAAACTTCCCCCTCAAATTTTAATTGAGGTAAATGGTATCAGTTATGAGGTTAATATGCCTATGACGTGTTTTTATTTACTTCCTCAAATTAATAGTGAAGTAATAATTTTTACACATTTTTTAGTGCGTGAGGATGCACAGTTATTATTTGGTTTTAACCATAAACAAGAAAGAACATTATTTCGCAAATTAATTAAGGTAACTGGGGTAGGGCCCAAGTTAGCATTATCTATTCTATCAAGCATGTCTTCACAACAGTTTATCTCAGCTATAAGTAATAATGAAATTAATAATCTTATAAAACTTCCAGGTGTCGGTAAAAAAACTGCTGAACGATTAGTTATTGAAATGAAAGATAGTCTGAGCGATATACCAAGTAATTTATTTACTCCAAATAAGGAAAACACACTTCCATTGGCTGCTAATAATCTTATTATTAGTAAAGCGGAAATTGAAGCTACTTCTGCTTTGATAGCATTAGGTTATAAGCCTCAAGAAGCAACTAAAATGATCCGAAATATTAAAAATAATACTGATGCTGATTGTGAAACTCTAATTCGTGAAGCATTACGAGTAACTACTTTATAAGGTCACCATGAAAATGGAGCGTCTAATTTCTGCTGAAGCCATAAAAAGCTCAATTAAACAAGTTAAAGATCGGGCCATTCGTCCCAAATTACTTTTAGAATACATAGGTCAGCAAAAAGTAAGAACTCAAATGGAAATTTTCATAAAGGCCGCCAAAATGCGGAAAGATGCATTAGATCATTTATTAATTTTAGGTCCTCCTGGACTAGGTAAAACTACTCTAGCTAATATTATTGCTAATGAAATGGAAGTAAATTTACGAACTACCTCTGGTCCTGTCTTGGAAAAAGCCGGTGATTTAGCAGCAATTTTGACTAATTTAGATTTACATGATGTACTATTCATTGATGAGATTCATAGATTATCACCAGTAATAGAGGAAATTCTTTATCCAGCTATGGAAGATTATCAATTAGATATTCTGATAGGAGAAGGACCAGCAGCTCGTTCCATAAAATTAGATCTTCCTCCATTTACTCTAATTGGTGCAACTACTAAAGCAGGATCATTGACTTCTCCATTACGTGATCGTTTTGGTATAATACAACGTTTGGAATTTTATCCCGTAACTGATTTACAACAAATTGTGCGTCGTAATGCAATTTATTTAGGAGTAAATTTAACTGAAGATGGAATGCAAGAAATTGCAAGACGTGCACGAGGTACACCTCGTATTGCTAATAGATTATTACGCAGGGTACGTGATTTTGCCGATGTTCATGCTTCAGGAAATTTGAATGGTGAAATTGCTATACAAGCGTTAGACATGTTGAATGTTGATGCACAAGGTTTTGATTATATGGATCGTAAATTATTATGGACTATTATTGATAAATTTACTGGTGGTCCAGTTGGGCTAGATAATTTAGCAGCAGCACTTGGAGAAGAAAAAGATACTCTTGAATATATAGTAGAACCATTTTTAATTCAACAGGGCTATCTTCAACGCACTCCACGTGGTCGAATTGTAACTCAGTACGCTTATAATCACTTTGGAATTAGTCGTCAATAAAATTACGAGGATTTTTTTACATACTTATTTTACTTTTAATTATTAAACTTATAAAAAATATTAAAGTTGCAGTTACTACAATAGATGGTCCTACTGGGGTATCATAATAACCAGAAATAAGCATTCCTATTGTTACATCTAACATGCTAATAATCACCGCTAACATTCCCATTTGCTCTGGAGATAGCGAAAACCTTTGAGCTGTAGCTGCTGGAATAATAAGCATAGAAGTAATAAGTAATGCTCCAACATATTTAATAGCAACGCCTATCGTAAATGTCAATAGTAGTATTAAGAGGATTTTTAATTTTTGAATTGGAACGCCATCAACCTGTGCTAATTCTGAATTAATAGTAACGGATAGCAATGGATTCCATTGCCATATAATAAATCCTAAGACGATGATTACACTAAAAGCAATATTAAGAAGATCGTGTTGATTGACCGTAAGAAGATCACCGAATAAATAATTCATTAAATCAACTCTAATATTTGATGTTAAACTTATAACAAACAAGCCTAATGATAGTGCGCTATGTGCCATTATTCCTAATATAGTATCTATGGCCAGCGGTAATTTCTTTTCCAAAACAATTAAAATTAATGAGAACATCAGTGTAATAGAGATTATTGAAAATAAAGGGTTAATATTTAATATTAAACTTAATGCAACACCAAGTAGCGACACATGAGCTAAAGTTTCTCCAAAATAAGACATTTTTCTCCATACAATGAAAGAACCTAAAGGTCCAGCTACTATAGATAATAAGATCCCTGCTAGCCATCCAGGAAAGAGTAAATTAATCATTATAAGTTCTAATTTGTTGATTAGAAATCATGAGAATGGTTATGATGATGATGGTAAATGGCTAATTTTTCCGCAGCTATCTTACCGAAGATAGCTATAAATTCAGGATGTCTAGAAACATCATGAGGTGTTCCTGAGCAACAAATGTGTTGATTCAAACATAATACTTCATCAGTTTTTGCCATTACTAAATTTAAATCATGTGATACCATTATTATACCACAATTTAAATCCCATCTAAATTTATTTATTAACTCATATAATGTGAGTTGTCCGTTAATATCTACTCCTCGAGTAGGTTCGTCAAGAACTAATAATTGTGGTTTATTTAATAAAGCGCGAGCAAGTAATACCCGTTGTATTTCACCACCTGAAAGATTTTGTATGGGATAATGAATTAAGTTATCGGCTTGTACATATCTTAATGCTGTTATAATTTCAGTTGATTCTACTCCTAATTTTAATTGCATAAATCGTTTTACTGTAATAGGTAATGTAATTCGATAAAAATTTTGTGGTACATAACCTATCCGTAATAGTGGAGAAATTACAATCTTTCCTGAACTAGGTTTGATGATTCTTAAAAGTACTCGGATTAACGTAGTCTTACCTGCACCATTTGGTCCAATTAACGTTAATATTTGTCCTGATTGAAGATGAAATGAAATATCAGATAAAATCTTGCGAGTTCCTAATTTTACTGAAATTTTTATCATTTTAATTAATATAGACATAAGATATTAAATAATCTAATGATTAGATGATATTTTATCATCATCAATGATAACTTTCTGAGATTTTACTCACTATGCTTAATAATAAACCAATATTTTTTATCATATCTAATATCATGATTTTTATATTTTTATCATTGCCTATTAAAGTTAATGCAATGGTATTAGTTTCGATAAAACCAATCGGTTTTATCGCGGCCGCAATCACAGATGGCATTATTCCATTAGGTGTGATTTTACCTAATGGTGCTTCGCCACATCATTATAGCTTACATCCTAGTGATTTTCAACGAATTCGTCAGGCGGATCTATTAATTTGGATAGGTCCAGAAATGGAATATTTTATGAAAAAGCCCGTTTCACAATTACCTGTACAAAAAATTTTATCTTTGGGAGATTTAAGTAGTATTCAATCTTTCTTGATCCGAGATAATCATCATAGTAATTTTAACTTACATTTCTGGTTATCTCCATCAATTGCACAACAAATAGCAATTGCTATATATAATAAATTATTAATTATAATACCTAATAAAAAATATCAATTAAAGATTAATTTAATTAAATTTATGGATAATTTATCGAAGATAGATATAAAAATTCGCCAGAGATTATTACCTCTACACGGTAGAGGTTATTTCACTTTTCATGACGCTTATCGTTACTTTGAAAAATCTTATGGGTTATCATCATTAGGATATTTTACAGTCAATTCTGAAATACAACCTGGAGCAAAACATTTAAATCAAATTAGGGAAAAAATAATTGAAAAAAAAGCTATTTGTATTTTTATTGAACCACAATTTCAACCTGAAGTAGTTAATACTGTTATACGTGGAATAAAAGTACGAAAGAGCATTTTAGATCCATTAGGAATGAATTTAGAAATTAATCAATTTAGCTATATAAAATTGATTTCACAATTATCAATACAGTATTCTAAATGTCTTCAATAAAAAGATTAGATACTAATCTTTTTAGTAAATATTAATCATCAGGATATAAGATATGAATCAGTTAGATGCTTTAAAAAGATACACTAAAATTGTAGTGGATAGTGGTGATATTCAATCTATTTGTCTTTATCGTCCAGTTGATGTAACTACTAATCCTTCATTAATTTTAAAAGCTGCCATGATGCCACAGTATCAGGATCTCGTTGAAGATTCTATAAGATCTGCTAAAAGTCATGAACATACTAAAGAAAAACAATTAATTCATGCTATCGATAAAATTGCGGTGAATGTAGGTATTGAGATACTTAAGAATATACCTGGTAGAATTTCTACAGAAATAGATGTACGGCTATCTTTTAATACTAGTAGGTGTATTGAAAAAGCGTTAAAATTAATACAGATGTATAAAGAAGAAGGTATTGATGCTTCTCGTGTCCTTATCAAGTTAGCTTCTACATGGGAAGGAATTCGTGCGGCCGAAATTTTAGAGCAACAAGGTATTCATTGTAATATGACACTTTTATTCTCTTTTGCTCAGGCGCGTGCTTGTGCAGATGCTGGAGTTTTTCTGATTTCTCCATTTGTAGGTCGTGTTTCTGATTGGTATTTATCCCGTAAATTGATTTTTGATTTTAATGGAAATAATGATCCAGGTGTTAAATTTGTTCGTAGAATTTTTAATTACTATAAAAAACATCATTATTCTACTATTATTATGGGTGCCAGTTTTCGTACTACTGAGCAGATTATTGCATTAACTGGATGTGATTATTTGACTATTTCACCATTATTACTTCAACAGCTTGAGAAAAATCAAGCTGAAATTGAACCAAAATTAATATATCCTACTAAAATTCACCCTCATCCAGTAAAGGTTTCTGAATCTTTTTTTAGATGGGAGCATAATGAAGATGCTATGGCAGTTGAAAAATTATCTGAAGGTATACGTCAATTTGCTAACGATCAACGTCAATTAGAATCTCTATTTTTAAAATCTTTAATCTAGATATTACGTTTAATAATCATTTTAAGATGATCTTTCATATGGATTGATCATAGATTTTTTTTGGCGTAAACAAAACCATCCTATAATTAATACTATTGATATTAATGGAATTGATGCGATAGTTAATGTTCCATTAGGATAATCAAAGATCATTAATACTAAAATTCCTCCTAAAAATAATAAAGTTAACCAAGAAGTAAAAGGAGCTAACGGTAATTTAAATTTAACGGGTTTAGCTTTTCCTTCTTGAATAGCTTTTCTTAATTTAATTTGACATATGATAATAAATGCCCATGAAGTTATGATACCTAATGAAGCAAGATTTAATATCATCTCAAAGATTTTTGACGGAACATAATAATTTAATACTACACCAATAATATAAATTATTATTGTTAACATAATTCCACTAGAAGGTATATTTTTACGATTCATTTTTGACATAAATACAGGCGCCGATCCACCCATTGATAATGAGTAAAGTATTCTTCCGGTAGAATATAATCCTGAATTTAGACTAGAAAGGGCAGCCGATAATACTACAATATTCATAATATTGTTCGCATAAGGTATTCCTAATTTGCTAAAAAAGGTTACAAAAGGACTTTGATTAGCTTGATAAGCATTCCATGGTAATAATAATACTAATAAAATTATTGATCCAACGTAAAAAATACTAATACGTAAAATCACACTATTAATGATTTTTGGTAAGACTTTTAGTGGATCTTGACATTCCCCAGAAGTAATTCCTACGAGTTCGATCGCAGCGAAAGCAAAAATAACTCCTTGTATTAATACAAGGGCGGGTAATATACCATGTGGAAATAATCCACCATTATCAGTAATCAGATGTAATCCAGGAGGATTACCAGCCAGAGATCTTCCAGTAGCTACAAAAAATATTCCTATTATTAAAAATAAAGTGATTGCTGCTACTTTTACTAAAGAAAACCAATATTCAATTTCTGCAAACCATTGAACACCAATAAGGTTCATTGAACCTACTATAGCAAGGGCAGCAAGTGCAAATATCCATTGTGGTATATTACTAAAAAATTCCCAATAATGCATATAAACAGCTATTGCGGTAATATCTACAATACCAGTCATTACCCAGTTCATAAAATACATCCAACCGGCTACATAAGATGCTTTTTCACCTAAAAACTCCCGGGCATAAGAAACAAAACTACCACTTGCTGGACGATGTAAAATTAATTCTCCTAAAGCTCGTAAAATAAAAAAGGAAAAAATTCCGCATACTAAATATACTAGTGCTAATGAGGGTCCAATAAGTTGTAATCTGGCTCCAGATCCTAAAAATAGTCCAGTTCCAATAGATCCACCTATAGCTATCATCTGTACTTGACGATAACCTATAATTTTTCTATAACCTGCATCATGTGAATTTAACCAACGTTTTTTTGCTGCTAGATGTTTAAGGTTAGTTTCTTTATTTTTTAAAATTTTATTACTTTTCACTATTTTATATTTAATTAATAACAAGTAGATATTCTTTAAACACAGGTGATTATTAAGGATATTAAAGATTAAATTTACCTTAATGGTGTCCTCAAAGAGATATTTTTGATAAATTTTAACAAAATAAGATATTTATGGAAATCTGTCAAAAAAGCTATTAAGCTCATTTAATTCTAAATTTTAGAAGAAGGTAAAATGTCCTGTCCAGTTATTAATCTCACTAAACAACTCATTAGATGTCCATCTATCAGTCCAGATGATGCTGGTTGTATGGTGATCTTAATGTCAAGATTAAGTAAGATTGGATTTCAAATTGAAAAGATGAATTTTAATAATACCTCGAATTTTTGGGCTTGGCATGGACAAAAATCAGGTGACACTTTAGTTTTTGCTGGACATACTGATGTAGTGCCAAGTGGTGATTTAGATCATTGGATTTCTCCACCTTTTGTAGCTCACATTCGTGATGGGATGTTATTTGGTAGAGGAGCCGCCGATATGAAAGGAGCATTAGCAGCGATGATAGTTGCTACTGAACGTTTTATTAACTCTCATCCCAATCATCAAGGTCGTCTAGCATACTTAATCACTTCGGATGAAGAATCACAAGCTATTGATGGTACTATTAAAGTAGTTGACACCTTATTTTCTCGTAATGAACATTTTAATTATTGTTTAATTGGAGAACCTTCTAGTAACTATATTCTCGGTGATACTATTAAATTTGGACGACGTGGATCACTTACAGCTGATCTAACTATTTATGGTATCCAAGGACATGTAGCATATCCACATTTAGCAGATAACCCAATACATAGAATCATCCCTATGCTTTTAGATATCTTAAAAATTGAATGGGATCATGGAAATCAATTCTTTTCTCCAACTAATTTACAGATTACTAACCTTCAGACTGATAATCCTATAAACAATATCATACCTGCTAAATTAGGGGTACAATTTAATTGGCGGTTTGGAAATGAAATTAATGATCAATTTATTCGACAACATACTGAAAGGTTATTAGAACGTTACAATTTGAATTATACGATAAACTGGCAATTATCTGGCAGACCGTTTCTAACTAAATCGGGAAAATTAATAGATATTGTAGTTAATGTGGTGAAAAAAATTACGGGAATTGAACCTAATCTTTCAACAACTGGAGGTACTTCTGATGGTCGTTTTATTAAGCGTATATGTACACAATTAGTTGAATTAGGATTAGTTAATCATAGTATTCATAAAATGAATGAATATGTTAGAATAGAAGATTTACAGCTTCTAAGTATTATATACCAAAATATCATAACCAAACTACTAGTTTAATAAGATCTCATTAAATTTAAGTAATGCTACTTTAGTACTATTATTATTAATTTTCTTTAATGCAGTAAAGAAAAATCAGCTATTCTTATAAATAAGGTTTTTAATTTATTTAATATTGTTAATCGATTAATTCTCATTTCTTTATCAGATGTATTAATGATAACTTTATTAAAAAAATTATTAATTAAATCACTAATTTTTACTATTTCTAGTAATGCTTTTTGGTAATCAAATTCAACAAGATACGGTTGTATTTTTTTATTAATTATATTGATTGCATTTGCAAGCTCTATTTCTTCATTTTCTCTTAATAAAGATACATTGATCTGGGTAGTAAGTTTATCTTTAGATTTCTTTAAAATATTAGTAATTCTTTTATTAATAATTATTAAAGTTGAATAAATTTTAGAAATTTTACTAAGAGATGACACTGTTTCTATGCGAGCATCAAAATCTATTGGATAAGTAGGACGACAAACTAATACTGAGTTAATAATATTAAGATTATATCCTTGTTTAAGATACCAAGTTCTATATCTACCCATAATAAAATTCATTACATCATTTATAACATTACTATTATTTAGTTTTTCATTATAAATACTTACTGATACTTCTATTAGCCAATTTAAATCTAAATAAATTTTATTTTCAATAATAATGCGAAGTAAACTAAGAGCATGACGACGTAATGCAAAAGGATCTCTATCACCCTGTGGGAATTTTCCAATACCAATGAGACCCGTTAGATTATCTATTTTATCTGCAATCGCAAGTAGACAACTTTCTATATTAGAAGGAAGATTCTCAACTTGATAACTGGGGAAATATTGTTCTTTTAATGCGCGAGCAACCGATTCATCTTCACCATCTAAAAGTGCATAGTGCATACCTACTATACCTTGTAATGTTGGAAATTCCATAACCATTTTAGTGACTAGATCACATTTAGATAATAATCCAGCACGTATCGCACGATTTGGATGTAGATCAATTTTTCTACAAATTAAATATATTAATTGTTGTAAACGGTTAGTTTTATCAAGCATAGTTCCAAGTTTATCTTGAAATATCAGTTTTTCTAAATAAGGAAGATAATATTCTAGTTTTTTTTTTCTATCAAGATTAAAAAAAAATTTGGCATCTACTAATTTACTATGCAAAACTTTTTGATTTCCATTAATAATTTTTTGAGGATCTTTTGATTCTAAATTAGCAACAAAAAGAAATTTGGGTAATAATTTACCATGAGAATCATATATAGGAAAATAATGTTGATTTATTTGTATGGTATATAATATTATACTAGGTATATCTAAAAATTGTTCATTAAAAGATGAAGTTAATATAACTGGCCATTCTACTAATGAGGTTACTTCTTCTAACATATTTTCATTAAAAAAAACTTTTCCTCCAATTTTTAAGGCAGCTAATTGTATCTCATCACGAATTTTATTTTTGCGTAATTCATAATCGGCAATTACTTTTCCTTTAGTTATTAGTAATTGCTGATATTGGTCAGCAGAATCTATATCAAATTTAATCTCTCCCATGAATCTATGGCCAAGAATAGTTTTTGAAGATTCAATTCCAAAAATTTTTGCTGGAATGAGTTCTTCACCTAGTAGTAAAGTAATGGTATGAATAGGACGAATAAAGTTGAGATTAGCTGATCCCCATCTCATAGAATTGTGATCTGATAATTTTATTAATGCAGTTTCTACTATTTTACTAAGAATAGTGCTGAGTAAAATTTGATTTTTATTAAAATTATTCTGTAAATCTATATTTTGGAGAATTGGATCTAGTTGGTCTATTGTGATTGCTAGACGACGCGGTGATGCAAACCATTTGATATTTCCATGTGACACTAAAGCATCTTTTAATTCCTTAGTAATATTATTAGTAAATTTTTCAGCAATCTTACGAAGTGCCTTAGCTTTAAAAGGTAATTCCTCGGTACCAATTTCTACTAAGAATGTTTTTTTATTCATATTGAGTATTTTTTTTACATCTAGGAAAACCTAATTTTTTTCGGTAATTATAATATACTGTCATCACCATCTTTGTTAATTTTCTAATTCTTAAAATATATTCTTGTCTTTCAGTGGTCGAAATAACTTTTCTAGATTCTAGCAAGTTAAAGTTATGTGCTGCTTTTAGCAATAGTTCGTAAGCCGGTACTGGTAAGGGATTTTCAAGATTTAATAATCTTTCTACCTCTTTTTCATATTGATTAAACCAGATTAATAAAAGATTAATATCTGCTTGTTCGAAATTATAAACAGATTGTTCAAATTCATTTTGATAAAATAATTCTCCATAAGTAGTATTACTCTTTTTATCTCTTGCCCAGATAAGATCATAAATGTTATCTATATGTTGAAGATACATAGCTAAACGTTCTAATCCATAAGTTATTTCAGTCATCACCGGTTTACATTCTATACATGCTACTTGTTGAAAATAAGTAAATTGAGTAATTTCCATACCATTTATCCAAACTTCCCATCCAATGCCCCAAGCACCCAATGTAGGATTAGCCCAATTATCTTCTATAAATCGTATATCATTAATTTGTGGATCAATACCTAATGAATATAGTGAATTCAGGTATAAATCTTGAATATTGTTAGGTGATGGTTTAATAATAACCTGAAATTGATAAAAATGTTGTAATTTATTAGGATTTTTGCCATAACGGCCATCATTTGGACGTCTCGAAGCTTGAACATAAGCAGCACTAACTGGTTCAGGACCAATGGCCCATAAGCAAGTTACCGGATGAGAAGTTCCAGCACCTACTTCAAGGTCTAGTGGTTGAATCAGAACACAACCTTGAGCACTCCAATAATTTTGAAGTAAGAGAATCATTTCTTGAAATGAAGTTGCTAGAGATTCTTTCATTAGATGAAATAAACAAGTAAAACCTCTGTTAGCAATAACAGAGGTTTAATTAATACCATGATTTATGGATGTTATTTAAAGATCTTACTTACATTACATCATACCACCCATACCACCCATACCACCCATACTACCACCACCAGCAGTATGATTAATATCTGTTTTATCATCTTTAGGCAATTCAGTAACCATACATTCTGTCGTAATCATTAATCCAGCTACTGAAGCTGCATATTGCAATGCTGAACGAGTAACTTTAGTTGGATCTAAAATTCCCATATTTAACATATTTCCATAAGCTTCTGATGAAGCATTATAACCAAAATTACCATCACCAGCTTTAATTTTATTAGCAATTACTGATGGTTCTTCTCCAGAGTTAGCTACTATTTGACGTAGTGGTGCTTCCATGGCACGTTGTGCAACACGAATTCCCATATTTTGATCTTCATTTGCACCTTTTAGAGAAGAAATCTTTCCCGCTGCCCGGACTAAAGCAACGCCTCCACCAGCAACGACACCTTCTTCAACTGCAGCTCGTGTTGCATGTAATGCATCTTCAACCCGAGCTTTTTTCTCTT
The DNA here is from genome assembly GCA_045689995.1 of Candidatus Dasytiphilus stammeri. Lineage (GTDB taxonomy): Bacteria > Pseudomonadota > Gammaproteobacteria > Enterobacterales > Enterobacteriaceae > Dasytiphilus > Dasytiphilus stammeri_O. The sequence goes on along the minus strand of CP145883.1, from coordinate 506,904 downwards.
TCATTTCAACTTCAGTTGCCGCACCAACTTTGATAACAGCAACACCACCAGCCAATTTAGCAACCCGTTCTTGAAGTTTTTCACGATCATAATCAGAAGTAGCTTCTTCGATTTGTTGACGAATTTGAGAAATACGTCCTTGAATAGCAGATTCCTGACCAATGCCATCAATAATAGTAGTTGTATCTTTATTAATCACAACCCGCTTGGCTTGTCCTAGATCTTCTATGGTAGATTTTTCTAAATCTAGTCCAATTTCTTCAGAAATTACGATAGCTTTAGTTAAAATACCAATATCTTGCATCATTGCCTTACGACGATCACCAAAACCTGGAGCTTTGACAGCAGCTACTTTAACAATACCACGCATATTATTAACTACTAATGTAGCAAGTGCTTCTCCTTCTACATCTTCTGCTATCAGTAGTAATGGTTTACTTGATTTTGCGACAGCTTCTAATATGGGTAGCATCTCTCTAACATTAGAAATTTTTTTATCAACTAATAGAATCAAAGGATTTTCTAGTTCTATAGTGCCATTTTCTGGCTTATTGATAAAGTAAGGAGATAGATAACCGCGGTCAAATTGCATTCCCTCAACAACATCTAGTTCATCTTGTAAACCAGTACCTTCTTCAACAGTAATAACACCTTCTTTTCCTACTTTTTCCATAGCATCTGCAATAAGTTTACCTACACTCTCATCTGAATTAGCTGAAATTGTACCAACTTGAGCAATAGCTTTATAATCGGAACATGGAACAGAAATCTTCTTAAGTTCTTCAACAGCTGCAATTACTGCCTTATCAATGCCTCTTTTTAAATCCATAGGATTCATTCCTGCAGCAACTGCTTTTAAACCCTCATTAACAATAGACTGAGCTAATACAGTTGCAGTAGTTGTTCCATCACCTGCAGCATCATTGGCTTTAGATGCTACTTCTTTGACCATCTGTGCTCCCATATTTTCGAACTTATCTTCTAGTTCGATTTCGCGGGCAACAGTAACACCATCTTTAGTAATCGCAGGTGAGCCAAATGATTTATCTAACACCACATTCCGACCTTTTGGTCCAAGAGTAACTTTTACTGCATCAGCTAACACATTAACTCCGCGCATCATTTTTACACGTGCTTCATTACCAAACTTTACATCTTTAGCTGCCATTGTTATGTTTCCTTCAATTCATTTATTAGTGATTAAATTTCAACAATCGCCAATATGTCGCTCTCTGACATGATTAACACTTCTTCATTATCAATTTTTTCAGTTTTTACATTATAACCATCATTAAAAATGATAGTATTGCCAACTTTGACATCCAAAGGCTTCGTTTCTCCGCTTTCAAGAATGCGACCTTTTCCTACTGCTAATACTTCACCACGAGTCGATTTAGCTGCGGCAGAACCCGTTAGCATGATGCCTCCGGCAGATTTTGATTCTACTTCTTTGCGCTTAACAATAACCCGATCATGCAATGGACGAATTTTCATTAATAAATCTCCTTTAGGAAGTCCAATTTTTTAGGTTAATACCGGACCATTTGGCTTCCGGCCTTATCATTCATCGAAATGGGGGTGATTTTTATCTCTTCAAGGGGCAATATTAGAATAATTTTCTAATTACCAATTAATTAATGATTGATATTAATGATGCTAATATCTAAAAAATGAATGATATACTAATTACTAATATTATGTTGTTTTATTATTGATTATCAATTCTAATCAAATTAACATCAATTAATATTTCTTAGAGATTTTTATTTAAATAATCTTAATAAAAGATAGCTAGATTTTAGGTAAATAATAATTATTTAGTAAGAAGGTTATCATGGTCAAATGTATGCGTCACGAAGAAGATTTATTAGGGCAAAGGGAAATTCCATCAAATGCGTATTATGGAATACATACTTTACGTGCCATAGAAAATTTCCGTATAAGTAATAACAAGATTAGTGATATTCCTGAATTTATTCGTGGTATGGTCATGGTAAAAAAAGCATCCGCTTTAGCAAATCAACAATTAAAGACCTTACCACCAAATATTTCTCATATTATCATTCAAGCATGTGATGAAATTCTTCATCATGGTAAGTATATGGATCAATTTCCAATTGATGTCTATCAAGGTGGTGCCGGTACTTCAGTAAATATGAATACTAATGAAGTATTAGCTAATATCGGTCTTGAGTTAATGGGTCATCAAAAAGGAGAATATCAATATTTACATCCTAACGATCATATTAATAAATGTCAATCAACGAATGATGCTTATCCTACCGGTTTTAGGATTGCAGTGTATAGTTTAATTTTAAAATTGGTAGAATCTATAAATAATTTGAGAAAAGGTTTGAATAAAAAGTCATCAGAATTTAAAAATATTTTAAAAATGGGAAGAACACAGTTACAAGATGCGGTACCTATGTCATTAGGACAGGAATTTTATGCTTTTCAAATTCTTCTAAAAGAAGAAATTAAAAACATTTTGCAAACTAGTGCTTTATTATTAGAAGTTAATTTAGGAGCTACTGCAATTGGTACTGGGTTAAATACACCTCCGGGTTATCAACAATTAGCTGTAAGAAAATTAGTAGAAGTTACTCAGTTTCCTTTTATTCCGGCTGAAGATCTTATTGAAGCAACTTCTGATTGTGGTGCTTATGTTATGGTGCATAGTAGCTTAAAACGCCTTGCGGTAAAATTATCAAAAATTTGTAATGATTTACGACTTTTATCTTCAGGACCTAGAGCAGGATTAAATGAAATTAATTTACCTCAATTACAAGCGGGTTCATCTATTATGCCTGCTAAGGTTAATCCAGTACTACCTGAAGTAGTAAATCAAATATGTTTTAAGGTAATTGGAAATGATCTTTGTATAACTTTAGCTTCAGAAGCAGGACAATTACAATTAAACGTTATGGAACCAATTATTAGTCAAGCTATCTTTGAATCCATAGAAATTCTTACCAAGGCATGTTCTACTCTCTTAGAAAAATGTATTAATGGCATTACTGCTAATAAATCAATATGTGAAGGGTATGTTTTTAATTCGATTGGAATTATAACCTATCTTAATCCTTATATAGGTCATCATAATGGCGATCTTATTGGTAAGATTTGTACTGAAACCGGTAAAAGTGTTCGTGAAGTTATATTAGAACGTGGTTTATTAACTGAAACTGAATTAGATGAGATCTTATCTACAACTAATCTAATGCACCCAATTTATAAAGCTCAGCTATATGATAAAAAATCATAATAAATATCCCACGAGAATAATTTTATCTCGTAGGATATTTTATTATTGATGATTTTATTTATTGCATGACTAAATAAATTGTTGTATCTCCACGCAAAATATTGAGCACTAATATTGATGGGTTAGAATCTAAAATTTGGCGTAATTCTGCTAAATTTGTAACTTGATGATGATTAATACTAAGTAGAATATCGCCTTTCATTAAACCAATCCTGGATGCAAGAGTATGTGGTTTAACTTTCTCAACTATTATTCCTTTATTTCCTTCAATATTACTTATAATTGCACCTTTAATACCAGTATAAATCATTTTTGAATTTAATCGACTTGGTATCCTCTGTTCTAATTTTAGTTGTACTTGAATTTGTTTTCCATCTCTTAATAATCCTATTAAGATTTTGCTACCAGCTGGTAAGGTACCAATATGTGCACGAAATTCCGCAAAACTATAAATTCTTTTTCCATCAATTGAAATAATTACATCTCCAGCTTTAATACCTGATTTAAAGGCAGAAGATTTAGGCATGACTTGACTAATAAACGCGCCGCGTTGAATACCTATATTCATGGCTGTTGCTAATTCAGAATTCAAGTCTGTTCCTCTAATACCTATTTCTCCTCTATTTATTTTGCCAAAATCTATCAGTTGTAAGGTAAGATTTTTTACCATATTACTAGGAATTGCAAAGCCAATGCCGATATTGCCACTATCTGGTGCTAAAATTGCTGTATTAATCCCAATTAATTGACCTCTTAAATTAACTAAGGCTCCACCAGAATTACCACGATTTATAGCTGCATCTGTCTGAATAAAATCTTCATAATTATCAGTGTTTAATCCACTACGACCTAAAGCAGAAATAATTCCAGCAGTTACTGTTTCTCCTAATCCATACGGATTGCCAATCGCTACTGAATAATCTCCTACCTGGAGATTATCAGAATCAGCAAATGTAATTTCAGTTAAATTTTTAAAATCTTTAAGTTGAATTAAAGCAATATCCGTACGCGGATCCTTACCAATTACTGTAGCTAAATATTGTCGTCCATCGTTCAGTTGTACCTGAATTTTTGTAGCATGATTAATAACATGATTATTTGTAACAACATAGCCTTTTTTGGCATTAATAATTACTCCTGAGGCTAATGCACTAAAATTTTTCTTTTGCTGTATGTCATCGTCATGGTTTTCAGTTTGGCAGAATGGAAAATCTTGAAATGGCGATCCTTCTTGACAAAATGGATAGCTATTTTCAAAACCAAAAAAATAATGAAAGAGTGGAGGTAATTTTGGATAATGAGTAATAGTACTACCCTCTACATTAATACTTACTACCGAAGGCATAACTTGAGTTAACATTGGTGCTAAACTTGGTATTTGGTGGTAAATAGTAGTATCAGTTACATAATTATTTGCTGATATTTCAGAAAATGCCGCCATTCCGATCATTAGACCTAAGGCAATCACGCTAAGAGTTAAACCATTTTTTTTCATTGTTTTTTACTTAATCTAATTTAATTAAAGCTGCATAGAAGCAGAAGAATGTTCTTATTATAAAGTAAGGATAAATTTATGTCTTCAGATTTCTACAAAATTTTTTAAATAATTATATTATTACTTTAGTAGGGACTAAAAGATAATCCACAACTACAAGTAATTTTAGTATTAGGATTATTAACTATAAAACGTGATTCTTGTAATTGCTCTATATAATCTATTGAACTTCCTATTAAATATTGTAAACTCATAGAATCAATAACAACCTTAATTCCTGATTTTTTAATCATACAATCATCAGATTTAACTTTGTCATCAAATAAAAAACCATATTGAAATCCACTACAACCACCTCCTTTAATATATATTCTTAATTTTAGATTAGCTTTTTTTTCTTTTAAAATTAAGGATTTAATTTTACTGATAGCTGCTGAAGTAAAATTTAAAGGAAATTTAACAGTATCTATTGTCATTAAATAATAACCTAAATTATTAGTAAGTTTACTTATGCAATTTCATTAAATTTTCTTAAATGAAGAAGATTTAATTTCTCTACTATTGATTCAAACAAATTAATGAATGATTATCAGTCCATATAGGAATACTAATCCATTTATCTCGTATATCACAACAAAAATTTCCCTTAAGTGTAATATTGATCATTGAGATCTGATCTGGTGGAAAAATTATTAAGGGTAATGCTGTTCTTATTTTTAGATAACGACTATATAATGTTAGAGCACCAGTTGCTCCATATAATTTAGTTGATTCATTATGATCTCGTCCAATCCATACTACTACTACTTCTTTACCATCTATACCGGCAAACCAACTATCACGCAAATCATTAGTTGTACCCGTTTTGGCCGCTAAGTTATAATTAATAAATTGTTTACCTAAAATTCTGGCAGTACCCCTAATAACAATCTGTTGCATTGCATATAAGGTTAAATAATTTGCTTGTTTTGAGACGACCTTTTCCGATTGTGGAACTTTTTGATATAAAATGGTATTTTTTTCATTAAGTATATAAACTAGAGTAGATAAGATAGATTTTAGTCCATTATTAGCAATGGTTTGATATATTTGTGTGACCTCAAGTGGAGTAAGATTAATTGCACCTAATAATAAAGAAGGAACTTTAGTAATTTGATTTTTTGATACTCCTAAACGAATTAACATTTCGGTAACTCGATTAATTCCTATTGATAATCCTAAATTTACAGTAGGAATATTTAAAGAATGTATTAATCCATCAATTAACATTACACGATTACCTATTGAATAATCATTATTATGAGGTTTCCAAATTTGTTTAGAAGATATTTCTAATTCTAGAGGATTATCATTGATCCAGGTATTTAATCGATATCTCTCCGGAAAACTTAAGGCCGCAAGGTAAATTGCTGGTTTTACTAATGATCCAATAGAACGTTTAGCATTCAAAGCCCTATTATATCCTGCAAACTGTGGAATGGCTCCACCAATAATAGTACGAATTTCCCCACTCAAACGATCTACTACTACTAAAGCTGTTTGTAAATCCGGTAATTGATATTTTTGGCGCAAAAAAGGAATTCCTTCTCTTACTGCTTCTTCTGCAGCAAGCTCTGATGATGGATCTAAGGTGGTAAAAATTTTTAATCCAGATAAATTATGAATATTATTTTTTAATTGAGATTGTAATTCTAAATTTAATTGCTGCATAAAAGCAGGAGTAGCCGTCATAAAATTAGTTTCAGATTTTATGTTGATTGGAATTTTGATAAATTTTTCATATAAGTTTTGATCAATAATATGAGTTTTGTGTAAAATATGTAAAATTAGATTACGTCTTTTTAATGCTAATTTAGATTGATGCCATGGATTATATAGAGATGCACCTTTAACCATACCTACTAATAAAGCCTGTTGTTCTAATGTTAATTCATTAAGAGGACGACCAAAATAATAAATACTAGCTAATGGAAAGCCATGAATTTGTTCTCCATTTATTTGTCCCAAATAAACATTATTAAGATACAATTCTAAAATACGATCTTTACTATAACGTGCACTCATAATTAGTGACATGTAAATTTCATTTAATTTTCGCCATAAAGTCCGTTTATTATTTAGAAATAAATTTCTAACAAGTTGTTGTGTAATGGTACTGCCACCTTGTATGGTTTTCCCGGCTAGTAAGTTAGCAATGAAAGCCCGACCCATAGCAACAACACTGATACCTGAATTATAATAGAAAGAACTATCCTCTGTAGTCAGTAAAAGTTTTACTAATAAATCTGGAAAATTCTTTCTGGGAATAAAAAATCGTTGCTCACCATGAGGTGATTTCCAGATATTAATTAAAATGGGATCAATGCGAATTTTAGTAAAATTATGTCCATTATCTATATTGCGAATGTTCTTTAAAATATTATTTTCAAATGTCAAACATGCATGAATTTCTTTTTCCCATTTATCTGGAAATCTAAATGGTCTACGAAATATTTCAATACTGTTATTATTAACAATAAATTCTCCAGGTAGCGCTATTTTCAATACCTTGCGATAACGATTATGGACAAGAATATTAATAATATTTTCTTTATTACTAATATTTGTACTAAGATTTACTATGCGACTATATACTATCGCTGGAAATTGCCAAACATTACCATGAATTTTATGTCGAATTTTTATATCTAATTTAACACCATATATTATAAATAATATTAGTAACAAAATATTTATTAACATTAAGAATATTTTGATTTTATTGGTAGATAGTATCGCTTTATTAAGCATAATAGTTTAAAATAATTGTATTAAATGATACTAAAATTAATTAAAAAATATTATATAATATTTTAACTAGTAAAGATTTGGCTAGTTAAAATTATCTACTTTTATTAGCAAATAGTTTTGCTATATTATTATGTTAAAGATCTGTTTATTTTATGATGCTAGGAGAAATAATATGCCAGAAGGTAAATTAAGAACAGTATCTTCTTTGAGTATTCTTTCTATTGCTGGGGTTGAACCTTATAAAGAACAACCTAGTGAAAAATATATGAATGAAGCACAGTTAATTCATTTTAAGAAAATTCTTAATGCCTGGTGTAATCAACTTAAAGGAGAAACTGATCGGAGTAATATCCTTCATATGCAAGAAGAAACTATTAATTTTCCAGATCCAGTTGATAGAGCAGTTCAAGAAGAGGAATTTAGTTTAGAATTAAGAACCCGTGATCGTGAGCGTCAGCTGATAAAAAAAATAGAACATACCTTAAAAAAAGTAGAAAAAGCTAATTTTGGATATTGTGATTACTGTGGAGTTGAAATTGGGATTCGTCGTTTAGAGGCTCGTCCTACAGCTGATCTTTGTATTGATTGTAAAACTTTAGCAGAAATTCGTGAAAAACAGAAAGCGGGAATTTATTAATTCTAGAAGAATATAACATAAGTGATTTTGTTATAATTAAAACTCATCATATGAATAGAGTATATCTTGCATTAGGTAGTAATCTGAATAATCCTGTAAAACAAGTTAATATGGCATTGGATGCTTTATCAAAAATTCATAATAGTAATCTAATTAAGATATCTAATTTTTATCGTACTTTACCATTAGGATCGTTAAATCAAAAAGATTATCTTAATGCTGCGGTAGTAATGGATACTAATCTTCAACCACAAGAATTATTGGAGAAACTTAATCAAATTGAATTAAAACAAGGACGTATAAGAACTATTAATCGATGGATTTCCAGAACAATAGATATTGATATAATGTTATATGGTGATTTAATAATTAATACTAATAGTTTAGTAATTCCTCATTATGCTATGAAAAAGCGAGCTTTTATGTTAGTACCTTTAATTGAAATCGCACCTGAACTTATTTTACCTGATGGAATTTCCATAATCAGAATCTTAAAAACTTTAGATACTAGTAAGATTACTTTGTGGTAATTTAATTTTTTAATCCATAACCTCGCTGAATTAAATACCATACTAATAGATAAAATATTACTATGAGTGATATTAAAACGAATAAAGACCAAATTAAAGAAATCTCACTAATTCCTAAAAAACCTAAACGAAATCCACTAATCATATAAACTAAAGGATTTAGTACTGAGATTTTTTTCCAGAAAGGGGGTAATAAATTTAGTGAATAAAATACTCCTCCAAGATAGGTCAACGGAGTTAAGATAAAAGTAGGAATTAAACTGATCTCATCAAAGCTCTTTGCAAAGAGAGCATTTAATAATCCTGCTAAAGAAAACATTACCACCGTTAATAATAAGATAAATAAGATTATTAACCAAGAATAAACATGAAATTGTACAAAGAATAACGATACTATGGTAACTAATAATCCCACACAAATACCTCTTACTACCCCACCACCTATATATCCAAGAATAATGATATGTGTAGGAACAGGTGCTACTAATAGTTCTTCAATATGACGTTGAAATCTAGCACTAAAAAAAGATGAAGCGACATTAGTATAAGCATTAGAAATTACTGCCATCATAATTATTCCTGGAACAATAAATTGTATATAACTAACTCCTTGAATATTATCTATTTTATTTCCAATAAAACTCCCAAATATTATCAAATATAAAGACATAGTAATTACAGGTGGCATAAGGGTTTGAATCCATATGCGAGTAAAACGACTAATTTCTTTACTCCATATGGTTTTTAAAGCAATCCAATAGAATTTATTCATCTACTTTGTATATGATTCGGATCTTGCATAAACTCTAAAAATAATGCTTCAAGTCTATTAGCTTGATTACGCATACTTAATACCTGTATTCCTTGTACACTCAACTGATTAAATATACTATTTAATCCTTGCTCTCGCTGTACTTGTACTTCTAAAGTACCAGCATCAATAACTTTATATTGATATCCATTTAATTTTGGTACTGGTGATCGCTTATCCAAATCGAGAATAAAAGATTCTGTTTTAAGTTTTAAAAGTAATTTTTTAATTGAAGTATTTACAATTAGTAGTCCTTGTTGAAGGATACCTATATTTCTACATAATATTTCAGCTTCCTCTAAATAATGTGTAGTTAGAATAATAGTTGTTCCGCATTTATTAATTTTATCCAAAAATTTCCAGATTAAATGACGAATTTCAACATCAACTCCAGCAGTGGGTTCATCTAAAATTAGTAATTTGGGACTATGAATTATAGCACGCACAATCATTAAACGACGTTTCATTCCTCCCGAAAGAAGTCGTGCCGATTGGTAACGTTTATCCCATAAACCAAGTTCGGTTAAATATGTTTTAGCTTTAATGATAGCATCGGTTTTTTTTATACCATAATAACCAGCTTGATTAACTATAATTTGTAAAACGTTCTCAAATTGATTAAAATTAAATTCTTGTGGTACTAAACCCAGTAATCGTTTAGCATTTACCATCTCATCTTGTAAATCATAACCAAAAATTTTTATTCTACCAGTAGTTGGATTTATTAATGAACTAATTATTCCTAAAATTGTAGTTTTACCGGCCCCATTATGACCTAAAAGTGCATAAAAATCTCCTGAACTAACCTTTAAATTAATACCTTTGAGTGCTCTAAGATTATTAGAGTAGATTTTTTCAAGTTTTTGGATTTCTAGTGCATAGTTCATAAGATGAACATCATTCAATAATTCTTAATTGATAAGACGTTAAATTTAATTTAAAATTTTTCCAATATATGGAAGATATCTATAACATTGTGCATAATCAATTCCATATCCCACCACAAATTCATCATCAATTTCAAAACCTACCCAATATGCATTAATATGTACTTCTCGACATTTAGGTTTATCTAATAAAGTACAAATTAATAAAGAACTAGGATCTCTTAGAATAAGGAGATCATAGATTGTTTTTAAAGTTTTTCCAGAATCAATAATATCTTCTATTATTAAGACATCTTTACCATAGATATGGTAATCTAAATCTTTACAAATATGGAGATTGCCACTGGATTTTTTTTGATTTCCATAACTTGAGACAATCATAAAATCAATTTCATGAGCAATAGTTAATTCTCTACATAAATCCGCTATAAATATAAATGATCCTCTTAAAAGACCTACTAAGATTAGTTTATTATTACTGTTTTGATAGTAATTTGAAATATCTTTTCCTAATTTTATTACTCTATCTTTAATTATCTGTTGGGATAATATTGGTTCAACATTGGATATCATATAATATAAAGGTAATACTGATGTTAAATTCATCAATTATTTTATTAAATATGATTTTGAGATCAAAATACCATTATTAATTTTAAATGAGTAGTTTTTATAAAATATTAATTTTTGGCTATGCTAATTTGAAATAATGTAGGATCTATTAGACATAAGGAAATATTAATGACATTGAATAAAAAATGGTTTGAAACACTTTATCAAAATTTTGGTCAATATTTTTCCGTAGAAAAGATTATCTATTATAATAAGAATCTGCAAGAATTAATTATATTTGATAATAATCCTTTTGGACGTATTCTTGCTCTTGATGGAATTATACAAACTACTGAACTTGATGAATTTATTTATCATGAAATGCTGACTCATATACCATTATTAAGTTGTGATCATCCTAAAAATATTTTAATTATTGGAGGTGGTGATGGTGCAACCTTAAGAGAAGTGAGTAAATATAGATCAATTGAAAATATTACTATGGTAGAAATTGATGATAATGTAGTAACATTATGTCGTAAATATTTACCTAAACATAGTGCTAATACTTTCCTTGATCCAAGATTGACACTAATTATTGATGATGGTATGAAATTTGTTAGTACTTGTAAAAAAATTTTTGATATTATTATTGTAGATCGTACAGATCCTGTAGGACCTGGAATTAGTTTATTTACTGCAGAATTCTATAAAAAATGTAGTGAATGTTTACATCAAAAGGGTATCTTTGTAGCACAAAATGGTGTTGGTTTTTTTCAAAACAAAGAGCTAATTAATAGCTATTATAATTTACGTCAATTTTTTTCAGATGTTACTTTTTATCAAGCTAGTATTCCAAGTTATTATGGTGGAATGATGTTTTTTTCTTGGGCAAGTCATAATCCAAAGTTACGTCAATTTAATCCTACTATTTTACAAACTAAATTAAATAATGCAAGTTTATATTGCAAATATTATAATCCAGAGATTCATATTGGTAGTTTTGCAATACCACAATATATATCGAAGATATTATCTAACTGATATAATAAGGATGTACTAAATTGCAAAAGGTAAAACTACATGGCTTTAATAATCTGACTAAAAGCCTAAGTTTTTGTATTTATGATATCTGTTATGCAAAAACCGCTGATGACCGTAAAGCATATATAAACTATATTGATGAGCAATATAATGCTACAAGGTTAACTGAAATTCTTAATGAAACTTCTACAATTATTGGTGCTAACGTATTGAATATTGCTAGACAAGATTATAATCCTCAAGGAGCAAGTGTTACGTTATTAATTAGTGAAGATCCTATTAATATTTTACCCATTGATAATTCTAATCAACCCAGTAATTTACCAAAGGATATTGTATTTCATCTTGATAAAAGTCATATATGTGTTCATACTTATCCCGAAAGTCATCCTGAAGCAGGACTATGTACCTTTAGAGCAGATATTGAAGTATCTACTTGTGGAGTGATTTCACCTTTAAAAGCTTTAAATTATTTAATTCATCAATTAGAATCGGATATAGTAACAATTGATTATCGGGTACGAGGTTTTACTAGAGATATCCATGGTATCAAACATTTTATTGATCATGAGATCAATTCGATCCAAAATTTTATCAGCGAAGATATTCAATTAAGATATGAAATGACTAATGTAAATGTTTATCAAGAAAATTTCTTTCATACTAGGATGATCCTTAAAGAATTTGATTTAAAACATTATTTATTTAATGCATTACCTGAAAAATTAAGTATTGAAGAATGTCAAAAAATCTCCAGTTTATTATGTAGAGAGATGCGTGAAATTTACTATGGTTGTAATATTTAATTGCTATCATTTGACTATCCTGAATACCATAAAGTTCATAACTTCTTGAAGTTTATAACTTATGTATATCTTTAACATTGAGTAAATCAGTAATAGTTCCTTGAATAATTTCTGCAGTCCTTCCAATGGATTCATGTAAACTAGGGTGTGCATGAATAGTAAGAGCAATATCTTCAACATCACATCCCATTTCAATAGCTAAGTTGATTTCTCCTAATAATTCACTTGCATTTTTACCAACAATAGTTCCACCAATAATTCGATTAGTTTTGGCATCATAAATTAGTTTAGTTGCTCCTTCAGAGCAATCACAAGCAATAGCACGTCCTAATGCAGTCCAAGGAAAAATAGCAATCTTATAATTAATTCCTAGTTTTTTAGCTTCTTGTTCGGTAATTCCAGTCCATGCAACTTCTGGTTCAGTATATACTACTGAAGGTATAACTTTTGGTTCAAAAAAATGTTTATTACCAGCAATGACTTCTGCAGCTATATGACCTTCATATATACCTTTATGTGCTAACATTGGTTGTCCAATAATATCTCCAATAGCATAAATATGTGGAATATTAGTATGCATTTGTTTATCAACTATAATAAAACCATATTGATCTAAATTTATACCTGCTAAATCTAGATCAAGTAATTGAGAATTCGGTATTCTACCAACTGCGATTAATATCGTATCATATTGATGAGATGTATAAATTTTTTGAGAATCTTGCATTTTGACTAAGATTCCAGTCTTGCTATATTCTGTAGCAATAATTTGGGTTTCTAGCATTACATTAAATTTTTTACTTATTTGTCGTGTATAAAGATCTATCATATCTTTATCAGTACCAGGTAATAATTGATTTTGGATTTCTACTATATCAATTTTAGATCCTAGAGCATGATAAATTGTACCTATTTCTAAACCAATAATTCCTCCTCCAATAATTAATAATCTAGATGGAATATTTTTTAATTCTAAAGCATCAGTAGAATCCCATACTCTTGAATCATTATAGTCTATAAATGGTAATTTAATCGCACGAGATCCTGTAGCAATGATGGCATGTTCAAATTTGATCTTTGTAATTAAATTATTATTCTTTACTAATAAGGTATTTTTATTACAAAATTTACCCATACCATTCACCAAAGTTACTTTTCGACGATTTGCCATAAAAGCTAATCCATGTGTGAGTCTCTTTACTACTCCTGCTTTCCAAGAACGAAGGTTATCTAAATTAATAGGAGGTGTATTGCTAATAATTCCATTATTGTTAAGTTTTTTTGAATCATCAATAAAATTAGCTATATTTAATAATGTTTTAGAAGGTATGCATCCTACATTAAGACAAACACCTCCTAAGGTGTCGTAACGTTCAACTAAAATTGTCGATAATCCTAAATCGGCACAACGAAATGCTGCAGAATAGCCTGCAGGTCCCGCTCCGATTACTACTACAGTAGTAGTAATATCTTGATTCATATTTAGCCTCTTATATAATTAATAAATCGTGTAATATTAATAACTTGATATCATAAGATAATGAACGTGGTAATCTTATTCGAAGTATAAATTGTTATACAATTCCATAATCTTTTAGTTAAAATTTGATAAATATTAATAATAGCAACTTCAGGAGGATTAATAATTATCTTGAATAAACTACCTACAATATTACCAATGCTAGAGATAGTAAAAAGCAACCCCCTTGGATTTATGTTAATCTAAACTCCCTAGAATGCGCTTTTGAGTAATGAATGTAACGTAATAATTTAATTATATTTTCTCATATATCAGTTAAAACTATCATGGATAGTAACTACTAATTCATAATATTATCTGGATCAGAATAAATACAATTAGGAACTATTAACGTATGAATATAAATGATTATGTCCATCCTTAATAATGTAATTCTTCTCCATTAAGTGTTGTTATTTCTGAGGTGGCACTAATCTTATAAGCTTCTTGATTGTTAGCTGCCTTAACACAAATCACCAAACAGTTTAAATCCAAAATCAAGTAATAAATCTAGAATAAATATAATTATAGGAAAATTATTTATACTATAATAAGTAGCTGTAGCTAATTGGGATGCTGTTTGATTAATACTTCTTGTAAAATTTATCATTTACTCGATAAGAGGAGAATGATTCTCGATCTTTAAGTAGATCTTATTGAGCATTTGGATTATAAATTCCAAACTGGCGAAATTAGCCTTTGATCCAGCATCTTCAAAATTACTCATTTAATTACCAGTTACTCTTCATTAGTTTCTAAGTTATCAAGTCATTCAATTTATTAACATGGTTTGTGAATGGTTAATAATAATTAAGATTTTAATAATCCATTCTAATGAATCTCTTTATAAGATTAAAGATTACAATATATAAATAATTTTTCGAGATTAAAATGAATTTGGTTAATGAGTATTGCGAAATAACTTACTTTCTATTATCTAGAATTAATAGGTTTATTAATATGGCAAAGATACCTAAAATAAATTATACAATTGAATGGTTTTTATCTTATTGCCATATTTATAAATATCCCACAAAAAAAATATTATTTAATATAGGAAATAATACTGAAACACTTTACTATATTATTAAAGGAGTTTTGATAAAATTTTTTAAAGATGAAGAAGGTAAGGAAGTTATAATTTCTTATATTAAGAAAGGTGAATTTATAGGTGAATTAGGTCTATTTGAATGTGGTATTCTTAGCAGCACATGGTTAAAAACTAAAACTCCTTGTGAAATTGCTGAAATTTCTTATGAAAAATTTCGAAAAATTCTACAAATGAATCCCAATATTTTAATCTATCTTTCTTCACAAATGGCACATCAACTTCATTATAGTTATGAAAAATTTATTAACTTAGCTTTTTTAAATGTTAAAGGACGAATTGTACAAACTTTGTTATTTTTAGCAAAACAACCTGATGCTATTAGTCATCCTGATGGAATACAAATTAAAATTACTAGACAAGAAATTGGGCAAATAGTGGGATGTTCTCGAGAAACGGTTGGCAGAATATTAAAGATTCTCGAAATGAAAAATTTAATTAAAGCTCATGGACAAAATATTATTATTTATGGTAAACGTTAAGATTTAGGTATATTATATATCAAGATAATTTATCTTACCATGTGGTTCTGCATTATATATTTTACAGTTATAAGTGAAGATCCATGAGATGATGAGAAATCTATTTTTTTTAATAAAAAAACATGATTTAAATAAATTTTTATATAGTTAAGATTATCATAAATTCATGATATTTTTCATAACCTTAGGTTACATTGATGCGTTTGATTTTATTAGTTACTGGACCAGCATATGGTACTCAACATGCTACTAGTGCTTTTCGATTTGCTCAAGCAATTATTGCAAATAATCATAAATTGTTATGTGTATTTTTTTATGGTGAAGGAATCTCTAATGCTAATTGGTTAACTAGTCCAGCAAATGATGAATTTGATTTAGTAAGAGCCTGGGAAAAACTCCATATTGAACAAGGAGTTAATTTATATGTATGCTCCTCAGCTGCAATGCGGAGAGGATTAATTAATCTTCAAACATTTACTCAAAATCTTGATAAGAATAAAAATATTGTTAGTAATTTACAATCGGGTTTTATTATCACCGGATTAAGTTCATTAGCTCAAAATCTTTTATATTGTGATCGATTAGTTCAATTTTAATGAATAGTATTGCAGTAATTTTTTCTCATTCACCACATGGTAGTAGTAGTGGACGAGAAGGTTTAGATTTAATTTTAGCAACTTTATATTTTCCGAAAAAATTGGGAGTATTTTTTATTGGAGATGGAGTATTACAATTAAATATTAATCAACATACAGATCAGATCTTATCCCGCAATTATATTTCTACTTTTAAAGTATTAGATTTATGTAAAATTCCTTCTTATGTATGTTCTACATCTTTAGATGAAAGAGGATTTAAAATGGAAAATCCACTAATAATTCCAGTTAAGATAGTTTCCGAAACTAAATTACGTATGATTCTTAATAAATTTCAGATAATTATTAATTTCTGATTATAAAATTGTTACACATATTATTTCATTCTCCTTATTATTGTGATTTTTCTACCTTAGTGCGAATGTTATCTCCAGATGATGAAATATTCTTATTACAAGATGGAGTAATTACTGCTTTAGAAGGTAATAGTAAATTAAATGATCTTTTAAAATCTTCGGTTAATATTTTTGTTTTAAAAGATGATGTGATAGCTAGAGGTTTATTATCACAAATCTCTTCTTCAATTTTACTAGTTAGTTATAATGAATTGGTAAAGTTAATTGAGCGTCATGTTAATCTAATATCTTGGTAATTAGTCATATTATAGATGTAATTGACACAATTATATCTGCTATTTAAAATGAGATTTTTTATTATCTATTACAAAGTAAATTAAGAGGAAGTTTAATGGCAACGGTTAATCAACTAGTTAGAAAAAGAAGGAGGGCCAAGGTTACTAAGACTAATGTTCCAGCACTACAATCTTGTCCTCAAAAGAGAGGCGTATGTACTCGTGTATATACAACTACTCCTAAAAAACCAAACTCGGCTTTACGTAAAGTTTGCAGAGTTCGTTTAACTAATGGTTTTGAAGTTACTTCATATATTGGTGGTGAAGGACATAATCTTCAAGAACATTCTGTAGTTTTAATTCGTGGTGGTCGTGTTAAAGATTTACCTGGAGTACGTTATCATACTATACGGGGTGCGCTAGATTGTTCTGGTGTTAAAGATCGTCAAAGAGGACGTTCTAAATATGGTGTCAAAAAGCCAAAAAGTTAAATTTATATGTATCAATGGAGTCTCATCATGCCACGTCATCGTATTATTGGTCAGCGTGCAATAATGCCTGAACCTAAATTAGGGTCTCATTTATTAGCTAAGTTTATGAATGTTTTAATGAAAAATGGCAAAAAATCTATTGCAGAAAAAATTGTTTATACAGCTTTAGATATCTTAATTAAACATTCTGGAAAAACTCCTTTAGAATCATTTGAAACTGCATTAAGCCATGTTCGTCCAGTTGTTGAAGTTAAATCACGTAGAGTAGGGGGATCGACTTATCAAGTTCCTGTCGAGGTTAGACCGATTCGTCGTGATGCATTAGCAATGCGTTGGATCATAGAAGCGGCTCGTCAAAGAAATGATAAATCTATGGCATTACGCTTAGCTAAAGAGTTAATCGATGCTTTAGAAAATAAAGGAAGTGCTGTCAAAAAACGTGAAGAAGTACATCGTATGGCTGATGCAAATAAAGCTTTTGCACATTACCGTTGGTAAGATTAATGAGCCTAATTTACATCCAAATATTAGAGGAAAAAAATGGCGCGAACAACACCTATTACATATTATCGTAATATCGGTATTAGTGCACATATTGATGCCGGAAAAACTACAACTACTGAAAGAATTTTATTCTATACCGGAGTGAATCATAAACTTGGTGAAGTTCATGACGGCGCTGCTACAATGGATTGGATGGAACAAGAACAAGAACGTGGTATTACAATTACTTCTGCAGCAACTACAACATTTTGGTGTGGAATGGCTAAACAATTTCCATCTCATAGAATTAATATCATTGATACTCCAGGACATGTAGATTTCACTATTGAAGTGGAGCGATCACTACGTGTATTAGATGGTGTTGTTATGATCTATTGTGCTGTTGGAGGTGTTCAACCTCAATCAGAAACAGTATGGAGACAGGCTAATAAATATAAGGTTCCAAGAATTGCATTTATTAATAAAATGGATCGTATTGGAGCTAACTTTTTTAAAGTAGTTAATCAAATTAAAAATAAATTGGCTACACATCCGGTACCTATTCAATTAGCTATTGGTGCCGAAGAAAAATTTACTGGAGTTATAGATCTTATTAAGATGAAAGCTATAAATTGGAATAATAGCGATCAAGGAGTAACTTTTACTTACGAAGAAATTCCATTAAAAATGCAACCCTTAGCTTTAGAGTGGCATAAAAAATTAGTAGAATCAGCAGTAGAAGCTTCAGAAGAATTAATGGATAAATATTTAGATGGAAAAGAAATTACGGAATTAGAACTTAAAAATGGATTACGTCAAAGAGTTATCAATAATGAGATTACCTTAATAACTTGTGGCTCAGCGTTTAAAAATAAAGGAGTACAGGCTCTACTAGATGCAATCATAGAATATCTTCCAGCACCTGTGGATATTCCAGCAATTAAAGGTACTACAATAAGTAATAACACTGTTATTATTCGACATTCAGATGATAAAGAATCTTTTTCGGCTTTAGCATTTAAAATTGCATCTGATCCTTTTGTAGGCAATTTAACTTTCTTTAGGGTATATTCTGGAGTGGTTAACTCAGGAGATGTAGTACTGAATTCAGTAAAATTACAAAAAGAACGCTTTGGGCGTATAGTACAAATGCATGCTAATAAAAGAGAAGAACTTAAAGAAGTAAGAGCAGGTGATATAGCAGCAGCAATTGGTTTAAAAAATGTAACTACAGGAGATACAATTTGTGATCCTAATAATCCAATACTTTTAGAAAAAATGGATTTTCCAGAACCAGTAATTTCAGTAGCAGTTGAACCTAAAACTAAAGCCGATCAAGAAAAAATGAGTTTAGCATTGAATAAATTAGCTAAGGAAGATCCTTCTTTTCATGTATGGTCTGATGAAGAAACGGGACAGACTATTATTGCAGGAATGGGCGAATTACATCTAGAAATTCTAATAGATAGAATGCGTCGTGAATTTAATATTCAATCTAACATAGGAAAACCTCAAGTTGCCTATCGTGAAACTATTAAAGGCTCTATTGAGCAAGAAGGTAAATATATAAGACAATCTGGTGGACGTGGTCAATTTGGTCATGTGTGGTTAAAAATTGAACCTTTGGAACCAGAAAAAAAGCATTATGAATTTGTTAATGCTATTGTTGGTGGAGTAGTACCTAAAGAATATATTCCGGCAGTAGATAAGGGCATTCAAGAGCAAATTAATAATGGTGTTATAGCCGGGTATCCAGTAATAAATGTGAAAGTTACTCTATTTGATGGATCCTATCATGACGTTGACTCTTCAGAAATTGCTTTTAAAATTGCGGCTTCATTAGCATTTAAAGAAGGATTTAGAAAAGCAAATCCAGTTTTACTTGAACCAATAATGAAGGTTGAAATAGAAATGCCTAAGGATTATATGGGCGATGTTATTGGTGATATAAATCGTAGACGTGGAATTATTGAAAGTATGGAAGATGCTTTTCCAATTCAAATAGTTAGTGCTCAAGTACCTTTATCGGAAATGTTTGGTTATGCTACCGATTTGCGTTCTCAAACTCAAGGACGTGCTTCCTATTCTATGGAGTTTCTCAAATATCATGAAGTACCTCTTAGTATTGCACATAAGATTATTGAATCACGTAAATAATGAATTTTAATCCAACTATTTTGATTAGTTATTTTTAGTAAAGGAATTTTATAGTGTCTAAAGAAAAATTTGAACGTAAAAAACCACATGTCAATGTGGGTACGATAGGTCATGTTGATCATGGTAAAACTACTTTAACAGCGGCGATTACAACAATCTTAGCGAAAAAGTATGGTGGTAAGGCTTATGCTTTTGATCAAATTGATAATGCTCCCGAAGAGAAAGCCCGTGGTATTACTATTAATACTTCTCATGTAGAATATGATACTCCAATTCGTCACTATGCACATGTGGATTGTCCAGGTCATGCGGATTATATAAAAAATATGATTAGCGGTGCGGCACAAATGGACGGAGCAATTTTAGTAGTTGCAGCTACTGATGGTCCGATGCCACAGACACGAGAGCATATTTTATTAGCTCGGCAGGTAGGAGTACCTTATATTATAGTATTCTTAAATAAATGTGATATGGTTGATGATGAAGAACTTCTCGAGTTAGTAGAAATGGAAGTACGGGAGTTACTCTCACAGTATAATTTTCCAGGTGAACATACACCAATCATCAGAGGGTCGGCTCTCAAAGCATTAGAAGGTGAAATCAAATGGGAAGCCAAAATTATTGAATTAGCCGAGTATTTAGATAATTATATCCCAGAACCCAAACGTGCAATTGATAAGCCTTTTCTATTACCAATTGAAGATGTCTTCTCTATATCGGGTCGTGGTACAGTAGTAACTGGACGTGTAGAAAGTGGTATGATAAAAGTTGGTGAGGAAATAGAAATAGTAGGTATTAAAGATACCGTAAAATCGACTTGTACTGGAGTAGAAATGTTCCGAAAATTATTAGATGAAGGACGAGCGGGTGAAAATATTGGGATTCTCTTGCGAGGCATTAAACGTGAAGATATTGAACGAGGACAAGTATTAGCTAAACCGAATTCAATTCGACCACATATGAAATTTGAATCGGAAGTCTATGTTCTTACTAAAGAAGAAGGAGGTAGACATACTCCATTCTTTAATGGCTATCGACCACAGTTTTATTTTCGGACTACTGATGTTACAGGTAATGTAACCTTACCTAATAATGTAGAAATGGTTATGCCTGGAGAGAATATCAAAATTTCGGTAACGCTGATTTATCCGGTTGCTATGGATGAAGGACTACGTTTTGCTATTAGAGAAGGAGGACATACGGTAGGAGCAGGTATAGTCACTAGAGTTATCACCTTGTAGATAAGATTTTATACTTGAAATCTTAAATATTTTAAGTTATTCTTTAAAAGTTCTGGTGTTTATATAAATTATAAATACGCTAATCAGTAACATTGACCTAATTATGTAATAATCTTGGTGAATTTAATTTCATTAAATGGAGCTTCGGTATCATGCAGAACCAAAGAATCCGTATTCGTCTTAAGGCTTTCGATCACCGTCTTATTGATCAATCAACATCTGAAATTGTTGAAACTGCAAAACGTACTGGAGCACAAGTACGTGGTCCAATACCTCTCCCTACTCACAAGGAAAGATTTACAGTTTTAATTTCTCCCCATGTTGATAAAGATGCTCGTGATCAATATGAAATACGTACACATAAGCGTCTGGTGGATATTATCCAACCAACTGAAAAAACCGTAGATGCTCTGATGCGTCTAGATCTTGCAGCTGGTGTAGATGTTCAAATCAGTTTAAGATAGAAAGGAGATAAAATGGTTGGTTTAGTTGGTAAAAAAATAGGAATGACTAGAATTTTTACTACAGATGGTATATCTTTACCTGTAACTTTAATTAAATTTGAAATGAATTATGTTACACAAATTAAAGATTTAGCAAAAGAAGGATATCGTGCGATTCAAGTAACTACTGGAAAAAAAAAATTAAATAAAATTTCTAAACCAGAAATGGGTCATTTTAATAAATCTGGAATAATCGTGGGTAGAGGATTATGGGAATTTAAATTATCTGCTTTTGAACCCAATTTTAGTATTGGTCAAACTTTGAATGTTGAAATATTTACTAAGATTAATAAAGTAGATGTTACTGGAATATCAAAAGGAAAGGGATTTGCTGGTACTGTAAAGCGATGGAATTTTAAAATGCAAGATGCTACTCATGGTAATTCTTTATCTCATCGAGTTCCCGGTTCTATTGGTCAAAATCAAACCCCTGGGAGAGTATTTAAAGGTAAAAAAATGGCTGGAAGATTAGGTGATTCAAAAGTTACAATTCAAAACTTGAAGATTATTAAGATTGATGTAGAAAATAATCTTTTATTAATAAAAGGTTCAGTACCAGGAGCTACTGGTAGTGATATTATTGTTAAACCAGCTATTAAATTATTATAATAAAGGAGATAAATAGGGATGGAATTAATTGTTAAAGATTCACCAACCCTACTTACTGTTTCGGATAGTAAATTTGGAAATAAATTTAATGCTTCTTTAGTACATCAAGTTATAGTTAGTTATTCAGCTAAAATCCGTCAAGGTACGAAAGCTCAAAAAAGTCGTGGTGAGGTACAAGCATCTAAAAGAAAACCATGGCGTCAAAAAGGTACGGGTCGTGCACGTGCGGGCTCAGTTGCAAGTCCTCTTTGGCGTTCTGGAGGGGTAACATTTGCTGCTAAACCTAAAAAAATTAATCCCAAAATTAATAAAAAAATGTATCAAGGTGCTTTAAAAAGTATTATTTCTGAATTAATAAGACAAAAACGTCTTTGTCTGTATAAAAAATTTTTTATATCACAACCTAAAACTAAATTATTAGTAGAAAAATTGAAAAATATAAAAATTAATGATGTAATGATTTATACGAGCAGTTTCGATGCTAACTTAACTTTAGCCGCTCGTAATTTATACGGTATTGATGTACGTGATATAACGGCTATTGATCCTATTAGTTTAATAGCTTTTGATAAAGTGATTATGACTACTGAAGCTCTTCAAAAACTTGAAGAGGTACTCACATGATTTCTGATGAACGAGTAATGGAAATCTTGCATGCTCATCACCTTTCTGAAAAAACCTCAAATTATGAAAAAAATAATACACTAGTATTTAAAGTAGCTAGGAACTCTTCAAAGTTAGAAATTAAATTTGCTATAAAAAAATTGTTTAATGTTACCGTGATAAAAGTTAATACTTTAATAGTTAAGGGAAAAAATAAACAGTATGGTAAATACTTAGTAAAAAAAACTAATTGGAAAAAAGCTTATGTGACGTTACATAAAGATCATAAAATTAATCTTTCAACTTTTACAGAAAAATTACCATAGTTTAGTATAAATAATGAAAATCATAAAATGTAATCCAACTTCTCCAGGACGTCGTCATGTAATAAAAGTAGTTAACTACCTTTTACATAAGGGAAAACCTTTTAGCCCCCTATTAGAGACTAAAGTAAAAAGTGGTGGTCGTAATAATAATGGACGTATTACAATGCGTCATATTGGTGGTGGTCATAAAAAAAAATATCGTTGTATTGATTTTAAAAGAAATAAGGATGGTGTAAGTGGTATTATTGAGAGATTAGAATATGATCCAAACAGATCAGCTAATATTGCACTAGTTTTATATAAAGATGGTGAACGTCGTTATATTTTAGCACCAAAAGGATTGAAGATAGGAGATCAAATTGATTCTGGAAAAGATATTTCTATAAAAACAGGTAATAGTTTACCTATGTGTAATATTCCAGTAGGAAGTTTAGTACATAATGTCGAATTAAAACCCGGTAAAGGTGGTCAAATTGCTCGTTCTGCGGGTGCATATGTACAAATTATAGCGAGAGATAGTTCTTATGTAACTTTAAGATTACGTTCCGGCGAAGTACGTTATATAAAATCTGTTTGTAGAGCGACCATTGGTGAAGTTGGAAATACAGAGTATATGTTGCGTAGTTTGGGTAAAGCAGGAGCTAAACGGTGGCAGGGAATTCGTCCAACAGTTCGTGGAACTGCTATGAATCCGATTGATCATCCACATGGAGGTGGTGAGGGTAGAAATTTTGGCAAACATCCAGTAAGTCCTTGGGGAATGCAAACTAAAGGAAAAAAAACTCGTCATAATAAGCTTACTGATAAATTTATTGTGCGTAGACGCAGTAAATAATTTTAGAGGAAATAATATTTATGCCCCGTTCTCTTAAAAAAGGTCCTTTTATAGATTTACATTTATTAAAAAAAGTAGAAAAAACATTAGAAACTCGCGATAAAAGACCATTAAAAACTTGGTCACGTCGTTCCACTATATTTCCTAGTATGATTGGTTTAACAATTGCTATTCATAATGGACGTAAACATATTCCTATTTTTATTACTGATGAAATGGTTGGTCATAAACTAGGTGAATTTGTCCCAACACGCACTTATCGTAATCATATAGCAGATAAAAAAACAAAAAAAATGATAATAAATAAGGAAGAAAAATAAATGGAAACTATTGCTAAATATAGTCATGCCGATTCTTCAGCACAAAAACTGCGCCTAGTTGTTAATGTTATACGTGGTAAAACTGTATCACAAGCTCTACATCTTCTGAGTTATATTCAAAAAAAAACTGCGAGATTGGTAAAGAAAGTTTTAGAATCTGCTATTGCGAATGCAGAACATAATAATGGCATTGATATTGATGATTTAAAGATAGTAAGAATTATGGTTAATAAAGGATCTAATCATAAAAAATTAATGCCACGTGCTAAAGGACGTGCCGATCGAATTTTAAGACGTACTAGCCATATTACTGTAATTCTTGATAGCATTTGAGATTACTTTGGAGACTAATAATGGGTCAGAAAGTTAATCCTAATGGTATACGACTAGGTATCATAAAAAATTGGACCTCTATTTGGTTTGCTAATACAAAAGATTTTGCTAAAAATTTAGAAAGTGATTATAAAGTTCGTCAATTTTTAACTAAAAAATTGCTTAAAGCATCTATTTCTAAGATTCTTATTGAACGTCCATCAAAAAGTATTCGGGTAAATATTCATACTGCTAGACCAGGAATTGTGATTGGTAAAAAAGGTGAAGATATAGAAAAATTACGTCAAGGTATTACTAATATTACTGGAGTCCCAGCTCAAATTAATATTACTGAAGTACGCAAACCTGAATTAGATTCTAAATTAGTTGCTGATAGTGTGAAAACACAGTTAGAACGTCGTGTAATTTTTAGACGAGCGCTGAAACGTGCGGTACAAAATGCCATGCGCGTAGGTGCTAAAGGTATAAAAGTAGAAGTTAGTGGAAGATTAGGAGGAGCGGAGATCGCTCGCACCGAATGGCTTCGTGAAGGCAGAGTCCCTCTACATACTTTTAGAGCAGATATCGATTATAGTGTATCTGAAGCATATACTACATATGGTGTAATCGGAATAAAAGTGTGGATTTTTCATGGAGAAATTTTGAGTATCAGGGATAATCTGAAATCAGAAAAAAATTATCCAAAAAAGAAAAAGTTATTACGTAGAAGCCGCAAATAAATAGGACATTATTGATGTTACAGCCAAAGCGGACAAAATTTAGAAAAATGCAAAAAGGAAGAAATCGGGGATTATCTAATAACCAGATTGAATTTGGTAGTTTTGGATTAAAAGCTATTACTCGTGGTCAATTAACTTCCCGTCAAATTGAAGCAGCTCGTCGAGCTCTAAATCGTGCAATTAAAAGACAAGGTAAAATTTGGATTAGAGTTTTTCCAGATAAACCAATTACTAAAAAACCATTAGAAGTACGTATGGGTAAAGGAAAAGGAAATGTTGAATATTGGGTTGCAGTTATTCAACCTGGTAAAATTATATATGAAATGGACGGTGTTAATGAAGATCTAGCTCGTGAAGCCTTTAAATTAGCATCCGCTAAACTTCCACTGAAAACTATCTTTATTACTAAGGTATTGATATCATGAAATATATAGAATTAAGTAAAAAAAATTCTCAAGAATTAAATCATGAGTTACTTAATTTACAACGTGAGAAATTTAATTTACGTATACAATTAAGAAATCGTCAATTGCGACAAACTCATTTGATAAAAAAAGTTCGTCGTAATATTGCTAGAGTAAAAACCTTGCTAAAATTCAAGGAGAAAATTAATGCCGAATAAAATTCGGACTATGAAAGGAAGAATCATTAGTAATCTTATGCATAAATCGGCTACAGTTGCTATTGAACGTTTTATTAAACATCCTCTATATGGTAAATTTATTAAACGTACTACTAAATTACATATACATGATGAAAATAATATCTGTAGGATAGGAGATCTTGTTGAAATTAAAGAGTGTCGTCCTTTA
The DNA here is from genome assembly GCA_045689995.1 of Candidatus Dasytiphilus stammeri. GTDB lineage: Bacteria > Pseudomonadota > Gammaproteobacteria > Enterobacterales > Enterobacteriaceae > Dasytiphilus > Dasytiphilus stammeri_O. The sequence continues at coordinate 480,319 of CP145883.1, read as the reverse complement.
TCTAAAACCAAATCTTGGATTTTAATCCGTATTTTAGAAAAATCCATACTTTCCTAGCACAATATTTTAATAGATTTAATAAGGATAACTAAATGATCCAGGAACAAACAGTACTAAATGTTGCGGATAATTCTGGAGCCCGTCGCGTAATGTGTATTAAAGTACTTGGTGGATCACGTCGTCGTTATGCTAATATAGGCGATTTAATTAAAATTACAGTTAAAGATGCGATTCCTCGTGGAAAAGTTAAAAAAGGTGAAGTCATTAAAGCTCTTGTAGTTCGTACTCGTAAAGGAGTGCGTCGTCAAGATGGATCTTTGATTCGTTTTGATAATAATGCTTGTGTCTTACTAAATAATAATGAACAACCAATTGGTACAAGGATCTTTGGGCCTCTAACTCGTGAACTAAGAATAGAAAAATTTATGAAAATTATTTCTTTAGCACCGGAAGTTTTATAAAGGTAAAGATATGGCAGCTAAAATACGTTCTAATGATCAAGTTATTATTATTGCTGGGAAAGATAAAGGTAAACGCGGTAAAGTTAAAAAAATCTTATATAATGATAAAAACTGTAAACTTATAGTAGAAGGAGTTAATTTAATTAAAAAACATCAAAAAGCGGTTCCTTCTATAAATAGATCTGGAGGTATAATTTTAACAGAAGCAGCGATTGATCTTTCTAATGTTGCAATTTATAATGTAAGTATCGGTAAAGCTGATCGTATTGGATTCGTGTTTAAAGATGGTAAGAAATTCCGAATTTTAAAATCTAATAATCAAATTTTGGAGTAAAAAATGGCAAAACTACATGATTATTATAAAAATCATGTTGTCAAAAAACTTATGGTAGAATTCAATTATCATTCTATCATGCAAGTTCCTAACTTAAAAAAAATTACCTTAAATATGGGAGTAGGAGCAATACAATCTAACAAAAAAATCTTAGAAAATGCCATAGCTAATTTAAGTGCAATTTCAGGACAAAAACCTTTAATTACTAAAGCCCGAAAATCTATTGCCGCCTTCAAAATTAGAAAAGGATATCCAATTGGATGTAAAGTTACTCTTCGTAATGAAAGAATGTGGGATTTTTTTGAACGTTTAATTTCTATTGCTCTGCCACGAATTCGCGATTTTAGGGGATTATCTGTTAATTCTTTTGATGGAGATGGTAACTATAGTATTGGTATTCGTGAGCAAATTATTTTTCCTGAAATTATTTATGATAAAATAGATTCACTTCGTGGTTTAGATATCACTATTACTACTACTGCTTATTCTAATAAGGAAGGTTATTCTTTATTAGCGGCTTTTAATTTTCCATTTCGTAAATAAGGAAAATATTTTACATGGCTAAAACATCAATGATATCACGTGAAATAAAACGGGTAAAATTAGCTAAAAAATTTTTAAAAAAACGTATTAGTTTAAAATCAGTTATTTCAAATATACATTTATCAAAAACAGATCGTTGGAAAGCAGTCTTACAATTGCAAACTTTTCCTCGTGATTCCAGCCCATCTCGTCAGCGTAATAGATGTCGTCAAACTGGTCGTCCTCATGCTTTTGTACGAAAATTTGGATTAAGTCGTATGAAACTTAGGGAAACTGCTATGCGTGGAGAAATTCCTGGTCTTAAAAAAGCTAGTTGGTGATTTGAAAAAGGAGATTTTATGAGTATGCAAGATCCAATCGCTGATATGATTACTCGGATTAGAAATGCTCAAGCCGCTAAAAAAATTCTAGTAACTATGCCTTCATCTAAAATAAAAGAAGCTATTACGAGAGTTTTAAAAGAAGAAGGATATATTGAACAATATAGTATTGAAGGTAAAATTAAATTAAAATTAATAATAAGATTAAAATACTATTTAGGAAAAGGCGTTATAGAAAATATTCATCGTGTTAGCAGGCCGGGATTAAGAATCTATAAAAATAACGATAATTTACCAAGAATTATGGCCGGATTAGGCATTGCTATTATTTCTACTTCTAAAGGTATTATGGTAGATCGATTAGCACGTAAGTTTAGAATCGGTGGTGAAATTATATGCTGGGTAGCTTAAATTGGAGTAAATAATGTCTCGGGTGGCCAAATTACCTATTATCATTCCTATCAATGTAAGAATAAATATTGATCATCAAATTATTTCAGTTATAGGAAATAATGTTAAATTAACTCGTATAATACATGATGCAGTGAAAGTAGAAAAAATTGATAATGCTCTTAAATTTTTTCCACATCAAGGTTTTATAGATGGTTGGACTCAAGCAGGAACTACACGTGCTATTATTAATAGTATGATTATTGGTGTGACGAGAGGATTTATAAAAAAATTACAACTTATAGGAATAGGTTATCGTGCTTCAATTAAAGATAATTATTTAATATTAGCATTAGGTTTTTCTCATTTAATAGAGCATCAAATCCCATTTGGAATTACAGCAGAATGTCCTTCTCCAAATGAAATTATATTGAAAGGTGCGGATAAACAACTGATTGGTCAAGTAGCAGCAGATATTTATGCTTATCGTCGACCTGAACCTTATAAAGGAAAAGGTATTCGTTATGCAGATAAAATTATCCGTACTAAAGAAGCTAAAAAAAAGTAAAATATGAATAAAAAATTATCTAGAATTCGTCGAGCGAAACGTACCCGATGTAAATTAAAGAAACTTAATGTGATTCGTTTAGTTATATATCGTACTCCGCGTCATATATATGCACAAATTATAGCTTCACCCAATTCTAATATTTTAGTTACTGCTTCTACTTTAGAAAAAGATATCCAAAAAAAATGTCAATATACCGGTAATAAGATCGCGGCTTCAATAGTAGGTAGAACGGTAGCTAAAAGAGCTCTTGATAAAGGAATTAAAACGGTTTCTTTAGATCGTTCTGGATTTTTATATCATGGTCGCATTAAATCATTAGCTGAAACAGCAAGGGAAGTAGGACTAGATTTTTAAAAATTTATTATTTAGTTTATATTAATTAGGGATGAAGATTATTGATGACAAATTTGGAAAAACCAATTCACGAATTACAAGAAAAAATGATAACTCTTAATAGAGTTTCAAAAACTGTGAAAGGTGGTCGTGTTTTTAGTTTTACGGCTTTAACCGTGGTGGGTGATAAGAACGGACGAGTAGGATTAGGTTATGGTAAGGCTAAAGATGTTCCAGTAGCTATACAAAAATCTATAGAAAAAGCCAGACGTAATATGATTAATCTTGCTTTAAAGGAGGGAACTTTACAATATCCGATTTTGGGAATTTATACGGGATCTCGTGTATTTATGCAACCTGCTTCTCAGGGGACTGGTATTATTGCAGGTGGAGCGATGCGGGCAGTATTTGAAGTTGCTGGAGTACATGATGTTCTAGCTAAATCTTATGGATCTACTAATCCCATTAATGTAGTTCGTGCTACTCTTCAAGGACTTGTAAAAATGAAGTCACCAGAAATGATTGCAGCTAAAAGAGGAAAAACTCTTGAAGAAATTTTCGGATAATCAATCTAAAAAAACTATTAAGATTACTCAAAAATGCAGTGCTATTGGTAGATTACCAAAACATAAAGCGACTTTACTTGGTTTAGGATTACGTCATATTGGACATACGGTAGTAAGAGAAGATACTCCTGCTGTACGTGGTATGATTAAGCTAGTCTCTTATATGCTTTATATTGAGGAGTGATAGATGTATCTAAATACTTTATTTCCAGCAGCAGGTTCTCAATGTACAGCCAAACGTAGAGGACGAGGTATTGGTTGTGGATTAGGTAAAACTGGTGGTCATGGTCATAAAGGACAGAAATCAAGATCTGGCGGAAGAATAAGGCGTGGTTTTGAAGGAGGTCAGACTCCTTTATATCGCAGATTACCTAAATTTGGATTTAATTCTCAAAAAGTTAATCAATATGCTGAAATTCGTCTTTCAGACTTACAAAGGTTAAATCTTAAAGTTGTAAATTTAAGTACATTAAAAGTAGCTAGATTAATTAATTCAAAAATTAAAATTGCCAAAATAATTTTATCTGGAAGTATTTCTATACCTATTACTGTTAATGGATTAAAAGTAACTAAAGGCGCTAGTGCTATAATTAAAGCTGCTGGTGGTAAGATTCTTGAGGAATAATTAAATGACCAAGATCAGAAATTTACCATCTGGATTGGATTTTTTTAGTACTAACAATCGTTTTAAAGAACTAAAACAGAGACTATTATTTGTCTTTAGTGCATTATTAATTTTTAGGATTGGCTCTTTCATTCCTATACCTGGTATAGATGTATCTATACTTAATAGATTACTTGAAAAACAACGTGGTACTCTTATTGAAATGTTTAATATGTTTTCAGGTGGTGCTTTAAGTCATGCTTCTATATTTGCTCTTGGAATAATGCCATATATATCAGCATCTATTATCATTCAGTTATTAACTGTAATGAACAAAAAATTATCTGAGATAAAAAAAGAAGGTGAAACTGGTCGTCGTAAAATTAATAAATATATTAAATATACTACTTTAATATTAGCAATTTTTCAATCAATAGGTATTGCTATTGCATTACCTAATATGCCAGGAATGCATGGATTAGTATTAGAATCAGGAATTTCTTTTTATTTTACTGCCATTATCAGTTTAGTGACTGGAACTATTCTACTTATGTGGTTAGGAGAACAAATTACTGAAAGAGGAATTGGTAATGGAATTTCTGTGATAATTTATGCTGGTATTGTTGCGGGATTACCTACAGCAGTAGCTAACACGCTGGAACAAGCACGTCAAGGTGAATTGAATTTAATGTTATTATTCTTGGTTGGTATTATCGTATTTCTGGTGATTTTTTTTGTAGTATTTATGGAACGTGGACAAAGACGTATAATAGTACATTATGCTTGTCGTCCTTATGGTAACAAATTTAGGTTAAGTACATCACAAACCAATACACATTTGCCATTAAAAGTTAATATGGCGGGAGTCATTCCAGCTATTTTTGCATCCAGTGTGATCTTATTTCCAGCAACTCTTTTATCATGGTTTGCTCATGGAAATCGTTTAAAATGGTTAACAAATATTATGATATATTTCCAACCTGGAAAACTGTTTTATATAATAGTTTATACAAGTGCGATAATTTTCTTCTGTTTTTTTTATACTGCTTTAGTGTTTGATCCAAGTGAAACGGCTGATAATTTAAAAAAATCGGGAGCTTTTATCCCAGGAATTCGTCCAGGTGAACAAACTGCTAAATATCTTGATAAGATTATGGTACGCTTAACCTTAATTGGTGCATTATATATTGCATTTATATGTTTAATACCAGAATTTATGCGATATTCAATTAAAGTTCCATTTAATTTTGGTGGTACATCACTACTTATTGTAGTTGTTGTAGTAATGGATTTTATAATTCAAATTCAAACTATTATAATGTCTAAACAATATGAATCGGTTTTAAGAAAAGCTAAATTAAAAGGTTTGAATACTTAAATTAAGGAATGTTAAATGAAAGTTAGAACATCGATTAAAAAATTTTGTAGACATTGTAAAATTGTTAAACGTACTGGTGTATTGCGTGTAATTTGTATTCATCCTAAACACAAACAACGTCAAGGATGAATATCTATAAGATTCATATTTATAATTTTAGGAGTATATAGTGACACGTATAGCAGGAGTAAATATTCCAGATAAGAAACCTGTCGTAGTTGCTTTGATGTCAATTTATGGTATAGGAAAAAATAATTCAAGAGCTATTTGTGCATCATTAGGGATTGCAGAACATAGTAGAATCAATAATTTATCTGAAGATACAATTGAAAAATTACGTAATAAAATTACTCAATATACGATTGAAGGTGATTTACGGCGCAAAATTAGTTTAAGTATTAAAAGGTTAATTGATCTTGGTTGCTACCGTGGATTACGTCATCGTCGAGGACTTCCAGTACGAGGACAACGCACTAGGACTAATGCACGTACCCGCAAGGGACCAAGAAAAGCTTTAAAAAAATAGTTTTCTTTCATGGTATAAAATAATATGGTAAAAACATCAATTAAAGTACGTAAGCGAATAAAGAAACAGATTTCTGATGCAGTAGCTCATATTCATGCTTCATTTAATAACACTATTGTTACTATTACTGATAGACAAGGTAATACATTGGCTTGGGCTACTTCTGGTGGATCCGGATTTAGAGGATCAAGAAAATCTACTCCATTTGCAGCACAGGTAGCAGCTGAACATTGTGCAGAAGCGGTTAAAGATTATGGAATTAAAAATTTAGAAGTGATGATTAATGGTCCTGGACCAGGACGTGAATCTAGCATTCGTGCCTTAAATGCTGCGGGATTTCGCATTATTAATATTATTGATGTGACTCCTATCCCTCATAATGGTTGTCGTCCACCTAAAAGAAGACGTGTCTAAACTGGACTTCATGAGTCTGAGTCTAGTAACAATACAGCATCATCTCATCAATTTGCTGGAGAAAAAATGGCAAGATATTTAGGTCCTAAGCTAAAACTTAGTCGCCGTGAAGGTACTGATTTATTATTAAAAAATAATGTTCGTAATATTGATTCTAAATGTAAAATTGATCGCATTCCAGGACAACATGGAACTCGTAAATCAAGATTTTCTGAGTATTCCATACAGTTACGTGAAAAACAAAAAATTAGACGCATCTATGGTGTCTTAGAACGTCAATTTATTAATTATTATAAAAAAGCAGTGCGCCAAAAAGGTAATACTGGTGAAAATTTATTACTTATGCTTGAAGGTCGTTTAGATAATGTTATTTACCGCATGGGTTTTGCTACCACACGTGCTGAAGCTAGACAATTAGTGAGCCATAAATCAGTGCTCGTAAATAACCTAATTGTAAATATTGCTTCTTATCAAATTTCTCCTCATGATATTATTAGAATACGTGATAAATGTAAACAACAATCTAGGATTAAAGCTGCACTAAAACTATCCGAGCAACGTGAAAATACTGTTTGGTTAGAGGTTGATATATCTAAAATGGAAGGAAAATTAAAGTATTTACCAGATCGTACGGCTTTACCTAAAGATATTAATGAACACCTGATTGTAGAGCTGTACTCTAAGTAACTAAATTTCATCTTAAATATAAGAGAAAAGAGAGGACAGAATGCCGGGTTATGTAACAAATCTTTTAAAACCTCATTTAGTAAATATTGAACAAAATAGTCCTACACATGCAAGGGTTACTCTTGAACCATTGGAAAGAGGATTTGGACATACACTTGGAAATGCGTTGCGACGAATTTTACTATCTTCTTTGCCAGGATATGCGGTAACAGAAGTTGAAATTGATGGTGTTTTACATGAATATAGTAGTAAAGAAGGGGTACGAGAAGATATCTTAGAAATTTTACTGAATCTCAAAGGATTAGCAATTAAAGTTCATAATAAAGAAAAAGCGATAATTTCTATTAATAAATCTGGAATGGGTCCAGTAATCGCGGCTGATATTATTCATGATAATCATATTGAAATTATAAATTCTCAACATGTGATTTGCCATTTAACAAATGAAAATGCAACTATTAATATGCGCATGAATGTTGAATTTGGTAGGGGTTATCTTCCAGCTTCAGCAAGAAGATATAATACTGGTAATAATAATGGTCGTACTATTGGAAGGTTATTATTAGATGCTTGTTATAGTCCTATAGAACGTATAGTTTATAATGTAGAGGCTGCCCGAGTAGAACAACGTACTGATTTAGATAAATTAATTATTGAAATGGAAACTAATGGAACTATTGATCCTGAAGAAGCCATTAGAGGTGCGGCTACTATTTTAGCAGATCAACTCGAGGCCTTTGTTGATTTGCGTGATGTATGTAAGCCTGAAGTCAAAGAAGAAAAACCCGAACTCAATCCTATTCTTTTACGACCCGTTGATGATTTAGAACTAACTGTAAGATCGGCTAATTGTTTAAAAGCAGAATTAGTACATTATATTGGTGATTTAGTACAACGTACAGAAGTTGAATTACTTAAAACACCAAATTTAGGCAAAAAATCTCTTACTGAAATTAAAGATGTATTAGCCTCTAGAGGACTTTCTTTAGGTATGCGTTTAGAAAACTGGCCTCCCTCTAAGATTAATGATGAATAATAAAGGAAATAATCATGCGTCATCGCAAAAGTGGACGTAAATTGAATTGTAATAGTAGTCATCGTAAGGCTCTATTTCGTAATTTGACAGCTAATTTAGTTTACTGTGAAAGAATTAAAACCACTTTAAGCAAAGCTAAAGAATTACGACGGATTATTGAGCCATTAATTACTATCTCTAAAATAGATAATATTGCGAATCGCAGGTTAGTATTTTCACGGATTCGTAATAATCATGTGCTAAAAAAGCTATTTAATGAACTTGGACCTCGTTTTACTACACGTCCTGGAGGATATACTAGGATCTTAAAATGTGGTTACAGATTAGGTGATAATGCCCCATTAGCATATCTTGAATTTATGGATAAAAAAACAACGATTAAATCCAAATCTTCTCTTAATCCTAGCCATAAAAATAGATAATCTTTTAATAAGATGTAATATTTATTACTAATCTTACATTAACATCCTGATGTAAATGTAAGATTATTTCATGTTTGCCTATAGTACGTAAAATTCCATTGGGTAAACGTATGGCATTTCTGGGAATTTTCATGTCGTTTGATGTAAATGCACTAACTATGTCTCGTGTGCCAATAGATCCAAATAATCTACCATTCTTGCCAACTTTAGCTTTAATATCAAGTTCACCTATAGAGTTAATCTTATCAGCAATTTTAATAGCATTATTGAAAAGTTCAATCTTCTGAGTTTCTATTTCTTGACAACGCCTTTCAAATGAATCTAAATTTTTTTTAGTAGCAAGAACTGCCATACCTTGAGGAATTAAGAAATTTCGTGCATAACCGGCTTTTACTTGAAGTTTATTACCTATATTACCTAGATTTGTTACTTTTTTAAGTAAAATAATCTCCATTAAACTAATCCTTAAATTAATATCATTGCTTATCAGAATAATGTAATAAAGATAAATAACGTGCCCTTTTTATTGCTTTAGCTAATTTTCTTTGATATTTTGCCGAGGTTCCTGTAATACGACTTGGAACAATTTTACCACTTTCTGTGATATAGTTTTTAAGTGTAGAAATATCTTTATAATCAATTTCTTTAATACCTTCTACTGTAAAACGACAGAACTTGCGTCGTCGCAAATAACGTGTCATTTTTATTCATCCTTAAATCTATTTTATATAGATTAATAATAATTTAATTAAATATTTGAGAATTTAAGCTTCAAGGCTCATTGAAGTATCTTTCTTAGGGCTAGATCTAACTATCTCAGGTTTTTCTTCAGTATTGATTAATGGAGATGATTCCGTAATAGCTGATTTTACTTTAATAATTAAAGTTCTAATAATAGCATCATTATAATGAAAATTGTTTTCTAGTTCCTTTCTAATTAATTCAGAAATTTCTACATTCATTAAAATGTAATGAGCTTTATGTAATTTTTTTATTGGGTAAGCTAATTGACGTCGCCCCCAATTTTCTAAACGATGTATTTTTCCTTGATTATTAATTACTATCTTGGAGTAATGATTAATAATTTCAGTAATTTTTTCACTTTGATCCGGATGAACTATAAAAATTATTTCATAATGTTGCATAATGATTTATTCCTAATACATTAGCATTCTAAATTTTAATAATGCAGGAATATCTAAAAGATATCTTCTAATTATAACTCAATCAAATTCAATAGTCATTAAATCTATAGAAATATTATTGCACTTATTAAAAATAACGTTGTCGAACAGCTTCAAAAAGACAAATACCAGTTGCTACGGAAACATTAATTGATGATATTTTACCTCTTGTAGGAATACTAATTAACTCATTACAGTATTTACATATTAAATTTCTGATTCCTTTAGATTCTGATCCCATAATTAATGCAGTAGCTCCAATCATATTACTTTGATATAAATTATGCTTAGAGTGTTCAGTAGTGCCTATTATCCAAATTTGATGTTCCTGTATAATTCGTAATGTACGACTAAGATTTGTCACCCTAAATAAAGTAATATTTTCTGTAGCACCACATGCAACTTTTTTTACTATAGGACTATTGACTTGTGCTGAACGGTCTTTAGGTATGATAACAGCATCTACTCCTGCAGCATTAGCACTACGTAAACAAGATCCCAAATTATATGGATCTGTAATGCTATCTAAAATTAAAATTAATGGTCGATTGGTTTTTTTTAGAAAAAAATTCAGATCTTTTTCTGAATATATTGGTGCAGAATTAACTAGAGCTATAATTCCTTGATGAACTAATCCACCAGTTTTACTATTCATCCATTTACGACTTACCTGTTTTATTAGTATACTATGTTGTTGTAGTAACCAAATAATATTTTTAAATCTGAAATTCAATTCACGATCTTTAATGATATATACAGATTGACATCTTTGAGGATTAGATTCTATAATGGCTTTTACTGCATGAATTCCAAATATTATTTCCTTCATCTTAATTAATCATGACTATCAATCATTAAAAGGATTTTTTAATATCATAATTTCACTACGATCAGGACCAGTAGAAATTAAATTGATGGGAATTCCAGTTAAAAATTCTATACGTTTGATATATTGATGAGCATAAGGTGTTAATGATTCAGGATTTTTAATCCCAAAAGTACTCTCATTCCATCCAGGTAATATTTCATAGATTGGAGTAATACTTTCCCAATCTTCTGTAGAAAAAGGTGTATTTCTTGATTCACTTCCATCTGCCTTCCTATATGCTACACAAATTTTTAATTCTTTTAACCCATCGAGAACATCTAATTTAGTTAAACATAAACCTGATAACGAATTAATTTGTATTGCCCGTCGCATAGCAACGGCATCAAACCACCCAACACGTCTTTTACGACCAGTTGTCGTACCAAACTCATTTCCTTTTAAACAAATAAATTCACCAATCTTATCATTTAATTCAGTAGGAAAGGGACCAGAGCCTACACGAGTAGTATATGCTTTTACAATACCTAAAACGGTATCTATACAACATGGACCTATACCTGTTCCAGTAATTGCTGCACCTGCAGTAGTATTAGAAGAAGTTACATATGGATATGTTCCATGATCAATATCTAAAAGCATTCCTTGCGCTCCTTCAAAAATAATTCCTTCACCTTTCTGATGTGCTTCATGTAGTAATAACGCTACGTCAGTGGAAATACTGATTAATGTTTCTACAGTGCTAAGAATGCTATCTAATACTTGTTGATAATCAACGGGTTTCTCCTTAAAATAGTGAATTAATTGAAAATTATGATATTCAATAATTTCAGCTAATTTTAACCTAAATTTATTAAGATTAAATAAATCACTAATACGTAAACCCCGACGTGCAACTTTATCTTCATAAGTTGGTCCAATGCCTTTACATGTCGTACCAATATAATAATTTCCTCGAGATTTTTCCCGAGCTATATCTAAAGCAATATGCGAAGGTAATACTAAAGGACATGCTTTTGAAATCAATAAACGATTACGTACTGGAATTCCTCTATTTTCAAGGATTTCTATTTCCTTAATCAGAGCTTCAGGAGCTAATACTACTCCATTAGCAATAATACTGATAATGTTATCATGCAAAATTCCTGAAGGAATCAAATGTAGAATAGTTTTTTTACCTTGAATTACTAGAGTATGACCCGCATTATTTCCTCCTTGATATCGTACTACATATTTAGAACGTTGAGTTAGTAAATCTACAATTTTACCTTTACCTTCATCACCCCATTGAGTGCCTAATATGATAATATTTTTACCCATGTTAATCACATCATTAATTTTATTAAATTTGAATTTTAACATCGTAATTTGAGATTGAAAAGTTACGTATTTAAATTATTATCAATTTATTAAAATTACAGATATATGTAATAAATTGGTCGGCACGAGAGGATTTGAACCTCTGACCACTGACACCCCATGACAGTGCGCTACCAAGCTGCGCTACGTGCCGTTAGTATTATTTATTAAATTTGCATTTATATAATTTAAATGTGTAGAAAATCTATATGAAAGAGAATAGGCTTAAATGGATGAAATTGCATTTCTTGAACTTTTACCTGGTAATCATTACCATCAATCATTAATGTTAAGGGTTGAGAAAAAAATTCTTTTTTATCCTTTAATTTCATTATAACATTTTGATCTAAGATGATTGAGATAGAATCTTTTTTACCTCCATAAACAATAGCAGGGAATTTATTATCTAACCGTAATTTACGATTAGCACTCTTACCATGATTATGATATTTAAGTGCATGAATAGTTATCATTATTATTCCAATATTATAGTAAATATTAAAAGCATATATTTTATATATATGTCTATTATTTATTGTTGTTTTTTTAACCAAGCAATTTCCTGTTTCCAAAGTAGTTGATTAGTAGTTTCTAAAATTAGAGGTATCTTATTGAACCTGTTATCACGCATAATCCATTTAAAAACTGATTGACCAATATTACCTAAACCTAAATTCTGATGTCGATCTACTCTACTATTAAATGTACTTTTAGCATCATTCAAATGCATTCCACGCAGATAATTAAAACCAATGATTGTTTCAAATTGACTAAAAGTTCTTTCACATTCTCTTGAGGTAGATAAATTATATCCGGCCGCGAAGGCATGGCAAGTATCAATACAGACCCCAATACGGGATTTATCTTCTATATCATTGATGATAGCAGCTAGATGTTCAAAAATAAAACCTAAATTACTTCCTTGACCTGCAGTATTTTCAATAATCATTGTAACATTTTGTGTTTTATTCAGAGCAATATTAATAGATTCTGCAATTCGTTTTAGGCAAGTTTCTTCATTAATTTGTCGAAGATGATTTCCTGGATGAAAATTAAGTAATCTTAAACCAAGTTGATTACAAAGTTTAATTTCATCTATTAATGCCTCTCTAGATTTTTCTAATTGTGTTATTATTGGATGTCCTAGATTAATTAAATAACTATTATGTGGCAAAATTTGTTCGGTACTAAACTTGTATTTTTTACATAACTTACGAAATCTACTGATAGTCTCTTGAGATAATGGTATGGAATGATGCCATTTTAGTGGATTTTTTAAAAAAATTGAAAATGCTGTAGCTTTAAGTTGGTAAGCACGTAATACTGCTTGATCTATACCACCTGCAGTACTAACATGAGCTCCTATATATTTCATATCATTAGATTTTGAGTTATCTTATAAAATTAGATTAATTCACTTTCATATTATTTATGTAATATAATTTACAAAAAATTATCTCAATTAAGATGATTAATAAATCTCTATTAACAGAATATAATAATCTTACCATAATTTATCAAGGTAAAAGTTTTATTGGAAATAATAAACAAATCTTACTGGAACAACTAGAAGAAAATGGATTCACCATTACCTATTTTTGTCGTATAGGAATCTGTGGTTATTGTAAATTACGTTTAATTAAAGGTAAAATCAACCCGCAAAAAAATGTTATAAACGAGAAGATTCTTTCTTGTTGTTCTATTCCGGCGACTAATATTGAGTTAGCATAAAGGTAATTTCCTTAGATTTTGATAGTATGGTTTATATCATCTAAAGATATTTAAAAAGATCTTTTAATAATTTTGGTCCTTGATATATTAATCCTGAATAGATTTGTAATAATTTTGCTCCAGCTAAAAATTTTTCTTTTGCAGAAATTAGATTATTAATACCCCCAACACCAATAATAGGAATACGTTCTTGTAGTTCTTGTGCTAAAATTCGTATAATTTCTGTACTGCGAGAATGGAGTGGTAAACCACTTAAACCACCATTTTCATTGCTATATTTCAAATTAGTGATTAAAGATCGATCGATTGTAGTATTAGTTGCAATGACTCCATCTATATTATAACGGAGTAAACTATCAGAAATTTTAACTAATTCGGCTTTTAAAAGATCTGGAGAAATTTTTATAACTATTGGCACATATTTTTGATATTGATTATTTAAATTTAGTTGCTTTTGTTTTATCGAAGAAAGTAGATCATCAAATAATTCTCCATATTGTAAGGTGCGTAAATCTAATGTATTAGGAGAAGAAATATTCATAGCAATATAACTAGCATATTGATAAATTTTATCCATGCATATTAAATAATCTTCTTTAGCTCTTTCTATTGGTGTTGAGAAATTTTTACTAATATTAATACCTAAAATTCCTTTAAATTTAGTTTCCTTAATATTTTTAATTAGCTGATCTATACCATGATTATTAAATCCCATACGATTAATAAATCCATCAGCTTCATTAACTCGAAATAATCGTGGTTTTTGATTACCTAATTGAGGTTGAGGTGTCACTGTACCAATTTCAATATAACCAAATCCTAAAGCTGCTAACGCATCAATATATTCACCATTCTTATCTAATCCAGCAGCAACTCCTATAGGATTTTTAAAAGTCATTCCCATACAAATAGTGGGTTTTATAAACTTTGGTAAATTTATTAGATATTTTAAGGGAGTACTACTTATGAATTTAAGATAATTACATACTAAATAATGTGCCAATTCAGGTTCAAATTTAAATAATAAATTTCTAATTAGATTATAGAACATATATACTCTATTAATTTTTATCAGATTATAATGTACTCATATTATAATGAGATTATCGTTTATAGTAATATCAGAATATTAATGAGACATAAATGATGAGAATAACATATGAAAATCCTTTCTATTATTGAGATACTCAATAGTAATTTATATTTAAATAGTAATATCATAGTTAGAGGTTGGGTACGTACTAAAAGGGATTCTAAGTTAGGTATTTCATTTATTTCAATCTATGATGGTTCTTGTTTAAATAATCTTCAAGTAATTGCCAATAATTCTCTTGATAATTATCAAAATGAGATACTTAGGCTATCAACTGGATGTTCTATAAGAGTAACTGGCAAGATTGTTATCTCTTCAGGAAACAAACAACAACTAGAAATTGTATCTACTAGTATTCAAGTTATAGGATGGGTTGATAATGCGGATACTTATCCAATAGCAACTAAGAAGCATTCCTTAGAATTTCTCCGTGAAGTAATTCATTTACGTTCTCGTACTTATTTAATTAGCGCAATTTCACGTGTACGCAATACAATTGCACAAGCTATTCATAATTTTTTTTATGACAACGGGTATATTTGGATTCCAACGCCTATAATTACAGCTTATGATACTGAAGGTATTAACGATAGATTCAGAGTTTCAACATTAGATCTAAATAAATTAAATGACAATAAGATCAAAGATTTTCATCAGGATTTTTTTGGTAAAGAAACCTTTTTAACAGGAAGCGGTCAGCTACATGCGGAAAGCTATGCTTGCGCGTTAACAAAAGTATACGCGTTCGGTCCAACTTTTCGTGCTGAACCTTCTAATACTAGCCGTCATTTAGCAGAATTTTGGATGATTGAACCAGAACTAGCTTTTGCTAGTTTAGATGATATTATCATTTTAGCAGAAAATCTGTTGAAATTTATTTTCAAAATAGTATTAATCGAATGTGCAGATGATATGGATTTTTTTGCGGCACGTCTAGATAAAAATGTCATTTATCGTTTAGAAAAATTTTTAACTAGTCGTCTAATGATATTAGATTACTCAGAAGCTATTGATCTACTTTTATTAAGCAAAAATAAATTTGAAAATGCAGTATCTTGGGGTATAGATCTATCCTCAGAACATGAGCGTTTTTTAGTACAACAGTTTAATGTTCCTATTGTAGTAAAAAATTATCCTAAAGATATTAAGGCGTTCTATATGCGTATCAATGATGATATGAAAACCGTTGCATCTATGGACATTATTTTTCCTGGAATTGGAGAAATTATTGGTGGCTCACAACGTGAAGAACGTCTTCACGTTTTAGATCAACGGATTAATTCTCTGGGATTAAATAAAGAAGAGTACAGTTGGTATCGTGATTTACGACGTTATGGTACGGTTCCTCATTCAGGTTTTGGTTTAGGTTTTGAAAGGTTAATCGCCTATATTACCGGAATGCAAAATGTAAAAGATGTTATTCCATTTCCAAGAACTCTAAAAAATGCCATATTATAAATTTATTATTTACTTAAATTAGTAGATGAGATTTTTACTGTTGACACTTTTAGGAATGGACATTAATATTGATTTTATTTAGTTAAATCCTCTGTAGTTCAGTTGGTAGAACGGCGGACTGTTAATCCGCATGTCACTGGTTCGAGTCCAGTCAGAGGAGCCACTAAGAGGTTTTTTCGTTTAAAAATATTAAAAGAACAATTATGAGTATTAATTTTATCGGCGTCATGAAATTCTCTGAATATACATACCCATTCACTAGAATTTATTTTAGGAAAGAAATAGATATTTCCCTTAATATTTAGATCTATATAGGTAATATAAAGACAATGAGCATAATCTAACATTTGATTATAAATGCTAGCTCCGCCAATTATCATAGTTTCTTCTAGATTTAAAGAATCTGCAAAACTCAGGGCTTGATTAATAGAATTCACCCAAATCACATTATTGGAACTGTTATAGTGATAACCATTACTAACCTTACTGATAATAATATTTACTCTTTCAGGTAAAGGTTTTTTACCAATGGATTCCCATGTATAACGACCCATAATCACTGGTTTATGCAGAGTATGTTTTTTAAACCAAGCGATATCTCGGGGTAAATACCAAGGTATACTATTACCATTCCCAATAACATAATTACTCGCTATAGCTACAATTAAACTAATCATTTAATTATAAGATTTTATCTCAATTACTAAAATTATGGTAAATTTTGTATAAACATAAAGTTGATATCAAACCTGCAATAAAATCATCTAAGATTATACCTAGACCTCCGTAAAAATTATCATTTACCCAAGAAATTGGCCACGGTTTTAATATATCAAAAAACCGAAAGATAAAAAAACCCATGATTAAATACTGCCATTTATAATTCGTTAAACTCATAAAAGTAATACCCATTCCAAGAAATTCATCCCAGACAATACTACTGTGATCATGTAATCCTAAATACTCTTCTGTTACTTGACAAATATAAATACCATAAATTAAAACTAATAAAATAGTTGCTAAATAAAGGTATCCAGAAAATAAACTTATGATCCACCATAATGGAATTATTAAAATTGATCCTAAAGTTCCAGGAAACCATTTACTCAATCCTATTCCAAAACCAGTAGCGATAAAATAAGAGATGTTAATAGGTTTTTTTAGATAAAATTTCATAATAAAAGATTATAGTAATTTATGTAGTGTAAAACGAATTTTCTGGGCCGCTTTATTTAAAACCCCATTAATAAATTTATGACTCTCTTCAGCACCAAAAATTTTTGCTAATTCTATTCCTTCATTAATTACTACTCTATAGGGAATCTCTTGACGTATACTAAGTTCAAAGATAGAAATCCGTAAAATAGCTTTTTCTATATGTCCAATCTCATTGATTCGGCGACTTAGTAAGCATGGTTGCATAAAATTATCAATAGCAATATAGTTATCAGTAACACCTTTGATTAATTCACTAAAATAGGTTTGATCAACATCTTGAAAGTTAAAATTATGTTCTTTAATAAATTGATACACTTCAGCTATCTTATTACCTGAGAGTTGCCAGCTATAAATTGCTTGGATAGCACATTCACGTGCACGACGCCTCTGGAGAGGATTCACAAAATCACCTTAAATTTTTTAGATGAGTGCTTGTAGGAGATTGATCATTTCTAATGCCGAAATAGCAGCTTCAGTACCCTTATTACCTGCTTTAGTCCCAGAACGTTCAATTGCTTGTTCAATATTTTCAATAGTAAGAAGACCATAAGCAATTGGAATGTTACTCTTAATAGCTATATTAGCTAATCCAGAACTAGCTATACTACTAATATAATTAAAATTTGGTGTACTACCCCGGATTACGCTTCCAAGTGCAATAATTGCATTATATTTGTTTATTTCTGCTAATCTTTTTACTACTAAAGGTAATTCATAAGCACCTGGTAACCATACCACAGTAATATTATCTTCTTTTACCTGTCCTAAACGTGTTAAAGCATCTATCGCTCCATTTAGTAAACTTTGATTAATGAAATGGTTAAACCGAGTAATAGCAATAGCGATATTTGCATATGGAGCAACAATGGTACCTTCAATATTATTCATGATTTTCCTCATTTTACTGATTTGAAGTTAATTTTAGGAATGAGATGTAGTCTGAGATCAGGTCCTACTTGATAAATTTCTTTTAAATCAAATCGTAATATATTAGATAATTGATTTAATCCTGGAAGATCACAAAGATTTCGAGCATGATTTCCTAAAATTTTAGGAGCAATATAAAGAATTAATTCGTCAACCATGCCAAATTGTAATAATGCACCAGATAATTTCGCTCCAGCTTCCACTAAAAGAGTATTGATTTGTTTTTTACCCAAAAACAGCATCATTCTCTTTAAATCAATATATTCTCCATTACAAGGAATAGTTATTTGTTCAACTCTTTTTGGAAATTTTTGTCTAGTAGTAACCTGTTTACGTATCAGCCAAATTTTTCCACTTTCAAACATTAATCGATGATATGGTTTAACACGATTCTTACTATCAATAATAATACGTACCGGTTGACGTAATCGTTGTAAAGGATAATGTTTTTTGGTTGATAAATTTAATTCATTCCAGCGTACTGTTAAAGCCGGATTATCTCTAAGTACAGTCGCACTACTGCTAAGTATTGCTGAACTTTGTGCGCGCCAGAATTGAACATCAAGTCTAGCAGCTAATGAGGTAATCCACTGGCTTTCACCATTGGCCATAGCAGTACGTCCATCAAGTGATGCAGCAATTTTAAGTTGTAAAAAAGGTAATCCGGTTCTCATTCGTTTAAGAAAACCCCTATTTAATTCCTCTGCTTCAGGTTCCATTAATCCCTGATTAACTTCAATACCAGCAGTTTTAAGTTGACTAAAACCTCGGCCTGATACTAGTGGATTAGGATCTTGCATTGCAATAACTACACGATGAACTCCTGCAGATATTAAAGCCTCACAACACGGAGGCGTACGACCTTGATGGTTACATGGCTCCAGAGTAACATAGACGGTAGCAGTTTGAGCTTTTTCACCTGCCATCTGTAAGGCGTAGATTTCTGCATGTGGCTCACCAGCACAATAGTGATATCCTTCACCCACAATTGTTCCATTGAGTACAATCACACATCCTACATTCGGATTAGGAGTTGTAGTGAATATTCCTCGACGAGCAATTTCGAGGGCTCTCTTCATATAAAATTCATCTTCCATGTAAATTATTCAACATTAATCCTATAATTTTTACTAAATCTGCATGTAATTCACCAACACAATAATGAATTGATAATTTTTAGATAAATTTCATTGTGGTGCCCAGAGGCGGAATTGAACCACCGACACAGGGATTTTCAGTCCCTTGCTCTACCAACTGAGCTATCCGGGCACTAATGAATTTAGTGGAGGAATTAAATAGTAAATAATTAATAAAGTCAATTGATCTAGAATAAATTTTACTTATTGTAATGTAGTCGTAAGCCAGTCATGATATTGCTGGTTGACATTTTGTACTTTCAAGACTAATAGCTCCGGAATTTCATAAGGATGCATATCTTTAAGTAATCGCAGTAATTTTTCTTGGTGGATAGAATCTGTTTTTATTAGCATTTGAACTTCTTGAGTATGTTTAATTTCTCCTTTCCAATAATATAAAGAACTAACATTTTTAAATTTTGTTATACAAGCTGCTAATCCTTCTTCTAAGGATTTTTTTGCTAATTTTAGTGCCCAATCCTCATTAGGAACTGTACATAATATAATGACTAAGTTACTAACTTTCATTATTAATACTCACTAATTTTAGTAAGTTGGATTTTATTAAAGGTTCAGTTATTCGTTGTAATCCAACTACGCATTCTTTCGAAGATGTACGAATTAAAACTACTCCTTGAGTATTACGTCCAACAACACTAACTTCTGAAACTCTAGTGCGTACAAGAGTGCCAGCATTAGTAATGATCATAATTTGATCAACACTATCAACTTGCACGGCACCAATAACTGTTCCGTTACGTTGATTTACCCTTATAGAAATTACTCCTTGGGTTGCTCGTGATTTAATCGGGTATTTATTTACAGCAGTTCTTTTACCATATCCATTTTTAGTAACTGTTAGAATCTCTCCTTTTTTTTCAGGAATAATTAATGATACTACTTTATCACCCTTAGCTAATTTTATACCACGTATTCCAATAGCATTTCTTCCCATAGATCTCACTTCCTGTTCCTTAAAGCGAACTACTTTACCTGCTGCTGAGAATAGCATGATATCATTATTACCATCAGTGATATCAACACCAATGAGTTCATCTCCTTTATTTAATTGTAATGCAATAATTCCTCTATTTCGCGGACGATTAAATTCTGTCATGGCCATTTTCTTAACTACACCACTAGCCGTTGCCATGAAGATATTTCTTGCGGCAGAATATTCTATAACTGGTAAAATTGCTGTAATTCGTTCATTAGATTCTAATGGTAATAAATTAATAATAGGACGTCCACGCGAACCACGAGTTGCTTCTGGTAATTGATATACTTTAAGCCAGTAAATTCGGCCCATACTTGAAAAACATAGAATTATGTCATGAGTTTTAGCAACTAACAGACGTTCAATATAATCCTCTTCTTTTATACTTGCTGCAGATTTTCCTTTGCCACCACGGCGCTGTGCTTCATACTCTGATAATTTTTGGTACTTTACATATCCTTGATGTGATAAAGTAACTACTACTGCCATTTGATTAATAATATCTTCAAGGTTAATATGATCACTATTGATCAGAATTTCAGTTTGACGGAGATCACCAAATTGATTGCTAATTAAAATCAATTCTTCGCGAATAAGATTCATCAGAAGCTTTGGATTTTCTAGAATTTTAATTAGATCAATAATTTGATTTTTAAGTTCTCGGTACTCATTAATTAATTTTTCATATTCAAGACAAGTAAGTTTTTGTAAACGTAATTCCAAGATTGCTTGAACTTGTGGTTGAGTAAATTTATATGTGTTGGGAAAGTTTTTTGATTCGACATGATCACTGATACTGATTTTTAGGTTATTTGATTTAGGATCATCAATAGCCCAATTTTGGGCTAGAAGATTTTCTTGTGCTTCTTTAGTATTATTTGCATGGCGAATAATTTCCATCACTTTATCAATATTGACTAATGCAATGGCTAAACCTTCTAGTATATGAGCACGTTCACGTGTATGATCTAGATCATAAATTGTTCTTCGGGTAATTACTTCCCTACGATGATCAATAAAAGCTACTAAAATATCTTTTAGGGTAAGCAATTGCGGTTTACCTTGATATAAGGCTACCATATTAATACTAAATGATATTTGTAGCGGTGTTATTGTATAAAGGCGATTTAGAACTACTTTTGCAACCCCATCACGTTTTATTTCAATAACAATTCTCATTCCATCTTTATCGGACTCATCACGTAATGTATTTATTCCTTCAATTTTTTTATCTTTTACTAGTTCCCCAATTTTCTCAAGTAAACGGGTTTTATTGACCTGATAAGGAATTTCGCTAATAATAATAGTTTCACGTCCAGTTTTAGAATTAGTTTCTATTAGACAACGAGCGCGTATTAAAATTTTACCTTTTCCAGTACTATAAGCCTCCTCTATACCAAAATTACCGTTAATTATAGCTGCTGTAGGAAAATCTGGACCTGGAATATAGTTCATTAATTCTTTGATGCTAATATTTTCATTATCAATATAGGCCAGACAACCCTTAATCACTTCTGCTAAATTGTGTGGTGGAATATTAGTTGCCATGCCTACAGCTATTCCAGAAACACCGTTGATTAAAAGATTAGGTATCTTAGTAGGTAATACTTCTGGAATTTGTTCATTACCATCGTAGTTGGGAACAAAGTTTACTGTATTTTTATTTAAATCTGCTAATAATTCATGAGCAATTTTTGCCATACGGATCTCAGTATAACGCATCGCCGCCGCAGAATCACCATCAATCGATCCAAAATTACCTTGACCATCAATTAATACATAACGCAAAGAGAAAGGTTGTGCCATGCGCACAATTGCATCGTATACTGCCATATCTCCGTGTGGATGATACTTACCAATTACATCACCAACTATACGTGCGGATTTTTTATAGGGTTTATTCCAATGATTCATTAAGATATGCATGGCGTAAAGTACGCGACGGTGTACTGGTTTCAGTCCATCTCGAATATCAGGTAATGCCCGTCCTACAATCACTGACATCGCATAATCCAAATAGGAATGCTGAAGTTCATCTTCAATATTAATCGGTATTATTTCACTGGAAAGATTACTCATTAAGCCATTAATCCTCTATTTTAGATTACCTCTATTTTACCAAAAATGCAGATAATCATTTTATATATACAATCATTAATTTTATCATATGGTAATTTCTAGTTAAATAACAGTTTTTTAATTATTATAGTACTAATAACCCTCTAAAGAGGATCATTTCATTAAATATAGGAGATCTATTAGTAATGAATGATTATAATGATGAATACTGGATGAAACATGCTTTAGCATTAGCGGAATATGCAAGTCAGCTAGGAGAAGTTCCCGTTGGTGCTATTTTAGTAAAATCTGATCGAATTATTAGTCAAGCTTGGAATTATACTATTAGCATTAATGATCCTACTGCACATGCTGAAGTAATAGCTTTACGCCTGGCAGGAAAAATTCTACAAAATTATCGATTACTCAATACCATACTTTATGTGACACTTGAACCTTGTATAATGTGTATAGGAGCAATTATACATAGTAGAATTGAACGTGTAGTTTTTGGAGCTAGAGATCACCAACATGGTACTTCTTTATTGCTCAGGGAAAAAATGGGCTTAAATCATCGAATAGAATTTAAAGGTGATGTTCTTGGTAATCCATGTAGGAGATTATTGAAAAATTTTTTTAAGCAACTTCGCCAAAAAAATAATAACTAATATTATTAAATTATAATAATTTCAGGATTTTATATAAGTTATTCATTACTAAGTAATTTTAAGAGAAGGTTTACTACTTGTACATTTCCAGCAATCAGATTATTGTAAAGCCTCATTTGATAACGTCCCTGAAAAGATCTTATCACACCTCCGGCTTCACGTATTAACAATTCACCAGCACTAAAAGATAATGGATTGAAACCAATTTTTAAATAACCATCCAGACGACCTGAAGCAATATAAGCTAGATCTAATGCAGCAGAACCGCTTGCATGACAATCACCACATTCACTGAATATTACTGCAATTTGTTTTAAATATTTATGAGAATAATACTGAGGATTATTGATGAAAGAAAAATCGGTAGCTATAATCATTCTATTTAGATTTCTGACTTCACTTACTCTAATTCGGTAACCATTCAATTTGCTACCTTGACCGCGAACTGCAGTAAATAATTCATTGCGAATAAAATCATAAATAACTGCTATCTCAGGACGTTTTTTTATAAGAACCGCTATAGAAACAGCCCAATGAGGGATTTTTTGGATAAAATTGGTTATACCATCTAATGGATTGATTATCCATTGTACTTCTTGATTTTTCATTTCCAATTCAAATTGAGAATAATGTTTAAAATAAATCACATGTTCTGGATAACATTTATGTATAATATTAATAACTAATTTTTCTATTTCTTTCATCATATATAAAATCTGATCAGATTGTTGATATTTAGTTATTTCAATTTTTACGGAATTTTTATACATTAAATCTGCTGCAAGGCGTGCCGATCGTATAGCAATGTTGAGAATTGGATGCATAACTATCTCCTACAGTAAATATTAATATATTAACAATAAGAAGTGAAATAATAGATTGGATGAAATTTATCCAGTTTTGATTACCCATACCTAAGATTCATTATATAGTTGACTAAATTACTCAAGTATGAAATATTATAAACAATCAATATATAATATCATAATTTTATTGTAGTAAGACACTAAAATAGTGAATTTTATTTAGTAATAATATGAAATTAACATCTAAAGGTCGTTATGCTGTTATTGCAATACTGGATATTGCGCTAAATTCACATCTAGGTCCAGTATCGCTTATAGATATTTCAAAACGTCAAGGGATTTCTCTTTTTTATTTACAGCAACTCTTAGCTAGATTACGTAAACAAGGATTAGTCTCAAGCATTCGTGGACCAGGTGGCGGGTATCTTTTAGTAAAAAAAATTAATGAAATTGCGGTGAGTTCAATAATGAGAGCTGTTGATGAATCATTAGATGCTACTAGATGTCAAGGAAAAGAAAGTTGTAATAATGGAGAACGATGTAGTACTCATACCTTATGGCATCATCTAAGTGAGCTTATTAATGATTTTCTTAATAAAATTACTTTAGCAGAATTGGTTAAAAATAACCTTATTTCTAGTATTTCAAATCCTCAAGTAATAAAAGAATCAGTTACTTTAAAAGTATTGGAACTTAATAAATTTAAAAGTAACTAATACGGAGTTTTCATGAAATTACCAATTTATTTAGACTATTCAGCAACTACACCAATTGATTTACGTGTAGCTAAAAAAATGATGCATTATATGACTAAGGATGGCATTTTTGGTAATGCGGCTTCTCGATCACATCGTTTTGGATGGCAAGCGGAAGAAGCAGTAGATATAGCACGTAATCAGATTGCAGAACTGATTGGAGCTGATGCTAGAGAAATTATTTTTACCTCAGGTGCCACGGAGTCAGATAATCTTGCTATTAAAGGAATTGCCAGATTTTATCAAAATAAAGGTAAACATATTATTACTAGTAAAATAGAGCATAAAGCTGTATTAGATACTTGTCGCCAGTTAGAAGGTGAAGGTTATGAGGTCACTTATTTATCTCCTGATAAGTCGGGGATTCTAGATCTAGAAATTTTAGAGAAAGCAATTCGTCATGATACTATTTTAGTATCTATTATGCATGTTAATAATGAGATAGGAACCATACAGGAGATTGCTTCCATTGGTCAATTATGTCGTCAGTATAATATTTTTTATCATGTTGATGGTACCCAAAGTGTTGGCAAACTACCAGTTGATTTAAAAAAAATAAACGTTGATCTCCTGTCTTTTTCTGCACATAAAATATACGGTCCTAAAGGAATTGGTGTTTTATATGTGCGCCGAAAACCACGAGTTCGTCTAGAAGCACAAATTCATGGTGGTGGTCATGAACGAGGAATGCGTTCTGGCACTTTACCAGTACATCAAATTGTCGGAATGGGTGAAGCTTGTCGCATTGTAAATGAAGAGATGAAAGGTGAAATCAAAAGATTAAGTAAGTTACGTGACTATCTTTGGGATGGTATTAAAGATCTTGAAGAAGTTTACTTAAATGGTTCTCTTGAACATAGTGTACCAAATATTCTTAATGTTAGTTTTAATTATGTAGAAGGAGAATCATTGATGATGGCTTTAAAAAATTTAGCCGTTTCTTCAGGTTCAGCTTGTACATCTGCTAGTTTAGAACCTTCTTATGTATTGCGTTCCTTGGGTATTAATGATGAATTAGCACATAGCTCAATTAGATTTTCTTTAGGACGTTTTACTACTATTGAAGAAATAGATTATACAATTTCATTAGTGCGTAAGTCAATTATTAGACTGCGTGAACTTTCGCCACTTTGGGAAATGTATAAACAGGGTATAGATCTTAATAGTATTAATTGGATATGTCAACCAAGTTTATAATGTAATGAGATTTTAAGGAAATTAAAGATGACTTATAGTAAAAAAGTGATAGATCATTATGAAAATCCTCGCAATGTAGGATCATTTGATAATACCGATGTTTCAGTTGGTAGTGGTATGGTAGGTGCGCCAGCATGCGGCGATGTAATGAAATTACAAATTAAAGTTAATGGTAATGGTATTATTGAAGATGCACGTTTTAAAACATATGGATGTGGTTCTGCGATTGCATCTAGTTCACTAATCACTGAATGGGTAAAAGGTAAATCTTTAGAAGAAGCCGAATCAATTAAAAATATTCAGATTGCTGAAGAATTAGAATTACCACCAGTTAAAATTCATTGCTCTATTTTAGCCGAGGATGCTATCAAAGCCGCGATTGCGGATTATAAAGGTAAAAATCATAGATAATTTATCCGTTTCTAAGGTAGTACTACATTATGTCAATTACTTTAAGTGACAGTGCAGCAGCTCATCTTCATAAGGTTTTGAATGATCGAAGTCACTGTTTTGGATTGCGTTTGGGAGTAATTACTTCAGGTTGTTCGGGTATGGCTTATGTTCTAGAATTTGTTGATGAATTACAGCCCGAAGATACTTTGATAGAAAATAAAGGTATAAAAATTTTTATCGATAAAAAAAGCTTATTATATATCAATGGTACTGAATTAGATTTTGTCAAAGAAGGACTGAATGAAGGTTTTAAGTTTAATAATCCTAATGTAAAATATCAATGTGGATGTGGTAAAAGTTTTAATGTATAGATGTTTGGTATTTTTAGATTATTAGGAATTTTATGAACTATTTTAAAATTTTTGGATTACCTATTAATTTTAAAGTTGATAATAAACTACTAGAAGCGCGTTTTTATGATTTACAGCGAAAACTTCATCCTGATAGATACCTACACCAGTCTGAAGATAAATTTGATGTGTTAACCAAATCAGCATTGGTGAATCAAGCTTGGAAAGTCTTGAGTAATCCTCTTTCAAGAGCCGAGTATTTATTATTACTTCATGGTTTTGATGTTAATAGTGAGCAAGATAATAATTTAATGGATACTAATTTTTTAAAAATACAGTTTGATTTACGTGAAGAGTTACAAAATATTGAGCAAAAATCATGTTTAAAAGAATTAAGTAATTTTGCTAATCGAATTGAATCATCCATAAGTAAAATCTATTACCAAATAGAAAAAGAAATTGAATCCAAAAATTGGGAAAAAGCAGCTAAGACCTTACGTAAAATACGAATGTTTACAAAATTGCGTTTGAAAATTGAAGATTTAGAAAATAAATTATTAAATTTATAAATGGAAACCAATTATGGCATTATTGCAAATCCGTGAACCAAAAAAAACTCTTAAAATAAGAGCTAATAGCAAAAAAGATCAAGGATTAGCTGCAGGGATTGATTTAGGAACTACATATTCTTTAATAGCAACGGTGCGAAATGGTAATGCAGAAATCATACCTGACTTACAAAATCGCTATCTCTTACCTTCTGTAGTACATTATCAAGACAGAGGGAAATTGGTAGGTTGGGAAGCACTTTCTCAAGCATCATTTGATCCGGTTAATACGATTACTTCGGTAAAAAGAATAATGGGTTGCTCACTTTCTGAGATAATAAAGCGTTACCCTAATTTACCTTACCATTTTACCAACAGTGATAATAATGGTTTTCCACTAATTGCTACATCGGCCGGTATGATTACTCCAGTAAAAGTTTCAAGCGATATTTTAACGGAGCTAGTTAAAATCGCTAAAAAAACTTTAGACGTAAGTTTTTCAGGAGTTGTGATTACTATTCCAGCATATTTTAATAATGTTCAACGTCAAGCAACTAAAGAAGCTGCAGAATTAGCAGGCTTACATGTTTTACGATTGCTTAATGAACCCACTGCTGCGGCAATTGCTTATGGAGTTCAAGCAGGAGTAGAAGAAATCATTGCGGTTTATGATTTAGGTGGGGGTACTTTTGATATTTCATTTCTTAAACTAAATCAAGGAATTTTTAAAGTTTTAGCAACCGGAGGTCTTGCTAATCTTGGAGGAGATGATTTTGACCAACTATTAGTAAATTTATTTTCTCAAAAAATTGGTTTAAATAATTTGGATGATCAAATTTTACAACGTAAAATGTTAGAAGCTGCGACTGAAGCAAAAATTATCTTAAGCCATAAAATACAGACTTTAGTTAAAATTAACAACTGGCAATTTATAATTACTCGTAAAGAATTTGAAGAATTAATTATTCATTACATAGAGCAGACTATATTTATGTGTCGTCGCACTTTAAAAGATGCCAATTTGAGGTCCCAAGATATCTCAAAAATAATTCTGGTTGGAGGTTCTACTAAATTACCTCTAATACGTGATAAAGTGGCGGAATTTTTTGGTAAAACTCCTTTAACCTCTATTGATCCTGAAAAGATTGTAGCACTAGGAGCCGCTATTCAGGCGAATATACTGTTAGGTAATAATCAACATGATCTGTTGTTATTAGATGTTATTCCATTATCATTAGGTATAGAAACTTTAGGTGGTTTTGTCGAAAAAATTATACAACGGAATAGTACTATTCCTATCATTCAAACTCAAGAATTTACAACTTTTAAAGATGGGCAAACT
The DNA here is from genome assembly GCA_045689995.1 of Candidatus Dasytiphilus stammeri. Taxonomy (GTDB): domain Bacteria; phylum Pseudomonadota; class Gammaproteobacteria; order Enterobacterales; family Enterobacteriaceae; genus Dasytiphilus; species Dasytiphilus stammeri_O. The sequence goes on along the minus strand of CP145883.1, from coordinate 451,688 downwards.
ACTATGATGATCCATATTTTACAAGGAGAACACGAAAAAGTCGTTAATTGTCGCTCAATAGCTCGCTTCATTCTAAGTGGTATACCTGAGTTACCCGCAGGAAAAGCTCGTATTAACGTAATTTTTAAGTTAGATGCTAATGGATTACTAAGTGTTACTGCTATAGAAAAACTTACTGGTGTTTCTGCTTCTATTAATGTTCATCCTACTCATGGTTTAAGTGAAAACGAACTAATCAGCATGATTAATAATGATTTACATGTACCTCTAATTAATTTACCATCAGTTAACACCTAATAAAAATTTAGTATATTTTAATATTGTATACGAGATTATATCGATGCCAAAAATTATTTTTTTACCACATCATCTATTGATTCCAGATGGGAAAACAGTTGATGCTCAAATAGGAGAAACCATTTTAGATGTAGCATTGCGTAGCGGGATTCAAATTGAGCATGCATGTGAAAAATCTTGTGCATGTGCAACATGTCATTGTGTGGTTCGAGCTGGTTTTAATTCTTTATCACCTATGATGGATAATGAAGATGATATGCTAGATAAAGCTTGGGGAGTTAAATCTCAAAGTAGGTTAAGTTGCCAAGCATATATCAATAGTGAAGATTTAGTAATAGAAATACCCCAGTATACAATAAACATAATTTAATATACTTCAATAACCTTGAAAGTTATGATTTTATGATATATATCTTTTCAAGATTATATTGAAGTGTTTAGATTTAGAGTATCTTATGACAATAGAACGTACTTTAGCGATTATTAAACCTAATGCAGTAGCTAAAAATCTTATTGGCACTATATATTCACGACTTGAAAGGAAAGAATTTAAGATTATCGCAGCTAAAATGCAGCATTTATCTATAAAACAAGCCCAAGAATTTTATGTAAAACATAAAGATCAAGCTTTTTTTGATAAATTAATAGCTTTTATGATTTCCGGACCTGTTATGCTCTCTGTGTTACAAAGAGATAATGCAGTTCAATTTCTTAGAGATTTAATGGGAGCAACAGATCCTGTATATGCGATTTCTGGTACTTTACGTGCGGATTATGCCGATGATATTACTGCTAATGCTATCCATGGTTCAGATTCTCAAGATTCTGCCAAGCGAGAAATTACCTATTTTTTTATAGAAGATGAAATTTTCGATAATCGCAAATTTAATAATTATTAAATTCATAATATGGTTGCCCAATTTATTTCGTTATCATCTCCATTATTAAGTTTTCATAAAGATGATAGAATTAATTTACTTAATTTCAATCGTAAAAAAATGCATGAATTTTTCATTTCTATTGGAGAACCATCCTATCGAGCAGATCAAGTAATGAAATGGATTTATCATAATTATTGTAATAATTTTAATTTAATGACAAACGTTAACAAAAAATTATGTAATAAACTTATCGACTGCGCTAAAATTCAAGCTCCTGAAATTACCGAAGAATATAGATCTCATGATGGTACCATAAAATGGATTCTTCTGGTAAAAAATCAAAAAGTAGAGATGGTTTATTTACCTCATGCTAGAGGTGCAACTCTTTGTATTTCTTCCCAGCTCGGATGTGCATTAAAATGTAAATTTTGTTTCACAGCACAGCAAGGATTTAATCGCAATTTATGTGTTGCAGAAATTATTGGCCAATTATGGATAGCTAATAAAACTCTTATTACTCGAGGTAGGCATCCAATTAATAATGTAGTCATGATGGGAATGGGAGAACCACTTCTTAATTTAGCTAATGTATTACCAGCTATAGAAATTATGCTAGACAAGTTTGGATTAGCTATATCTAAAAGACATATTACTATATCAACATCTGGTATAGTTCCAGCCATTGATAAACTCAAAAAAAAAATTGATGTAGCATTAGCTATTTCATTACACGCACCTAACGATAAATTACGAAGTTCCATTATGCCAATTAATAATAAATATAATATCAGTAATCTTTTAGCAGCAGTACGTCGTTATTTAGCTAATTCTAAGGCTAATCATGGTTTAGTTACTATTGAGTATGTTATGATAGATCATGTTAATGATTACATAGAGCATGCTTATGAGTTAGCAGATCGTCTGAAAACAACTCCATGTAAAATTAATTTAATTCCCTGGAATCCATATCCTAATGCACCTTATAAACCTAGTTCAATTATTAGAATTGAACGTTTTTATAATGTAATGGTCTCTTCTGGTTTTGTAACTCTAATCCGTAAGATTCGGGGTAATGATATTAATGCGGCTTGTGGACAGTTATCTGGAGCAGTTATTAATCGAATTAAATTGAGTTAACTCCACAGTTCATTAATAAACTGCCAATTGGTTAATATTTAACTGTTAGTTATTCTATCTTCTTAAGATGTGTCCTAATTAAAAACTAATGGTAAATTTCTGGAGATTAATGATTATTAATAATAGATATATAAAGATTATTTATAAGAATCTAATAAATTGGTCAGTTTATTACAGACTGTAATTAAAATCTGGGAGTCTCAAATATGTATACTAATACAATTATCAGACGTAAATCAAAAATGATTCACGTTGGAAATGTTCCCATAGGAGGTGAATCACCCATTTCTGTACAATCTATGACCAATACTATTACTACTAATATTGAGGAAACTATTAAACAGATCAAAGCCTTAGAACAGATTGGAGCAGATATTGTTAGAATCTCTATTCCTACTATGGATGCTGTAGAAGCCTTTAAAAAGATTAAACCTCAAGTAAAAGTTCCATTGGTTGCTGATATTCATTTTGATTATCGACTTGCATTAAAAGTTATGGAATATGGTGTTGACTGTTTGCGAATTAATCCCGGTAATATTGGTAATAAAGGGCGTGTTCGTCAAATTGTTAACTGTGCTCGTGATCATAATATTCCAATTAGAATTGGAATAAATGCAGGTTCCTTAGAAAAAGATTTACAAAACAAATATGGCTCGCCTACTCCACAAGCTTTGCTCGAATCAGCATTACGTCAAGTTGATTATTTTTATCAAATGAATTTTGAACATTTTAAAGTTAGTATTAAGGCTTCAGATGTATTGATAGCTGTAGAGTCATATCGACTTCTCGCAAAACAGATCGAACAGCCTGTACATTTAGGGATTACGGAAGCGGGTGGTGCTCGTGCTGGAGCAGTTAAATCTGCTATTGGATTAGGAATAATGCTATCTGAAGGAATTGGTGATACCTTAAGAGTTTCTTTAGCTGCAGATCCAATAGAAGAAGTTAAGGTAGGATTTGATATCCTAAAATCTTTACGGATTCGTTCACGAGGTATTAATTTTATTGCCTGTCCAACTTGTTCACGGCAGGAATTTGATGTGATTAAAACTCTAAATATCTTAGAAGATCGCTTAGATGATATTATTACTCCTATGGATATTTCTCTTATTGGTTGTGTAGTTAATGGACCAGGAGAAGCGTTAATCTCAAATATAGGTGTAGCAGGAAGTAAAAATAAAAGTGGACTATATGAAGATGGCATAAGGATCAATAAATTAGATAATAGTAAATTAATTGACCAACTCGAAAAGATCATTCGTGCTAAAGCAGCATTATTAGATAAACTTCAAAGAATGGATTCTTAGAATCTTAAATGATTTAAAATAAGGATAATTTACTTATTAGTTACTACTTTATTGAGTAACCTAAAATTTATAAATTGGAAGTTGATTGTGAATCGAATTCAGTCGGTACGTGGAATGCATGATTATCTTCCCGCCGAAGCTTTAATGTTTAATAAAATTGAAAAAATCCTTGTACAGGTACTTAATAGTTATGGATATCGTGAAATTATACTACCTATTGTGGAACGAACCTCATTATTTAAACGTGCTATAGGTGAAATCACTGATGTAGTAGAAAAAGAAATGTATATGTTTAAAGATCGTCATGGTGAAAGTTTAACTCTTAGACCAGAAGGAACCGCATGCTGTGTTCGTGCGGGAATCCAGCATGGATTACTCTCTCGCAGTGAGCAACGTTGGTGGTATTCTGGACCAATGTTTCGCTATGAGCGCCCGCAGAAAGGGCGTTATCGTCAGTTTCATCAGTTAGGTATAGAAGTTTTTGGATTACCTGGACCAAATATTGATGCTGAACTAATTATACTAACAGCTAGATGGTGGCGACAGTTAGGAGTTATTAATTATCTTTCTCTTGAAATTAATAGTTTGGGTTCTATGGAGGCTCGTCTTCGTTACCGCTCTGCTTTATTTTCATTTTTTAAAAATCGATTACAATTTTTAGATGAAGAGAGTAAAAAACGCATATATACTAATCCCTTGCGAATACTCGATAGTAAAAATTCTACTGTTAAAATGATGTTAAATGAAGCACCCATACTAAGTGATTATCTTGATAAAGAATCGCAAGAACATTTCATGAAATTATGTCGTTTATTAGATATCAATGGCATTCAATATACTATTAATCCATTTTTAGTTCGTGGTCTAGATTACTATAATAGAACTGTTTTTGAATGGGTAAATTCAAGTGTCAGTTCACAAGGAACCTTATGTGCTGGTGGTCGGTATGATCATTTAGTTTCTCACCTGGGTGGAAATTTTACTCCAGCAGTAGGATTAGCACTAGGTCTTGAAAGATTAGTAATGCTAGTGAATTCTATTAATACCACCTTTAAATCTTTTGAACCCATTGATATTTATATAATCGCTTCTTGTAATTCTAGAGAAGCAGAAGTAATAGTTTTAGCTGAAAAATTACGGGATAGTTTTCCAAAAATTAAAATTATGACAAACTATAGTGGTGGTAAATTAAAAAAAAAGTTTACGGATGCTAATAAATTAGGAGCTCGTATTGTATTATTATTAGGTGAAAATGAAAACTTAAGTAATATAATAACTATAAAAGATTTACGTACTGGAGAACAAAACCTCCTTGAATCCGATCAATTAATCAAATTAATTAGAGATAAATTTTACTAAATCAATTTTAGGAAATTAGTGTGAAAGATTATAACAGTAATCGAGAATCTCTTCGTATTATGCAAAGGTTTATAACTATTAATAATCAGCTATTATTATTTTTTGCTTTGGTAATTTTTGTCATAGGTTTGTTATTGAGTGTACGATATTGGTATACATATAATATTAATAAAGTAAGAAAAATTTCTGCTATATATTTGACAAATATAAAAAAAACTAATCTCAACCAGCATCATACTGAAAGATTTATTAGTCATAAGAATATTTATGGTATATTGATGGTTTTAACTCAAGTAAAAAATTTGATCGTAAATCATCAATTAGATCAAGCAGCGTTACAGTTACAAAATAGTTTACAAAATATTAAGGATAATAATATATATGCAATCTTCAGTATACGTCTGGCTCGCATCCAATTAGAACAACAAAAAATTACTGAAGCTTTGCATACCCTTAATAATATTAAGGGTGATCAGTGGAATTCAATAATTGCAGAGATACGGGTGGATGCCTTTTTAAGTAAAGGAGCTCTTCAAGAAGCCAATCAAGAATGGCACAACTATATTAATTTCAGTATGTCACCTTTAATTAAAGATCTCATACAAATGAAAATCGCTAATTTCTTAAAACATCCCTCCTAGTAAAATTAAATTAGTATACTAAGGTATCAAACATGGTTATCCCTTTAATTGCTTTAGTAGGACGTCCAAATGTGGGTAAATCTACTTTATTCAATAAATTAACTAATACATCTGATGCCTTAGTATCAGATACTCCTGGAATGACACGTGATCGTAAATATGGCTATATTAAAGTTGATGAACAACAATTTATTATAATTGATACAGGTAGTATTGAAGAAGATGAAGAAGGTATTAATAAGGAAGTTTTTTCACAATTTATGCAAGCGATTAATGAATCAGATCTAATATTATTGATAGTAGATGCGCAAGTTGGATTAATGCCAGGTGATCTCAAAATAATGAAGATTCTTCGTTACTATGAAAAAACGGTTTTTATAGTAGCCAATAAAAGTGAAGGTAATACCTTAGTATCAGAATTTTATTCTTTAGGGCAGAATAAAATTTATTTCATTACAGCATTGCAACAAAATAGTATAAAGAGATTATTAGTACAAATAGTAGCTTGGTGGACAGATCGTACATACCCTAAAGCTCTAAATAAATCCAATCCCGAGAATTTATTTTTAGTTAAAAATCGCCCAGTAAAAAATAATAGTTCTCTTCAAGCATTATTTATTAAAATTGCTTTAGTAGGACGTCCAAATGTGGGTAAATCTACTTTAATTAATTCTATCATTGGAAAAGAAAGAGTAATAGTATTTAATGTTCCAGGAACAACGCGTGATAGTGTGGATATTCCATTTTTGTGTGATGGATGTCAATATGTATTAATTGATACAGCTGGTGTACGTAAACATGTAAAACGATTTGAAAACTTGGAAAAATTATCAGTACAAAAAACCATACGAGTTATTAAACAAGCCAATGTTATAATAATTATTATCGATGCAGTTGAAGGAATTCTGGATCAGGATCTCTCTTTATTAACTTTGATTACTAATCAAGGTCGCTCTTTAGTTATTGTTGTAAATAAATGGGATGCTTTAGCTGATGAAATGAGAAAAAAATTTAAAATTGATCTGGACTTTCGTTTAAAATTTATTAAATTTGTAAGGATACACTTCATTTCAGCATTAAATGGAACTGGAATCAGAAATTTATTTCATTCAGTTAAAGAAGCTTACTATTCATCAATGAAACGATTCAGTACAGCAATCCTGACTCGTATTATGGAAATGGCAATTAGAGATCATCATCCCCCATTATATATAAAATTAAAATATGCTCATTCTGGTGGAATTAATCCTCCAATCATTGTTGTTCATGGTAATAAAGTAAAAGATTTACCACAGTCTTATAGAAATTACCTAATTAATTATTTTAGACGTTCATTATCTCTAAAAGGAACTCCGATTCTTCTGTCTTTAAAAGAAGGTTCGAATCCTTTCAAAAAAAAAAATCCAAGTAAATATACAAAGTCTCATTAATTTAATAATATTTAGGTTTTATTTAAAATATTTTATATTCAATACTTTACTAAGAACTTCACCATCAATGAATCTAGTAATTAATAAATTACCAAGTTGTATTTGTTTAATATTCTTAATAAGCGTAAGATTATGATTACAATTATTGATTTTGGTGATACTGTAACCGCGTCTAAGTGTAGCTAGTGGACTAAGAGTTTCAAATTGGGTAACTGTAGAAACGAAATGTTGACGGTATTTATTGAATAATATAGAGATATGATTTTGGATTCTATATTGTAATTGCTGAAGTCTTTTATGTAATTGATAAATATTTAGTTGTGGCTGAATAGCAAATAAACGTTGTTCCAATAATGTATATTGCTGAGTAGCATTTCGGAGTTGCATTTGCAACAGATCTTCTAATTGGTAAAATTTTGCAGTTAAAACAGCTCTCTGACGCATTATAGATAATTGTGGATGATGTTGTTTTAGCTGATGAAATAAAGAGGTCAAATAGTTATGTTGTTGTGCTAAAAAATAATCCATTGCCATTGCTAAACGTTGTTTTTGAGATTGTATTTGTCGCACTAATTCGTCCTTATTGCGGCTTACAAGTTCAGCTGCTACTGATGGTGTAGGTGCTCGTACATCTGCAACGAAATCCGCTATAGTAACATCAGTTTCATGACCTACCGCACTGATAGTAGGAATCTTGCTTGCAAAGATAGCCCGTGCAACCCGTTCATCATTAAAACACCATAAATCTTCCCAAGATCCACCACCACGTCCGATAATGATAATATCGCACTCATTACGTTTATTAGCTATTTCGATTGCATATGTTATGCTTTCTGGTGCGAGCTCTCCTTGTACTATAGCAGGGTAAATAATTATTGGTAATAATGGATCACGACGCTGAAGAATTTTTAACATATCATGTAGTGCAGCTCCGGTAGTTGATGTAATAATACCAACTTGTTGTGCTGGATTAGGTAACTCCTGTTTAAATTTCTGATCAAATAATCCTTCAGTAAATAATAAATTTCTTAATTGCTCATATTGTTGTTTTAAAATTCCATCACCTGCTAGTTGTATGTTTTCAGCAATAATTTGATAATCTCCCCTGGATTCATATAGCGTAATAGTTGCATATACAAGTATTTGCTGCCCGTTTTTAGGACAGAACATCGCACGACAATTATAGTTACGGAACATTACACAACGCACCTGAGCGGTATTATCTTTAAGCGTAAAATACCAGTGTCCTGAAGTAGGTTGAGAAAAATTAGAAACTTCAGCATTTAACCAAATTTTGTGGAGTTTTTTTTCAAGAAGTTCTCTTACGGTTTTATTAAGACGACTAACTGTAAAAACAGTTGGTAAATATTTATGTGACATTAAAGTAAAATTCTGAATCAAATTGATTAGTAAATATTACCTTTCTGCCATATATGATCAAGAGTTTTTACTAAAATAATAGAGATGATTTAATCTGGACTATATAATATCAGATAAATATGTTAAATGGAGATATTTTCATGCTACGCATAGCTAAACAAGCACTTACATTTGATGATGTTTTATTAGTTCCTGCTCATTCTACAGTTTTACCTCATACAGTAGTTCTGAATACTTGGTTAACTCCTAAGATTGCTTTAAACATTCCTATGTTATCTGCTGCAATGGATACAGTTACTGAATCTACTTTAGCTATTAGTTTGGCACAAGAAGGAGGATTAGGTTTTATTCATAAAAATATGTCAATTGAGCAACAGGCAGAGGAAGTACGTAAGGTAAAAAAACATGAAAGTGGTGTAATTCTAGATCCACAAACCGTATTACCTGATACCAAATTATGGGAAGTAAAGATCTTAACTAAACGTAATGGTTTTGCTGGTTATCCAGTAGTAAATAAAAATCATGAACTGGTTGGAATTGTCACGAGACGTGATCTTCGTTTCGTTACAGATCTTAATAAACCAGTTTCGGCTGTGATGACGTCAAAAGACCATTTAGTAACAATTAAAGATGGAGAATCACATCAGGTGGTTTTACAAAAAATGCATGAAAAACGTGTTGAAAAAGCCTTGGTAGTAGATACTAATTTTCATTTACGCGGTATGGTAACGGTTAAAGATTTTAAGCAAGCCGAACGTCAACCCTATGCATGTAAAGATGAGCAAGGTCGTTTACGGGTTGGTGCGGCGGTTGGAATTAGTATTGGAAATTATAAACGAATTGATGCCCTAGTAGCCGCAGAAGTTGATGTATTATTAATTGATTCTTCACATGGACATTCAGAAGGAGTCTTACAATGTATTCGTGAAACTCGTGAGAGATATCCAAACCTGCAAATTGTGGGAGGCAATATAGCCACTGCCGCTGGTGCATTAGCATTAGTAGATGCTGGGGTTAGCGCTGTTAAAGTAGGTATTGGACCGGGTTCAATTTGCACTACTCGTATCATTACCGGTGTAGGTATACCACAAATTACTGCAATCTCCGATGCGGTTGCTGCTTTACATGGATCTGGAATTCCGGTGATAGCAGATGGAGGTATTAGATTTTCCGGAGATATAGCTAAAGCGATTGCAGCTGGAGCATCTTGCGTTATGATAGGTTCATTATTAGCGGGAACTGAAGAATCTCCAGGAGAAATTGAATTGTATCATGGACGCGCTTTTAAATCATATCGGGGTATGGGTTCTCTAGGATCAATGTTACAGGGTTCATCAGATCGGTATTTTCAAAATGAAAATTTAGCAAAATTAGTACCAGAAGGGATTGAAGGACGTGTAGCTTATAAAGGTAAAGTTAAAGAAATTATTCATCAGCAAATGGGTGGCTTAAAATCTTGTATGGGTCTAACAGGTTGTAGTACTATTGAAGAATTACGGACTAAAACACAATTTGTACGTATTAGTAATGCTGGTATTACAGAGAGTCATGTTCATGATGTAATTTTAACTAAAGAACCGCCTAATTATCAGATGCATTGATAAACAGCTCTTACATATTATTTTACTAAAACTTTAATGGCATTAATCATGATAGAAAATATTCAGAAATTCAGGATATTAATCATTGATTTTGGATCACAATATACTCAATTAATAGCTCGTCGTATACGAGAGATAGGTGTATATTGTGAATTATTACCTTGGAATATTACTGAAGAACAGATTTTAAAATTTAAACCTAATGGAATTATTCTTTCCGGTGGACCAGAAAGTACTACTGAATATTATAGTCCACGTGCTCCTAATGGTGTATTTAAAGTAGGATGTCCAGTATTAGGAATATGTTATGGTATGCATCTTATGGCTATACAGTTAGGTGGTAAAGTTGAGACAAGCTCTCAACGAGAATTTGGTTCCGCAAAAGTTCAAGTAGTTGCGGACAGTATGTTAATTGAGACTATTGGTAGTAAAAGCTCGTTATTAGAAGTATGGATGAGCCATGGTGATAAAGTTACAGTTCTTCCATCAAATTTTATCTCGATAGCTGCTAATAAGAGCTGCCCGATTGCTATAATGGCTAACGAAGAGAAGTCTTTTTATGGTGTACAATTTCATCCGGAAGTTACACATACTAAACAGGGAGAACTTATCCTGAAACGTTTTGTATGTGATATTTGTGCCTGTAAATCTCTATGGATACCAGTTAATATCATTAAAGATATAGTGATATCATTATCCGATCAAATTGGTAAAGATCAGGTTATTCTAGGTATTTCGGGTGGTATTGATTCTTTAGTTACAGCAATACTATTACATCATGCTATTGGTCAGCAATTAACCTGTATTTTTATTGATAACGGATTACTAAGAATCAATGATTCTACTCAATTTAGAGATCTAGTGATAAAGCGTTTTAGGCTTAAAGTTGTTCATATTTCCGCAGAAGAGCGATTTATTTCAGCACTATCTGGAATCAAGGATCCTGAAATTAAACGTAAAATTATTGGTCGACTTTTTATTAAGATTTTTGAGGAATTCGCCGAAAAATATCTAGCCATAAAATGGCTTGCACAAGGTACTATTTATCCTGATATAATTGAATCCTCTGTTAGAGGTCAAGCACAGTTAATTAAATCACATCATAATGTAGGTGGACTACCTAAAGATATGAAACTTGCTTTAGTAGAACCTCTAAAAAAATTATTTAAAGATGAGGTACGAAAAATCGGCTTAGAATTAAAAATTCCTTATGAAATGTTATATCGACATCCTTTTCCAGGACCTGGCTTAGGAGTTCGTATTTTAGGAGAAGTAAAAAAAGAATATTGCGAATTATTACGTCATGCCGATTCAATTTTTATTGAAGAACTTTATAAAGCAAATTTATATTATAAAATTAGTCAAGCATTTACGATTTTTATCCCAGTACGTTCAGTCGGAGTTATGGGAGATGCTCGGAAGTATGATTGGGTGATTGCATTACGTGCGGTAGAAACTGTTGATTTTATGACAGCCCAGTGGGCAAAACTGCCTTATGATTTCCTTGAAATAGTTTCGAATCGCATCCTGAATGAAGTTTCAGGAATTTCTCGTATAGTTTACGATATTTCCAATAAACCACCTGCGACCATTGAATGGGAATAAGTTAAAGGTAATCAGAAGATTACAGAGAACTACTTGTTTTACTATTGAGAATATATCTGCCGGTAAATTTTACTTAACTAACTCCAAATATACGAATTTTTACTTGAGTTGCTAACTAAGCCTAATAATTGCTAAATGACATTTAAGTATTAATTACTGGATCTCTAATAAATTGGTAACTAAAAACTCTAAATTAGAATGTATATCTAATTCTGCTGTGTGATGTTCTTTATTATATTATTATCCATGTTGAGATATTTAAATAATCCGATTTATCATCACACAGATGGCGAATTTAGGTCTTCATCACTTCATTGACCTCTTCTGGAAGCTCGTTAATCATTTTATTGAAACCATTTTTTCCAAGGTAAACACCATCTTTTACGTTGATAAATTTTGCTATTATTGATTTTAGCAATCCGTTGTTTAATTTTTTGCAGTAGACTAGGTTCATTCTCGGCATTCCATTTCATTCCTGTTAATAATGGAAGTGCATCATTAACATGGCTTACCATCCAAATATTAAATTTTCCATTATGAACTGCTTCAATCACATCTCTTTGTAAACATAAATTAGATAGATTAGTTCTAGGTATAATAACTCCTTGATTACCCGTTAATTGGCGTTGATTACAAATATGAAAAAATCCCTCAATTTTCTCATTAATACTACCAATAGATTGCACATTACCAAATTGATCTACTGATCCAGTTACTGCGATCTGCTGATTAATTGGTTGACATGATAAAGCACTAATAATTGCACATAATCCTGCTAATGAAGCACTATCACCATCTATTCTTAGGTAAGTTTGCTCAAAAACTAGTGAAATGGAAAATGGAAGATGAGATTCTAATTTTAACGCAGCAATTAACCAAGATTGTATAATTATCATTCCCTTGGAATGAATATTTCCACCTAAATCAACTTTTCTTTCTACATCTATTAATTCGCCATCTCCATTATGTACAACACAACTAATGCGTAATGGTTCTCCCAAAATAGAAGGATAACCTGGAATTTCTATTACTGACAAACCATTAATTTGTCCGATAACTTTTCCTTGAGTTTGAATAATAATTTGACCAATTAAAATTGACTGTCTTAAACGGGCGGCTAGATAATTTAACTGCCATTCTCGTGTTGATAAAGCACGTTGTAAACTTTCTCCATTAAGTTCTGATGAAGTACAATATTGTGCTGATGAATCAAGTTGCATTTCAATCCAAACCGGACAAAGAGGTAAAATTTGTTGATTTCCTGTATAGCGTACTGCTTCCTGAAATAATATTGGCCAAAAATCAGCGCTGAGACGTGCTTTATGAGTTTTTAAAGCTATCTGTGTTACCCATTGGCACCATATTAAAACATTTTCTTCATTTAAAACTTCTAATTCTTCTTCAAATTCACTATAAATACAAATTGAAGCTAACTTTGGCTCCATTTCCCGAAATTCATCTAATAGCTGCCTTTCACCAGTAATAATAAGTTTAAAATCTAATGGCATTGATGGAATACTTACAGGTAATGGTTTTCTCGTTAGTGAGAACCAATCAAAGCGTTTTTGTATTAATATTTCTTTAATGCGGAACCAGATTTTAGGTTGATCTAAAAGATTACGTAGTGCTAAGATTAATACACCACCATGGGCACGATGTACTAAACCAGGTTCTATAGTAATTTTATGCTGAAAAATTCGCACACATCCAAAGAGCTGCTCTGGAGGACTCCATTCAGAATATATTATTTCACCATGACTCGAAAAATTATCTTCTCTAGAACGTGCTTGTTGCCAACTTATTTTATCTTCTTGGATGTTATAGTAACCTCCTATAACAATTTTTTCAGGATGTTTTTGACGTGCTGAATTAGCTATCAGAGATAGATAATTAACATGTTCAGGGCATTTAACTAACATTAAAGGAATTTTTGCGGTGGAATGTTTTAAGAGATCTTCTATACCACTATTTAAACGAGGTTGAATCTTATAAAAACATGTAGGATCCCAATCAAATTTAGATAAAAATAGATGTTTAAATTTTAAAATATCAGGTTGTAGTTCATGCCATTTAAGTTTCTTATTTAAAGTAAGCATAATAATCTAATTAATTCATAAAGTTATTCTACCTAATATTAAGATATTAAGTATCTTTAATGCTTAATATCTTAGAAGAATTTCAGAATTTTTCCTAATAATAATTTTATAAAATTATAACCCCCGATACTATGGGGGCTATATAAGAGGACAACAAGTCTAAAAGATAATTTATGAAATTATGATTTATTTACTTATTTGACACCAGTAACCTCGATTTCTACGCGACGATCTGGTGATAAGCAATTAATTAAAGCCGAACTACTTTTTAATAGGTCACACCTGTGATCAGTAATGGAATTATATTCTCCCATACCGCGAACTAAAATTTTTTCGGCGGGCATACCTTTAAAAATAAGATAATCAGCAACAGATTGAGCACGGTTTTCCGATAACTTTTGATTATATAATTTTGAACCGATGCGATCAGTATAACCTATCACTATAGTCTGACTATCTTGTGGATCTATAGCTTTAATTTGTGAGTATAATTGATCTAGTTCTTGCTTGCCTTGCGGTTTTAATCTGGTTTGATCAAAGTTAAAAAGAACATCTGATTTAAGGGTAAAATGTTTATTTTCTCTTAATGGTTCTTGAACGGGTATCTGTGTACTAATATTAGTAACATGTGGAATATTTACTGCTTCATGATTGAATCGATAAGTAAGACCTAAACTTAGCATTCCATTGTCTGGAGTAGTACCTACTGAATCTACATCTCCTAAATTATTAATCCATTGGTAATCTAACCTACTTACTAAATTTTTAGATAAAGAATATTCTATACCTACCGCACCTAAAGGTGAAATGCCGGTATCATGGTCTTTAATTTTACCCCAAATTGGATTATTTTGGTTTGATTCGGCATGCCAAACCATACCACCTAAGCGGGTATATACTCCCATATAATTAGTAATTGGATAACTTAATTTAGTAGTAAGTTGTGCTCCATAAGCTTTAAATGCTCCATTAACTACCGTACCTTTATTTGGCATACGACCTAACCAATCATAGCCTAATTCCCATCCTAGATAAGGATTTAATTGATAACCAAGAATAGCACCAGTACCAAGTTGATTTTCATGAGTTGGACCATCATTATTTATGTAACCATTACCATAGTAATCTTTATTATGGTATTGAGACCATCCAACTTTTGCACCAGTATACCAATTGTTATCTGTGGTAGTGGATTGCGCAATAGTCGCAAATCCCACCAGTGCCACTGCAATTGTGATAGCTGTTTTTTTCTTCATTTTATGCCTCGTTATTATCAAAATAGGCTATAACTTATATGTTATAAGCTTATTTAAGAACTCGCTAAGGTAATTAATCTAATTTTTCTGGGTAATTTATAAAAATAATCTTAAAAATAGATAGAACTACCTAGCTAATTAAAGTTTATAACGTAGTCAAAAACTTAAAAGTATGTTGTAATCATATATAATATTAGTATATTTTTATTAAAATTCTTTATAGATTAATAAAATACTATTTATTATTTAGTACTAAGTTAGTATTATTCAATATGCGATTGTCATAGTTGGTATTGCAATTCTAATTAAATTCTATGATAAATTTTATTATTCATCAGGAAACTGAAAAGAGTTTAGCACTAATGTCAATGTTGTCTAAAATTACTTTAAATTTTCTCAACGGTTAAATTATGCCAATTTCTACAGAAGAGATTATTATTCATCGTCCTGATGATTGGCATCTTCATTTACGTGATCATAACTTGTTACAAACCGTGCTTCCTTTTACTAGTAAAATTTTTGCACGTGCTGTCATTATGCCAAATTTATTACCACCAATAACTAGCATTAAGAGTGCTCTTAATTATCGACAACGGATTATAGCAGTTTTACCTACTAAACATTGTTTCCAACCTTTGATGACTTGCTATATAACAGAATATCTTGATTCAAAAGAATTAATGATTGGTTTTCAGGAAAAGGTTTTTGTAGCTGCAAAACTTTACTTGGCAAACAGTACTACTAATAGCAATTATGGGGTAAAAAATATTGAAAAAATTTTTCCAATTTTAGAAGAGATGCAAACTTTTGGAATGCCTCTATTAATACATGGAGAAATATCGAATGCTCAAGTGGATATTTTTGACCGTGAAGTTATATTTATTGAAAAAGTTTTAGAGCCATTACGGCAAAAATTCCCTGAATTAAAGATTATTCTTGAACATATAAGTACAAAAGAAGCGGCTCAGTATGTTTTAGAAGGAAATCGTTATATTGCGGCTACTATTACACCACAACATTTAATGTTGAATCGTAATCATATGTTAGTTAATGGTATCAATCCACATTTCTATTGTCTACCAGTACTAAATCGTGCGATTGATCAGCAAGCATTACGTAAAGTTATTAAAACTGGTTGCGATCGTTTTTTTATTGGTACTGATAGTGCCCCTCATCTAAAACGATATAAAGAAAGTAAAAGAGGATTTGCTGGAATATTTAATGCTCCTACTGCTCTGTCAGCTTATACTGCAGTTTTTGAAGAAATGAATGCTTTGCCGTATTTAGAATCTTTTTGTGCTATCAATGGTCCGCGCTATTACGGTTTACCTTTAAATCAAGATAAAATTAAACTAGTACGTATTCCTTGGACTGTTCCAAATCACATTAAGGTAGATAATAAAGATCAATTAGTTCCTTTTCTTGCTGGAGAAAATCTTAGCTGGACAGTTATAACTAAATGGATATAAATTTATCGTGAAAAAAATTTTATTAGCTACTTCAAATCCAGGAAAATTATTTGAATTTTTACAAATCATTAAACCTCATTATGAGGTTCAATTTGTTAGTAAACCCATTTCTCAAGATATAGGAAAGATTCCCGAATATGGAGTTAATTATTTAGAGAATGCTTTACTAAAAGCTCAAATAGTTTATCAATATTACCAATGTCCGGTTCTTTCAGATGATTCAGGACTTGAACTCATAAATTTTAATAATCTTCCAGGAATTTATTCAGCTAGATATGCAGGAATAAATGCAACTGATCAACAAAATAGAAATAAATTGAAAAATTTTTTATTAGGTAATCATTTGACATCTACACCTGCAAGATACAGATGTGTTTTAGTTTACCAACCAAGTATTAGTAATATCAAAAAATTTGAAGCAGTATGGAACGGTAATATAGTTACATATCATAATATTGATAATGGATTTGGTTACGATCCAATGTTTATTCCACTTGGATATAATCAAAGCGTTGCCGAAATCGATATAGAAACTAAAAATAAATATTCTCATCGAGCTCAAGCAGTGATGAATTTTCTAAAATTTCTAGAATAACTATTATATTAATATGTTAATTGAAGGAGTCTCATCTTAGATGAGATTATTTAATTCACAGTATATATTTAATTATACATAAAATTAAAAGACGATTACAAAAGGGTGTGTAATTTAGTAAATTACAGTCCTTCCAAGGAGAAGGTCAAGATTCACCTTGGAAGTTTATCATCATAGTTAGTTATTAAATAATCTACTACCGAGACTTATTAAGTGGCAAGCATTGGTGCTGCTCTTCATAATACTTAATAAATGATTCATAATTCTTCATATTAAGATCTGATAAACAGGTTAAAAGGGGATATCATCAAAATCTTCTTGATGATCGTTATCGGATCCGGATAAAAGTTCATTAGATTGTGTTGGAAATAATGTCGTACTCTTATTGCTACCAAATTTATTAGGGTTTGATGTTGAAGATGGTACCCAATTATTACTAGGATTCGTAGTTGGTTGCATCGGAGAGTTTTTTGCACTTCGATTACCAAGCATTTGCATGGTACCATGAGCAGTTACCACAATCTCAGTAGTATATCGTTCATGCCCATTTTGATCCTGCCATTTTCTGGTTTGTAAAGAACCTTCGATATAAACTTGTGCTCCTTTATATAAGAATTCACCGGCTACTTCGGCTAATTTACCAAACAAAACGACACGATGCCATTCAGTTTTTTCTCGATTTTCTCCAGTTTGTTTATCACGCCAGTTTTCTGAGGTAGCGATAGTAATATTAGTCACGGCTCCCCCATTTGGCATATAACGAACTTCTGGTTTTTGCCCTAAATTTCCAATTAGAATTACTTTATTGATACCCCTGCTGGTCATTTGATTAAATCTCTATTATTTATGAGAGTATGTTTTTATTTTAACAGATTACTGCTAAATGTATTATGAATCATCTTTTAAAGATAATATTTAAGCTATTCAATCTAATAGTGATCTTTTTTAGATTGACTAAAGATCTAAAATATAACAGTATATCAATATAAATAAAATAACGTTTTTGAGTTAATAAATGATATCTAAATATAAAGTTAGCAGTAATTTCAGAGTACTATAAAATATCTAGTAATAAGATGCCTCAATATTATAATTAAATTAATTTACATTAAGTATTTGGAATTTATAACATTAGCATTTTAAATTTACTATTTGAGTCATTGACAAAAATAGCAGCTATTTTAGTATATTATCATTATGATAGAAAATAAATTTAATCACAAAGATAGTAGTTCTTCACAACCAACTAATCTTGTTAAGATCCCCCCACATTCTATAGAAGCCGAACAATCTGTATTAGGTGGTTTAATGCTAGATAATGATCGTTGGGACAACGTAGCTGAACATTTAGTAGCCAGAGATTTTTTTAGTTTAGCTCATAGGTTAATTTTTATTGAAATGCAACATTTAATAGAACTTAGGAAACCTATTGATTTAATTACTCTCGCAGAATCCCTTGAGCAGAAAGGAAAATTAGAATCGGTTGGTGGTTTTGCTTATCTCGCTGAATTATCTAAAAATACACCTAGTGCCGCAAATATTTATGCTTATGCTGATATTGTACGTGAACGTGCTATAGTTAGGGAGATGATTTCTGCTGCTAATTATATTGCTGATGCTGGTTATAATCCTCAAGGACGTAGTAGTGAAAATTTACTGGATATGGCAGAATCTAGAGTTTTCCAAATTGCTGAAAAACGTACTAAAAATTCCGGTCCTAAAAGTGTAGATCAAATTTTAGAATCAACTATATCACGTATACAAACTCTATACAAATCTCCAAATCATGGAATTACAGGTATTTCTACTGGTTACCATGATTTAGATAAAAAAACTACCGGGTTACAACCTTCAGACTTAATTATTATTGCGGCTCGTCCTTCTATGGGGAAGACTACTTTAGCTATGAACTTATGTGAAAATGCGGCTATCACGCAAGATCAACCAGTACTGGTTTTTAGTCTTGAAATGCCTGGTGAACAAATTATGATGCGCATGTTAGCATCACTCTCTAGGGTAGATCATACGAGAATTCGTACTGGGCAACTTCATGATGAGGATTGGGCTAAAATTTCTCGCTCTATCGGATTACTTTTAGAAAAACGAAATCTTTATATCGATGATTCTTCTAGTCTTACCCCTACTGAGGTGCGTTCTCGGGCCCGAAGAATATTTCGAGAGCATAACGGATTAGGTTTAATCATGGTTGATTACTTGCAACTTATGCGAGTTCCATGGCTTTCTACAAATCGTACCTTAGAAATTTCAGAGATTTCTAGAGCCTTGAAAGCTTTAGCAAAGGATTTACAAGTCCCAGTTGTTGCATTATCACAGCTTAATCGTTTATTAGAACAACGTAGTAATAAACGTCCAGTAAACTCGGATTTACGTGATTCTGGTTCTATAGAACAGGATGCTGATTTAATTATATTTATTTATCGAGATGAAGTTTATAATGAAAATAGCGAAATGAAAGGGATCTCGGAGATTATTATTGGTAAACAACGTAATGGGCCAATTGGTTCTATACGTTTAACATTTAATGGTCAATGGTCACGTTTTGATAATTATATAGGTAGAGAACAATACGATAATAATTAATCTTTAGTTATTCAGCGTTGGCTGAATAACTAAAGATTGATTTTCCCAACATAACATAGTTAAGTAACCACCCCAACAGCATCCAGTGTCCAGACCAATAATACCTTTAGGAGTACCTTTTCCATTAAGCGATGCCCAGTGACCAAAAATTATCGTATAATCAGAATGAACTACTAATATAGAACTGCGAAATTTAAACCATGGTTTTAAGTATGCGGGTGCTAAATAGGGTGGTTTTTTACAAATCATATCCAGTTGTCCATTGTTATAACAATAACGCATACGAGTCAGAACATTAGTAATAAAACGTAATCTTGCCATTCCAGTAAGTTTTTCTGACCAATAATTTGGCATATTACCGTACATATGATCAAGAAAGTATAAATAGGATTTACTAGTAAGTATTAATTCTACTTCTCGAGCGCGCTGTTGTGCAGTACTTAGATCCCACTGAGGTAAAATTCCCGCATGAATCATAATTAGCTTTTTTTCTTTATCAAATTGTAGTAATGGCTGATGACGTAACCAATTAATAATATCATCCCCATCAGAAGATTCTAGTAAACCTTTAAGAGAAAAATTCTTATCTTGGTTAAGATTTCTACTATAATATTCTGCTAAAAGATTTAAATCATGGTTACCAAGAACTATCCGGGCATTTTTTCCTAAAGAACGTATATAACGCAGTACTTGGATAGATTCTGGGCCTCTAGCTACTAAATCACCAGTTAGCCATAATGTATCTATTCTAGCATCAAAATTTACTTGTGCCAATAGAGCACATAATTCTTGATAACAACCATGAATATCTCCAATTATGTATGTAGCCATAAATAAAACTGTACGGTTATTTATTCTTAATGAAGATGACTTTGAATAGCCAACCTAAAAATTGGAATATCTACTTTAAAGATTACACCTTTATTATCAGACATATTATAATAGCCTTGCATAGTTCCTATTGGAGTATCAATGATAAGAGCACTAGTATACTGAAATTCACTATTCGGTTGAATATATGGTTTTTTTCCTACTACTCCTTCTCCTTGAACTTTAGTTACTCGTCCGTTACCGTTAGTAATTAACCAAGAGCGACTATGAAGCTGAATAGATTTTTTTCCTAAATTGCGAATATTAATTGTATAAGCGAAAACATAATGTGCTTCTTCAGGTATCGATTGTGATGCAAGATATACACTTTGTACATTTACATCAACACTAGTAGTTTCCTCCATACCATTATTTCTCCTTGATTTTCATTGGTGAATGTACAGTTAACCAATTAGCGAGCTTGCAATATAGTGCAACCGAAATGTTCTCGGCACGTAAATTTGGATTAATTCCTATTTCTTTTAGAACTTTAACTGTTACTAATTTACTCAGACTATTTTTGATAATTTTTCGACGATGACTAAAAGCGGTTCTGGTGATTAGTTGTAATTCACTAATATTTTCTACTATATTTGGCATTAAACTATATGGTACTAAACGAAGTAAGGCCGAAGATACTTTTGGAACTGGTATAAAAGATTCTGGAGTAATTTCTTGAATGAAAAATCCTTGACAATAATATTGTGACATTATACTTAATCTACCGTACTTTTTACTGTCGGGAACTGCAATGATACGGTCAACTACTTCTTTTTGTAACATCAAATGCATATCTTTGATAATTTTTGTATATTTAAATAGATGAAAAATCAGTTGAGTAGAAATGTTATAAGGTAAATTACCAAAAATTCTTAGTTTGTGCCCTTTAGGTCTTGATAGTTCGTTAAAATCAAAATTTAGGGCATCTTTTTGGTAAATAGTTAATTTATTACTAATCCCGGTATTAGTTTTCAACAAATTAACTAAATTTTTGTCTATTTCAATAGCTGTGAGATGTTTAACATATTTACTAATAGGTTGAGTTAATGCTCCTAGTCCGGGACCAATTTCTACCAAATGATCATTATTTTGTGGATTGATAGCACTAACAATATTATTAATAATCTTAGCGTCTTTAATAAAAATTTGACCCCAATTTTTGCGAATAACATGCCCAAGATAGAAATTATTTTTCATAATTATTTAAATTAAGCATATTAATGGTAAGTTTAAGTGCTGCTATCAAACTACCTGGATTTGCTTTTCCAGTAGCAGCTAATTCAAGAGCGGTTCCATGATCTACTGAGGTTCGTATAAAAGGTAATCCAAGGGTAATATTAACAATCTCTCCAAATCCTTGACATTTTAATACTGGTAATCCTTGATCGTGATACATAGTTAATATCACATCAGCCGCCTTGAGATATTTTTTTTGAAATATAGTATCAGCTGGTAAAGGACCAGTAATTTTGAGGCCATGTTGTCTTAATCTTTGTATTACAGGGATTATTATCTCTTGTTCTTCGCTACCTAGATATCCTCCTTCTCCGGCATGAGGATTAAGACCACATACAAATATGTGTGGTTTAGCAATTTTAAATTTACTTTGAAGTTCTTGATACAAAATAGTAATCACTTCAGATAGATGATTTGATGTAATTGCATAGGGAACTTTTTTTAAAGGTAAATGTGTAGTAGTAAGTGCTACACGTAATCTTCCCATAACAAATAACATCACTCCTCTTTTTATATTAGAATGTTGAACTAAATATTCTGTATGACCAATAAAAGTTATTCCAGCTTTATTCATTATTCCTTTATGCACTGGTCCAGTAACTAGAGCTGAAAATTCACCATGTAAACATCTGTGACAAGCTTGTTCTAAAGTTGAGAGAACATATTTACTATTGTCTACACATAATTGACCTGCTTTAACCGGTTTAATTAAATCTATTGGCAGAATTTTGAGATGGCCTGCCCGGTGAGGTGTCATTAGTTCAAATTGATAATCATGGAAGATCAAGGGTAAATTAAGAGCTAAAGCTCTTGAGTGCATCAGTTCAGTAGAGGCACACACTACCAATTCAATCGGCCAATTATATTGAGCTAATTTAATAATTATATCAGGACCTATTCCAGCGGGTTCTCCGGGAGTAAGAATTACACGGTGATTATTCATTTTTATCAAAAATTTTAACGTAATTAGTATTTATTAACTGCTGCTGTTCTTGCACCCATAATTTGATAACTTCAACAAATTTGCGCATATATAAAATTTTCAAAGCTTGTTCTTGAAATATTATATTGGTTTTATTTACTTGGCGTGCTCCTAATAACTGAATTAAGTGCCATCCCATTGGAGATCTTACTGGTAAACTGATTTCATTAGTTTTTAATTTTAATAATACTGTACTTAATTTATAACCTAATATATTGGGTGATTCCCAGCCTAAATCACCTCCTAATGGAGCTGATATAGTATCTTGTGAATAAAATTTAGCAGCGCGAGCAAAATCTAGTTTTCCATTTTTGATTTGGATTTTAATTTGTTTCATGATTTTGATGGCTTGTTTATCATTTATCCAATTAGATAATTTAAGGAAAATATGTCGTATGTGTATGTCTGTAATGAAGATAATTTTATTGTTAATCTCGTTAATTTGGAAAATATGAAAACCAATCTGGGATTTAATGGGACCAATAAGATTTGGGTTGATAAGGTTTTTAAATAAAATCTTATGATGAGATTTGATTTGACGCCAACATACTTTTTGATTCTTAAATATTATTATATTATTAATGTTATTTAATATATCAAAATTTGGATAATTGTTAATTTGATGAATTATTTCAGTGGCGAGTAATTTTGCTTTAGATTCTTGTTGAGTTGTTGGATATTTTGATAATGGAATTATTATATGATTTAGGCTAAATTCGCTAAGATCATTATTGTTATTTTTAATTTGATTTATTAAACTAGTAATTTCTGATGGTGTAATATTTACACTATTACGAATAATATTACTATTTACTTCTTTAGTTATCAGCTCTTTGCTAAGAGTTTTGCGATAATTATGATCATTAGTAATGATTGGTTTATAACATTGAGCTCTGATCATGTTTTTAGTTGCCACTGGATTTTTAATAGTTAAGTTTATTTGGTTTTGATTAACTGATAAATGTTTTATTTTACCTAAATTATATAAGATCTGATTAATAATTAGATTTTCAATAATCTGAAGATAATAGCTATTATAAAATGGTAATTTTTCATTGTAATGAGGTTTAATAAAGTTAACACAATTCTCAATTTCACTTTGTAAGATTACTTCGTCATTTACAATGGCAGCAATTTTATTAATCATTTTTATAGCTGCAAGAGATGGAATACTAGTTATTAAATTGATACTGATAATCAGTATAATTAATTTTTTCATAGCTTAATACTATCTTACTTAAAAAATTCTGCAGCATTATTCTCAATTATGATCAGAGTAACTATCTAGATAATATGAGCTTAGTAAGCTGGCAGATTTATTTGATATTCTATATAAGGTACATGTTAAGATAAATTGTGGTAAATAGTATACATATTATTTCATTGGTTCATCAAATAATGATGAAACTAACGGATTGAATGAAGATTAAAACAAACTAATTTATCCAGTGATAAACTTAATTGAGGTATCTATCCATGCTGTTTTGGGGAAAAACCTTAGGATTATTTATAGGAATTGCATCTGGAACTGGAATAGTTGGTGTGTTAGTTGGTCTATTTATAGGTCATCTCATTGATAAAACTATGGACATCTCTATAAATAGTTATTTCACTAACCAAAGTAAACGTCAAAAAATCTTTTATCGTATCACTTTTCAGATTATTGGTCATCTTAGTAAATCTAAAGGAATAGTCACCGAAAGGGATATTAAAAATGCCTTAAAATTCATGGATCACCTCGAGCTTTCGGGTGAAGAAAGGAAATTAGCACAACAAGCCTTTAGAGAAGGAAAGCATTTAAAATACCCATTGCGTACTAAATTACGGGAATTACATCAAATTTGCTTTGATCGATTTGATTTAATTAGAATTTTTATTGACATTCAAATTAAAACTGCATTGTCGGATGGTTACTTACATCCTAAAGAACATCAAATATTACATATTTTGGCGGAAGAATTAGGAATTTCACCCATACAATTTGAGCAATTTTTAAAAATTATAGAAAGAAACGGATTTGATTCTTATGCTGCACAGAATGTCCACTATAAATCAGAACAATTAACAGAATTAGATAATGCTTGCAAAGTTTTAGGAGTTAAAAATACCGATGATTACGTTACTATCAAACGTGCGTGGCGTAAACTTATGACTGAATATCATCCTGATAAACTTTTAGCTAAAGGATTACCAACTAACCTAATGAAAATTACCCAACACAAAAGTCAGGAAATTCAAAAAGCTTGGGAACTGATCAAAAAAAGTCGCCAATTTAAATAATATCCAATTTAAATTAATTAATTTTTTAATCTAAAGTAAGATCATATTGATTAATACTTTACGAAGTACCAAAAATTGTTAAAGAATAACAATAAATTAATTGATACAGAATCAATATAGTTCTTCTTAAAATACGGCTACTAAGACTTAAGAGTAATCATCTTTTGACCTAGTTAGTGAAATTAGATAAAAATTTAGCTAATTGAGGCTGATAACTACTAGTTATAATTTTTGTTGAAGAGGTTTTCTGGACCAAATTAGTTGGTAAAATTCTTATAAATAGTTAAGATAGTTTTTTTTGACAACTAATATTAATGCAAGTATATATATATATGATACATCTCATACTTAAATTAATCAGATCTCTAATTTTAAGAATTAATTGCTTTAACTCTATTTGCTTATAAAATTAATTTATAATTGATATTATATGGATAACCATAAAA
The DNA here is from genome assembly GCA_045689995.1 of Candidatus Dasytiphilus stammeri. GTDB lineage: Bacteria > Pseudomonadota > Gammaproteobacteria > Enterobacterales > Enterobacteriaceae > Dasytiphilus > Dasytiphilus stammeri_O. Next base: position 426,219 of record CP145883.1, on the reverse strand, counting down.
GCGTACTTGTCGATGCCGTAGTTAATGCTCTAAATATCAAAGGTCATGGAATATATCTCGATGGTACTTTCGGGTGTGGTGGACATTCTCGTTTAATATTATCTCATTTATCGTCTCAAGGACAATTATATGCGATTGATCGTGATCCTCGAGCAATAGCAGCGGCAGCGAGTATTAGAGATCCACGATTTACTATTATTCACGGAGTTTTTTCTAGTTTAGTTGATTATATTTCACAGAGAAGATTAATAGGTCGTATTAATGGTATCTTATTAGATTTAGGATTATCATCACCCCAAATTGATAATGCTTCACGCGGTTTTTCTTTTATGCAAAATGGACCCCTAGATATGCGTATGGATCCAACTCATGGTATCTCAGCTAAAGATTGGTTATTACAATCTAAAGTAGAAGAGATTGCACTGGTATTAAAAAAATACGGAGATGAACGTTTTGCCCAGCGGATTGCTCATGCTATAGTAAAACGCAACAGTACTAATCAACCTATAATAAGTACTAGAGACCTAGCCTCAGTAATTGAGACTGCGATACCATATAAAAAAAATTTTTCTAAACATCCAGCAACTCGTAGTTTTCAAGCAATACGAATTTTTATTAATAATGAGTTAAACGAGCTAATTAAAGCATTACAAGGGATATTATTAACCCTAGCTCCCGGAGGAAGATTAGTTGTAATTAGTTTTCATTCATTAGAAGATCGAATTGTAAAGAATTTTATTAGGAAGTTGAGTCGCTCCTGTAGTATTCCAAAAGGAATTCCATTAACCGTAAAAGAAATCCAATCTTTATATTCTACACCTTATTTAATAGCCATCGATAAAATCAAACCTAATCAAAAAGAAGTTGCAATTAATCCCCGTGCTCGTAGTGCAATTCTTAGGATTGCTGAGAAAAGAATTTAATAATCTTTCTTAATTTAAAATCTAAAATAATTTTTCTAAATAGAACCATTATTTATGTAACATACTATACTAAAGGTTAAGTGTTGTTGGTTTAACTAAAAAATTAGATAGTTGCTATTTGAGTTAATTATTTGATAGTAAGTATTCGAGATTGAATAATTAGTCTTATTAAGATTATATCTAATCTTTAGTAACGATTCCTAAATGAGTAAAGCTAAAAAGAGGTATTATTTTGCTTAATCGCAATTTACATGAGGTACTAGCACCTTGGATTACTTCAGCTCCTAACATTTTAATCAAAGAAATCACTCTTGATAGCCGGTTAACTAAAAGAGGAGATCTTTTCGTGGCTCTTAAGGGATCTCGCCTTGATGGACGTGATTTTATATCTCAAGCTCTTACTAATGGTGTCAAGGCGGTTATTGCTGAAGCGATACCTTATCATAATGGCTATATTTGTTATTTAGATAAGGTTCCGATCATTTATTTAGACAAGTTATCTCAGCGACTTTCAGAGATCGCCGGACGTTTTTATGATCATCCAGGAAAAAAATTATGTTTAATTGGAGTAACAGGAACTAATGGTAAAACTACTACCACCCAATTATTAGCACAGTGGATAACTTTACTGGGTGATAAGAGTGCGGTAATGGGAACTATCGGAAATGGTTTATATGGTGGTAAGTTGACTCCATCAGAGAATACTACCTCTTCAGCAGTTGAAATTCAACGATGGTTAAATTTTTTATGGCAAAAAGGTGCCAAAGTGGTAGCCATAGAAATTTCATCGCATGGACTTGTACAACATCGTGTATCAGCTATACCATTTGCCGCAGCGATTTTTACCAATTTAAGTCGTGATCATCTGGATTATCACCTTAATATGAAAAATTATCAAATGGCTAAGTGGTCGCTATTTTATAAACATAGTACTGAATTAGCTATCATTAATGCTGATGATGAGATAGGACGTGCTTGGTTAAAACGTTTACCGAAAGCTATAGCAGTAATAATCAACAAAAAGTATTGGTCATTATGTAATAATAGGCAATATTGGCTAAAGGTATTAAGAGTACGATACAATGAGGTGAGTACAATAATTGGTTTCCAATCTGTTTGGGGGGATGGAGAAATTACTACGAGTTTGATAGGTAACTTTAATGTTAGTAATTTATTACTCGCGCTGACAACTCTCTTAGCCAAGGGTTATCATTTAGATAGATTAATAGCAACTAGTAATCAATTACAACCTATATCTGGTCGTATGGAAATATTTAATAAGTTAGGTGGTCAGGGAAAACCAACTGTTATTATAGATTATGCACATACTCCTGAGGCACTTGAAAAATCCCTCAAAGCCGCTAGATTACACTGTCGGAGTAAATTATGGTGTATTTTTGGTTGTGGTGGTGATCGTGATAAAGGAAAGCGCTCAATTATGGGTAGAATCGCTAAAAATTTTTCTGATAAATTAGTTATTACTAGTGATAATCCCCGTTATGAAGATCCTAATGCTATTATTAAAGATATATTAAGTGGATTACCGGATATCAAAAATGTCAATATTATACATGATCGTAGCCTTGCCGTAACACATACAATTATGAGAGCACAAGAAGATGATGTAATTTTATTAGCGGGTAAAGGACATGAAAATTATCAGATAATAGGAAATCATCGAATGAATTTTTCGGATCGGACAATAGTTGCTCGTATTTTAGGAATCAAAGCATGATTCCTATATCATTAATTAAATTAGCCCAAATCATTAATGGTGAAATAATTGGTAGTGATGTTGAGATTTGTCAGGTGATTACTGATACACGTCAAAATACTGAGCAAGCTCTTTTTATTGCTTTGATCGGTAAAAATTTTGATGCCCATGATTTTATCGAAGAAGCCATAAAGAATAATAAAATTATCGCAGTTGTAGTAAGTCGTCTATTAGTTATTAATATACCACAAATTCTTGTAAAAAATACCAGTATTGCTCTAGGAAAACTTGCCCAATGGCTTAGAAAGCAGCTAGCTACTAAAGTGATTGCCTTAACTGGATCCTCTGGTAAAACTACAGTTAAAGAGATGTTAACCGCTATTTTAAAACAGTGTGGTAAAACTCTATCTACCTTTGGAAATATGAATAATCATATTGGTGTCCCATTAACGTTGTTGAAATTAAATAAAGAATATATTTATGCAGTGATTGAACTAGGTGCGAATCATCCTGGAGAAATTTATTATACGGTACAATTAACTAATCCGGAAGTGGTTTTAATTAATAATATTACATTATCACATTTAGATGGTTTTGGTTCAATATTAGGAGTTGCTAAATCCAAAGGAGAAATTTTTACTGGTTTAGTAGAAAATGGTATAGCTGTGATAAATGCTGAGAGTCATTATTGGCAGTATTGGCGTCATTTATTAGATGATAAATTAGTATGGAGATTTTCTCTTACTCCTAAACCTGAAAGTAAATTTTTTGCTACTAATATTATTATTAATCTGACAAGTACACAATTTACTCTTAATACCCCAAAAGGATGTATTGAAGTCTGCTTACCATTACTAGGTAAGCATAATATTGCTAATGCATTAGCGGCAGCAACTTTAGCTTCAGCAGTTGATGATATATCTCTCCAAAATATTAAGATGGGATTAGCTCACTTAAAAGTACTTCCAGGTCGTAGTTATCCTATACTACTAGATAAAAATAAATTATTAATTGATGATAGCTATAACGCTAATCTAGGCTCAATTAAGGCAGCCGCTTCTACATTATCTAAAATGCCAGGTTATAGAATTATGGTAGTAGGAGATATAGCGGAATTAGGTGATGCTTCTGGAAGATATCATCAAATGATTGGTTTTATAGTACGTTTTGCTAAGATTGATAAAGTGATCAGCATAGGAATAATGAGTAAAAATATTAGTGATCTGAACTATGATGGTGAGCATTTTTATGATCAATCGAAATTAATTAAACGTCTTCAAGTACTCATGGGAAAATATCCAAAAGTTACTATTTTAATTAAAGGTTCTAGGTTAGCTAGAATGGAAAATATTGTACATAGTTTACAGCAAAAATACTCATGTTAAGTTGTCTCATGTTACCTTATGATTTTGATAGTTATGGTATTATATGGATGAGATTTTTTCAGATATCGTCTTAAGAGCGATTTTAAGCTTATTTACTGCATTATTTATTTCAATGTGGATTGGATCATATTTAATTGTATGGTTAAATAAATTTAAGATTATTCAAATTGTACGTCATTATGGACCAAAAAATCATTTTGGCAAGCAAGGAACTCCTACTATGGGGGGAATAATTATTATTGTAGCAATTAGTATTGCAGTATTATTATGGGCTAAACTTTCTAATCCGTATATTTGGTGTGTTTTCTTGGTTTTCATAGGTTACGGTATTATTGGATTCATTGATGATTATAGAAAAATTAAAAGCAACAATACCCAAGGGTTAATTGCTTTTTGGAAATATTTCTGGCAATCGATAATAGCACTCTTAATTAGTATGATCTTATATAAGATGGGTAAAAGTACAGTAGCCACGCAACTTGTAGTACCATTTTTTAAAGATTTTATCCCACAAAGGGAGATGACATATTTATTATTAACTTATTTTGTCATTATAGGAACTAGCAATGCGGTAAATCTTACTGATGGGTTAGATGGATTAGCTATTATGCCAACTTTATTGGTTGCTGCTGGTCTAGCATTCATTGCCTGGTTAACTAGTAATATTAATTTTGCTGACGAACTGCATATTCCTTATTTACCTTATGCTGGTGAACTAATGGTTTTTTGTACTGCAATTATTGGTGCCAGCTTAGGTTTTCTATGGTTTAATACCCACCCTGCTCAAATTTTTATGGGAGATGTTGGATCTTTAGCCTTAGGTGGAATATTAGGAACAATTGCTGTCTTGTTAAGAGAGGAGTTATTACTATTGTTAATGGGTGGTATATTTGTTATTGAGACACTATCGGTAATTTTACAATTAGGATCCTTTAAAATTCGTGGACAGAAAATTTTTCTGATGACCCCTATTCATCATCATTATGAATTAAAAGGCTGGCCTGAGTCCAGAATTATAGTAAGGTTCTGGATTATCTCGACGATATTATTATTGATTAGTTTAGCAACCTTTAAGGTACGTTAAATTGAACAACTATCGCAATAAAAACATTGTCATAATTGGACTAGGAATTACTGGAATGTCCTGTATTAATTTTTTTTTATCTCGTGGAGTAATCCCTAGAGTCATGGATACTCGTCTTGATCCTCCAGAAAAAGCAAAACTTCCGAATTTTATAGAATGCTGGTTAGGTTCTTTAAATCAAGAATGGTTACTGTATGCTGATATGATAATTGTTAGTCCTGGGATGTTGATGCATCCTTTATTAATTAAATCCGCTAGAACTGGTATAGATATTATTAGTGATATTGAATTATTTTGTCGTGAAGCCTGTGCTCCAATTATTGCCATAACTGGTACTAATGGCAAAAGTACTGTATCTGTTTTAATTGGTGAAATGGCGCGATCTTGCGGTTTAATTACTGGTGTTGGGGGTAATATTGGACTACCAGCTCTAAATTTATTACAACAATCCTACCAATTATATATTTTAGAACTCTCGAGTTTTCAACTCGAAGCTACTTATAGTTTACATACAAAAGTAGCTACAATTTTGAATATTAGTGAAGATCATAGAGATTACTATTTTAATAAATTTTATAATTATAAAATGGCAAAATTACGGATTTACGAACATGCTAAAGTGTGTATATTTAATGCTGAGGAAAAAAATACACAACCTAGAATAATAAATTATTACCAAAAAACTGTAAGTTTTGGTATTCATAAAGGAGATTATCATCTAAATTTTAATAATGGTAATATTTGGATGTCAGTAAATGGTGCTAAAATATTAAATACCGCAGAACTTAAATTAATTGGACAACATAATTATACTAACATTCTAGCTGCACTAGCAATGGCTGAGGTTATTGGATTATCTAATAATTGTTGTCTTCAAGCCTTAAAAAATTTTACAGGATTACCTCATTGTTTTCAGTTAGTTTGGAAAAATAAAGGAATATCTTGGATCAATGATTCAAAGGCTACTAATGTAAGTAGTACTATAGCAGCACTTAAAGTTAGTAAATCATTAGTACGTGGAATAATTTATTTACTAGTAGGTGGAAATAGTAAAGATGCCAATTTAAAAAATCTATCTTTTTATTTACAAGATGATCAATTAAAGCTTTATTGTTATGGTCGTGACAGAAAAAAATTCGCCAAATTACGACAGCAGACTAGTGTTCTAACAACTACCATGGTTGATGCAATGCAAGATATTGCTAGTAAAGTTAAACCAGGTGATTTAGTTTTGCTTTCTCCAGCATGTTCTAGTAAAGATCAATTTAAAGATTTTGCTCATAGAGGTAAGATATTTACACAACTTGCTAAAATATTAGGATAATATTGCCTACTTTAATGAAAACTATCTTAAGTAGGATTATCTAATTTTGATAATAGATATCGTACGGTTATTTGATTAATAATAGTTATTAAAACTCACACAGGAATGATCAACTTAGTGTGCAGGCGAGGTATAAAATTGATTTCGTCTAAACGTTTAATAGTTATTGCAGGTGGAACTGGTGGCCATATCTTTCCAGGTATTACCATTGTAAAATATCTTATGAGTCATGGTTGGAAGATCCTTTGGCTAGGAACTGCAGATCGTTTAGAAGCAACCTTAGTACCACAACATGGTATTGAAATTGAATTCATTAGTATACAAGGTTTACGTGGTAAGGGAGTTAAGGAATTTTGGTCGTTTGGTCCAAAATTTCTCAGTGCTATCTATAAATCTTATCAAATAATAAAATTATGGCATCCTAATGTAGTACTGGGAATGGGAGGTTATATTTCTGCTCCTGGTTGTTTAGCCGCTTGGATACATGGTATTCCAATAGTTATACATGAACAGAATGGTATTGCAGGTTTCACTAATCGATGTATTACCAAAATTGCCAAAATCACACTACAATCATTTCCGGGAACCTTCAAGAATGCTGTATTAGTAGGAAATCCTATACGCAATAAATTGTGTAGCTTACCTCCTCCAGAAATACGATTTTCATGCAGAAAACTATTGCCTCTTCGTATTCTAGTAATTGGTGGTAGCCAGGGATCTGAAATTTTAAATTTTACTATACCCCAACTAGCAATGATTATGGGTAATAAGATTACAATCTGGCATCAAATTGGCAAACAATCCTTAACTACTGTCAAGAAATATTATCAACAAGTCTATTATACTAAATATCGACTCAATGAATTTATAGAAGATATAGCATTAGCCTATGCTTGGGCTGATATAGTGATATGTCGTTCAGGGGCAATGACAGTAAGTGAAATTGCAGTAGTTGGATTACCTGCCATTTTTATACCTTTTCAACATAATGACAAACAGCAATATTGGAATGCCTTGCCTTTAGAAAGGATTGGTGCTGCTAAAATTTTAGAACAATCAAAATTTACCGCACCATTAGTTGCAGAAATATTGGAAAAATTAGATCGATCGGCATTATTAAAGATGGCAGTATCAGCGCGTTCTTTAGCTATTTGTGATGCTACCGAACGAATTGCCGCAATAATATGTCAATTGGCAACAATATGATCTAATCATGTTAAATTTTAACTTAAAGTAACGTTAAATAGTAATGAAAAATTGATGACTACCCTAAAATTAACACCATTGCATCATCATTATATATTACCAGGTAAAAATATACATTTTGTAGGTATTGGTGGATCTGGAATGGGTGCCATAGCTTACTTATTAGCTATGGAAGGCTATCAAATTAGTGGTTCAGATCTTTTGCCGAATGTCATGACACAACATTTGATATCTTTAGGAGCGAAAATCTATTTTTATCATCATCCAGCTAATATTAAAAATGCTAGTGTAGTAGTTAGATCAACAGCCATTGATGATGACAATCCAGAAATTTTGGCTGCTTACCAAGCACGGATTCCAGTAATTAGCAGAGCAGAAATGCTAGCAGAACTAATGCATTTTCGGTATGGAATCGCTATATCCGGAACACATGGCAAAACTACAACTACAGCTATGATTGTTAGTATCTATGATGAAGCAGGATTAGATCCCACGTTTATTAATGGTGGATTAATCAAAGCTACTGGTACGAATTCTCGTAGGGGTAAAAGTAAATATCTGATTGTAGAAGCTGATGAAAGTGATGCTTCTTTTTTAAATTTACAACCTATGGTAGTTATTGTAACAAATATTGAAGCAGAACATCTCGATTACTATCAAGGTAATTTTGAAAATCTTAAAACCACTTTTATTAATTTTTTACACAATTTACCCTTGAATGGTAGGGCAATAATATGTCTGGATGATAGGGAAAGTCGTCAGATAATACCTTATGTTAAACGTAAAATTACAACATATGGCTTCAATGAAGAAGCTGATATATGTATTAAAAATTATGAAGCGCATGGAATAAAAGGACATTTTTCAATCATTCGTAACTCAATGCCCAGATTATCGGTAATCTTAAATGCACCAGGCCGTCATAATGCTCTTAATGCTGCGGCCGCCGTAGCCTTAGCTACTCAAGAAGGTATTAATGATAAGATAATTTGTCATGCTCTAGAAAATTATCAGGGAACCACACGTCGTTTTGATTTACTAGGTGAATTTAATTTAGAAAAGGTTAATGGTAGAAGAGGTAAAATATTATTAATAGATGATTATGGGCATCATCCTCATGAAATTGAGGTAACTATCCAAGCGGTGAGAGCTAGTTGGCCAGATAAAAGAATTATTATGGTTTTTCAACCACATCGTTATACGCGGACCCGTAATCTTTATGATGATTTTGTTGAAGTACTATCTCATGTAGATGTTCTCTTACTATTAGAAGTCTATTCTGCAGGTGAATTGCCTATACCTGGAATCAATAGTAATGCATTATGTAATACTATTAGAAAAAAAGGAAAAATTTATCCTCTATTAGTGTATAAAACCCATGATTTACCTAAGATGCTTGCTTCATTATTAGCAGATAATGATGTGATTATTGTACAAGGAGCAGGAAATATTGGAAATATTGCTCATAAACTCGCCAAAAGTAAGCTAAATCCCGAGAATAATAATGATTGATAAGATAGCTGTATTACTAGGTGGAAATTCTGCAGAAAGAGAGGTTTCTTTGCAATCAGGTTTAGCAATTTTAATTGGTTTAAAAAATGCAGGCATTGATGCATATGCAAGAGATCTAAAAAATTTTTCAGTAATTAATTTAAGAAAAGAAGGATTTAACAAGGTTTTTATGGCACTTCATGGAAGAGGAGGAGAGGATGGGATTATCCAAGGGGTGCTAGATTTTATGGAACTTCCTTATACAGGAAGTAGAGTTCTTGCTTCGGCTCTTGCCATAGATAAATGGCGTACTAAATTATTGTGGAAAGGTATAGGTTTACCAGTTGCATCTTGGGTAACGTTAAAAAAATCTGATTATAAACCAGATTTAAATCCAGCTAAAATAGAACGTGTAAGAGATTTATCCATGCCAGTTATGGTTAAACCTAGTAAGGAGGGTTCGAGCATAGGAATAACTAAGGTTAATCATCTTCACGAACTAGATGCAGCTTTAAAGAGCGCCTTTTATTATGATGATATAGTATTGGTAGAAAAATGGTTAAGTGGTCCCGAATATACCGCAGTTATTTTAGGAGATCGTGTTTTTCCTCCGATTAGGATTCAACATTCCGGAATTTTTTATGATTATCAAGCAAAATATTGTTCTCAAGATACCAAATATCTATGTCCAAGTGGTTTATCAATGGTTCAAGAAGCTCAATTAAAAAAAATAGTATTCAAAGCCTGGAATGCTTTAGGTTGTAGAGGTTGTGGACGTATAGATATTATGCTAGATGATGATCATTTTTATCTCCTCGAAGTCAATACTTGTCCGGGTATGACTAGCAGTAGTTTGGTTCCTATAGCAGCGCAATATGTGGGAATAAATTTTTCTCAGCTGGTTAAGATTATTTTAGATCTTGCTGATTAAAGAGGATTGATGAGACAATATTTCAGTTGAAAAAACTGATGATAATTAAAATGAGTACTTTTAAAATTGCTGTATGATTCATGTTGACGCTAAACGTTATAAAATATGGTACTAACGGTATAATCTATATATAAGTATTAAAGCTAATTATTGAGATTGATTTTAGCTAAATCTGCTAATTTTTCTAATACAGCTTTTCTATTATCCGGAATGTTTTTTATTGCCATCTGACGCAATATAGTGGCACTTTTATTACTTAGAGTTCTATAATTACATAAGATTTGGTTTGATGCTCTTGTAAAATATTAGGATCATTAGGGATTGGTTTCCATGATAGATTGACTGTTTCAAATCTTAAGATATGATGACAAATATTAGCAACTCTGTCTGTACTAAGGATGAAAATCTTAAGGAAGGACACTTTTTACTAGACGATCTAAAAATTAATCAGTATCATCACTCTTCGTTGCAAAAAAAAATTAGTATACTCTTATTGTGCTGTTTAGCATTCTTAAAAATCTTTCTAACGAGTAGAAATTATTAAAACGTATCATGGATTACCTTGATTAAGAGTATTGATGAAAATATTAAAGATAATTAATAATATTATAAATGAGTAATCTATTTAATGAGAAAATCATCCTCATGAAAGTTATAAATCTCTTAAAAAACATATTTAATTATTATTAATTACAGTATTTTACAATAATGGTAATCAAACTATATAATGAAGAGATTTTGATTTTATGTTATTAAAATTTTTTAAGAAAATCTTTGGGAGTAGAAATGATCGTATCCTTAATCGTCTGAATTACCTAGTAGATACTATTAATCAACTAGAAAATAAATTTAGTCAATTATCTAATGAAACACTTAAGGAACAAACTCATCTATTTCGTTTACGTTTAAAAACCGGAGAAACTTTAGAAAATTTAATTCCTGAGGCTTTTGCTACTGTACGTGAAGCTAGTAAACGTGTTTTTAATATGCGCCCTTTTGATGTTCAGTTACTTGGTGGAATAGTATTAAACAATCGTTGTATTGCTGAAATGCGTACCGGTGAAGGTAAAACATTAACGGCAACATTACCAGCATACTTAAATGCTCTTACCGGAAAAGGGGTACATATAGTTACGGTTAATGATTATCTAGCTAAACGAGATGCTGAAATTAATCGTCCTTTATTTGAATTTCTTGAACTTACGGTAGGCATAAACTTACCAGGACTATCGTTAGTTCAAAAGCAAGTAGCATATGCTGCTGATATTACTTATGGAACTAATAATGAATATGGATTTGATTATCTACGGGATAATATGGTTTTTTCTCAAAAAGAACGTGTGCAACGCAAGTTACATTATGCATTAGTTGATGAAGTAGACTCAATACTTATTGATGAAGCCCGCACTCCTTTAATTATCTCTGGACCATTGGAGAATAGCTCTGAGCTTTATATTCGAGTAAATCAACTGATTCCCAAATTAATTAGACAAGATAAAGAAGATTCGAAAAACTTCACAGGACTTGGACATTTCTTTGTAAATGAAAAAGCGCGTCAAGTTTACTTAACCGAACGTGGTTTAATTTTCATAGAAGAGTGTTTGGTTAAAGAAGGTATTATGAATCAAGGTGAATCACTTTATTCTTCTTATAATATAAGGCTAATGCATCATGTTACAGCTGCTTTACGTGCTCATACATTATTTTTTCGTAATGTAGATTATATTGTCAAAAATGAAGAAATTATTATTGTTGATGAACATACAGGTCGTGCTATGTCTGGGAGACGTTGGTCTGATGGTTTACATCAAGCAGTAGAAGCTAAAGAAGGAGTACAGATTCAGAGTGAAAATCAGACCTTAGCTTCGATAACTTTTCAGAATTATTTTAGAATTTATGAAAAATTAGCCGGAATGACAGGTACAGCTAATACAGAAGCATTTGAATTTACTTCTATTTATAAATTGGAGACCGTTGTAATTCCTACTAATCGGAGAATGATACGTATTGATTTACCCGACTTAGTTTATATAAGTGAAAGAGAAAAAATTAATGCAATTATTCAAGATATTAAGAAACGTACTGCTAATGGTCAACCTGTATTAGTAGGTACTATTTCAATTGAAAAATCCGAAATAATTTCTCGAAAATTAACTGATTCTGGGATTGTTCATAATGTATTAAATGCTAAATTTCATGCATCTGAAGCAGATATAGTAGCACAAGCTGGTCAGCCAGGAAAAGTAACTATTGCTACTAATATGGCAGGACGTGGTACAGATATTGTGTTAGGAGGAAGTTTACAGGCAGAAATTTCTCAACTTAAAGATCCGACTCAAGAAAATATTAAAAAGGTTAAGAAGGCTTGGAAAATTCGCCATAAGACTGTAGTTAATGCAGGAGGATTACATATTATCGGAACGGAACGTCATGAATCTCGGAGAATTGATAATCAGCTTCGTGGACGATCAGGAAGACAAGGAGACCCTGGATCTTCGCGATTTTATCTTTCGATGGAAGATACTTTAATGCGAATTTTTGCCTCAGATCGATTATCTAAGATCATGCGTAAAATCGGAATTCAATCCGGGGAAGCTATAGAACATCCTTGGGTTACCAAAGCAATTGCTAATGCACAGCGCAAGGTTGAAATTCGTAACTTTGAAATTCGTAAACAGTTATTAGAATATGATGATGTAGCTAATGATCAACGTCAGGCTATTTATGCACAGCGTAATGAATTACTAGAATCACCAGATGTTAGTGAAACTATTATTACCATATATGAAGATGTTTTTAGGAACATTATTAATAGTTATATTCCCTTGCAATCTATAGATGAAATTTGGAATCTTACTGGTTTAAAAGAACATCTAAAAATTAATTATGATATAGATTTACCGATTGAAGAATGGATTGATGAGAACCAATTGATTTCGGAGCAATTAATTGATAAAATAATTTTAGAAATAAAAAATCTTTATCAGCAAAAAAGAAAATTTCTCAGTTTTGAATTTATAATAAATTTTGAAAAAAAAATAGTGTTACAGACCTTAGATTCTTTATGGAAAGAACATTTAGCTGCTATGGATTATCTACGTCAAGGTATTCACTTACGTGGTTATGCGCAAAAAGATCCAATACAAGAATATAAGCGTGAATCATTCGTAATGTTTTCTACTATGCTAGAGAACATGAAATATGAAATTGTTGGTATCTTATGTAATCTTAAGGTGGATCTTAACAAAGGATTCAGTCATCCAATGACGAGGAATCTTTGGATTACTGAATCAAATAATGAGGCATCTAAAATAGGGCGTAATGATCTATGTCCATGTGGTTCCAATAAAAAATATAAGCGGTGTCATGGTCGTGTTCTGTTAAGTTAATTTAAATTGTTAGTACCATCAGTAACAATAGAAAGACATTTTACTTCATTCAACCATTCTTCTAAATCAATTAACTTACAATAATGACTACAGAAAGGACGCCAGATATTATCTTTCCAGATGATTTCTTTACTACAGATTGGACATTGAAATTTTATGATTTTAATCATTGATTTTAGCTAATGCAAGAGATAAATAAGATTGATGTAACCTCTTAATGTTTGAAATACACATTTCTTTTGATCCATTATTATCAATGACATCATCTGCAATTGCAAGTCTCTCTTCTCGGGTAGCTTGTATTGAAATGATTTTTTCGGCTTGTTGACGATTAACCTGATCACGCAACATAGTTCTAATTAATTGTGTTTCATGATCTACATCAACTAGTAATACACGTTGAGCTAATGTATAAATTTGATTTTCTATCAATAAAGGTACTACCCAGAGACACCATAATGATTTACTATTAATCAATTGAAGGTTAGTTTCATGGTGAATGAGAGGATGAAGTAAATTATTTAACCAATTTTTATCTCTTGGCGAATGAATAATTATTTTGCGTAATTTAGCTCGATTTAAAGTTCCATCTAGATTTAAAATACTCTTACCAAATTTTTTTATTATGGAAATCAGTGGTAATTTTCCGGGTTCTACTAGTTGATGAGCAATTACATCTGCATCTACTACATCAATACCTAATTTTGCAAATTCTTTAGATACAGTAGTTTTTCCACTGCTAATTCCACCTGTTAAAGCAACTTTATATTGCATATATTCTAATGTTGTATCTTAAGTAATTAATTAATAATATCTCCTGGAATAAACCATTCACGCTTAGATTTTAAAAATTCTCGAACTTTCATAACTTTTCTACCTGCAGTTTGTAGCTCTTCTATATTTAAAACTCCATTTGAAGTAGCAATTTTAATTCCATATTGATTAGCTTGTAAAATTTCTCCAGGCTGAGATGAATGAGATAAAATTGAATCAATTATTGAGGCTTTCCAAACTCTTATAATTTGATTCTTAACCATAAAATAACTTCCTGGCCATGGATTAAATGCTCTTATATAGCGTTCAATTTTAATTGCTGAGAAGCTCCAGTCAATGCGGGATTCTTGCTTGCTAATTTTGGTAGCATAGCTTATGTTATGTTTAGATTGTTTAACTGGACATGTGGTACCAGTTGCAAATTGTTTTAAAGTAGCTAGCATACTCATTGAGCCAAGTTTAGATAATTTATCGTAAAGTGTAGCAGTAGTATCTGTATTTTCAATTTTGCAGTGAATGGTATGGAGAATATCTCCAGTATCAATATTAGTATTCATTTTTATCGTAGTGATACCAGTTTCTATATCACCAGCGCATAATGAACGTTGGATAGGTGCCGCTCCACGCCATTTAGGTAGTAGAGAAGCATGTATATTAATGCAACCAAATTTAGGTAAGTCAAGCACGGCTTGAGGTAAGATCTTACCGTAAGCTACTACTACCATAATATCTGCATTTAAATTTTTAATCTGTTCTTGAAGATTTTTCTCCATAAGACACTCTGGCTGTAAAAGGGGAAGATTGTTTTCAAGAGCTAGTTGTTTTACTGGGCTAAAAACTAATCTATTACCGCGACCATGATATTTATCAGGTTGTGTCAAGACCCCAACCACGGGATATTGATTAATTAGCACCTCTAGATGACAGGCCGCGAATACAGGAGTTCCCGCAAAAATTACTTTTAAAATGTTACACACTTCAAAACCTCTTTAAATTATGTTAGTACGGTTCCTTAATTTTCTCCGGAATTTTTTTTCCAATTTTTGTAATCTTTGATGAATTAGATGACGTTTGATTGGTGAAAGATAATCAATGAATAATTTGCCTACTAAATGATCCATTTCATGTTGGATACAAACCGCCATTAAGTTATTGGCTTCAATAGTGAAAGGATGATTTTGGAGATCTAAAGCCATGATTTTTACGGTTTTTGATCGTGGTATAAAGGCTCTTTGTTGTGGAATAGATAAACATCCTTCTTCAAGACTAATACTACCTGTTTTTTCTAAAAATTCCGGATTAATTAATACTAAAGGTTCGTTGCGTAATGTTGAGATATCAATAACGATAATTTGCTGAGGTAGATTCACTTGTGTAGCAGCTAAACCAATTCCATCTCTCTCATACATAGTTTCCAACATGTTATCAACAATTTTTTGGATATTTTTATCAACTTTTTTAACCGGGATAGCAATTTCTCTTAGCCGATTATTAGGATAAGTTAATAGCTTCATAACTGTCATAAATTTTCATCTTTAGAAATAGAGATATTTATTATTTATAATAATTACTATTATTAGTAATTTTAAATCAAAAAAAAAGATGAACTGTAAGTATAAATTAAAATTTTTTTTAAAAAAACTCCGTGAAGATGCTGTTATTGCTTATCCAACAGAAGCTGTTTTTGGTTTAGGCTGTAATCCAGATAGCCAAAAAGCGGTAAGGCAATTATTATCGTTAAAACAGCGTCCCATTGAAAACGGATTAATTTTAGTTGCTGCTGATTATCAGCAAATCCAACCTTATATTGATGATGATAAATTATTATCTAAACAACGCGAACTTATCGGTTCTCTATGGCCAGGACCCATTACATTAGTACTTCCAGCTCATCCTAAAACTCCATCTTGGATTACTGGTAGATTTTCTTCGGTAGCAGTTCGTGTAAGTAATTATCCTCCTGTCAAAGAGTTATGTAGGGCTTTTAAAAGACCATTAGTTTCAACTAGTGCAAATTTTCATGGATCTCCACCATGTCGTTCAATCAAACAACTCAGAAATCAATTTGGTTATCAATTATTGATTTATCCTGGTAAAGTGGGAAGTTTACAGCATCCTACTGAAATTATAGATATCTTTACTGGTAAGATAATTCGTTCTGGAGAATAATATAATGATTAATTATGCTCTTTTTGGAAATCCTGTAAAACATAGTAAATCACCACGTATTCATCAATTATTTGCTGAGCAAATGAAGATTAAACATCATACTTATGGTAGTATTTGTGCATCTATAGAAAACTTTAAAGAAGAATTAACGAATTTTTTTGACTCTGGTGCACATGGTGCAAATATAACTATACCATTTAAAAAAATGGCTTATAATCTGTCTCATAAGTTAACTAAACGTGCTTTATTGGCTGGTTCAGTAAATACTATTAAAAAATTAGAAAATAATCAATTATTAGGAGATAATACGGATGGAGTTGGGTTAATTATTGATCTTAAAAGAATTAATTTTATTAACCCTAAAGATAAGATTTTAATTATAGGTGCTGGAGGTGCAGCATATGGAATCATTTTTCCTCTTCTATCTTATGGTTGTTCAATTATGATAAATAATCGAACTATCTCTCATGCGGAAGAAATAGTTCGTAGATTTCAAAAATATGGTAAGATTTCAATCTTAACAAATTTCAACCAATCTGATCATAACTTTAATATAATTATTAATGCGACTTCTTGTGGTATCTATGAAAAGAAGCCTGAATTACCGAATAAATTAATTACACCAAATATTTACTGCTATGATATATTTTATCAGCCTAAACTAACCCCATTTTTACAGTGGTGCAAACAACAAGGATGTCAACAATATGCTGATGGAATTGGCATGCTAGTAGCACAAGCGGCCGAATCCTTTTTATTATGGCATGGAGTATTGCCACCATTAAAAAATGTCATAAAAAAAATTAAAGATGAAATTATGATTTCTCTATAATAGAATATAAAATGGTAATCTAATTTAGATTCCTATATTATATGCAACACAGTGAGGGGCGTAGTTCAATTGGTAGAGCACCGGTCTCCAAAACCGGATGTTAAGGGTTCAAGTCCCTTCGTCCCTGCCATAAATCTTAGGATTGGTTTAATTTATAGATAGTCATACTGAAATATAAACTTAGGAGATTTAATTATGTGATACTATGATATTTTATCATTTATAAAATAAGATTTAACGTAATCAATTTTTGATTTAGGAGTAAATCAAATGACTGCAGAAAGTTTTTTAACAAATATTCGTTTTTTTGATAATAAATACTATCCCCGGGGATTTTCGCGCTATGGAGATTTGACTATAAAAGAAGCGCAATTATTGGAACGTTATGGTTATGCATTTAATGAGTTAGATCTTGAAAAACGTAATCCTATAAATAGTGAAGAGCAAAGATTTGTCGAAGTATGTCGAGGAAAACTTCCACCTGAAACAGACCATGAACGTGTTTGGATAAAATATATTATGCGTATTAAACGTCCTAAAAAGTTTCATACTCTATCTGGGGGTACATCCATGGAAAAATTAGAAGATTATTTAGATAATGATGATTAAATATAAAAAATTTAATTGAAATTTATCGAAAGTCAAAATAATTTGATCAATGCTTCTTACATTATACTGAGCAACTTAACAGTTTCTTATAGCATTGGTATAAGAAATTATGAAAAAATTTCAGCAGATTTATGATTGATTACTTTTAGTAAAAGTCATTAATTTACACTCTAATTTTAGAGATATAAATAAGTAAAAACATATTTTATTATAGTTATTTATGATTAAAATAAATCTCTTACTGAATAATAATTTTATTTCACGCTCATAATGTAAATTATTTATGTATAACATTATCTAGGATTACTAAAATTAAACTACTTTAGTTTAATTGTTTGTTTAAATTAGCTAAATAGATGTGGAGTATAAGATGAGCGATAAAATTATTCAATTGACAGATGATAATTTTGAAATCAATGTATTAAAAGCCGAGCAATGGACGCTAGTGGATTTCTGGGCAGAATGGTGTGGACCTTGTAAAATTATTGCACCGATTATTAGTGAAATTGCTGAAGAATATCATGGTAGGCTGAAGGTAACTAAATTAAATGTAGACAAAAATCAGAATACCGCCCACAAATATGGAATTAGAGGGATTCCTACTTTGTTATTATTTAACCATGGTGAACTCCTGGCGAGAAAAGTAGGAATTTTATCTAAAGTACAAATGAAAGAATTCATTAATTCCTATTTAAATTTTATAGTATAGATGTTTAATAATATAGAAGTAATTAATTCTTCCTATATGTCTGAGCTTAATTATCCTAAGTATCGTTACTGCATTCAACTCATTGCTTTAATGACCTCTAGATCTTAGACAAGATTAATATTATTCATGAATGATAATTTTAAGATATGTTGTTGAATTTGATCTCTGTCTCTATAAAATAGAGAGAATGAACTATTAATAAAATAATCAACAAAATTTAAATAACTATCGTCTTCTACATCAGAAAAGTTCGATTGAACTTCCTATTTTAAGAACTCACAATTATGAATCTTACCGAATTAAAAAATACGCCAGTATCAAAATTAATTACTATTGGGGAGAGTAGTGGAATAGAAAATCTAGCACGTATGCGTAAACAAGACATTATTTTTGCAATTCTTAAACAACATGCAAAAAGTGGCGAAGATATTTTCGGTAATGGTGTCTTAGAAATTTTACAGGATGGTTTTGGTTTTTTGCGTTCTGCAGATAGTTCCTATTTAGCAGGACCGGATGATATTTATGTATCTCCTAGTCAAATTAGACGCTTCAATCTTAGAACAGGAGATACGATTGCTGGTAAAATTCGCCCTCCAAAAGAGGGCGAGCGTTATTTCGCATTGTTAAAAGTAAATGATATTAATCATGATAAACCTGAAAATACGCGCCGCAAAATATTATTTGAAAATTTAACTCCATTACATGCTAATGCGCGTTTGCGAATGGAACGAGGAAATGGTTCTACAGAAGATTTAACCGCACGAGTTTTAGATTTAGCCTCACCAATTGGCCTTGGACAAAGAGGTTTAATTGTAGCTCCCCCAAAAGCAGGAAAAACTATGCTACTCCAAAATATTGCACAAAGTGTAGCTTATAATCATTCTGATTGTGTTTTAATAGTACTTCTTATAGATGAGCGTCCTGAAGAAGTTACCGAAATGCAAAGACTTGTACAAGGAGAAGTAATCGCTTCTACTTTTGACGAACCCGCTTCTCGTCATGTTCAAGTGGCGGAAATGGTTATTGAAAAAGCTAAACGCTTAGTTGAACATAAGAAAGATGTAATAATCTTACTGGATTCTATTACTCGTCTTGCAAGAGCTTATAATACTGTAGTTCCAGCTTCTGGAAAGGTATTAACAGGTGGAGTAGATGCTAATGCTTTACACCGTCCAAAGAGATTTTTTGGAGCAGCACGTAATGTAGCTGAAGGGGGTAGTTTAACTATTATAGCGACTGCTCTAATTGATACGGGTTCTAAAATGGATGAAGTGATTTATGAAGAATTTAAAGGTACTGGAAATATGGAATTACATTTAGCTCGTAAAATAGCTGAAAAACGTGTCTTTCCAGCTATAGATTATAATCGTTCAGGAACGCGTAAGGAAGAATTATTAACTTCACATGAAGAGCTTCAAAAAATGTGGATCTTAAGAAAAATTATACATCCTATGGGTGAAATCGATGCTATGGAATTTCTTCTTAAAAAACTTGCGATGACTAAAACTAATGAAGAATTTTTTAAGATGATGAAACGTTCTAGTTAGTATTCTGGAGAATAAAATATGATGTAGTTGCTTATCCAGAAATTTAGATTTACTATAATTATTACCGCACCCGTAGCTCAGTTGGATAGAGCGTTGCCCTCCGAAGGCAGAGGACTCAGGTTCAAATCCTGTCGGGTGCGCCATTTTATTTAGTAAATAAAATCCAGAAGATAATGTGGTGGCTATAGCTCAGTTGGTAGAGCCCTGGATTGTGGTTCCAGTTGTCATGGGTTCAAATCCCATTAGCCACCCCATAAAGACAATGATTATAGAGCGAAGATGGCGGAATTGGTAGACGCGCTAGTTTCAGGAGCTAGTTTCTCTATAAAGATGTGAGGGTTCAAGTCCCTCTCTTCGCACCATTAGGAGATCAATTGGAATAACGGCGAGTAGCGCAGCTTGGTAGCGCAACTGGTTTGGGACCAGTGGGTCGGAGGTTCAAATCCTCTCTCGCCGACCAATATAATTGTTAATCTTTTAAGAGTTAATTTTATTAGTGGCAATTTATTTTAAATAACACTATAGTTAATTTATCAATATTTTACTTAGTGAAAGTAATACTAGAGATAATTTAATTATCAGTATTTCTTAGAGCATGGAGGAAAAAATATGTTACCTAATAGACAGAAAAAAGATGGTAGTCCAATACTAGCACAAGAAGTTATAAAAAAACGTTCTAGTTTACTATGGTGGTTAATCCCATTATTATTATCATTTTTAATTATTTTATATTGGTTGTTTCATCATTATGATAAGACTACAGTAGCTCATCAACCAAAATCATCGGTATGGGTACATGATGGTAAAAGTTTAAGTAATACCAAATATGTAACCTTACCAGATGGGGTAGTAATACAAATTAATAATGACAGTATTGAAGATCAACTACTGAAAATTATTCAAAACCCTAGCCAACCATTAACTATTGATAAAATGGTTTTTAATTTAGATCGTATGAATTTTGATCGCAATGATGTATCAACTGCAGCACAAGTACAGATGAATAATCTGGCAGCGATTTTGAAAGCATATCCACATGTTAAGATTAAAATCATTGGCTATACTGATAATAGCGGTAATCCAGAACAAAATAAAACCTTATCAAAAGCTAGAGCAGAGGTAATAATGAAAGAATTGATTAAGTTAAAAGTTCCTGCCGAACAATTAGTTGCTGAAGGTGCTGGTGAAAATTCTCCTATAGCTTCTAATGAAACACCAGAAGGACGTGCTAAAAACCGCCGCGTATCTATTTCGGTGATAAAAAGATAATAAAATCTTCAAGACGATTAATTACTTAATCAAACCTTATAAATTTCATCTGAAACTTAATTTAATTAAGGAGTTTCATAATGAGCTATGAAAAAATTGTTACTTTATTTGATAGTATTGAACATGCTAAAACTGCAAATCAAAATCTATTAAAATCTGGTTTTGATAATAAGGATATAAGTATAATTCATAGTGAACAGTTGAAAGTAGAGAATTTAATCTTCAAAGACCATGATATTTGGCAGAGATTATTAGGTAATAGTCTAACTGAACAAGAAGCTAAAATATATGCACAAGCAATTGATACTGGTGGAATCTTATTAATACTTCGTAGTCATAATGAAAATGAAACTACTCGTGCCATGGAAATACTTAATGCATATAAATTTGATAATGTTGAGATCACAACATCATCTCAGAAATGTAGATATCCAAGGAATGAAGATTTTCATCATGTTTTGGATAAAAATTTAGTTAATCAAGGATCAACACGAGTTCGTCGTTTTGTTATCGAAGAACATAAACATCTAGAATTTGACGTACCTCTTCATGAAGAGCACGTAGCAATTTTACGTCGGGCTTTTAATAACAAGAAGGATGACATTGATTAGTCTGATATCAGTGAATAAATTAATATACAACCACTGGTTATTGATAAAATCACTACCAATTTTCTTGAAGAAGGAGTTGTGTGTAAGGAGGAAACGGATATGATGATAAAATCATGAAATAGTGCGTCAAACAATAAATTGAAGGTGATAAAATGACAAATGATCTTCTTCAAAACCAGTAATTTTGAATACGAGAGCCTGATGCTCTCGTAGCTTTTCAATTAGTAGATATTGAATTATTTAGCAATCTTACATAAAGACCTGAATATCATTATTAATTATACTAATTAATTTTAATTCCATCGAAAAATTAAAAATCAATAAATTATAAAACTACTAATAGGGAGCTGTCAATGCAGTTTTCTAAAATGCATAGCCTTGGCAACGATTTTATGATTGTTGATGCGATTACACAAAAGATTGAGATTTCAGCTAATCTAATTCGCAAATTAGCTGATCGACGCAGAGGTATTGGATTTGATCAATTCCTTTTAGTTGAACCGACAGATAAAGCTGATTTTGACTTTCACTATCGTATATTTAATGCTAATGGTTACGAAGTTGAGCAATGTGGAAATGGTGCCCGCTGTTTTGCCCGTTTTGTTATTGTAAAAAAATTAACTAAAAAAACTACTATTAGTGTCAGCACCAATAAAGGTAGTATAATACTTAATATTATTAATAAGGAGCAGATTTGTGTAAAAATGAATGAACCTAATTTTTTACCACATCAAATTCCATTTATTACTAATCATCAAGAAAAAAATTACCAAATAGTAGTTGGAAAACAGCTAGTAATTTTTGGGGTCGTCTCAATTGGTAATCCTCATTGTGTCATTCGGGTAGATAATATCAAACAGGCACCAGTTGAAGACCTTGGTTCAATTTTAGAGAAACATAAAATGTTTCCTGAGCATGCTAATATTGGTTTTATGAAAATTATTAATAGGGCACATATTAAATTACGCGTCTTTGAGCGCGGAGTAGGTGAAACTCCTGCGTGTGGTAGTGGGGCTTGTGCTGCAGTTGCTATAGGTGTACAGCAAGGTTTATTAGATAATGAGGTAGATGTTGATTTACCAGGAGGAACCTTACATATTACCTGGAGAGGAGTAGGACATGCATTATTTTTGACAGGACCAGCTATCCATGTTTATGATGGAGTTTTATCATGTCTCAAAAACCCCTAAATATTTATAGATTTTTAAATAATTTAAATGATAAACAGTATGAAGCAGTAACTGCTCCCCGCAGTAATTTATTAATCTTAGCAGGAGCAGGTAGTGGAAAAACTATGGTTTTAGTACATCGAATAGCTTGGTTATTAAAATTTGAACATTGCTCACCATTTTCTATTATGGCAGTAACGTTCAATAAAAAGGCGGCTGAAGAAATATTACAACGTACTGAACAGATGATAGGAATTCAACTTAAAGATATTTGGATTGGTACTTTTCATAGTATAGCACATAGATTATTGCGGACTCATTATTTAGAGGCTAATTTAGCCTCAGATTTTCAAATTATTGATAAACAAGATCAATTATGTTTACTAAAGCGATTAATTAAAATCATGAATTTAGACGAAACAAAATGGTCCGCATTACAAGCGTTGTGGTATATAAACCATAAAAAAGATAAAGGTTTACGACCTCAGTACATTCAAAGCTTCAATAATCCTCTTGAACAAACCTGGCGAAATATTTATGATTATTATCAAGAAACTTGTGAGCGATCGAGATTAGTAGATTTTCCTGAATTGTTATTACGTGCACATGAACTTTGGTTAAATCATCCATTTATTTTAAATCATTATAGTAGACGCTTCACGAATATTTTAGTTGATGAATTTCAGGATACTAATCCTATTCAGTATGCTTGGATTCGTTTATTAGCAAATAATAAAAGTAGTACGCTTATTGTTGGTGATGATGATCAATCAATTTATGGTTGGCGTGGTGCTCAAGTAGATAACCTCCAGTACTTTTTAAATGATTTTCGCAATGTAAAAATGATTAGGTTAGAACAAAATTATCGTTCTACAAGTAATATTCTTAAAGCTGCTAATGTACTAATTTCTAAAAACTCTCGACGCTTAGGAAAAAAACTTTGGACTAATTATAGTAATGGAGAATTAATCACGGTTTATTGTGCTTTAAATGAGTTAGATGAAGCTCGTTTTGTAGTTAATCGTATTAAGTCATGGCAGCAAACGGGAGGAAAACTTAGTAACTGCGCTATTCTTTATCGTAGTAATGCTCAATCAAGGGTAATTGAGGAAATTTTACTACAATATAATATTCCATACTATATTTATGGAGGAGTGCGTTTTTTTGAAAGAATGGAAATTAAAAACGCCTTAGCATATCTTCGGCTAATTATTAATCGAAATGATGATGCGGCTTTTGAACGTATAGTTAATACTCCAGCAAGAGGAATTGGAGCGATGACGATGAAGTTATTACGACAACTTTCCAAAACTCGTCAGATTACCCTCTGGGATGCTGGGGTTTTTTTATTAAAAGAAAAACCATTAGCTAATCGTACTGCATTAGCTTTGAAAAAATTTATGCAACTCATAGATGGAATCGAAGAAGATATTGAAGGATTATCTCTAGATTTACAAATTGATCGAGTTATTAAAATTTCTGGTCTATGGAAACTCTATAACAAAGATCAAAATGAACAAATTCAAACACGTATAGATAATCTCAAAGAATTAGTAAATGCAGCACGTCAAGATAAAATCTTGAATACTACTAAATATGAAAATGATTTACAACCCTTACAAATGTTTCTTTCTAATCTAGTACTAGAGACAAGTCATGGAGAAAAAGTTCCGGATGTAGAAGATGCAGTACAATTAATGTCAATGCATGCGGCTAAAGGTTTGGAATTTCATCAAGTATTTATAGTCGGAATGGAAGAAGGAATTTTTCCGAGTTCAAAATCAATTGAGGACCAATTAATGATTGAAGAAGAGCGTCGTTTAGCTTATGTTGCTATCACAAGAGCAATGCAAAAATTAACCTTGACATGGGCAGAAACTCGTCGTCTTTATGGTAAGAATATGTATCATCATCAACCATCACGTTTTATTAAGGAGTTACCTAAAACATGTATTGATGAGATACGGGCTTGTCTTCATAATAGAAGAGAAACTTGAAGCCTCTGATAATTTAATTAATAGATCATTTTAATTGAAAAACTAGCATTGTTCTTAATTTAAAATTAATAACTAAAAGTATAGAGAGTAAATTACTAAATTTACTGCTCTATTGGCACCCAATATTAAAGCATTGAGAGTTTTAGTATGTTACACGCATATAAACTAATTGAAAATCGTTTAACACGGCTTGATTTGGATGAAGGTGATGATTTAGCAGATTCTATTTGGGTAGATCTAATGGAACCAGAATTTAAGGAACGTGAAAAAATTCAGAAAATTCTTGGTCAAAGTTTGGCTACGAGTCCAGATTTAGAAGATATAGAAGCATCAGCACGTTTTTTTGAAGATGAACATGGATTACACATACATTCTTTCTTTTTTTATGAAGATGTTGATGATCATGCAGGTAATGTTACCGTAGCTTTTACTATTCGTGATGGTCGATTATATACGCTGCGCGAAAAAGAGTTACCTGCTTTTAGACTTTACAGAATGCGTGCTCGTAGTCAAATTTTATTATCTGGTAATGCATTTGAGTTAATGTTAGATCTCTTTGAAACCAAAATCGAACAATTAGCTGACGAAATTGAAACTATTTATAGTGATTTAGAAAAGTTAAGTCGTGTGATTATGGAAGGATCTCGTGATGATCAATGTGATGAAGCATTATCAATGCTATCAGAATTGGAAGATTTAGTATGGAAAGTTCGTTTATGCTTAATGGATACACAAAGAGCATTAAATTTCTTAATACGTAAAACGCGTCTTCCTATTAAACAATTAGAACAAGCCCGTGAAATCATACGTGATATTGAGTCTTTATTGCCACATAATGAATCATTACTTCAAAAAGTAAATTTTTTAATGCAAGCGGCAATGGGTTTTATTAATATTGAACAGAACCGAATAATAAAAATATTTTCAGTGGTTTCGGTGATATTTTTACCACCCACATTAGTAGCTTCGAGTTATGGTATGAATTTTGAGCTAATGCCAGAACTTCAATGGAGTTTCGGTTATCCGGCAGCAATTCTTCTCATGATTTTAACTGGTGCGGCTCCCTATGCATATTTTAAATATAGAAAATGGCTATAATTTATTGAGATCAATAAATCAGGAGATTATACCATTATGTTAGATTATTTAGGTTTAATGAAGATATTAGCGCATCTATTTTGGTTAAGCTGTTGGGAATTATTATGTACCAGATCGTAGTTTCGGATTTAGATGGTACTTTGCTATCAGCGGATCATAGAATTCTGCCTTATACTAGAAAAATTCTTAAATTATTAACCACACAGGGAGTACAAGTTATTTTAGCTACTGGACGACATCATATTGATGTCTCAAAAATCCGAGATAACATTGGTATTAAAGCCTATATTATTACTTCTAATGGTGCCCGTGTGCATAATGAAGCTGGTAAACTAGTTTTAAGTCTTAATTTAGATGAAGAGATTGCATCTACTTTATATGGTATGTTTTTTACCGATCCTGATATATTAACTCATGTTTATAGAAATGATAATTGGTATCTAAGTCGTTATTCGATAATAGAAAATAGTTTTTTTATAGAATCAAGGTTTACAGGTAAGTTGTTTCAACCACATTTACTAGGTACTGATGGTGTTAGTAAGATTTTTTTTACTTGCCATAAGGTAAATAAACTTTTATTACTTGAGAAAATTCTTCAGTATCGATGGGGTGAGAGAGTAAATACAACTTTTTCTTGTCCTACTTGTCTAGAAGTTATGGCTGGTGGAGTATCCAAAGGCTATGCGTTAAAAGAAGTAATTAATTATATGGGTTCTTCTATTAAAAAATGTATTTCGTTTGGTGATGGTTTGAATGATAAAGAAATGTTATCAATGACTGGCAAAGGATGTATTATGCAAAATGCGTCTCAGCGACTTAAAGATATTTTGCCAAATTTAGAAATTATTGGTTCGAATATAGAACAAGCGGTACCACGTTATTTATGTAAAATATATTCTCTAATAAATAGAAACTTACCAAATTAAACGATATTAGTTTTTACTAAATTACTGAAAAAAATCCTATTTAAAAGTTAAAGATCCTTTTATCTATAGATAAATAATATTATTACTTGAAATTTTAATTAAAAACTTGTAATTCAGCTGATTTTATATTCTATAGTTTTAGATCTATGATTTGATATTAATATATCAATCAATTTGTACTTTTAATAGAGGCATTAAAAATCATGAAAATCCTGAATCATATATTAGGGTTCCCACGTATCGGGTTATATCGGGAATTAAAAAAAGCGCAAGAAAAATACTGGTTGAATGTTAGTACGAAACAAGAATTAATTAATGTTGGGCGTTCTCTACGCCAAAAACATTGGCAACAACAGAAGGAAGCAGGTATAGATTTATTACCAGTAGGTGATTTTGCTTGGTATGATCATGTATTAACAACTAGTTTATTAGTAGGTAATATTCCAGCAAGGCATAAAAATCCAGATGGATTGATTGATCTAGATACGCTTTTTCGCATCGCACGTGGAGTAGCACATCTTGGTCAAGTTACTACTGCGTCGGAAATGACTAAATGGTTTAATACTAATTACCATTATATTGTACCGGAATTTATTAAGGGACAGCACTTTGAACTCAGTTGGATGCAGCTATTTGATGAAATTGATGAAGCTTTGTCTTTAGGTCATCAAGTGAAACCCGTATTAATTGGACCTTTGACTTATTTATGGTTAGGTAAAGTTCAAGGTAAAGATTTTAATCGTCTTACATTGCTCGAAGAGCTTTTATCAGTTTATCATCAAATTCTCTTAGAATTTAAACAAAGAAATATTACCTGGGTACAAATTGATGAACCTATTCTAACATTAGAATTACCTACTACATGGTTAGCGGCTTTTAAACATGCTTATGAATTTTTATATGGAAAAGTCCAACTAATTTTAACTACCTATTTTGATAGTGTTGATCATAATTTAGAGAGTATTTTAGCACTTCCAGTCCAAGGATTGCATATTGATTTAGCTTGTGGAAAATCCGATTTATTAAAAATTAGTAAAGAAATACCGGAAGAATGGATACTTTCACTTGGTATAGTTAATGGTCGTAATGTATGGCGAACTGATTTGATTTTTTGGTATGATCAATTACAGCAGATAATGGGAAAACACGGTATTTGGATAGGTAGCTCATGTTCTTTGCTCCATAGTCCAATAGATCTCAATATTGAGACTCGTCTAGATGAAGAAGTCAAAAGCTGGTTAGCTTTTGCTTTACAAAAATGTTATGAAATTTCAATATTAAGTTTAGCATTAAATAACCATGATAAAAAATTATTAGAATCGTGGAGTCAACCAATTCGTAATAGATGCTATTCCGAACGTGTCCAGAATTCGATAATAAGTCGTAAAATTTCCTCAATTACCGCAGAAGATACTAATCGCAAAAGTAATTATTTGAAACGTGCTCAAGTACAAAAAAATCTTCTATCATTACCACTATGGCCAACAACTACTATTGGTTCTTTTCCTCAAACAGAAGAAATTCGTTGCCTGCGGCGTAATTTCAAACAAGGTAAAATAAATAGTCAATCCTATAATGCTGGTCTTGCACAACATATTAAAAATATTATTTCTGAGCAAGAAAAATTAGAATTAGATGTTCTAGTTCATGGTGAAGCTGAACGCAATGATATGGTCGAATATTTTGGCGAAAATTTGGTTGGATTTGTGATTACTGATCATGGATGGGTGCAGAGTTATGGTTCACGCTGCGTTAAACCTCCTATTATAATTGGTGATATAAGTAGAAAACATCCAATCACCTTAAAATGGACACAATATGCACAATCTCTAACAGATAAACCAGTAAAAGGCATGTTAACTGGTCCAGTAACGATGTTATGTTGGTCATTTGTGCGGGAGGATATTTCTAAAGCTACTATTGCTAAACAAATAGCCTTAGCGCTACGTGAAGAAGTTAATGATTTAGAAAATGCTGGAATTAAGATTATTCAAATTGATGAGCCAGCTTTAAGAGAAGGATTACCATTACGTTACTCTGAATGGAAATACTATTTAGATTGGGCCGTTCAAGCTTTTCGCTTAAGTTCATCTGGTGTTAGCGATGCGATACAAATTCACACACATATGTGTTATAGTGAATTTAGGGATATCATGCCAGCTATTATAGCATTAGATGCAGATGTTATTACTATTGAAACTGCAAGATCGAATGCCAACTTACTAGAATTATTTAAAAAATTTGCTTATCCTAATGCTATTGGTCCTGGTATATATGATATTCACTCCCCAAATATACCAACTGTAGAGCATATAGAATTATTATTGCGTAAAGCTGCATCTTTTATTTCAGTTGATCGACTATGGGTGAATCCAGATTGTGGTTTAAAAACTCGTAATTGGAAAGAAATTATTATGGCACTAAACCATATGGTACAAGCTGCAAAAAAATTGCGGAGAACTACTATTTATAATTTATCTTATTAAAAAATGAGAAGATCTAATGGTACCTTTCATTGTTAAAATAATTATATGAGATATATGAAAAGATTAAAATGCACAGTAATCTCTATAGATTATATGATTAATAATGTGTTCAAAGTGTATTTATTACCATCAACAGATTTTTATTTCCGTGCCGGTCAATATTTAAGATTAGTTATAGATGAAAAAGACAAATATTATTTTTCAGTAGCTTCTACACCTCTAGAAAAAAATAGAATTGAACTACATATTAGAGCTTCTAAATCAAATAGCCATGCTATGAAACTTATAGAGTTGATTCATACCATACCAGAAGTAATAATTGAGATTCCTTATGGAAATGCCTGGTTACGTGAAGATACTAAGAGACCAATAATTTTAATTGCTGGGGGCACTGGTTTTGCATATGTGCGTTCCATTTTATTTACTGTACTATTACAACAACCTAAGAGACTTATTTCGCTTTATTGGAGTGGTCGTCAATTAGCACATCTTTATGCATTAGAAGAATTAAAAGTACTATCTTGTAAATATACTAATTTAAAGGTAATACCAATTATAGAAAGAGTATCTGATGATTGTAATGGATGTCATAGTACAATATTAAATGCGGTAATTAATGATTATTGCAATTTGAGTTATCAAGATATCTATCTTGCTGGTAATTTTGAAATGGCTAAAAGTGCTAGGGAGATTTTTTGTAAGATGCGTGGTGCGATAGTATCGCGGATTTTTGGTGATGCTTTTACTTTTATAGAGTAAAAATTATGATCTTTCCTCTTATAATAAAGAGTAAAGTATTCTAATAATTAGTCACTTATTCAATGGAGCAGGCTAATAATGTCGCCAATTAAAGTACCTCATAATTTACCTGCTATTAAAATTTTGCTTAATGAGAATATTGATCTCATGACTTCCAGATGTGAATATCCATCTGGAAGGCGCTTTTTAAAGATATTATTATTAAATTTGATGCCGAAAAAAATAGAAACCGAAAATCAATTTTTACGATTACTATCTAATACATCATTAATGATTGAAATAACCTTACTAAGAATTGATAACCATGATTCACATCATACACCAAGCGAACATTTAAATAAATTTTATTGTAATTTTGAAGATATTGAAGGTGATAATTTTGATGGACTCATTATCACTGGAGCACCATTAGGTTTAATAGATTTTCAATCTATAAGATACTGGTCTAAAATAGAATTAGTCATTAATTGGGCAAAAAATCATGTTAAATCAACAATTTTTGTTTGCTGGGCAGTACAAGCTGCTTTGAACATTTTATATAATATACCAAGGCAGACAAGAAAAACCAAATTATCAGGAGTTTTTTTACATCAAACATTACAATCTCATGCTGAGTTAACTAGAGGATTTGACGATAAATTTTTAGCACCTCATTCACGTTATGCAGCTTTTCCATATCAATTAATTAGAAACTGTTCTGAATTAGATTTTTTTGCGATTTCGCCAAAAGCTGGAGCTTATTTATTTGCTAGTAAAGATAAACGCTTTGTCTTCGTTACTGGTCATCCAGAATATGATTCTTATACATTAGCTAATGAATATTTGCGTGATTATAAAGCAGGATTAAAACCCATAATTCCAGCTAATTATAATACCGAATTATTACCTAAAGTAAGTTGGCGAAGTCACAGTTATCTACTTTTTTCAAATTGGATAAGACATTATGTGAGTTATTAACAGTATATTCTATCTCTAGTTTGAGGTTTTGCAGTGGCTAAAATTGTAAATAATCTATTTTAGATAGGCTAAAACATAGATATAAAAGATCGTGATTTTCCATTAGCTAATGTAACTATATCTATGAAATCGGGTAGGTTGATTTTCTTTCAATGCATTAGTGCTTGCTATATTTAAACCAAATCATTTCTAATGATAATGCTAGATAGCAGCATAACTTTAGTATTAATGTAATAATTATCAATTATTAGTAGATAGTTAAATGAAAATTAACTTAAAATAGTGTGCAAAATATTTTAAGAAATTTTATGATAACTTCGATAAAATTCTTATTAGGTAAATCATCTTTTCTTATTGTAAAACCAGGAAGTAGTACTTTTTGTAAAAAAACTGCGTGTATAGTCTCTTAGCCATTTATGGGCTGGAGAATTATCATTTCTTGGATGCCAAGCTTGTACTACACTAATTCCTGGAAGGCAAATTTCAGGTTCAAAAGCGGCAATTTCTAATTTTAATCTATCTAAAGTTTTAAAAAAGAAACCTGGAACAACCGCCAGAGAATCAGTTTGTATAATAGTTTCAATGGTAGAAAAATAACTGGGACTAATTCCAATAATTTTTCTTTGATAACCATTGGCCATAAAAACATTATCAATATCTGTATTTAATTTTCCTCTAGCACTGATAAAATTATAATTAATGATGTTATCTAAGGTTTTACTTTGTTTAAATACTTCATGTTCTCTATGAGCAATAATTAAGCATTTTTCACGATAGACAGTTCTAATTTTTATTTCTGGACTTAACTCACGTGGTTCACCAATATATAAATCAACATTTTCTTTGCGTAAAAAATCATCTGGTACATTATCATATTTAAATTCAATGATAATATTAGATTGATCTTTATTAAATTGCTTCATAAAGTTACAGTTAAGCATTGAGATTAAAAGATCATTAGAAGCAATAGTGAATAACAGAGATTTTTCACCTATATTAAAAGTAATATTTTGATTAAATATACTTTGTATATTATTAATAAGATTTTTTATTTGTGGTTTTAACTGAATAGCTAAAGGGGTTAGCATTAATTGAGATCCGGAACGTACTAAAATTTGATCCTGAAAAGTATCCCTAATTTTATTTAATGATTTACTAATAGCTGGTGGTGTTACATTTAATTTCTTAGCGGTTTTACTTACACTACATTCTTCTAGTAACATATCCAATACTCTCAATAAGTTTAAATCGGTGCGATGCACAATATAACCCTCCATAGTCATCAAATAATTAATAAACTACAGGAAATATGAAATTAACAGGTTTGTTATTAACAGTAATTAAAATTAGGAATTACTAGCATAGTTAACAGGAAATTTCATTCTAATGATGTTACCTAGTGTGTTATTAAATAAGTTTAGCGATTATCTATAATTTAATGAAATTTATCTCATTAGTCTGGAATACGCATTATTTCTATACTAAGAATAATTTATTATTGAATATGGTCTCTTTATTTGAGGTTTCCAGATTTAATTTTGGTTATATTAATTTTTGCTAGTTAATTCTAGTTATTTATACATAAAGAATTTAAAGCAATAAGTACCATGTCATTCAATGAATTTTGTCGTTCTTCTGCAGTAAGAACTTCAGAAGGATTACCTACATGATCTGAGACTGTACACATAGTCAAGGCTTTAATATGATATTCGGCTGCTATACCATATAGTCCTGCAGCCTCCATTTCAACACCTAGAATACCATATTTTTCCATTAACTTATAAATATTATTATCTGCAGGATAAAATAGATCGGTAGTAAATAAATTTCCTACATATACAGGAATACCTAAATTATGAGCGGCATTAACAGCATTACATACTAAATTAAAATCTGCAATCGCTGAAAAATCATATCCGTGAAATCTGATTCGATTAACTTGAGAATCAGTGCATGCTCCTATACCAATAATAATTTCTCTTAGCTTAATTTCTGGAAGTATTGCTCCACAGGATCCCAGTCGAATAAGTGTTTTTACCCCATAATAGTTAATTAATTCTTTACTGTAAATATAACAGGATGGTATTCCTATTCCATGTCCCATTACTGATATTAACCGCTTTTGATAAATTCCCGTATATCCTAACATCCCACGTATATTAGTGATTTCCCTAGATTCATCAAGAAAATTTTCAGCAATATATTTAGCACGTAAAGGATCACCTGACATTAGTACAATGTCTGCAAAATCTCCTTGATTAGCATTAATATGTGGGGTAGTCATTAAAATTTCCTTGATTTCTATACTAATTAATAATTAGCTATTTATAACATATTGATACCATAATCCATATTACTTAGTCCGAAATATTTAGCTATAGTTTGACTAATATCCGCAAAGGTTTCACGTTTTCCTAAATAACCGGGATGAATTTTTGGACCATAAATTAATATTGGAATATGTTCTCTTGTATGATCTGTACCAGGCCACGTAGGATCACAACCATGATCTGCAGTAATAATTAAGATATCGTTATCTTTTAATAGAGATAATAATTCTGGTATTCTGCGATCGAATAGTTCTAATCCAGTAGCATATCCAGCTACATCGCGACGATGCCCCCAAACCGAATCAAAATCTACAAAATTTGTAAAAACAATAGTATTATCTGTTGCTAATTTAATTTCTTTAATAGTTGCTTCAAATAAATTATGTAATCCAGTAACTTTTACAGATCTAGTAATACCACAGTATGCATATATTTCAGCAATTTTACCAATAGAAATTACACTACCGGATTTTTCAAATACAAGTTTTTTTAACATGGTCGGAGCATGAGGTTCTATAACTAGATCATACCGATTGCCAGTTCTTTTAAAATTTTCTTTATTTGTTCCAATAAATGGTCGTGCAATGACTCTACAGATTTTATATCCTTCTTCATTGAGTATTTTACGAGTTATTTTACATAGTTGATATAAATGATCGAGTCCAAAACTATTTTCATTACAGGCAATTTGAAAAACCGAATCATTAGAAGTATAAAATATCGGTTTGTGTGTTTTTAAATGTTTTTCCCCTAGTTGATTAATAATTACTGTGCCAGAAGCATGACAATTACCCAAATATCCTGGAATTTTTGTATGTTTTATGAGTTTGTTAAGTAATGTTAGCGGAAAACTGTTTTTCTTTTTTAAAAAATAGTCCCAATTGAAAAATACTGGAACTCCAGCAAGTTCCCAGTGTCCAGTTGGAGTATCTTTAGCTGAAGATATTTCACTTGCATAAGCATAGGCACCAATTATTGGAGTTTTTATATTAAGACCAACTGGAAATTTTCCAGTAGATTGTTCTGCAGCTTTTCCTAATCCTAAAGCGGTCAAATTAGGTAATTTTAGTGGACCATAACGCAAATTATTGTTAGCATGACCTTTAAAACAAGCTTCAGCAATATGGCCTAAAGTATCAGCACCTTGATCTCCAAACTTTTTGGCATCATTAGTAGCTCCAATTCCAAAAGAATCCAATACTATAATAAATGCTCTTTTCATATTCTAACTCTACTACTTATCATATATTTACTATATCTTATAGATAATTGGATTAATTAATACTACAGATATTTAAATGTAGATAATATTAGCAAATTTTATTAATATGATTTGATTAAAATCATTGATTTTATGATAAATTAATATGTTTTTTAATAGTATTAATAAGAAATAATTTTAATTGTACTTGAATATGTTCTTAATTACCTCATATTATTCTATGCGATATAAATATTAAATTATATAATGATCTTAGTAAGAAGAGGGTCTTGCCAATGACAACCATAGTAAGTGTGCGTCGTAATGATCAAGTGGTTATCGGCGGCGATGGTCAGGTTACCTATGGTCATACTATAATGAAACGTAATGTAAAAAAAGTTCGTCGTCTTTATAATGATCAAGTTATTGCTGGTTTTGCTGGTGGTACAGCAGATGCCTTTACCCTATTCGAATGTTTTGAACGTAAATTAGGAATTCATCAAGGACATCTGATAAAAGCAGCAGTTGAATTAGCTAAAGACTGGCGTACAGATCGGATGTTAAGAAGGTTAGAAGCATTATTAGCAGTTGCAGATGAAAAAGCTTCGTTAATTATTACTGGAAATGGTGATGTTATTCAGCCAGAAAATGATCTGATAGCAATTGGATCTGGTGGATGTTATGCTCAGGCAGCAGCACGAGCAATGTTAGAAACCACTAATTTAAATGCAATTGCCATTACAGAAAAAGCCTTAATAATTGCTGGAGACATTTGTATATATACCAATCAAAATTTTACTCTTGAAGAATTAACCTATAAAGCGTAAGGATCGTTATTATGTCGGAAATGACTCCGCGCGAAATTGTAAGTGAGCTAGACAGATTTATTATTGGTCAGAACCGAGCTAAACGTGCGGTAGCAATAGCGTTGCGTAATCGTTGGCGTCGGATGCAGTTAAATGAAGAATTACGTCATGAGGTAACTCCTAAAAATATCCTCATGATTGGTCCTACTGGTGTCGGAAAAACTGAAATAGCACGACGTTTAGCTAGACTAGCCAATGCGCCATTTATTAAAGTTGAAGCTACCAAATTTACTGAAGTAGGTTATGTAGGTAAGGAAGTAGACTCCATTATACGTGATTTAACTGACTCGGCAATTAAAATAGTGAAAATGCGTTCTATGGAAAAAAATAGACAACGTGCTGAAGAACTGGCCGAAGAACGAATTATTGAGGTATTAATTCCTTCATTAAAAAATAATTGGAGTCAAGGAGAAACTATACAGGATATTTCAGCTACCCGACAATCATTTAGAAAAAAATTACGTGAAGGAATATTAGATGATAAAGAAATCGAAATTAATCTAAGTACTACGCCAATGGGTGTAGAAATTATGGCTCCTCCTGGAATGGAAGAGATGACTAGTCAATTACAGTCTATGTTTCAAAATTTAAGTGGCCAGAAACAAAAAAAGCATAAGCTAAAAATAGCAGATGCGATGAAACTTTTAATAGAAGAAGAATCTGCTAGATTAATAAATCCTGAAGAATTAAAACAGGAAGCGATTGAAGCTGTAGAACAACATGGTATCGTATTTATTGATGAAATTGATAAAATTTGTAAAAGAGGAGAAACATCAGGGCCAGATATCTCTCGTGAAGGTGTCCAAAGAGATCTGCTTCCATTAGTTGAAGGTTGTAATGTATCAACTAAACATGGTATGGTAAAAACTGATCATATTTTATTTATTGCTTCTGGAGCTTTCCAGATATCTAGTCCTTCTGATTTAATTCCCGAACTTCAAGGACGTCTCCCTATTCGTGTTGAATTGCAGGCTTTATCAACTAAGGATTTTGAGCGTATTCTTACCGAACCTAGTGCCTCAGTAACTATACAGTATAAAGCCCTTCTGGCTACTGAAGGGGTAAAAATTGAATTTACCGTTGATGGAATTCGTAGGATTGCCGAAGCAGCTTGGCAAGTTAATGAATCAACGGAAAATATTGGGGCTCGCAGATTACATACTGTATTAGAACGTCTGATGGATGAAATTTCTTATGATGCTAGTGATCGTAGTGGTGAATCAATTATGATTGATGCACAATATGTTGGTGATCACTTAGATAAATTAGTTGCTGATGAAGATTTAAGTAGATTTATTTTATAAAATAATTTGATCATCAATTAAGAATTTCTGAGACAGTTTGAATTGCTAATCGGAATAGAAGGTTATTTTAGTATAAATAAAAGTTATTATGAAGATATCATTCATTAACTTTTTATGTATAGTTTTTTTATATTTGCTATATAATTTTAGTTTCCTGGTATTTAAGAGATCAATACTATCTGTATATACAGCTGTGTTAAGAATATGGTTTTATTTTTCTCATTTAGTTAACTGATTAATATTGAAAATATCAGGAAATATTTATGTCTCTAGATAAAAAATATATTGTTGCTCTGGATCAAGGGACAACAAGTTCACGTGCTGTAGTACTAGATCATGATGTAAATATCATTGCAATTTCACAACGTGAGCTTAAACAAATTTATCCTCAAGCTGGTTGGGTTGAACATGATCCCTTAGATATTTGGGCTTCTCAATGTTCTACTTTAGTAGAAGCGTTAGCACAGGCCGATATTAGTTGCGATCAGATTGCTGGAATCGGGATTACGAATCAACGAGAAACTACAGTAATTTGGGATAAAAAAACTGGTAGACCAGTTTATAATGCTATTGTATGGCAATGTTCTCGTACTGCAGACCTTTGTGAACAATTAAAAAAAGCTGGTTTAGAAAATTATATTCGTGAAACTACCGGACTTTTTATAAATCCATATTTTTCAGCAACAAAAGTTAAATGGATTTTAGATCATGTTTCAGGAGTACGTGAAAAAGCAAAACGTGGAGAATTATTATTTGGTACCATTGATACCTGGTTGATTTGGAGAATGACCCAAGGACGTCTTCATGTTACTGATTATACTAATGCTTCACGCACTATGTTATTTAATATTCATACCTTACAATGGGATCAACATTTATTAGATATTTTTGAGATTCCACCGTTAATCTTACCCGAAGTACATGGTTCATCCGAAGTTTATGGATATACTAATGTATGTGGCATTCTGGGAAAAAAGATTTCCATAGCTGGTATAGCTGGAGACCAGCAAGCGGCTCTTTATGGTCAGCTTTGCGTAAATTTTGGTATGACTAAAAATACTTATGGTACTGGATGTTTTATGTTAATGAATACTCAAAACACAGCAATTAATTCTCAACATGGTTTATTAACGACTATAGTTTGTGGTCCTCATGGGGAAGTGAATTATGCGCTGGAGGGTACAGTATTTATTGGAGGAGCATCTATCCAATGGTTACGTGATGAAATGAAATTAATAAATCATGCCGAAGATTCTGAATACTTTGCTAATAAAGTAAGAAATACTAATGGAATTTATGTTGTTCCAGCATTTACGGGGTTAGGAGCGCCTTATTGGAATCCATATGCACGTGGTGCCATCTTTGGTATAACTCGTGGTGCTAATTATAATCATATAATTCGTGCCACTTTAGAATCTATTGCTTATCAAACTCGTGATGTTCTTGAAGCAATGCAATCAGATGCTAATCTTAAAATCGAGATATTGCGTGTAGATGGAGGTGCGGTAGCAAATAATTTTCTCATGCAATTTCAATCAGATATTCTTGGATTAAGTATAGAACGTCCAAAATTGCGCGAAGTTACTGTATTAGGCGCGGCTTTTCTAGCTGGTTTAGCAGTTGGTTACTGGATAGATTTAGATGAAGTAGCTACTAAATTGATAATTGAACAAAAATTTATTCCTCACATGAAAGAATATGAAAGAAATGATAAGTATGCAAATTGGAAACAAGCTGTCTCCTTAATACAAGGATGGAAAAACTCTTAATGAAGATCAATATATTCTAACAATAATAACTATTGATTAAAATCAAGTTTAGTAGAGATTTGAATGGAATACTAAGGAACCAATCAGATGAATAATTGGGTAGTAGCTAAAGTTATAGAAGTAATCCATTGGACGGAGAATTTATTTACTTTAAAGCTAGAAGCTCCAGTATCTCCTTTTATTGCAGGACAATTTACAAAACTAGCGCTAAAAATTAATAATAAATATATACAACGTGCTTATTCTTATGTTAATGCTCCAAGTAATAGGATTTTAGAGTTCTATTTAGTACTAGTTTCAGGAGGTAAATTAAGTCCATATTTATTTAATTTAAAAAAAGGAAATAATCTTTTAATTACTAAAAAAGCCACGGGATTTTTTTTATTAAGTGAAATTCCTCAATGCAGTATTTTATGGATGTTAGCAACTGGTACAGCAATTGGACCATATTTATCAATGCTCCAGGAACAAAATAATTTAGATAGATTTAAGTATATTGTATTAGTTCATGCGGTACGTTATGCACATGACTTATGTTATTTATCACTGATGCAACAACTAAAAGATCTTTATAATGGGAAATTAAAAATTCAAACTATAGTTAGTCGTGAAAATTTAAATGGTTCACTTTGTGGACGTATACCTGATTTAATAAAACATGGTGATCTAGAAGAATTAGTCAATCTTAAAATAGATGTTACCAATAGCCATGTAATGTTATGTGGAAACCCTCATATGGTACGAGAAACTATCAAAGTACTACAAGATACTCGTCAAATGCATAAACATTTAAGACGTGGACCTGTTGGTCATATAACTACTGAACATTATTGGTAATAGATAAATTATCAAATAATCAAATCTTAGCTAATAAGGTGATAAAAATGCGATTTCCGTTAGTTATAGGCAATTGGAAATTACATGGTAATAAAAAACTGATTAAGGATCTCATCGTAAAGTTATGTAGTAATTTAACTAATTTTCAAGGATGTAAAGTAATAATTGCTCCACCTTTAATTTATTTAGATTATGTAAAAACTCTCCTTAATGACAGTTTTATCGAAATAGCTGCTCAAAATGTAGATGTTAATTTATCTGGTGCTTTTACTGGAGATATATCTGCTAATATGATAAAAGATATCGGAGCCAGATATCTGATCATTGGCCACTCCGAACGTCGGATACATCATAAAGAGAACGATAAATTAATCGCTAAAAAATTTTTAGTATTAAAAAGTGTAGGAATTATACCAGTGCTTTGTATAGGTGAGACTAAACAAGAATATGAAAATGGTAGTACTGAAAAAGTTTGTATGAGACAAATTAACGCTATTTTAAATAGATCAGGAATAGAAGGATTTAAAAATACCATCGTTGCCTATGAACCAATTTGGGCAATTGGTACTGGTCAATCCGCTAAACCTGATCACGCCCAATATGTACATAAGTTTATACGTGAATATTTAGCTAATAAAAATAAAGAAATAGCTGATAATTTGATTATTCAATATGGTGGTTCA
This sequence comes from Candidatus Dasytiphilus stammeri, assembly GCA_045689995.1. Taxonomy (GTDB): domain Bacteria; phylum Pseudomonadota; class Gammaproteobacteria; order Enterobacterales; family Enterobacteriaceae; genus Dasytiphilus; species Dasytiphilus stammeri_O. The sequence goes on along the minus strand of CP145883.1, from coordinate 385,870 downwards.
GTAAATTCATCAAATGCTGCAGAATTATTTTCACAAGATGATATTGATGGAGCATTAGTTGGAGCCGCTTCTTTAAATACTGTAGTTTTTACTGAAATAATCAACGCTGCTATTAAAGCAAAAGTATCTTTTTGATAGATTTTCAATCTAATTATTATTAAGATTCTTAATGTGAGGATTAATTTGGTCCATAGATCCTACTAAATAAGGATCTTGGCGGATAATAATATCAGAATTAGGAAAATATTTTAATAAAGTTTCTTCTACTTGTGTTGTAATATGATGTACTTGACTTAAAGTTAGATTATCATCCATTTCTAAATGAAGTTGAATAAAACGAGTTTGTCCCGATTGTCGAGTTCGCAATTTATTAATACCAATGACACCAGGCCAAGAAGTTACTAAATTAATAATTTTTTCGATTTCTTCATTGGGTAATGCACGATCTAAAAGAGATTGGATAGCTTGATAACCCATATTTAAAGCACTGTAAAGAATCCAAATTCCTATAAGTAAAGCAAAAAGAGCATCAGCCCATTTTAATCCATAACTACTTAGTAATAATGCCGTGATGATTGCTCCATACACTAAAATATCAGATTTATAATGAATCATATCAGCTTGCACTGCTTGACTATAAGTTTTATGTATAACCCATTTTTGAAAAATAACTAAAATTAATGTAAAAATCAGAGCAATAAATGCAATAATAATTCCAAATAGAGGATATTGCATAGTAGTAGGTTTTGCTAGATGATGTATTCCAGTTAGAACTAAAAATAATGCAGAACCTGCTACAAACATACTTTGAGCAAGAGCCGCTAAAGATTCTGCTTTACCGTGACCAAAAGTATGTTCTTCATCGGCTGGTTGTAATGAATAACGAACTATTAAGAGATTAGTAATAGAAGCCGCTATATCTACTAGTGAATCTACTAATCCTGCTAGCATACTAACTGATCCAGTATTCCACCAAGCTAAAAATTTAATTAAAAATAATGTAATCGCAAGAAACGTAGCAGCGATTGCGGCATGATTAACCATACGAGAATATTGATAGTGCATCACTTTATTATCCAATAATAAAATAATAAATACACCCATTATCTCCTAACTAATGGTAAATTTTCTTTATTCCATCCGTTGATACCTGATTCTAATAAATAAACTTTTTTAAAACCTGATTCAGTTAATTTTATTGCCGCCTCAATTTCATTCATTCCATTAGTACTAACAATAATTAGAGGAAATAATTGATAATTTTCAATTATTTTATAGTTACCTGCTTTTATCTTACTAGCTAAGATATTTATAGATCCATAAATATGACCTTGACAATATTCTTCATATGAACGTATATCAATTACTTTAGCATTAGCTTTATTAATTAAAAAAGTAGCTTCATTACAACTAATGGTTTTAAATTTATAAAAATATGATTGAATTAGAGAAATTATTAAAAAAAACAATAACATAATCCAACTAATAAATAATACTGGATGGTTACTATAAAATTGCACTATTTGTTGCATTAGGTAAAACTCCTAATAAATTATCAAGCGGTATCAATTTGATTAAAATTAACTAAAAATTAATAGAGATTTGCTTATTAAGTAAAACTCGTTCATTTAATTGTAATCAATAATTTATCAGTTAGTCCGCATCAATCTCTGTTTACCAAATAGATAATTTTTGATGCCTAAAAGAATGGGAACTTATTTATTCTTTGAATTTGTTCTTTATCAAGATAAGGATGTTTATATATTAATAATGATTAAATTTATTTTCAAAATAAATCTCATTTTACTTTTGACATTTAATGCAAAAAAATGTACTGCGTTGTCTACATTTAATGTGTTCAATCACTGTACCACATTGATTGCATAATTTACCGGTTTTACCATAGACCTGAATTTTTTTAGAAAACTTTCCAGTAATTCCTAAGGGATTAATGAAATTACGTAATGTTGTTCCTCCGCATATGATAGCACATTGTAAAACAGTTTTAATAGCATTAACTAATTTGTTACTTTCACACAAAGTTAATGTTAAGGCATGTCTAGTAGGAAGAATACCAGCTCTGAATAGAGCTTCATTTGCATAAATATTACCAATACCTACAACTAATTTATTATCCATTAACCATGACTTCACTGCTAAACGTTTGTTGCGAGATTCGCTAAATAAATAACTACTTGAAAAATTTTTACTTAATGGTTCTGGTCCTAATTTTTGTAAATGATAACATTTATCAGGATCATTACTCCACATCCAATATCCGAAACGTCGTGGATCTGTATAACGGATCACTTTGTTAGTAGTAATTACTAGATCTATATGATCATGTTTAGTTGGTAATGTTCCTAAGGGAAGAAGACGTAAACTCCCTGACATACCTAAATGAATAATCAGGTATCCTTTATTTAATTTTATTATAATATATCTAGCTCGACGTTGTATGTCTAATATCTTTTGATAATTAATTGTATATATTTCCTTAGAGATTGGAAATCTTAAATTTCCATTTCTTACTTCTGAATTTATAATCGTTGTTCCTAATATAGATAACCTCATACTATGACAAATATTTTCTACTTCTGGTAATTCTGGCATAAACCTCCATATTATTTAAATTTTATTTTCCTTATATCTTACATGTTGGCGTATTTTAGGATCAAATTTTCTTAATTCTATTTTTTTATTTGGTGTATTTTTTTTTCTGGTAGTAGTATAGAAATGTCCAGTTCCTGCTGAAGAAACTAATTTTATTTTTGTTCTTATTGTTTTTTTAGCCATTTTAAATTCCTTAAATATCTATAAATTTTTATTTGGACGGTAGTTTAAATCCGTCAGAATTGAATTAAGTCCCTTTTTATCAATAATACGAATTCCCTTAGCAGATACACGTAATCTAATAAAACGATTTTCACTTTCTATCCAAAAATTATGATAATGTAAGTTTGGTAAAAAGCGGCGCTTTGTAGCATTCATTGCATGTGAGCGATGATTACCTACTATTGGACGTTTTCCAGTTATCTGACATATTTTTGTCATCATATTGCTCCATAAAATTATATAATTTACGTACTTCTTAGATTTTATTTCAAGGTATTTTATGATAAATTAACTGAGATAATATTATCATATTTAATAATTTGATTAATATTATTTAGAATAATCATTCTAATTAAACATGATAAATTAAAAATATGAAAGAAATAGAAATTCAAATACTTAATCAACGTATTGGTAGTAAATTTACTTTACCTAGTTATGCTACTGCAGGTTCTGCAGGCATGGATCTTCGTGCTTGTATTGATAAAGTTATTAAATTAATACCTGGAGATACTATGTTAATTCCAACAGGACTAGCTATATATATTCATGATCCTTCAGTAGCAGCCATGATTTTACCTAGATCTGGTCTAGGTCATAATCATGGGATAGTATTGGGTAATTTAATAGGTTTAATTGACTCTGACTACCAAGGTGAATTAATAATTTCATTATGGAATCGTGGTAAAAATATTTACTTAATTAATCCTAATGAAAGAATTGCACAGTTAGTGTTTATTCCTATAATTAGAACTAAGTTTAATATAGTACATAATTTTGTCCCAAGTATAAGAGGAAAAGGAAATTTTGGACATTCGGGACATTATTAATAATTAGGATCAAATTACACTCCATATTTATGTTGATAAAATTTTATGGCAATAAAATTTTCAGACATTCCAGTCTTATACTTAAGATATTTCAGAATATCATTTATAGATATTAGAGAGATGACTTTACATTCATATTGTTGTTCTACTTCTTGTATCGCAGAAATATTAGTTAATCCACATTCTTGACGATCTAAAGCAATTAATACTCCAATTAATATTGCTTGAGGATTTTTTTTTATAATTTTCATAGATTGATGAATAGTAGTTCCAGCTGTAATGACATCATCTAAGAGTATAATGCGTCCCTGTAATGGAGCTCCTAAGATAATACCTCCTTCACCATGATCTTTAATTTCTTTACGATTAAAGCAACATAGCACATTTTTATTATAATGTTCCGATAGCGCAATTGTTGTAGCAGTAGTTAATGGAATTCCTTTATACGCTGGACCAAATAAAATTTCAAAATTAATTTTTGAATCTATTAATGCTTGTGCATAAAAACGTCCTAGTAAAGCTAAATCATGACCGTAATTTAGTAGACTAATATTGAAAAAATATGGACTGATACGCCCAGACTTCAGAAGAAATTTTCCAAATCGAAGAACTTGTTTGCTAATTGCAAAATCAATAAATTGATGTTGCCAGATTTTCATGTTTTCTCCAATCATTTAGATCTGTAAATATAAAATCAATTTATCATTAACTTCGTTATAAGTTATTAATCTTATATAAGATATAAATAGACTAAAAGATTTAATGTAATTATTTTTTTATTCAATTAATATAATTAACTATTTTTAGTATAAACATAATAGCGAATTATGATTTGTAGTATGACAGCTTTTACAAGACATGAAATAAATAACCCTTGGGGTAAGGCTATTTGGGAGATTCGTTCAGTTAATCAACGTTATTTAGAAACTTATATGCGTCTACCAGATCAATTTCGTAATCTTGAACCTGAAATTCGTAATCTAATTCGCAATAAATTAATTCGTGGTAAAATTGAATTTTTTTTACATTTTGAGCCTAATTTTAATATCTATCAAGATAAATTAAAAATTAATAAACAACTTATCAAACAATTAATTAAAGTTGTACAATGGATTTCATTACAAAATAATGGTGGAGTTATTAATTTAATGGAAATTTTACGTTGGCCAGGAGTATTATTAGTTAAAGATTGTAATAATACTGATCAAATCAGTATTGAATTACTTACTGCATTAAAGATTACCCTTAAAAATTTTATTGTTGTCAGAGAAATAGAAGGTTCCGCTTTAAAAAAATTTCTTGAGCAAAGATTATCTAAAATCAGTGCTTTAGTATCTCAAGTTAGAACACAAATTCCAAATTTAATCAAATTACAAAAAGAAAAAATTTTAGCAAAATTGCAAAATTTAAAATTAAAAATGGAAGATAATCGTCTTGAGCAAGAAATGGTATTGTTAGCACAACGACTTGATGTCAGTGAAGAATTAGATCGTTTAGATACCCATATTCTAGAAACTTATAATATATTAAATAGAAAGGAAGCTATAGGTCGCAGGTTAGATTTTATGATGCAAGAATTATATCGTGAATCAAATACATTAGCTTCAAAATCTATTAATTCAAAGATTATCGCCTCAGCTATTGAATTAAAAGTATTAATTGAACAAATGCGAGAACAAATTCAAAATATTGAGTAATCTAATTTTATTAAAAGATCATATCTTAAGATCTGCTTTTTTATCTTTCATTCAGTTAAAATTATTTAATCAGCTAATAATTGGTTAATTAATTGTTGATTTCTTAACATTTGTTGATTAGTTTTTAAACGTTGAGTACAGATAATATTTTTAATTTCTGATACTGCTAAATAATAATTCTCATTAATGATTAAATAATCATATTCAGTATATGATTTCATATCATGAATTGCATGTTTCATGCGGAGAGCAATAGATTCTTCAGTATCATGTCCTCTATTATGTAATCTTTTCAATAATTCCATTTTGGATGGTGGTAGTATAAAAATACTACATGTACCTGATATTAATTGGCGGATCTGCTGAGCTCCATGCCAATTAATATCAAGAAATACATCTATACCAAGAGATAAAAAATTTTTTAACATTTGACGTGAAGTACCATAATAATTACCAAATACTTCTGAATATTCAATAAAATCTTCATTTTTAATCATAGTTTTAAATTCATTTACTGATATAAAGAAATAATGTTGGCCATTTTTTTCATCAGGACGTTTTGCTCTTGTAGTATGAGAAACTAATAATTTTATATTAGATAATGATTGAATATTTAATAAATGGTTAATTATACAAGATTTTCCAGTACCACTAGGCGCCGAAATAATAAAAATTGTAGCAGGTATCATATTGATTATTTATGAATATTGTTAGATTGTTCAGTTCTTGATAGAATATCTTGATATATATTATTGAAATAATTAATTTTAAACCATTCAATGTTCAAAGGAAATTAATATGTCTTTAAATAATATTCCTGTAGGGGATAATTTTCCAGAAGATTTATATGTAATCATAGAAATTCCCGCATATTCTCATAGTATAAAATATGAAATTAATAAAAAAACTGGAGCATTATTAGTTGATCGCTTTTTAAGCACACCTATGGTATATCCTTGTAATTATGGATATATAAATCAGACTTTATCATTAGATGGTGATCCTCTAGATACCCTAGTAATTACACCTCAACCTCTACAATCGAATTCAGTAATTTTGTGTCGTCCTCTTGGGATGTTAAATATGATTGATGATTCTGGAGAAGATTTTAAACTAATTGCGGTACCTCATAGTAAGTTAACAACGGAATATGATTCTATCCAAGATATCAATGATTTACCAAAAAACATTTGTGATAATATCAATCACTTTTTTAATCATTATAAAGATTTAGAAAAAAATAAGTGGACAAAAATTTTAGGATGGAAAAATTTAGAACAGACTAAACAGGAACTCATACGTTCTCATGAACGTGCTAAACAGTAATTTTTTATATTTCACTTATGATCTTAAATCTTGTGATTGAAAAATTTTTCTAGTAATATATTCATGTTAATTAGTTCTTTAAAATTCGGGTGTGCATTATTAGAAAATTAAATAGTTTGGTTAATTTATAATTAAATTGGAGATTTAACCTTAAGAGTATATAACTTTCAAGGTTAAGACAAGAGAATTGAAGAGTTTGATCATGGCTCAGATTGAACGCTGGCGGCAAGCCTAACACATGCAAGTCGAACGGCAACAGAGAGAAGTAAAATTTTCTGCTGGCAAGTGGCGGACGGGTGAGTAAGATCTGGGGATCTACCCTATGGAGGGGAATAACCATTGGAAACGATGGCTAATGCCGCATATCCTCGCAAGAGAAAAGTGGGGGACCGAAAGGCCTCACACCATTGGATGAACCCAGATGAGATTAGCTAGTTGGTGAGGTAATGGCTCACCAAGGCTACGATCTCTAGCTGGTCTGAGAGGATGACCAGCCACACTGGAACTGAGATACGGTCCAGACTCCTACGGGAGGCAGCAGTGGGGAATATTGCACAATGGGGGAAACCCTGATGCAGCTATGCCGCGTGTATGAAGAAGGCCTTAGGGTTGTAAAGTACTTTCAGTAGGAAAGAAGAATTAAGATTTAATACCTCTTAATTTTGACATTATCTACAAAAGAAGCACCGGCTAACTCCGTGCCAGCAGCCGCGGTAAGACGGAGGGTGCAAGCGTTAATCGGAATTACTGGGCGTAAAGAGCACGTAGGTGGTAAGTTAAGTCAGATGTGAAATCCCTGGGCTCAACCTAGGAACTGCATTTGAAACTGATTTGCTAGAGTATCGTAGAGGGAGATAGAATTTCGGGTGTAGCGGTGAAATGCGTAGATATCCGGAGGAATACCAGTGGCGAAGGCGATCTCCTGGACGAATACTGACGCTGAGGTGCGAAAGCATGGGGAGCAAACAGGATTAGATACCCTGGTAGTCCACGCTGTAAACGATGTCGATTTGGAGGTTGCGGATCAAAACTGTAACTTCCGTAGCTAACGCGTTAAATCGACCGCCTGGGGAGTACGACCGCAAGGTTAAAACTCAAATGAATTGACGGGGGCCCGCACAAGCGGTGGAGCATGTGGTTTAATTCGATGCAACGCGAAAAACCTTACCTGGTCTTGACATCCACAGAATTTAGTAGAGATACTAAAGTGCCTTTGGGAACTGTGAGACAGGTGCTGCATGGCTGTCGTCAGCTCGTGTTGTGAAATGTTGGGTTAAGTCCCGCAACGAGCGTAACCCTTATTCTTTGTTGCCAGCGCATAAAGGCGGGAACTCAAAGGAGACTGCCGGTGATAAACCGGAGGAAGGTGGGGATGACGTCAAGTCATCATGGCCCTTAAGACCAGGGCTACACACGTGCTACAATGGCGTCTACAAAGAGAAGCAACCTCGCGAGAGCAAGCTGACCTCATAAAATTCGTCGTAGTTCGGACTGGAGTCTGCAACTCGACTCCACGAAGTCGGAATCGCTAGTAATCGTGGATCAGCATGCCACGGTGAATACGTTCTCGGGCCTTGTACACACCGCCCGTCACACCATGGGAGTGGGTTGCAAAAGAAGTGAGTAGCTTAACCTTGAGTTCAAGGAGGGCGCTTACCACTTTGTGATTCATGACTGGGGTGAAGTCGTAACAAGGTAACCGTAGGGGAACCTGTGGTTGGATCACCTCCTTAAAATTAATAAATTTTCTGTATAGTGCACACTTGAATAATATCTCAGGCCTGTAGTTCAGCTGGTAAGAGCGCACCCCCTGAAATGGGGAGTTGGTGGTTCAAATTCACTCAGGCCTACCAAAGTACTGAAGAGTTGTTGAATGGGGCTATAGCTCAGTTGGTAGAGCGCCTGCTTTGCACGTAGGGGGTCAGCGGTTCAAATCCGCTTAGCTCCACCATTAGAATATGAAGTGATCTTTAAGAGTCAAATATATTAATGTTCTTTAAAAACTAGAAAATTAGATTAAATAGAAGAAGTGTAAATTATTAAAAAACACTTGCGGGTTGTAAGGTTAAGCAAGTAAGCGTATATAGTGGATGCCTTGGCAGTCAGAGACGATGAAGGACGTGCTAATCTGCGAGAAGCGCTGATAAGCTGATAGAAGCGTATGAATCAGTGATTTCCGAATGGGGAAACCCGATGTAAATACTACATCATTGTCAGGTGAACACATATCTTGACAAAGTAAACCGAGGGAAATGAAACATCTGAGTACCTCGAGGAAAAGAAATCAACCGAGATTCCCTGAGTAGTGGCGAGCGAAAAGGGAAGAGCCCAGAACTAAAATTAGTTTATAATCATTAGTAGAACGATTTGGAAAAATCGACGATACAGGGTGATAGTCCCGTATATAAAAATATAAACTATGAGTTCAAAGAGTAAGGCGGGACACGTGGTATCTTGTCTGAATAAGGGGGGACCATCCTCTAAGGCTAAATACTCCTGACTGACCGATAGTGAACTAGTACCGTGAGGGAAAGGTGAAAAGAACCCCGGTTAGGGGAGTGAAAGAGATCCTGAAACTATATACGTACAAGCAGTAGGAGTCTGTTGTTATCCAACAGATAACTGCGTACCTTTTGTATAATGGGTCAGCGACTTGTATTCTGTAGCAAGGTTAACTGTATAGGGGAGCCGTAGGGAAACCGAGTCTTAATTGGGCGTTGAGTTGCAGGATACAGACCCGAAACCCGGTGAGCTAGCCATGGGCAGGTTGAAGGTTAGGTAATACTAGCTGGAGGACCGAACCGACTGATGTTGAAAAATCAGCGGATGACCTGTGGCTAGGGGTGAAAGGCCAATCAAACCGGGAGATAGCTGGTTCTCCCCGAAAGCTATTTAGGTAGCGCCTTATGAATTCATCAGCGGGGGTAGAGCTCTGTTTCGGCAAAGGTGCTATCCTAGCTTACTAAGCCGATGCAAACTACGAATACTGCTGAATGCTATCATAGGAGACACACGGCGGGTGCTAAGGTTCGTCGTGGAAAGGGAAACAACCCAGACCGCCAGCTAAGGTCCCTAAGTCATAGTTAAGTGGGAAACGATGTGGGAAGGCATAGACAGCCAGGATGTTGGCTTAGAAGCAGCCATCATTTAAAGAATGCGTAATAGCTCACTGGTCGAGTTTGCCTGCGCGGAAGATTTAACGGGGCTAAATTATGCACCGAAGCTGCGGCAGCAACATAAATTGCTGGGTAGGGGAGCGTTCCGTAAGCCATAGAAGGTAAGCTGAGAAGCATACTGGAGGTATCGGAAGTGCGAATGCTGACATAAGTAACGATAAGATAGGTGAAAAACCTATCCGCCGAAAGACCAAGGGTTCCTGTCCAACGTTAATCGGGGCAGGGTAAGTCGGCTCCTAAGGTGAGGCTGAAAAGCGTAGCTGATGGGAAACAGGTTAATATTCTTGTACTGTATATTACTGCGATGGGGGGACGAAGTAGGTTAGGTCAGCCTAAGATCGGTAGTTTAGGTTTAAGCGTGAAGGTGGGTGATCTAGGAAAATCCGGATTATCATTAACACTGAGACGTGATGACGAATTACGAAAGTAATGAAGTGATTGATACCACACTTTCAAGAAAAGCCTCTAAGCTACAGGTAATATATAACCGTACCCGAAACCGACACAGGTGGTCAGGTAGAGAATACTAAGGCGTTTGAGAGAACCCGGGTGAAGGAACTAGGCAAAATAGTGCCGTAACTTTGGGAGAAGGCACACTGACGCATAGTGAGATCCTTACGGATGGAAGCTAAGGTCAGTCTAAGATAACAGCTGGCTGCAACTGTTTATTAAAAACACAGCACTGTGCAAACACGTAAGTGGACGTATACGGTGTGACGCCTGCCCGGTGCCGGAAGGTTAAAAGAAGGAGTCAAAGGTAACTTAAAGCTCTAGACTGAAGCCCCGGTAAACGGCGGCCGTAACTATAACGGTCCTAAGGTAGCGAAATTCCTTGTCGGGTAAGTTCCGACCTGCACGAATGGCGTAATGATGGCCAGACTGTCTCCACCTGGGACTCAGTGAAATTGAATTTGCTGTGAAGATGCAGTGTACCCGCGGCAAGACGGAAAGACCCCGTGAACCTTTACTGTAGCCTGATATTGAATATTGAGTCTTAATGTGCAGGATAGGTGGGAAGCATTGAAATGTAAACGCCAGTTTACATGGAGCTACCGTTGAGATACCACCCTTTAATGCTAAATATTCTAACTGAGTTCCGTTATCCGGAACCAGGACAGTGTCTGGTGGGCAGTTTGACTGGGGCGGTCTCCTCCTAAAGAGTAACGGAGGAGTACAAAGGTCAGCTAATCACGGTCAGATATCGTGAGGTTAGTACAAAGGCATAAGCTGGCTTGACTGCGAGCGTGACAGCGCGAGCAGGTGCGAAAGCAGGTCTTAGTGATCCGGTGGTTCCGTATGGAAGGGCCATCGCTCAACGGATAAAAGGTACTCCGGGGATAACAGGCTAATACCGCCCAAGAGTTCATATCGACGGCGGTGTTTGGCACCTCGATGTCGGCTCATCACATCCTGGGGCTGAAGCAGGTCCCAAGGGTATGGCTGTTCGCCATTTAAAGTGGTACGCGAGCTGGGTTTAGAACGTCGTGAGACAGTTCGGTCCCTATCTGCCGTGGGCGTTGGAAGATTGAGAGGGGCTGCTCCTAGTACGAGAGGACCGGAGTGGACGCATCACTGGTGTTCGGGTTGTCACGCCAGTGGCATTGTCCGGTAGCTAAATGCGGAAGGGATAAGCGCTGAGAGCATATAAGTGCGAAACCTGCCTCAAGATGAGTCTTCCCTGAGTTTTAAAAGAATTTCTGAAGGGACGTTGGAGATGACGACGTAGATAGGCTGGATGTGTAAGCATAGTAATATGTTGAGCTAACCAGTACTAATGACCCGAGAGGCTTAACCTTGCAACACCAGAAGTGTTTTTATCTTCTTTATTGATCTTATTTTTTAGAAAGATGCCAGATAACTCTAGCGCGGTGGAACCACCTGATACCATTCCGAACTCAGAAGTGAAATGCCGCAGCACCAAGGGTAGTGCAGTAATTAACTGTGCGAGAGCAGGTCGTTATCTGGCAGAAACTTTTAATCGAGTGGTACGGTAGTTCAGTTGGTTAGAATACCGGCCTGTCACGCCGGGGGTCGCGGGTTCGAGTCCCGTCCGTACCGCCATTTAATAGACGAGAGGTAGCTTATGCTTCTCTAACTTGAAAAAATTTGTAGATTCGATAAATTATGAAAAAACAATCATCAAATATGCAGTTACGTTATGTGGTCTGATGATAATAATCTTGATCGTGAAAATGAGGATCTTTTGCAGCTTGGCGTGCTAATTCATTACATCTTTCATTTTCTAAGTGACCTGAATGACTTTTAACCCAATTCCATTGGATGTAATGAGAATTTGATGTTTTAATGAGTCGTTGCCATAATTCTACATTTTTTACCGGATTTTTATTTTTTGTATTCCAGGAATTTTTTTTCCAGTTATGTATCCAAGATTTAATACCTAAACGTACATATTGGCTATCTGTATTTAAATATACATAAGATGGTTGATTTAATGCTTCTAATGCAATAATTACTGCCATTAATTCCATACGATTATTAGTTGTTAAATGAAAACCTGCAGTTAATGATTTTTCATAATTTTTATAGCGTAATATTGCAGCATAACCTCCTGGACCTGGATTACCTAAACAGGAGCCATCTGTAAAAATTTCTACCTTTTTAAGCATTGTAGTTGTCTCTAAAATCGAAATTTATGAATAAAAAAAACCTACGACAAATTGTTTTAGATATTGAAACTACTGGTATGGATAAACAAGGTTATCCTTATGAAGGACATCGTATTATAGAAATTGGTGCTGTAGAAATCTTCAACCGTTCCCTAACGGGTGATAATTTTCATGTTTATCTCAATCCTCAAAGATCAATAGATCAAGAAGCTTTAGTTATCCATGGTATAACAGAGGAATTTCTATTAGATAAACCTACCTTTGACCAAATTTTTAAAGATTTTATTAATTATATTTCTGGAGCAGAACTGATTATTCATAATGCTTCATTTGATATTAGTTTTTTAAATCATGAATTAAATTTATTACATCTTGGTATTCCCCCGATTGAATCAAGTTGTAAGATTACAGATACTTTATTACTAGCAAGGAAAATCTTTCCAGGGAAACGAAATAATCTAGATATACTTTGTACACGTTATAAAATTGATAATAGCAAAAGAACATTACATGGTGCACTATTAGATGCTAAAATTTTAGCAGAAGTTTATTTAGCTATGACAGGTGGGCAATCATCATTAGATTTGTCAATTGAAGAAAAATCTGTAGTAAACAAGGTTAATTTTACTAAACTAACTAAATCTCTCAAGGTTATTAGAGCTAATAAAGAAGAACTTAGAGCACATCAGCTATATCTTGAATTTTTAAGAAATAAAAAGGGCTACTGTCTGTGGAATAATTAATGGATTCATATAATTATTATTATTTATATATAATAAATATAATCGTACTATTTTAATATTTTATTAAGAGTTATTATGCGTAATAAATATATAGTGACTTGGGATATGTTACATATTCATGCTAGGAAACTGGTACAACAACTTTTACCTGCCAAACAATGGCAAGGAATTATTGCCGTAAGTCGTGGAGGATTAGTTCCAGCTTCATTATTAGCACGGGAATTAGATATTAGATATGTAGATACTATATGTATCTCTAGTTATCATCATGATATGCAAGGTGATATTCAATTACTAAAATCTACGGATTATAATGATGGCCAAGGTTATCTTATTGTAGATGATCTAGTAGATACTGGTATTACAATAAGAACAATTCGTAACATTTATCCTAAAGCATATTTTGTTACCATTTTTGCTAAACCTGCAGGACAGTCTCTAATAGATAAATATGTTATAAATATTCCCCAACATACCTGGATAGAACAACCATGGGATATGGGAATAGTATATATTCCACCACTGGCTATTAATCAATAATTCATGATTTTTTAAATTTATAATATTTAAAATTTACTACCCTTATCCAACTAAATAAAATATAATCAATATATGAATAATGGTGATAATAAAAATATTTGATATACTAATTTCTAAGTACCTCTTGAAAAACTCGTAAAGATCCTTACCTTTAAAGTAAGGATTTGTTTCGTTACTTTATGAGACTGAAGTGCCGTGTTAATCTATGTATGATTAGGGAGGTTTTATGGTTTATCGTTCTTTTTCAGTTATTCCTGGTGTTACTGATAATATTTTTTCGGATCGTTTTGATCGTATAGATAGATTATTTAGTCGTTTAACGGGAGATGCCCCACTTTCAGACTTTCCTTCTTATAATTTATTTAAGACTAATGAAAATCATTACCATCTTATAGTTAGTGTTCCTGGATATAAAGAAAAAGAATTAGATATTTCATTACAAAATGGACAATTGACTATTAGTGGTAAACGTGAAAAAGAATCTTTAAAAAATAATGTGAAATGGTTACATCAAGGTATTTCTGGTGATGAATTTTCTCTAAGTTTTAATCTTCATAATCGTGTAAAAGTACAGAATGCCAACTTAGAAAATGGTTTATTAAAACTTAAACTTAAATATGAAATTCCTGAGGAAGAAAAACCACAGAAAATAAGTATAGGAAAAATGGATGATAAAAATCCTGTTATAGAACATAGACGATAAGATTTTTCTTAAACAGAGTTTGATTTTGAAATCTAACCCCAGAATTCTGGGGTTAGATTTTTATATATTTTAATAAACTATTGATACTATCGCTTTGTATTCTACTATGATACAGTTTCTTGAAACTTGTAATGTGATGACCTAGTAATGGTTTAGCTTTAGAATTCCATTCTAACTTATGATTTAGAAAATTTTCAGCACGTTCACTTAATGTTGGAACAACTGGTTTTAAATATATCATCAATACACGAAATAAATTTATTCCCATAGTACAGATTTCTTGTAACTCCGTATAATGTTCTGGATTTTTTGCTACTATCCATGGTTTCTGTTCGTTAATATAACGATTTGCGATATCTGCTAGTGCCATAATATTACTAATTGCAATTTTAAAATCACGTTTAGAAAAAGTATCACCAATTTTATCAGCGGATTTTATAAAAAATTCATATAAATTTGGATCCTTTAACCGAAAGGCTAAACATCCTCCAAATATTTTATTTATAAAACTAGCAGTTCGTGATGCTAAATTAACTACTTTATTAATAATATCTGCATTAACACGTTGAGCGAAATCTTGCAAATTAAGATCTATATCTTCAATATTTGAGGAAAGTTTACTAGCGTAATAATAACGTAAACTATCAGCATCTAAGTACTTTAACCATGTACTCGCCTTAATAAAATTTCCCCTAGATTTTGACATTTTTTTACCATTAACTTTTAAATAACCATGAATAAATAAATGGTTAGGTTTACGAAAACCACTTGCTTCTAGAATGGCAGGCCAAAATAGACTATGAAAATAAATAATATCCTTACCAATAAAATGACAGAGTTCTACCTTGGAATCATTATTCCAAAAATCTTCGAAACATATATCACTTCTTTTATTACATAAATTTTTAAAACTACTAATATAACCAATAGGAGCATCTAACCAAACATAAAAATATTTGTTTTTAGTGCCAGGAATATTAAAACCAAAGTATGGTGCATCTCTTGAAATATTCCAGGGTTGTAGACCAATTTTAAACCATTCTTGTAATTTATTAGCTACTGGTTCTGGTAACGAACCTGAAGATATCCATTCTTTTAACATATTAGTAAATAATGGTAATTCAAAAAATAATTGTTCTGAATTACGCCAAATAGGAGTAACCCCAGTAAGGACCGATTTAGCATTAATTAAATTAATGGGACTATAAATTGAACCACAAATTTCGCAATTATCTCCATATTGATCTGGTGAGTAACATCTTGGACAGTTTCCAGTAACAAATCGATCTGGTAAGAACATTCTTTTTTTTGGATCATAAAGTTGATTAATAACCTTTTTCTTTATGAAACCTTTTTTTTCAAGTATATTATAGATTAAAATAGAAAATTGATAATTTTCTTTAGTATGGGTTGAATAATAATTGTCATAACTAATATTGAATCCTGCCAAATCTTTTTGGTGTTCTATACCTATTGAATTAATCATCTGCTCAGGTTCTATACCTTGTTGCTGTGCTTTTAACATAATAGCAGTACCATGAGCGTCATCAGCACAAATAAAAAAAACCTGATGACCTATCATCCGTTGGTAACGAACCCATATATCGGCTTGAATATGTTCCAAAAGATGTCCTACATGTATTGGACCATTAGCATAGGGTAATGCACATGTTACCAAAAATATCTTTGTCATAATTTTATTAATTATTTACTATTATTAGATATGTTACGTATTAGT
Organism: Candidatus Dasytiphilus stammeri; assembly: GCA_045689995.1. Classification (GTDB taxonomy): domain Bacteria; phylum Pseudomonadota; class Gammaproteobacteria; order Enterobacterales; family Enterobacteriaceae; genus Dasytiphilus; species Dasytiphilus stammeri_O. The sequence goes on along the minus strand of CP145883.1, from coordinate 369,655 downwards.
AAGGCATAATCAAGTTTAATATTTATAGGAATAGGTATCCAGACTATATGTCCATTTCCTGGTGCAAGATTAATTAATTTAGCATTCTCATTTTCCATACTCTTTAATATTAAAGTAGTATTAAAATATGGTGCCATAATTTCTAAATGATCACCACAAGAAAATTTATTTTTAACTAATACTTGTGCTAATTCGCCACGTCGTTTACCAGTAAATTCGCCAACAAATTGCTGTTTATTAGAAAAAGAAGAACCTGAATTATAATTCTGAAGAATATCAGTCGTATGACGACGTAAAAAACCTTCAGTATAACCACGATTAGCTAATCCATTAAGCATTTCAGATAAATAATAGTTAAATGGTTTTCCTGATATTGCATCATCAATTGCATAACGGTAAATCTGTGCAGTACGGGCACAATAGTAGTAAGATTTAGTACGTCCTTCAATTTTAAGAGAATGGACACCAATTTTTATTAAACGTTCTACATGCATTACTGCTTTTAGATCTTTAGAATTAAAAATATAAGTACCATGATCATCTTCAAAAGCCGTCATCTCATTATTATTTAGTGATGTTGGTGAAATATTTTGAATCTTAAAAACTTTATTATTATGAGATAAAATATCATCATTAGGTATAATTCCATTTTGGAGATCTTGAGTTTCTTCTTGAATTTGATATTTCCATCTACATAAATTAGTACATGTTCCCTGATTTGAATCTCTATGATTAATATAATGAGATAATAAACATCTTCCAGAGTAAGCCATACATATGGCACCATGAACAAAGACTTCTAATTCCATTTCAGGAACGCGTTGACGGATTTCTTCAATTTCCTCTAATGAAAGCTCTCTTGATAAAATTACACGATTTAATCCAACATTATGCCAAAATTTTACGGTTGCCCAGTTTACAGCGTTAGCCTGTACTGATAAATGTATAGGTATCTGAGGAAAATTTTCTCTTACTAACATAATTAAACCAGGATCAGAAATAATTAACGCATCTGGTCCAAGATGAATCACAGGTGTTAAATCTTGAATAAATGTTGTTAACTTGGAATTATGCGGAGTAATATTCAGAACTAAGTAAAATTTTTTATTTCTTGCATGAGTTTCCTTAATACCGACTGATAAATTTTCATGATTAAATTCGTTATTACGTACGCGTAAACTATATCTAGGCGGGCCTCCATATACTGCATCAGCACCGTAAGCCAGGGAATAACGCATGTTTTTTAATGTACCAGCTGGAGAAAGTAATTCGGATTTTAACATCATTATACTCATCTTTGTCCGTAAGGACAACTATCATTAATCTTATATTTTATACACTAGTTAATGTATACTAGGCAGAATAAAAAATCTATATAATACTTTAAACCATTTAATGGTTTCGATTTATGAACCAGCAAGTGATTTATCTGGAGTAAGAAAGAGTAATGAAATTATGTGATCGTGATATCGAAACATGGTTAAATAGTGGTCAATTAATCATTGATCCTCGTCCTCCATTGAAAAGAATCAATGGAGCTACTGTAGATATTCGTCTAGGAAATAAATTTCGGACCTTTCGTGGTGATTTGGTGCCTTATATTGATTTAAGCTTACCTCGTAATGAAGTACGCACTGTTATTGAAAAAGTAATGAGCCATGAGATTCATATTTCAAAAAATGATTGTTTTTTTATCCATCCAGGAGAGTTAGTACTATCTGTTACCTGGGAATCAGTAACTATTCCTGATAATTTAATAGGTTGGCTTGATGGTCGTTCCTCATTAGCCCGATTAGGTTTAATGATACATGTAACAGCACATCGCATAGATCCTGGATGGCAAGGTTGTTTAGTACTAGAATGTTATAATTCAGGAAAACTACCATTAGCACTAAAACCAGGAATGCTCATTGGAGCATTGAGTTTTGAAACTCTTTCTGGACCTGCTACTCGTCCTTATCATAGGAGAAAAGATTCTAAATATAAAAGACAGGAAGGTGTGGTTATGAGTCGCCTTGATAAAGATTAAAAATCTTAATTTCCTAAATGCTAAGAATGTAAATTTTTACTAGTACTATTATTTAGATCGTTGACGTAAACAATCGATCACATCACTAAAGTCTAAATTTTTACTGTGAAGTAAAAGTAACAAGTGAAATAATAAATCAGCAGCTTCATTTATTAATTCCTGATTATTAGAGCTCACAGCTGCAATCGCAGTTTCCACTCCTTCTTCTCCAACTTTCTGTGCTAAACGTTTGGTACCACTAACATATAATTGTGCTATATAAGAATATTCTGGATCAGCATTTTGACGGTGTTTAATAATTTTTTCAAGATTATAAATAAATGTCCAGTTCTGATTATAAAGATTAAAACAGCTAGATTTACCTAAATGACAAGTTGAACCTTGTGGTTTGACTAGTATTAATAATGCATCATTATCACAATCGGGAATAATATTGATTACCTGTAAATAATTTCCTGAAGTTTCACCCTTAGTCCATAAACGTTTCTTAGTTCTTGATTGAAAAGTAGCTTTTCCTATTTTTATTGTCTGTTCAAGTGCATGTTTATTCATATAAGCATGCATTAAGACTTCTCCTGAAATAGCATGTTGGATAATAGCTGGTATCAGATTATCCGTTTTAATCCAATCAAGATTATCTAAAGATTTAATCATTAACACTTGCGGATCTCCACATTTCTTGCATATAGAAATTTTTTTAATTCAGTAATCTTGATAAGATTTTTATGAAATACTGAAGCTGCTAAAGCACCATCTACTCTAGCAATTTTAAAAGCTTCTAGAAAGTGTCTCATAGTTCCAGCACCTCCAGAAGCAATTAATGGAATATGACAGATTTTACGTACCTCTTTGAGATGTAGGAGATCATAGCCATTACCTATACCATCTTGATTCATCATATTCAAAACTATTTCCCCTGCTCCTAATTTCTGTACTCTTTTTACCCAGTATAAAGTTTCCCAATTAGTTATACGAGTATGTTTAATATCACCAGTATATTGTTTAACATAATATTTGTTATGTTTAATATCATGCCAAGTATCAATCCCAACAACAACACATTGTACTCCAAAACGTTCAGCTAAATTCGTAATGAGCCATGGTTGGGATAATGCTGGAGAATTAATTGAAATTTTATCTGCACCATGATCTAAGATTTGTGCGGCGCATTCAACTGAGTTGATACCTCCGGCTACACAAAAAGGTATATCGATTACTTTGGCTACTTGTGAAATCCAGTTAAGATCAACTGTATAACCATGTGATGAAGCAGTAATGTCATAAAATACTAGTTCATCTGCACCTGATTCAACATATAATTTAGCTAAGGGTACAATATCTCCAATAATAATATGATTACGAAATTGTATTCCTTTTACTACCTTACCATGATGAACATCAAGACATGGAATAATTCTCTTAGCTAACATGACATGGCCTCATAAAGTGTAAAATTACCTTCTAGAAGAGCCCGACCTATAATAATATCTTGAATACCCAAATTATGTAAAGATAGTACATCCTGTAGAGAACCGATTCCTCCAGAAGCTTGAAAGTCAATAGTTGGATAATCTTTTATAATTGACTGATATAATGCGAGATTAGCACCCATTAATGTACCGTCACAGGAAATATCAGTACAAAGAACATGCCTTAACCCAAATGGAATAAATGAATCGAGAATTTCTTCTAATGTAATCTCAGTATTGGTAACCCATCCTTGAATAGCAACTATTTTACGTTGATAATCATTAGAAATGCGAATATCTAATGCTAAAACAATTTTTTCTCCTCCATATCTATTAAACCATTTTTGAACTTTTTTAGGTTGTAAAATTGCTTGAGATCCGATTACAACACTCATTGCACCAGCTTTGAGTAGCAGTTCAATATCATGAGAATCACGAATTCCTCCACCAACTTGTACAGGAATCTTAATTTGTGCAAGTAATTTTTTTAATAAATTAATTTGACGTTGACGTGGATTTTTCGCTCCATTTAAATCAACTAAATGTAATTTTTGGGCTCCTTGTTGCTGGTAATCTAATAAACGATCATAAGGATTAATCTCATAATATAGTGGCTTAGAATAATTACCTTGATATAAACGTACTACTTTACCATCTAATAAATCTAAAGCTGGAATAATCATTAAGTTACATCTCAATAAAATTTTTGAGGAGTTGTGCTCCAACATAACCAGAACGTTCTGGATGAAATTGAACCCCAAAAAAATTGTCTTTTTGGATTGCTGCGGTAAAATGTTCACCATAGTAACATGTTGCAATGGTAAAATTATTTAGTGGCATAGCATAGCTATGAACAAAATAAAAATATGCATGATTTTCAATATTTTGAAACAACGGATGGTTTTTATTTATAGACACCATATTCCAACCCATGTGAGGTATAGGATTATCATTATTAACTAATTTTTTTACTTGATGTAAGATTATACCAATTGTAGCTACTCCTCCATTTTCATCACTTTGAATTCCCATGATTTGCATTCCTAAGCATATACCTAGTATAGGTCTTGTGTAATTTTTTAGTAACTCTATGATTTCATACTTTTTCAATTGATTCATAGCGGCTTGAGCTGTTCCAACACCAGGTAAAAGTAATTTATCTGCATTCTTAATAACATTAATTTCTTTACTGATGCTTGGTCGATAACCTAATCTTTTTAGAGCCCATTTTATAGAAAAAATATTTGCACAACCAGTATCCAAAATTACATATTTCATTATAATATTCCTTTGGAGCTCGGAAGAAAAATTCCCTCTATTTTAATAGCTTGACCTATCGTACGACCAAAAGCCTTAAATAAACTTTCGGCCCTATGATGATCATTGTGACCGGTAGTTTTGAGATGTAAAGTACATGCCATAGCATTAGATATTGATCTAAAAAAATGCTCTATCATCTCAGTACTTAAGTTACCAACTTTTTGATGTTTAAATTTTACCTTATATTCAAGATGAGGCCGTCCTGAAAGATCGATTACACAACGTGCTAGACATTCATCCATAGGAAGAACAAAACCAAAACGTCTAATACCCTTCTTTTTTCCTATAGCATTACGCAATGCATAGCCCAAAGCTAAAGCTGTATCTTCTACAGTGTGATGATCATCAATATAAATATCACCTTTAACTAATATAGAAATTTTTAAAGGGCCGTGAATGGCAATCTGTTCCAACATATGATCAAAGAAACCTATACCTGTATTAATATTATTATCACGTTCACGATCTAACCATACTTTAACATTAATATTAGTTTCTTTAGTATTGCGAATCACTTCTCCATAACGATCTGGTTGAGTTAATTCTTTGCTAATTGATAACCAATCAATTTTATTTCTGCAGTAAAGTAAACCTTTAATTCCCATATTTTTCGCAAGTTCCATATCGGTTATCCGATCACCAATAACATAGCTGGATGATTTATCAAGCAACTTGTCTTCTAGATATTGCTTGAGCATTTTTGTTTTTGGTTTCCGGCACTCACAATTATCTGTTGGATAGTGGGGACAAATTAAAACTTTTTTAAAATTAATTCCCTGTGAAGTAAAAATTTTCATCATAAAATTATGTGGATCTTGAAATGCACTTTGAGGAAAACTACTGGTTCCTAGACCGTCTTGATTAGTTACCATAATTAATTGATAACCTGCATGTTGTAACATTAATAATGCCGGAATTACCCCTGGTTCAAATGATAGTTTAGCCATACTATCAACTTGAAAATCCTTATAAGGTTCTGTAATTAAAGTCCCATCACGATCGACAAATAATACTTTATACTTCATAAAAACCTATTAATTTATCTTAAAATTTATTAAATCTTGTAGTGCCGTAATCACACGTACACATTCATTTCTAGTACCTATGGTAATTCGCAAACAATCTACAAGCCCTTTATGTTCACTTTGATCTCTTAAAATAATACCTTGATTACTAAGATGATGAAAAACTCTTGGTGCATTATGAAATCTGACTAACAAATAATTAGCTTCACTATTAAATATCTTATCAACACATGAGCAATTATGTAATGCTTGAATTAGCCAATTTCGGTTGTTAATAATTTTTTTAACATTATTACGCATTCTATTAATCCCAAATTCGCTTAATGCTTGAGTAGCAATATCAGAAACCGGGATAGAAATTGGATAGGGAGCAATCACTTTCAACAAAAGATTTATAATATCTTGATCAGCTAGAGCAAATCCACACCGTAGACCAGCTAGGGCAAAAGCTTTTGATAACGTACGTAATACTACTAAATTAGGATAATCATGAATCCATGCTGTAATACTAGCATGAGGACAAAACTCAATATATGATTCATCAATAATAACTAAGGCGTTTTGTTCCATGGTCATATTAAGTAGAGTACGAATATCTTCAAGATTTAATAGATTTCCTGTAGGATTATTTGGATTACAAAGATAAATCAATTTAAATTTATTTAATTGCTCCTCAATCGCTGTTAAATTTATTTGCCATCCTTTTAGTGGATTGATCTGAATAGCTTCTACACCACAACTTTCCGCACTGACAGCATACATACCATAAGTTGGTGGAGAAAATAATACTGTATCTACATTAGGTTCACAAAAAGTACGAATAATAAGTTCAATTGCTTCATCAGCTCCACGGCTAACTAATACTTGGTTAGATGAAAGCTTAGCATAATTTGAATAACGTAAAATCACTTCTTTAGGTTGACTTTCTGGATATCTATTAAAGGTTTTTAATGATAAATTAAATTTTGTAGGAAATGGAGATTCATTAGCATTTAGCCAAATTTCCCCGTGACCACCAATTTTACGTGCCGAATTATATGGTTTAAGGGTACGAATTTTTAATCTCGCTAGTTCTCTAATTGTATGTTTCATAACGCTTCCTTAATGGCATTAACCCTTTGAGATACCGCATTTTTATGTGCTATTAAATTTTCTGCTGAAGCCAAAGTTTCAACGGTTGTTGCAATATGCATCAGTCCCTGTATGGTTAATTCTTGAACTGTTATTCTTTTTTGAAAATCTAGAACACTAAGACTAGAATATGTTGATGTATAACCATATGTAGGAAGTACATGATTAGTTCCAGATGCATAATCTCCAGCAGATTCTGGTGACCAATCACCTAAAAATACTGAACCAGCATTGACAATATGATCGAAAATTTTTCTAGCCTTGCGGGTTTGAATCATTAGATGTTCCGGAGCATATTGATTACTAATTTCGATACATTGACGTAAATTTGTAGTAAGAATAAAACGACTACTCTTGAGCGAATTTCTAGCAATTGTTGCTCTTGGTAAATTATTTAATTGTGTTATTAGTGATTTAACTACTATTTCAGCTAAAGTACGATCTGGGGTTAAAAGAATAGATTGTGATTCAGGACCATGTTCAGCCTGTGAAAGAAGATCTGAAGCAATAAATTGTGGATTTGCTCCAGAATCTGCAATGATTAGTACTTCAGAAGGTCCGGCTGGAATATCAATAGCAATACCATACTGTCTAACTTGATTTTTAGCTTCTGTAACCCAGACATTACCTGGACCAAAAATTTTATCAACTTTTGGTATAGTTTCGGTACCAAATGATAAGGCTGCAATAGCTTGAGCTCCTCCTATTTGAAAAATTTCTTTTATACCGCATAACTGTGCTGCATATAAAATTTCAGAGGCAATTGGTGGTGGAGAACAAAGTACTATACGTTGACAACCTGCAATTTTAGCGGGAATAGCTAGCATTAAAACTGTAGACAATAAAGGAGCTGAACCTCCTGGAACATAAAGTCCAACAGATCCAATTGGTCGTGTAATTTGCTGACAACGTACTCCTGGTTGAGTTTCAATATCTATATCAATGAATTTTTGTGCTCTATGAAAAGTAGTGATATTATTTGCGGCTCGAATCATAGCTTCTTTTAAATTTTTACTAAGATTATTTTGAGCATCTGTAATGTTTTCATAAAGAATATCTAATGTATCAGATTGAAACCCTTCTAAGGTAAGATTATATTCATACAGGGCATCATCCCCATATTTTTTAACTTTATTTATTATTTCGCATACGGTTTTCTTGATAGCATTAGAAATATTTATTGCTGGTCGCTGTAGCAACCAATTTTTTCGCTGTTGATTACAAGTATTCCAATTAATAATTTCGGTAAAATCATACATAATATTACTCCATCATCTTCTCAATAGGTAGGACTAATATAGAACTAGCACCTATGGCTTTGAGTTTTTCCATAGTTTCCCAGAATAAAGTTTCTCTACTGACCATATGCATAGCAAATCTATTTTTGGCTCCAGCTAAAGGTAAGACAGTTGGTCGTTCAGTTCCCGGTAATAGAGCTACTACTTCTTCCAGTCTTTCTCCAGAAACATGTAGCATAATATATTTAGATTCACGAGCTTTAATTACACCCTGAATTCTAGTTATTAGTCTATCTATGAGTATTTTTTTAGGAATTGATATTTCTCCGTCACGTTGAATAATGCAAGCTTGAGATCGATAAATCACTTCGACCTCTCGCAAACCATTGGCTTCTAAAGTCGCACCAGTAGATACTAAATCACAAACTGCGTCGGCTAATCCAGCGCGTGGAGCTACTTCAACAGAACCATTAAATAAACATGCTTTAAAACGAATCTTGTATTGATCCAAATATTTTTTTAATAGATTAGGATAAGAAGTTGCAATTCTAGCATTTTGTAAACACTGTGGACCCTGATATTCCTCATAAATTGGTATTGCAAGTACTAACTTACAGCATCCAAAATCTAGACGATATAACATACCATAGCGTGGATATTCTCCTTGAGAAAAACGATTCAACAGTGCTTCTTCTAAGACATTTTCTCCAATAATACCTAGATCTACCACACCATCCATAACTAATTCGGGAATATCATCATCCCGAACTTTAAGAACATCAATTGGCATATTCTCAGCAAAAGCAATTAAGCATTGCTGTTGTAAATTAATTCTAATCCCACAGCGAGTCAGAAGTTCATAAGAATCATTACTTAAACGACCGGATTTTTGCATAGCAATGCGTAAACGAGCGTTATCTCGCATGAGTGTTATCTCCTTTCTAATATTTTTAGAAAAGAACCCATGAAATAATCTTTATGATGCTATGAGTGAGCTAGATTTGAATCTCTTGATAGGAAATATAAGAATTTTTAAAAGATGATTTAAAATTATAATTAGATATATCATATCTAACTAGATAGTGATTAAATTGTATGCATATTATAGATTTTATCATTTATTATAAAATCCAAAACAAAGTAACTAATCTTATATTGAGGTGCAAGATTTATTTATTAATAAATTAGGTAAGATAATATTACAGCTTCATCCAAGAGATTAGTTTCGTAATTGAAATTCATAAAAGTTCTATCATTAAATTGTAGATAATATTTTTACTGAATAATTTAGTTAGCAAAAATAATGAATGATATAATTATTGCACCAAGTTGAAAGTGATAGGATTCATAACATTATGATGAAACGGATGAGTCTTTTTTTGCTAACTAATTTAAGTATAATGTTAGCATTTTGGATTATTATAAGTATAACTGGTATTCAAAAGAAAAATTTAGCTAGTATTTTAATCACAGCTAGTTCATTAGGTTTTGGGGGAGCATTAGTGTCACTTTTACTATCTAAAATGATAGCACTACGTAGTGTAGGTGGTAAGATAATTAATCATCCTATAAACGCTACGGAACATTGGCTTTTAAAAACTGTTGGTCAACAGGCACATAAGGTTGGTATCAAGAGACCACAGGTAGCGATCTACCAGGCTGCAAATATGAACGCTTTTGCTACCGGGGCACATCGTAATGCTGCTTTAATTGCGGTCTCAACCGGATTACTTGATAAGATGAAACCAGATGAAACCGAGGCAGTATTGGCTCATGAACTATCTCATATTGCTAATGGTGATATGGTTACTATGAGTTTGCTTCAGGGAATATTAAATACGTTTGTGATTTTTATTTCTCGAGTAATTGCTCAAATTTTTTCAGGATTAATATCATTTAATAGTAAACCAGGCAAAATGCAAATTTTTAATGCTACTATTTATAATATGATTTCATCAACCTTAGAAATGATCTTTGGATTACTAGCGAGTATAATTACCCTAGGTTTTTCCCGCCAGCGAGAATTTTATGCAGATGCCGGTTCAGCACAAATAGTCGGAATTGAAAAAATGATTGCGGCTTTAAAAAAATTACAACAAACTCTTATTGAACCGCAGGAACCTAAAGATCTTATAAAGTTTTGTATTAATGGTCGTAATAAAAAATTCAGTTCTTCAATTAATGAAATTTTTAGATCCCATCCTACTTTAGAAAAGCGTATTGAAGCTCTACGTTTAAAGCAATATCTAAAATAAATTATTTTAGTTAATATAATTAACTATAATGTACTCTAAAAAACTCGATAGTAGTTAAAGATTATAAAATAATGGTAGTTTAAATAATTAATCAATAAATGACATTTATGCGAATCTTAGCTATTGATACCTCTACAGAATTATGTTCAGTAGCCTTATTAGATAATAAGGAAGTTGACTCTCTTTATGAATTTTCTCCTCGTGAACATACTCAACTTATTCTACCCATGATACAAAAGATTCTTAGCGACAGATGTATAGAATTGCCGCAACTCGATGCAATTGCGGTTAATCGTGGTCCTGGTAGTTTTACAGGATTACGCCTTGGAATCAGTATTGCTAAAGGAATTGGTTTGGGTACCAATTTATCTATTATTGGAATTTCAACATTAGCTATTTTAGCAGAAAAAGCCTGGAATATGTTCGGTGCTCAAAGGGTGCTAGTAGCGATTGATGCGCATATGGGAGAATTCTACTGGGCAGAATATCAGCGTGTTAAACAATCATGTTGGAATGGAGAAAATACAGAACAAGTATTAAATCCACATGAAATTAAATCTCACATTGCCAAATTAAATGGTCATTGGTGTATAGTTAGTAGGGGATTGAAAATCTCTCATGATTTATTTGATGGGTTTTTTAATATTATTCCAGTTAATTGTGGTATACCTATAGCACAAGATATGTTACCTCTTGCGATTGCAGCTTTAAAAGAAGGAAATGTAGTTTCGGCGGATTGTATAAAACCTTGCTATCTACGCAAAAAATTAATCTGGAAAAAATTACCCGGACGTACTTAAAAAAATCTTTAAAGTCTGTAAAATTAATCTTCAAGTTAAATGGAATCCTCGAAAAGGAAATTGCATATTATGAATAATATAGCTTTTTTAAATAAATTTATTATTATGTGATTACTTTATACTTGATTTATATCTATTTTTGGTTATGAGTTATGAAGAGCTAAAGTTTAACTAAATTTTTGCATGATTTTTTATGAATTTGAAAGAGTTTATCTCTTAATATAAATATGCTACAAAGGTATCATAATAAGTAGTTTAAGTATTAATCTTAAGAAATAAGTCAGTGATTATAAGATAATGTAACTAAAGATCTTTATTTTTCTCCGAGATTAGTTCATATTTCTACTTAATTCGGTACTATTAATTAATGAAGATATTGTAAGGATAATTTATGAACAAAACTCAGCTTATTGACATTATTGCAGAAAAATCAGATTTATCTAAATCTCAAGCTAAAACTGCATTAGAATCTACTCTAGCTGCAATTACTGAATCACTTAAATCGGGTGATATTGTACAATTAGTAGGTTTTGGAACCTTTAAAGTTCATTATCGTGCTGAAAGAATCGGACGTCATCCACAAACAGGAGAACCAATAAAAATTGCAGGTACTAACGTACCAACATTTATTTCTGGGAAATTTTTAAAGGAAGCGGTTAAGCAATGACTTAGGGGCGTAATGCCCCTTTATTTTATTGAAGAATTTTCTTTTTAGTGACGAAAATGACGAATGCCAGTAAATATCATAGCAATATGGTGCTGGTTGGCCGCGGCAATTATTTCATCATCACGTATTGATCCACCAGTTTGGATTACGCAAGATATCCCTATTGAGGCCGCTGACTCAATATTATCTCTGAAAGGTAAAAAGGCATCAGATGCCATGACTGCTCCTTTAAGATTCCAACCTTCATCATGAGCTTTTAGGTTAGCTATTTTAGTAGAGTAGATACGACTAGTTTGTCCGGCCCCTATACCTAGGGTCATATTATTTTTAGCATAAACAATAGCGTTAGATTTAATAAATTTAGCTACTTTCCAGCTAAAAAATGCATCCGTAAGTTCTGTAATAGTTGGCTGACGCTCACTTACTATTTTATATTGTTTTTCTTCTAATCGGCCAATGTCATGTTCTTGAACTAAGATGCCCCCTTGAATCACTTTAAAATCTAAACTGGTAAAGTTCTGTGGTTGCAAAATTCCCTGGCGACAAATCAGTAAACGTATATTGGGTTTTTTAGCAATAATCTCTACTGCTTGAGAGCTGGCTAAAGGTGCTATAATCACTTCAACAAACTGATGATGAATTATAGAAGATGAAGTTTTTTCATCTAAAGTTCGATTTAAAGCAATAACACCTCCAAAAGCTGAAGTAGGATCGGTTTTCCAAGCACGTTCATATGCTTCTGCAATTGACTTACCCAATGCTACACCACATGGATTGGCATGTTTTACGATGACACATGCAGGCGAATTAAATTCTTTGACACATTCTAATGCAGTATCAGTATCATAAATATTATTATAAGACATTGGTTTACCTTGTAATTGCACAGCAGTTGCTACCGATGCTTCATGATTAAAATTAATTTGGTCTACATAAAGTGCCGCCGTTTGATGATAATTTTCACCATATCGAAGATTAGATTTTTTTATCCACGAAAATTTGATTTGTTTGGGTAATTTTCTAAAGTTATCAATATTCTTTCCTAACTCTCTTGTTCTTAGATAATCCGCAATTTGATTATCATAAATTGCGGTTAAACTAAAAGCTTTTATCGCTAATTTAAAACGTGTATCCAGTTTAATTGAGTGATTATTATCCATTTCATTGATAATAGCTTGGTAATCACTATTTTCTACAATAATTAATACTTGTTTATAATTTTTGGCGGCAGAACGGACCATAGCCGGTCCTCCAATATCGATATTGTTAATAGCCTGGTCTAATGTGTAGTTATGAGTTTCTGCTAAATCTAAAAAAGGATAAAAATTTACGACAACCATATCAATTGGTAGCATTGCATGATGCTTCATCATGTCATCATCTAAACCAGCTCTGCCTAAAATTCCTCCATGAATTTTAGGATGTAAAGTTTTTAATCTTCCGTCCATCATTTCAGGAAAATTGGTATATTCTGAAATTTCTTGAATTTTTAACCCATCATCTGTTAAGTATCTTGCAGTTCCACCCGTAGCAATTAATTCAACACCTCTTTTAACAAGAGCTCTAGCAAATTCTAAGATTCCTTGTTTATTATAAACACTAATTATTGCTCGACGTATTGGATAATTTTGAGATATTTTAGGCATATTACCTCCTAATCTTATGGATTTATAATATGATTTATTAATAGGAGAAAAAAGTTGCGTTGTTTAATAATAGATAATTATGATTCTTTTACCTGGAATTTAGTTGATTACGTATCAATAGTTTTTAAAACCGAACCTTTAGTAGTGCGAAACGATCAATATTCTTGGAATGAGATCAAAGCACAAGAAAATATTCATTCAATTATTATTTCTCCAGGACCAGGTTCTGTTACTAACGAAAATAATTTTTATATATCACGTCAAGCATTGGCACAAAATGAGATACCAATTCTTGGGGTTTGTCTGGGATGTCAGGGTTTAGCTTATCACTACGGTGCTAATATTGTCAAAGCGCCAAGACCATGTCATGGTTTAAGGTCTAGAATATATCATACAGGGCAGGGTTTATTCAAAAATATTCCTACTCCATTTCATGCAGTACGTTATCATTCGCTGATGGTGAGTCCAATTAATTTTCCGGCGAACTTAAAAATTACTGCACGAACACAATCGGGTATTATTATGGGAATAGAACATATTAAATATCCCAAATGGGGAGTTCAATTTCATCCGGAATCAGTTCTCTCTGAATATGGAAAACAGATTTTACATAATTTTAAAAATCTTGTAAAAAGTTATCTCAAAAATTCTGCCGAGAGTATCTGGAGCAATGATAAGATATGTTATAATAGTAAAAAATTTGTTAATAATGAAAAACAGACTCAAAAAAAACGATTATTCTGTCAAAAAATTACCATTCCATTAACCCCTGAAGAGATTTTTGTAAATTTGTTCTCTAGCCATGATCACTGTTTCTGGCTTGATAGCCAATCTATTAATAATGAAATCTCTCACTTTTCTTTTATGGGTTCGGTTGATGATCAAAACCATATTTTAAAATGTTATTTGGATCAGAGTCATAAAATTAAAAATTCTGGATGTAATTTAGTAGCTTTTTTAGATCAACAACTACAATCCGTAATTGTGGACTCGAATAATGAAGTTCCATTTGAATTTTGCGGTGGATATCTCGGTTTTATGACTTATGAAATGAAATCTGTATTCACTGGCATCGCATCATATCCAAATAATATTCCTGATGCAATATGGATGCGCGTAGAGCAATTTATAGCATTTGATCATACTACGGGATTAATTTGGTTAGTAGCTTTAGGAAATCATAATAAAGATACCTCAGCTCAAGAATGGCTAAAAAAAATGCGAAAATATCTATATAAAATTCACTCTCAAGTTTTTTTATATAAATCTTTATCTGTAAAAAAAATTATTATTGATCTCAATGCAAGTTATCTAGAATATCTTGAATTGATTAGACGTTGTAAAGATTATATTTGTGATGGAGAATCATATGAAATATGCCTTTGTAATTTATTATCTTTTGAGGCTTTTTTAGATCCAGTGAATTTGTATCGATTGATGCGTAAGGATAATCCCGCTCCATTTGGAGCGTTTATAAGAAATGGTAATCACTGTATTTTAAGTACTTCACCAGAACAATTCTTAAAAGTTGATTCATCAGGAACGATTTATACTAAACCTATCAAAGGTACTTCTAGTCGTTTAAATAATGTATTGTTAGATTTTAAAAGTGCACAATGTCTCGCAACTTCAGAAAAAAACCGAGCGGAAAATTTGATGATTGTTGATCTGATGAGAAATGATTTACGTCAAGTATCCTTTCCAGGCAGTATATCTGTTACTAAATTAATGAATATAGAAAGCTATAGAACAGTTCATCAAATGGTGAGTACGATTGAAGGTAAGTTATTACCTGATTGTAGTTTAATGGATCTCTTAAGAGTAACCTTTCCAGGAGGATCTATTACAGGAGCCCCCAAATATCGTAGTATGCAACTGATTAACTGTATTGAACAATCTTCACGTGGTGTATATTGTGGTAGTATTGGCTACTTAGGTTTTAATCGGATTGCTGATTTAAATATTGCCATACGAAGTTTATCTTATGATGGAAAAACCGTTAAGTTTGGTGCAGGTGGAGCCATAACTTTTCTTTCCGATCCCGAAAAAGAATTTGAAGAATTACTAGTTAAAGCTGAATCCATTTTACAACCTCTTTATCATTATTTTATTAATCAAGATAGTGAACTGCGTTATCAATTGCAGGGTAAAAAATTAATCTTAGGATAATTTATTATCAGTAATCAATCTCTATAAACTCTTTTACCTAATTTATTGAATTTTACCTTAGTAGTAGTATGTAAGATACTGAAAACTCGTATTAGGAATTTTCTTTAAGAGGTTTTTTTGATGAAAGCAATGTTAATTAGCTTTATTAGCATAATTTTAATATCTAGTATATCGGCAACTTCCTTAAATAAGGAAGAACATTATATTCTACTTGATAAACCAGTAATGAACATCCCTAAAGTAGTAGAATTTTTTTCATTTTTATGTCCTTACTGTTATCAATTTGAGTCTATTTATCATGTTAGTAGAATAGTAAATAATGAATTGCCTAAAGATGTAAAATTAATTAGATATCACGTATCTTTACTAGGAGGAAAGTTAGGAAGAGTATTAACTCAAGCATGGAGTGTTGCCATAGCTTTAGGTGTAGAAGATAAAATGATTACACCAATATTTGATGGTATTATGAAAACTAAAACTATACATTATCCAAATGATATACGTAAGGTATTTATTGAGAACGGTATCAATGGTAAGGATTATGATGCAGTTTGGAATAGTTTTATGGTAAAATTCTTAGTATTTAAACAGAATCAAACCGTAGATATTATTCAACTCCATGGTATTCCTAGTATCGTGGTAGATGGTAAATATCTAATACTACAGGATTATATGATAAAACCTACATCTGATTCTATATATAGTTATTCACAATTATATGCCAATTTAGTTAAATTTCTAATCAAAAAATCTTAAAGTAATAATATAATTAGATTTCACCTGTAGTTTACATTATTTAACTTTACTAGGTACCTTTTAAGGTATGAAAAGATTATCAATTGCTAGTGGAGATTTACCTAACAAATCTATCATTATAATAGATGGAACTTCGTATTTATATCGTGCTTATTATGCTTTACCTCTACTTATTAATAGTAAAGGTGAACCTACCGGAGCTCTATATGGTATTTTTCGGATGTTATCTAGCTTATTAAAACGATATAAACCAAGTCATATGGTAATAGTTTTTGATGTAAGAGGGAAAACTTTTCGTAATGATTTATTGCCAACATATAAGTTGAATCGTCCACCTATGCCAGAACAGCTATTTTTTCAGATTAAGCCTATATATGAGATTTTAAGAGCTATGGGCATTTATACAATGGCTGTATCTGGTTTTGAGGCCGATGATATTATTGGAACTTTATCACAACAATTAAGTAAACAAGGATACATAGTTTTAATCAGTAGTCTTGATAAAGATATAGCACAGTTAGTTACATCAAATATTATGATTATTAATAAAATTAAACTTCTTGGACCTCAGGAAATTCAAGATAAATATGGAGTTCCGCCTTATCTTATTATTGATCTCATCGCTTTAATGGGCGATATTTCTGATAATATACCTGGGGTTCCAGGTATAGGAGTAAAAATTGCTCAGAAACTATTACTAGAAATAGGTAATCTTAATAAAATTTTAACTCAGATTAATAAAATTAAAAATATGTCTTTTCGGAGTGCTAAACTAATAGCAGCTAATCTCGAAAAACATAAAGATCTTACAAGGATTTATCAAAAAATTGCTACTATCAAGACTGATATTGAACTTAAAGTTAATTATGATGAATTAGCGCTAAAAACACCAGATATAAACCAATTATTTTGGTTATTCAAACATTATGAATTGAAACAATTAATACTTCCATCTAATATTTTCACATGGTAGATAGAAAATCATGAAATTAGTAAATCAACAGATTCAACTTAGATAAGTTGAATCTGTTTTTTCCAGTAAAATTTAAACACTATAGTAAAGTTCAAATTCTATTGGATGAGGTGTCATACGAACTGTTTCTATCTCTTTAGAACATAGTGCAATATATGCATCAATAGCATCATTAGTAAATACTCCACCACGCGTTAAATATTCTCGATCGTTATTTAAGGCATTAATAGCTTCTTCAAGTGAGCTGGCTACTTGAGGAATTTGATCTCCTTCTCTCTGGCTTAAATCATAAAGATTTTTATCCATAGCATCACCAGGGTGAATTTTGTTAAAAATTCCGTCTAATCCAGCCATTAGTAATGCCGCAAAAGCTAGATATGGATTAGCAGCTGGGTCAGGAAAGCGCACTTCAATGCGACGTGCCTTAACACTATTCACCATAGGAATGCGGATAGATGCTGAACGATTGCGTGCAGAATAAGCCAGCATTACTGGAGCTTCATAACCTGGAACTAAACGTTTATAAGAATTAGTAGTAGGATTAGAAATCGCATTAATTGCTTTGGCATGTTTTATTATACCCCCAATATAGAAAAGTGCATTTTCAGATAGTCCACCATATTGGTCACCAGCAAATAGGTTGGTTCCGTCTTTATTAGATAATGACATATGACAGTGCATACCGGAACCATTATCTCCCATAATCGGTTTTGGCATAAAAGTAGCAGTTTTACCAAATGCATATGCAGTATTATGTACTACATATTTGTAGATTTGGATTTCATCCGCTTTTTTAGTCATGGTATTGTACCTAGTAGCTACTTCATTTTGGCCGGCAGTCGCTACTTCATGGTGATGTGCTTCTACGATTAATCCCATTTGTTCCATAGTTAGACATATCGCAGATCTAAGATTTTGTGAAGAATCTACGGGAGGTACCGGAAAATATCCACCTTTAATTTGTGGTCTATGACCCTTATTGCCATTTTCATACTTTTTATTATTATTCCATGACGCTTCAACATCATCAATGGTAACGCAAGAACCGGAGGCAGTGTTCTCAAAACGAATATCATCAAATAAAAAAAATTCTGGTTCAGGACCAAACCAAGCCATATCGGCAATTCCTGAGGAAGCTAAAAATTTTTCAGCACGTTTGGCAATGGAACGCGGATCACGTCCATATCCTTGCATGGTATCTGGTTCAACAATATCACAACGAATGATCAAGGTAGGTTCTTCATAAAAAGGATCAATAATAGCTGTACTAGTATCTGGCATTAAAATCATATCAGATTCATTTATCCATTTCCATCCTCTAATAGAAGAACCATCAAACATTTTACCTTGCTCAAAAAAATTCTGATTAACTTGATGTGATGGTATGGTAACGTGCTGTTCTTTACCTTTAGTATCAGTAAAACGCAGATCAACAAACTTCATTCCATGTTGGTTCAACATTGTCAAAACATGTTCAGTGGACATATATCACTCTCTTGAATTTAATTAATTGATTGATTTCGCGACTCATAAAATAAGTTGTCCATATTCTAAAAATAGGTCAATGTTTAGTTATATTGAAATGTCTTTCATAATTATATTAAGTTTGATTGATCAGGGAAAATCATTGAGGTGTATTGTATTCCCAACTGATGAATCACTTTGCTAAGTTACTCCAAAATAATTTAATGATGGTTAATTAAACTCTAAAATGAATGGTACCCGGAGCGGGAATTGAACCCGCATAGCCATATGGCTGAGGGATTTTAAGTCCCTTGTGTCTACCAGTTTCCACCATCCGGGTAACATTAACTGGAGGCGCGTCCCGGAATTGAACCGAGGTAGACGGATTTGCAATCCGTTGCATAGCCTCTCTGCCAACGCGCCTTTTTTTTTATTAATTTTCCTTATCTCTCAATAAGATTGTATCTATTTGTAGATTCTACTGATTTGATCTAATGAGTCAATATAATTATCGTTGATTATTGATATCAAATTGTTCAGTAGTAAATAAATCTTTACTAGCAGCCTGAAAATATTTAAACATTGACCAGAATGTTAATATGGCGGCAATGTATAAAGTAATAATGCCACATTTTTCTATAAATTGATCGGGACGCCAGAGTAATGTAAATAATGCCATCATTTGAATGACGGTTTTAATTTTACTCATTTTTGATACCGCTAAAAGGCGATGGTTACCTTTTCTTGCCATCCATTCTCTTAGTGCCGAAATCATAATTTCACGAATAATAATAATTGAAGAAGGTAGGGTAATCCACCATGCATGAAAATGTTCTGCTATTAACACTAATGATATAGCTACCATAATTTTATCAGCTACTGGATCAAGAAATGCTCCAAAATATGTGGTTTGTTTCCATCTTCTGGCGAGATAACCATCAAACCAATCTGTAATTGCAGCAGTTGAGAATAAAACTGCACAAAAGAAAGGTGCCCAATTAAAGGGTAAATAAAATGCAAAAACAAAAAATGGAATTAAAAAAATTCGCAATAAAGTAATAAATATTGGAAGATTAAATAGCATAAACTTTGAACTTTTTTGATGATCACGCATAACTTTGATTTAATCCTAGTTAGTTATAATTTGGAATTAATTCACCAAATCATGAAATCTATTCATAGAATAGAGTTAATTTTCAATGGGATCGACATCAAATGAACACTTAATTTGACTTAACTTGGCTAAGTTATTAATCAGAGAGAAATTAATTTTAATAATTTGTTGTAATTTATAACGAGAATGATGTTGTAATAGTAATTGCCAACGATATAATCCATTACACTTAGCTTTTAAAGCTGGTGCAGGCCCAATAAGAGATAAGCCAGCCTTTTGTAAGAGGTTACAATCCAAAATATCCATTAAATTATAAATAAATCTACGACTTTTAGTATTTTCAGAAGATTCTGCACGAATCCGTACGTGGTTAGTATATGGAGGTAGTGATCGATTTTTTCTATCATATAAAGCTTGATTTGCAAAAGAATGATAACCATCATGTAATAATCTACTTAATATGGGGTGATGAGGATGATAGGTTTGTAAGATTACTTCACCATGTTTATTCTCACGACCGGCTCGTCCAGCTACCTGTGTATAAAGTTGTGCAAAGCGTTCAGCTGAACGAAAATCTGCAGAAAATAAGGCACCATCTACATCTAATAATGCTACTAATGTCACCTCAGGAAAATGATGACCTTTAGCTAGCATCTGTGTTCCTACTAAAATTCGAGGACCCCCAAGTTGCACTTCATTGAGCTTCTTTTGAAGATTTTTTTTTTCCTTTACTGTATCACTATCAATACGTGAAATGGGTATTTTTGGAAAAAGAGTACACAAATTTATTTCTAGTTGCTCGGTTCCTAATCCAACTGGAATTAAATTTGATTTAGTACATTGGAGACATTGATAAGGAATTGCATGATTACTATTACAATAATGACAGCGTAACTGACTATCCTGTAAATGTAAAGTATAACCGTGATCACAACGTAGACATTTAGCAATCCAACCACATTCATGACATATAAGAGATGTTGAAAATCCTCTTTTATTTAAAAAAAGTAATACTTGATTATTAGCCTGTAAGTGTTTGGCTATATGTTTTTTTAGTAGAGGAGATAGACCAGATTGTAATTTTAAACCTCTTAAATTAATGACGAATTGTTTACATAGCCCGGCATTACCAGCACGTTTACTAAGTTTTAAATTTTTATATTTACCAAGACGTACATTATATAATGTTTCTAAAGCGGGAGTTGCCGAACCCATGATTATTGGAATGTTGGCTTCTTTGGCAAGTAAGACCGCTAAATCTCTTGCATGATAACGCCAGGTATCTTGTTGTTTATAAGAAATATCGTGCTCTTCATCTATGATGATTATTCCCAGATTAGCAAAAGGAATAAATAAAGCAGATCTTGTACCAATGATAATGGCTAATTCTCCTTGCTTCGCTTTGAACCAAACTTTAAATTTTTCTGAATTATTAAGATTTGAGTGTAAAACTTCTATAGGTACGTTAAAACGTTCTCTAAAACGCTTAAGAGTTTGTGGTGTTAAACCAATTTCTGGTACTAATACTAGAACCTGTTGACCTCGAGTTAATATATTTTCTATAACATTAAGATACACTTCGGTTTTTCCAGACCCGGTAATTCCATCAAGCAACCATGCCGAAAAATAATTATCTGATTTACGAATAATATTAATAGCCTTAATCTGTTCCGGATTTAAATTGAATATTTTGTTAGATATTGATAAATTTTTATTCCATGTATTTATACTTTTAACTTGATAGTATAGATGAGATAATCCTTTTTTACATAAAGATCTTAAAGTGTTTATGTTCAAATTATATTGGAAGATATCACAATGATAAATAGCATATTTTTTAAGAGTAGCTATAGCTTGTTGTTGTTTAGGATAATTTTTTAGAGTATCTAATGAAATATCTCTACCCATTTTAGTAAGATGCCACATTTGGGGCGGTACAACTGGTTGTCCTTTCCTTAGTAAGATTGGAAGTGCGTTAAAAATTACTTCTCCTAGTGGATGATGATAATAATCTGCGGCCCAATTTAGTATGCGCCATAATGAATTAGGAAATAAAGATTGATTATCAATTATTTTATTAATAGGTTTTAATTTTATAAGAGGTAAGTTACTGTCATTCTTGATTTTGACTACTATACCAGTAACATTGCGATTACCAAAAGGTACATTAACTCTAGCACCTATTACCGTATTAAGATGTGATGGTAGTAAATAATCAAAATATTTTGTTAATGGAATATAAATTGCTACCTGAACAATTAACATAAAATTAACCAATAGAAGTAGATAATGTAACTGTATTATCGATGTTAACCATCGTCTTGAATATACGGATATTTTCTTCTTTTATTCATTTAGGAGTTAATAAATTTATATGAAAAAAAATCTTCATCCAAATTATACATATATTACCGCAAGTTGTTCTTGTGGTAACGTGCTTAAGGTTGGCTCTACTTTAAATAATGATCTTAATTTAGATGTATGTTGCCAATGTCATCCATTTTACACTGGTCAACAACGGATAATAGATACGCAAGGTCGTGTTGAATTATTTAATAGACGTTTTAATATTAATTCTGCTAAATAGATTATTAATATTTATTAATCAACAAGTTTTTAAATTTCAATTTATTGACCTCTATCATCTCAATGTTTACTCTAAACATTATTAAGATTTTTTTGTAGGAAGACTAAGTATTATGAGATGTAAAGCAGAAACAATTGCAGCCCGCAGCGGTTTGAATAATGATCAACAATATGGTAGTGTAGTTCCACCAATTCATCTTTCTAGTATCTATAATTTTAATGGTTATAATCAGCCTCGTACGCATGATTATTCACGCCGTAGTAATCCAACACGTGATATAGCACAGCAAGCCATTGCCGAATTAGAACAAGGAGTAGGAGCCGTTATAACTAATAGTGGTATAGCAGCACTTCATTTAGTTTGTATAATATATTTAAAACCAGGTGATTTAATGATAGCACCTCACGATTGTTATGGAGGTAGTTATCGGATGATTGATAGTCTTAGTAAAAGAGGTATATACCGAGTAATATTTATCGATCAAGGAGATAAAAAAGCTTTTAAGGAAGTATTAACCAGAGAACCCAAATTAGTTTTAATAGAAAGTCCTAGTAATCCCTTATTGCGAGTCGTGGATATACCTTATATCTGTCATACTGCGAGATCAGTAGGAGCTATTAGTGTTGTAGATAACACTTTTTTAAGTCCAATTTTACAAAATCCATTAAAACTAGGAGCTGATCTAGTTATCCATTCATGTACTAAGTATCTGAATGGGCATTCAGATATTATTGCCGGAGTTGTTGTTGCTAACGATGCGGATACTTTAAGAGAAATTGCTTGGTGGGCCAATAATATTGGTGTTACAGGAGCTGCCTTCGATACTTATTTGCTCATGAGAGGATTGCGCACTTTAGGAGCACGTATTACTATAGCACAAAAAAATGCTTTAGCGATAGTAAATTATTTAAAAAAACAATCACATGTCAAAAAAATATATCATCCTTCATTACCGGAAAATAATGGACACGACTTTGCAGTACGTCAACAAAAAGGATTTGGTGCCATATTAAGCTTTGAACTAGATGGTAATCAGCAAACCATTGGGGAGTTTCTTAAGAGCTTAACCTTATTTACTTTAGCTGAGTCTTTAGGAGGTGTAGAAAGTCTTATTTCGCATACTGCTACTATGACACATGCTGCTATGTCAGAAAAAGCGCGCCAAACTGCAGGAATCTCGGATATGCTATTACGAATTTCTACAGGTATTGAGAATCATGAAGATCTAATTAATGATTTAGATCAAGCATTTAGATATATTACTTAAATCTCTGGTAAAGATATTATAACTTAGTTGGCTAAAGATTATATCTCGTGATTTAGAGATTAATGAAAATCCTAAATAATCATTATTAAATTTAATGATATTATTTATACCTTCAAATAATAAACTAATATTTAACCCTTTATTTTAAGTTTAATTTATATATTTAAAATCAATAAAGGAATGGATATGAGTGGTTGGTATGTTTCTCCGCTTTCAGTACTGAATCAGCGTTTGGTAGAATTAAATGGAAAAGTCAATATTTCATTTGAATTTTTTCCACCTAAAACCTTAAAAATGGAACAAGTTTTATGGAGATCAATTGATATTCTTAGTAAATTAAGACCGAAATTTGTTTCAGTAACTTCTGGAGTAAAATTGGGAAAACTTGAAGCTACCAACCGTATTATTAAAAAGATTAAAGAGCGCACTGGGCTGATAACTGCTCCACACTTAACATGTATTAATCGAACTCGGGCGCAGCTAATAGAAATTGCCCAGAATTACTGGAATAATGGAATACGTCATATTATTGCTCTTAGAGGTGATTTACCAATAGTAAATAATAATCCAGTGATGTATGGTGTAGATTTAGTAACATTATTAAAAAATATAGGAGATTTTGATATTTCAGTAGCTGCATATCCTGAAGTTCATCCTGAAGCTAAAAATGCTCAGTCAGATTTAATTAATCTGAAGCGTAAGATAGATGCAGGGGCATCTAGGGCTATAACTCAATTTTTTTTTGAGGTAGAAAATTATCTGCGTTTTAGGGATAGATGTGTAGCTGTAGGTATTGATGTAGAAATTATACCTGGTATCTTACCAGTGTTCAATTTAACACAGATAACCAAATTTACTACCATGAGTAATGTCCATATTCCAGGTTGGATGAAGATTTTATTTTCAAATTTAGAAAATAATTCAGAAATTAATCAAATCATTGGAGCGAATTTAGCTATAGATATGGTTAAAATTTTAAGTAGTGAAGGTGTTAAGAGTTTTCATTTTTATACTCTTAATAGATCAGAAATTATTTATGCAATTTGTCATTTTTTAGGTGTACGTACTAAAAGTAATATTTAATTTAAATTAAATATATCATTACCATACCAAAATAATTTATCGACATCTTTAAATAAGAAGATAAAATTTAATTCTATTAAACTACAAGGAAACGTTTCTTATCAAAAGACACAGAATACTAATATTTGACTCTGGATTGGGTGGTATTTCGGTATACGTTGAAATCCGTAAAATCTTACCAGATGTACATTATTTTTATTTTTTTGATAATGTGTATTTTCCTTATGGAAATAAGGAAGAGAAATTTATCATCCAACGAGCCGAACAAATTATCTCAGAGATATCTAATAAATATTGGTTAGATATGGTAGTTATCGCTTGTAATACAGTTAGTACTGTAGCACTTTCTAGTTTACGTGCTAAATTTAAATTTCCCATAGTTGGTGTAGTACCGGCTATTAAACAAGCTGCCAAGTTAACACGTAATGGGATAATAGGATTGTTAGCCACTCCAAGAACTATCTCACAATCTTATACACATGAACTTATAGCACAGTTTGCTTCAAAATACAGAACTTTAATGTTGGGTTCATTAGAATTGGTAATTCTAGCCGAAAATAAATTACAAAAATTACCTATCTCCATGGAGAAATTACAAAATATTTTACAAACATGGTTAATTAAAGATCACCATCCTGATATTATTATTCTGGGGTGTACACATTTCCAATTTTTAACCGAAGAGTTATATCAGATTTTCCCAAGTGGAATCCAAATTTTGGATTCAAGTGTTGCAGTAGCACGTCAAATAAATTTATTATTAAGAGAACTTCCTTTAAAAAAAAATATTAAAAGTCCTAATATAGCATTTTGTATAGATTTTCCTAATAATTACGAACAAAAATTTTTGGTATTACAACGTTATGGTTTTAAAATACTTGAGCCGCTATTATTAAAATAATATATTGTATATAGTTATTCTGAATCTATTGTAATCAAATATACATTCTAGTAACATATTCATGTTAATTAGTTCTTTAAAATTCGGGTGTGCATTATTAGAAAATTAAATAGTTTGGTTAATTTATAATTAAATTGGAGATTTAACCTTAAGAGTATATAACTTTCAAGGTTAAGACAAGAGAATTGAAGAGTTTGATCATGGCTCAGATTGAACGCTGGCGGCAAGCCTAACACATGCAAGTCGAACGGCAACAGAGAGAAGTAAAATTTTCTGCTGGCAAGTGGCGGACGGGTGAGTAAGATCTGGGGATCTACCCTATGGAGGGGAATAACCATTGGAAACGATGGCTAATGCCGCATATCCTCGCAAGAGAAAAGTGGGGGACCGAAAGGCCTCACACCATTGGATGAACCCAGATGAGATTAGCTAGTTGGTGAGGTAATGGCTCACCAAGGCTACGATCTCTAGCTGGTCTGAGAGGATGACCAGCCACACTGGAACTGAGATACGGTCCAGACTCCTACGGGAGGCAGCAGTGGGGAATATTGCACAATGGGGGAAACCCTGATGCAGCTATGCCGCGTGTATGAAGAAGGCCTTAGGGTTGTAAAGTACTTTCAGTAGGAAAGAAGAATTAAGATTTAATACCTCTTAATTTTGACATTATCTACAAAAGAAGCACCGGCTAACTCCGTGCCAGCAGCCGCGGTAAGACGGAGGGTGCAAGCGTTAATCGGAATTACTGGGCGTAAAGAGCACGTAGGTGGTAAGTTAAGTCAGATGTGAAATCCCTGGGCTCAACCTAGGAACTGCATTTGAAACTGATTTGCTAGAGTATCGTAGAGGGAGATAGAATTTCGGGTGTAGCGGTGAAATGCGTAGATATCCGGAGGAATACCAGTGGCGAAGGCGATCTCCTGGACGAATACTGACGCTGAGGTGCGAAAGCATGGGGAGCAAACAGGATTAGATACCCTGGTAGTCCACGCTGTAAACGATGTCGATTTGGAGGTTGCGGATCAAAACTGTAACTTCCGTAGCTAACGCGTTAAATCGACCGCCTGGGGAGTACGACCGCAAGGTTAAAACTCAAATGAATTGACGGGGGCCCGCACAAGCGGTGGAGCATGTGGTTTAATTCGATGCAACGCGAAAAACCTTACCTGGTCTTGACATCCACAGAATTTAGTAGAGATACTAAAGTGCCTTTGGGAACTGTGAGACAGGTGCTGCATGGCTGTCGTCAGCTCGTGTTGTGAAATGTTGGGTTAAGTCCCGCAACGAGCGTAACCCTTATTCTTTGTTGCCAGCGCATAAAGGCGGGAACTCAAAGGAGACTGCCGGTGATAAACCGGAGGAAGGTGGGGATGACGTCAAGTCATCATGGCCCTTAAGACCAGGGCTACACACGTGCTACAATGGCGTCTACAAAGAGAAGCAACCTCGCGAGAGCAAGCTGACCTCATAAAATTCGTCGTAGTTCGGACTGGAGTCTGCAACTCGACTCCACGAAGTCGGAATCGCTAGTAATCGTGGATCAGCATGCCACGGTGAATACGTTCTCGGGCCTTGTACACACCGCCCGTCACACCATGGGAGTGGGTTGCAAAAGAAGTGAGTAGCTTAACCTTGAGTTCAAGGAGGGCGCTTACCACTTTGTGATTCATGACTGGGGTGAAGTCGTAACAAGGTAACCGTAGGGGAACCTGTGGTTGGATCACCTCCTTAAAATTAATAAATTTTCTGTATAGTGCACACTTGAATAATATCTCAGGCCTGTAGTTCAGCTGGTAAGAGCGCACCCCCTGAAATGGGGAGTTGGTGGTTCAAATTCACTCAGGCCTACCAAAGTACTGAAGAGTTGTTGAATGGGGCTATAGCTCAGTTGGTAGAGCGCCTGCTTTGCACGTAGGGGGTCAGCGGTTCAAATCCGCTTAGCTCCACCATTAGAATATGAAGTGATCTTTAAGAGTCAAATATATTAATGTTCTTTAAAAACTAGAAAATTAGATTAAATAGAAGAAGTGTAAATTATTAAAAAACACTTGCGGGTTGTAAGGTTAAGCAAGTAAGCGTATATAGTGGATGCCTTGGCAGTCAGAGACGATGAAGGACGTGCTAATCTGCGAGAAGCGCTGATAAGCTGATAGAAGCGTATGAATCAGTGATTTCCGAATGGGGAAACCCGATGTAAATACTACATCATTGTCAGGTGAACACATATCTTGACAAAGTAAACCGAGGGAAATGAAACATCTGAGTACCTCGAGGAAAAGAAATCAACCGAGATTCCCTGAGTAGTGGCGAGCGAAAAGGGAAGAGCCCAGAACTAAAATTAGTTTATAATCATTAGTAGAACGATTTGGAAAAATCGACGATACAGGGTGATAGTCCCGTATATAAAAATATAAACTATGAGTTCAAAGAGTAAGGCGGGACACGTGGTATCTTGTCTGAATAAGGGGGGACCATCCTCTAAGGCTAAATACTCCTGACTGACCGATAGTGAACTAGTACCGTGAGGGAAAGGTGAAAAGAACCCCGGTTAGGGGAGTGAAAGAGATCCTGAAACTATATACGTACAAGCAGTAGGAGTCTGTTGTTATCCAACAGATAACTGCGTACCTTTTGTATAATGGGTCAGCGACTTGTATTCTGTAGCAAGGTTAACTGTATAGGGGAGCCGTAGGGAAACCGAGTCTTAATTGGGCGTTGAGTTGCAGGATACAGACCCGAAACCCGGTGAGCTAGCCATGGGCAGGTTGAAGGTTAGGTAATACTAGCTGGAGGACCGAACCGACTGATGTTGAAAAATCAGCGGATGACCTGTGGCTAGGGGTGAAAGGCCAATCAAACCGGGAGATAGCTGGTTCTCCCCGAAAGCTATTTAGGTAGCGCCTTATGAATTCATCAGCGGGGGTAGAGCTCTGTTTCGGCAAAGGTGCTATCCTAGCTTACTAAGCCGATGCAAACTACGAATACTGCTGAATGCTATCATAGGAGACACACGGCGGGTGCTAAGGTTCGTCGTGGAAAGGGAAACAACCCAGACCGCCAGCTAAGGTCCCTAAGTCATAGTTAAGTGGGAAACGATGTGGGAAGGCATAGACAGCCAGGATGTTGGCTTAGAAGCAGCCATCATTTAAAGAATGCGTAATAGCTCACTGGTCGAGTTTGCCTGCGCGGAAGATTTAACGGGGCTAAATTATGCACCGAAGCTGCGGCAGCAACATAAATTGCTGGGTAGGGGAGCGTTCCGTAAGCCATAGAAGGTAAGCTGAGAAGCATACTGGAGGTATCGGAAGTGCGAATGCTGACATAAGTAACGATAAGATAGGTGAAAAACCTATCCGCCGAAAGACCAAGGGTTCCTGTCCAACGTTAATCGGGGCAGGGTAAGTCGGCTCCTAAGGTGAGGCTGAAAAGCGTAGCTGATGGGAAACAGGTTAATATTCTTGTACTGTATATTACTGCGATGGGGGGACGAAGTAGGTTAGGTCAGCCTAAGATCGGTAGTTTAGGTTTAAGCGTGAAGGTGGGTGATCTAGGAAAATCCGGATTATCATTAACACTGAGACGTGATGACGAATTACGAAAGTAATGAAGTGATTGATACCACACTTTCAAGAAAAGCCTCTAAGCTACAGGTAATATATAACCGTACCCGAAACCGACACAGGTGGTCAGGTAGAGAATACTAAGGCGTTTGAGAGAACCCGGGTGAAGGAACTAGGCAAAATAGTGCCGTAACTTTGGGAGAAGGCACACTGACGCATAGTGAGATCCTTACGGATGGAAGCTAAGGTCAGTCTAAGATAACAGCTGGCTGCAACTGTTTATTAAAAACACAGCACTGTGCAAACACGTAAGTGGACGTATACGGTGTGACGCCTGCCCGGTGCCGGAAGGTTAAAAGAAGGAGTCAAAGGTAACTTAAAGCTCTAGACTGAAGCCCCGGTAAACGGCGGCCGTAACTATAACGGTCCTAAGGTAGCGAAATTCCTTGTCGGGTAAGTTCCGACCTGCACGAATGGCGTAATGATGGCCAGACTGTCTCCACCTGGGACTCAGTGAAATTGAATTTGCTGTGAAGATGCAGTGTACCCGCGGCAAGACGGAAAGACCCCGTGAACCTTTACTGTAGCCTGATATTGAATATTGAGTCTTAATGTGCAGGATAGGTGGGAAGCATTGAAATGTAAACGCCAGTTTACATGGAGCTACCGTTGAGATACCACCCTTTAATGCTAAATATTCTAACTGAGTTCCGTTATCCGGAACCAGGACAGTGTCTGGTGGGCAGTTTGACTGGGGCGGTCTCCTCCTAAAGAGTAACGGAGGAGTACAAAGGTCAGCTAATCACGGTCAGATATCGTGAGGTTAGTACAAAGGCATAAGCTGGCTTGACTGCGAGCGTGACAGCGCGAGCAGGTGCGAAAGCAGGTCTTAGTGATCCGGTGGTTCCGTATGGAAGGGCCATCGCTCAACGGATAAAAGGTACTCCGGGGATAACAGGCTAATACCGCCCAAGAGTTCATATCGACGGCGGTGTTTGGCACCTCGATGTCGGCTCATCACATCCTGGGGCTGAAGCAGGTCCCAAGGGTATGGCTGTTCGCCATTTAAAGTGGTACGCGAGCTGGGTTTAGAACGTCGTGAGACAGTTCGGTCCCTATCTGCCGTGGGCGTTGGAAGATTGAGAGGGGCTGCTCCTAGTACGAGAGGACCGGAGTGGACGCATCACTGGTGTTCGGGTTGTCACGCCAGTGGCATTGTCCGGTAGCTAAATGCGGAAGGGATAAGCGCTGAGAGCATATAAGTGCGAAACCTGCCTCAAGATGAGTCTTCCCTGAGTTTTAAAAGAATTTCTGAAGGGACGTTGGAGATGACGACGTAGATAGGCTGGATGTGTAAGCATAGTAATATGTTGAGCTAACCAGTACTAATGACCCGAGAGGCTTAACCTTGCAACACCAGAAGTGTTTTTATCTTCTTTATTGATCTTATTTTTTAGAAAGATGCCAGATAACTCTAGCGCGGTGGAACCACCTGATACCATTCCGAACTCAGAAGTGAAATGCCGCAGCACCAAGGGTAGTGCAGTAATTAACTGTGCGAGAGCAGGTCGTTATCTGGCAGAAACTTTTAATACAAGTGTAGTAATGAATATCTTGCGACACGTCTGCCACGATTAGTAATGACAATTTATCCAGCAGGTTCTCCATTTTTACTCCAATTGCTTCTCTTATACCAGATTTTTATTATCTACTTGAATTTATCATTTCATGGCTTCAATATATGCTTGTGATTTATAATTTGGAGAGCGGACAACAATATGAATTTAGCATGTGGTATCATGGAATGATAATATAGATTATTTACCTTCAGATTTTTCTAGTTAAGCAATACCTGATTTATCAATTAACTTTTTTTTTAATTTTACGAAGATCCATTTATTGCTCTTACCTATTTTGATCTTATTCGTTTCAGATGCTTTACGGCGGCATCTAATGCAAAAAGATAACCATCTGTTCCAAAACCGCAGATTACACCATTAGAGATATCCGAAAAATAGGATTGATGACGAAAATCTTCACGTGCGTATACATTAGATAAATGCACTTCAACAAAGGGAATCTTAACTGCTAGTAAAGCATCACGTAAGGCAATACTAGTATGAGTAAATGCAGCTGGATTAAAGATAATATAATTAACTTTATTTTTAGCCAAGTGTATACGTTCAATTAGCTCATATTCAGCATTAGATTGCAAATGTTCCAGAGAAACCTTGAGTTCTTTAGCATACCATGTTAGATGATTGATTATCTCATTTAAGGTTAATTTACCGTATGTACTAGGTTCACGACTACCTAAAAGATTTAGGTTAGGCCCGTTTAAAAGCAAAATCTTAAATTGGTGTGTCATATTGTCACTAATTCTTCTAATAATTTCTTGATAAACAAGATTTGGCATAAATTTAATTAGTATAGTAGCGTCAGCATAAATTATCCGAGTTGTAATATTGCATATATTATGTTACTATAAATAATAGTAACTTGTTTCAATTAAAAAAATTGCCCAGTGAGAAATTTAGAAATTCTCGATTATAATGTCATTAAAGAACAATGGCTAATTAAGCATAACATAAAACAATCAGATATTTTGTCTATATTAAGTAATCTTGCAGAACCTCGATTAGATTATGGTGATTTATATTTTCAATCAAGCTATCATGAAACTTGGGTATTAGAAAATAGTATGATCAAAAATAGCTTTTATAATATAGATCAAGGAGTTGGAGTTCGGGCAATAACTGGTGAAAAGATAGGTTTTTCTTATGCTAATGAAATTAAAAAAAATAAATTAATAGAATGTGTGAAATTAGCTTGCAATATTGTTGCTCAACCAGGTAAATTACATATTGTAAATTCTACAGTTGCAAAAAAATCTTTTCATTCTCCCACTCTAAACCATTATTATACAGATCTTGATCCGATCAAATCTTTGACGAACGAAGCAAAAATAGCAATACTACATCATATTGATACCATCGCACGTTTGGAAGATCAACGTGTTCATGATGTAACTGCTAGTCTGAGTGGTGGCTATGATCAGATATTTATTTATGCTACTGATGGTACTTTAGCAATGGATATACGTCCATTAGTACAGCTTTCTATTAGTGTATTAGTAGAAGAAAGTGGCAAACGGGAATGTGGTTCTAGTGGATTAGGCGGACGTTTTAACTATGATTTTTTTTTAAGTGAAGATAAAGGATATATAAATGCCGAAGATTGGGCACGTGAAGCTGTTCGCATTGCTCTAGTTAATTTATCTGCAAGTGCCGCACCCGCTGGAATGCTACCAGTAGTGCTTGGAGCAGGATGGCCTGGTGTCTTATTACATGAAGCGGTAGGTCATGGATTAGAAGGTGATTTTATTCGTCGGCATACATCTATATATAATGGTAAAATAGGAGAAAAAGTGGCTTCTAATTTATGTACAGTAGTAGATGATGGGACATGTTTTGGTTTACCTGGCTCATTAAATATAGATGATGAAGGAGTTCCCGGTCAATATAATATTCTAATTGATAATGGCATATTAAAAGGATATATGCATGATAAACTAAGTGCACGTATTTTAGGTATGCAACCTACTGGAAATGGTCGCCGGGAATCATATGCACATTTACCTATGCCTCGTATGACTAATACTTATATGTTAGCCGGTAATTCAACTACCACAGAAATAATAGACAGTATTGAATATGGAATTTTTGCTCCAAAGATTGCAGGCGGTCAGGTAGATATTACTTCTGGTAATTTTGTATTCTCTACTGCTGAAGCTTGGCTAATTGAGAAAGGTAGAATTACTAAACCAGTAAAAGGTGCAACACTAATTGGTTCAGGTAGCGAAGTTATGAATAAAATTTCTATGGTAGGTAATGATTTAGTTATTGATAAAGGACTTGGTATCTGTAATAAAGATGGCCAAAATATTCCAGTAGGAATAGGTCAACCAACCTTAAAAATTGATAGTATTACGGTAGGTGGAACTGCCATAAATTAATAAAATGGGTTTGGATTACTTAACTGCTTAGATAAATTCTAATACCATCAAGAACCATTTGGGTTGCTAGCATGATTAATATTAATCCCATTAAACGTTCTAGTGCACTAATTCCTTTATCTCCTAGTAATCTTAGAAAAATTCCTGATAATAACAAAATCACTAAAGTTCCTAACCAGGCACCAAGTAAAGCACTAATCATCGCCATAATTCGATGTTGATATTTATGTGAAAGTAATATTAATGTTGCTAACAATGTTGGTCCGGCAATTAATGGAATAGCTAGTGGTACTATAAATGGTTCCTCAACCGTAGAAGAAACATAGTTATTATCACATTGATCTGGAGATGATGCAAAAATCATTTTAATGGCGATTAAAAATAGAATTATTCCACCAGAAATTGAGACGATTTCTGTTCTCAAATTTAAAAGATTGAGCATCTTTTCTCCGGTAAATAAAAATAACAGCATGATTATTAAAGCGATAATCATTTCACGTATGATTACTACATTACGACGTTTCTGTTCTAAAGGTTTTAATACCAACATAAAAATTGGTAAATTTCCCAAAGGATCCATAATAATTAACAGTAGCATAGTAACTGAAATGATTTCTTTCATGGCTGAATCACATTATCAAACTTGGTTTTAGTATAAATTGTAAAGCAGATCATCAAGATGATGAAATAATTTTCATATTTATTCATGAGTATCTAGCCTAGTTTTGTATTTTTGTGAGCTGAGACTATGGATGCTAATTGTATAATTAATATAATTTATTTTCTAGTTAAAAATGAGTTCTTAAAATATGAAAAAAGTTGGTTTAATTGGCTGGCGTGGAATAGTAGGTTCTGTTCTCCTACAACGTATGAGAGAGGAAAGGGATTTTGATCAAATCAAATCGGTATTCTTTTCTACCTCACAAGTAGGTAATAAAGCACCTATCCCAGCAGCAGAAAGATTATTACAGAATGCCTATGACATTGAGACGCTTAAAGAGCTGGATATTATTCTCACATGTCAAGGAGAATATTATACCAACTATATCTATCCCAAATTACGTAAAATTGGTTGGGATGGCTATTGGATAGATGCAGCATCGTCATTAAGAATGCAAGACGATACAGTAATCATTCTTGATCCAGTGAACCTTGAGGTAATTTATAAGGGTCTCAATCAGGGCCTAAAAACCTTTGCTGGCGGAAACTGTACGGTGAGTCTGATGCTAATGTCACTAGGCGGTTTATTTGCAAACCACCTCATTGAATGGATCTCCCTATCAACTTATCAAGCAGCTTCTGGTGGCGGTGCGCAATATATTATAGAATTATTACATCAAATGGGAGTATTACATAAAAGTGTGGTTATAGATCTACATAACCCGGCGGTATCAATTTTAGATATTGAGCGTAAGGTAACAACCGTAAGCAGAAGTAAGGAGATGCCTATTGATAATTTTGGTGTCGCACTAGCCGGTAGTTTAATACCTTGGATTGATAAAGATCTTAAAAATGGACAGAGTCGCGAAGAGTGGAAAGGGCAAGCCGAAACTAATAAAATCTTGCAAACTGTAGCTAATATTCCAATAGATGGGATCTGTGTCCGTATTGGTGCCTTGCGTTGTCATAGTCAAGCCTTTACAATCAAACTAAAAAAAAATCTCTCTATACTAGAGATTGAACAGTTACTAACTGACCATAATAAATGGGTTAAGTTAATTCCTAACAAGCGAGAGCCAACCGTATATAAATTAACCCCTGCGGCGGTAACGGGTACCTTGAAAATTTCGATTGGAAGATTGCGTAAATTAGCTATGGGACCAAATTATTTGTCGGCTTTTTCAGTTGGAGATCAGTTACTTTGGGGAGCTGCTGAACCCTTGCGTCGAATGTTACGTTTATTAATCAATATAAGCTAAGATGGAAGATGTTTATTAACATTTATGGCTAACCAATCAGTAATCCGTTTTTTCTGTGGCTCAGTGAGCCACAATCCTAATCTAGTGCGACGCCAAATAGCATCATCTAATTGATAGACCCATTCGTAATTAACTAAATAACGCAGTTCCACTTCATAAAAATTATGACCGAAATTTTCACCTAAATCAGATAAACAACTAATCTTCTTAAGAAAAATCTCGCTATGGCTGCCATAGGTATATGCATAGCGCTGTGCAAGTGATTTACTTAGAAAAAGATAACGTTGATAAAGATTAGTCGCATAATCATCGAGTTTTTCCCGGATCTTACCACCTGGTAAGATATTCTTTTTAGTCCAAGCCGGACCAGAATTTGGATAATATTTTGCTAAATTATTAACTGCTTGCTCAGCAAGTTTGCGATAAGTAGTTAGTTTTCCCCCAAATACAGATAGCAAAGGAGTTCGCCCGTTAATCTCACTGAGATCCAGAGTATAATCGCGTGTCACGGATTGTGGAGAATCTGATTCATCATCATATAAGGGTCTCACCCCTGAATAAGACCAAATAATATCTTCTTTACAAATTCTTTTTTTAAAGTATTTATTATAAACCTTCAGCAGATAAATGATTTCTTCATCTGAAATTTTGGCATTTTGGGGATCATCTTTATATTCTATGTCGGTAGTTCCAATAATAGAAAATTCATCCATCCAAGGAATAACAAAAACTATACGATGATCTTCATTTTGCAGAATATATGCCTGGTTTGGTTGATTAACCCGGGGTATCACAATATGGCTACCTTTGATCAATCGGATACCATAATTTGAAGGTATTTTGCATACTTTATCAAGCACTATTTTGACCCAAGGTCCTGCGGCATTCACCAATCCTTTAGACTGCCAAGTGACTATTTCACCGCTATCAATGTCTTCAGCTTTGACATACCATAAATAATTTTCACGCCAAGCACGGATTACTTTAATACGTGTGCGAACTTCACCACCATGTCTAATGACTTCCTGTGCATTCAGAACTACCAATCGTGCATCATCTACCCAACAATCAGAGTATTCAAAACCACGCCAAATTTTTGAATGGAGAACTGAATCTCTATCGAATCTGATGCTTTTACTCCTTGGTAAACTTACACGCTGACCTAAGTGGTCATATATCAAAAGTCCGATTCTGATCATCCACGCGGGACGTAAATTAGAACAATGTGGAAGACGAAAACGCATAGGAAAAACAATATGTGGTGCTAATTTTAAGATGATTTCACGTTCTGCCAATGCTTCCCTAACCAGACGAAATTCATAATGTTCGAGGTAACGTAGACCACCGTGAATCAATTTTGAACTAGCCGAAGATGTTGCACAAGCTAAATCATGTTGTTCTAACATTAGCACCGATAATCCCCGTCCAGCAGCATCTGCGGCAATTCCTGCACCATTGATGCCCCCACCAATAACAATTAAATCTTTTAAACTGTTGATTTCCATGTCATAAATCCTTAATTCCTTATAATTAGCGTACCACTATTAATTTGAAGAAAATTAGCGATAACGATAATCATTAAAAAATCAGTAGTAGGAATGTATCCCACGTTGATGTTCGGTAAAATCTTGTACCCCTTTAAGTTCGGAGAAATACTGCAATAATTCTATTTCAATATGTTCTTTGAGAGTTAATTTTACCATTGAACATCCATTACAGCCTCCACTAAATTTCAGAATGGCGTAACCTTGATCCGTGATCTCTATTAATTTAACATGACCACCATGTGCTGCTAACTGCGGATTAATCTTAGTATTTAGCAGATCTTCTACACGTTCAATCAATGGTGTCTCATTGGTAAATTTACTGGTTTTAATCTTTGGAGCATTTAATACCAGTTGTGACTCTAATTTATCTACCACTAAATCAATCTCGGCGTTTTCTAGCCAAGGAGCACTAATTTCATCAATATAAGTTGAAAATTTCTCAAATGGCAGTTCAATATCTGTCAGCGATACGGTATTAGGTGGACAATAAGAAACACCACATTCCGCTGAATTAGTTCCAGGATTCATTACAAATACACGGATTTGCGTTCCTTTTGCTTGACTCGATAATAACTTTATAA
This sequence comes from Candidatus Dasytiphilus stammeri, assembly GCA_045689995.1. Taxonomy (GTDB): domain Bacteria; phylum Pseudomonadota; class Gammaproteobacteria; order Enterobacterales; family Enterobacteriaceae; genus Dasytiphilus; species Dasytiphilus stammeri_O. The sequence goes on along the minus strand of CP145883.1, from coordinate 332,139 downwards.
AATGTTCTTGTGCTGGTACAGTAATCTTAATCATAAATTCTACCTAATAAAATTCTATCTGTTAGAAAACGCTGGTTATTAATTCTCTACAATACAATAAAATTCAAGAATAAAATCCAGTTTAAAGACTATCACGATAATTAATTATTTTGCACATACATAATTGTTCTACAATTATCGTGATCAATAAATAGCAATTCCGAAATAGTGACCAACATAGGTGTGCACAAGCTAGTTAGGTATTGAGATTATCCTATCATACCTAGTAAGCTGAATTTTTGATTTCTATAATATAACGAAGTAAAAAGGTCATTATACAGTTATTTTTTTTATTATAGGACCGGCATTAACTAGTTCTTCACCATGTGAGGTATCAAGGTACTTTTTAAAATTATCAATAAACTGATGAGCTAAAATGATTGCTTTATTATACCATTGATTAGGATCTGGATAAGTGTTACGGGGATCCAGAAAATGCTTATCAATTCCAGGTAATGATACTGGTACTGAAATATTAAAGATAGGTAAGATAAAGGTTTCTACTCGTTTGAATTGATCATTTAAAATTGCATTAATAATAGCACGTGTATAATTAATAGAAATTCGCTTTCCTGTACCATCCCAACCAGTGTTAATTAAATAGGCTTCGGCATGAACCGCTTGCATGCGTTTTACTAATACTTCCGCATACTTAAGAGGATGTAGCATTAAAAAAGCCGCACCAAAACAAGCGGAAAATGTTGGAATTGGTTCATTGATACCACGTTCAGTTCCTGCTAATTTAGCAGTAAATCCGGATAAAAAATGATATTCGGTTTGTTGAGCAGTTAACTTTGATACAGGTGGTAATACCCCAAAGGCATCTGCAGTTAGTAAAATAACTTTAGTTGCATGGCCCGCTTTAGAAACTGGCTTCATAATGTTATTGATGTGATAAATTGGATAAGAAACTCGTGTATTTTCGGTTTTACTACTGTCATGAAAATCTACTGAACCGTCAGCAAATACGCCAACATTTTCTAATAAGGCATTACGTCGTATAGCATGGTAGATATCCGGTTCCTGTTTTTCTGAAAGTTTCAAAGTTTTAGCATAGCATCCTCCTTCAAAGTTGAAAACGCCATCATTATCCCAACCATGTTCATCATCTCCTATTAATTTGCGTTGTGGATCAGTAGATAGCGTTGTTTTACCGGTACCAGATAATCCAAAGAAAATAGATACATCACCTTTTTTACCGACGTTAGCTGAACAATGCATTGATGCAATTCCTTTAAGTGGTAACAAGTAATTCATAACTGAGAAAAGTCCTTTTTTCATTTCACCGCAGTACCAAGTTCCACCAATGAGTTGCATGTTTTCCGTAAGGTTGAAAGCAATGAAATTTTCTGAATTAAGTTGATGTTCTTTCCAGTGGGAATTAACACATTTGGCTCCATTCATTACTACGAAATCAGGTTTAAAATCAGTTAGCTCTGCTTGAGAAGGACGAATAAACATATTTTTTACAAAATGAGCTTGCCACGCAACTTCCATAAAAAACCTTACGCCTAACCTAGTATCTTGATTTGCACCGCACCAAGCATCTATAATAAATAGGCGCTTCCCAGAGAGTTGTTTAGTAACCAGAGATTTTAGTTGTTCCCAAATTTTAGGAGAAATCGGATGATTATCACTTTGACTATTTACTGAATTTGACCACCAAATATTATTGTTGGTAGTATTATCGTGAACAATATATTTATCTTTAGGAGACCGCCCCGTAAACAGACCAGTATTAACTGCAACTGCACCAGATTGTGTTAAAATTACACGCTCTAATCCAGTTAAATTGGCTCGAGTTTCTTCACGATATAAAGTCTCATAATCTGGATTATAGATGATTTCAACTGTATTAGTAATATTATAGGCGGTGATATCTAGTTTTGGTATGGTAGGTAATTTTACACACATGTAACTACTTCTCTATAAAAAGTTCTTTCTTATCATCAAGGAGATAGATGTCTGAATCAAAAATCAATATTTGGTTATTGATTTTTGATTAATTTATTTTTTGCTGAAAAGATAGTGATAATTACTGTATTCTTTAGAAAATAATGAAATAAGTTTAAACTTATAGCAAAATAGATAATATATACAAACTAACCTAAAAAATTAAAGATTTAATAAATAAGAAGAAGAAATAGAAAACCATGGTAGATAAACGCAATATCTTTCTGATTGGACCAATGGGAGCTGGAAAAAGCACAATTGGACGACAGTTAGCTCAACAACTCAATATGGAATTTTTTGATTCAGATCAAGAACTTGAGCGGCGTACTGGAGCTGACATAGGCTGGGTATTCGATGTAGAAGGGGAAGAAGGTTTCCGCGATCGTGAGGAAAAAATTATTAATGAACTTACTGAAAAACAAGGTATTGTATTGGCTACTGGAGGTGGTGCAGTAAAATCCAAAGAGACCCGTAAACGTCTTTCGTCACGAGGCCTAGTAGTGTATCTTGAAACCACTATAGAAAAACAATTAGCACGCACACAACGTGATAAAAATCGTCCACTACTCCAAAAGGCTGACTCGAGATCAAAGATTCTCGAGAGACTTGCTGAGGAGCGCAATCCTTTATACGAAGAAACAGCTGATATAACAGTTTGTACTGATGATCATAGTGCGAAAATGGTTGCAAACAAAATTATATTGATGCTTAAAAAAATTTAAAATTTATCAGATCTTAAAAGAAGGTTACTCAGAATGGTGGAACGGGTTATCGTTACATTGGAAGAACGCAGTTATCCTATTACTATTGCTGCCGGATTATTGAAAAATGTTGATGCTTTTTGGCCATTAAAGTCTGGGCAACAAGCCATGGTAGTAACCAATCAGACAATAGCGCCTATCTATCTCAATAAATTCATGATGCGGTTAAAAAAAGCGGGCATTTCTGCTGATCAGATTATTATACCTGATGGAGAACAATATAAAAATCTTGATGTTTTAAACATTTTATTTACGGAACTTTTATTAAAATCACATGGTCGTGATACGACTTTAATTGCATTAGGAGGAGGTGTCATAGGTGATCTAACAGGATTTGCGGCGGCAAGTTATCAACGTGGTGTCCGTTTTATTCAGGTTCCAACTACTTTACTGGCACAAGTTGATTCTTCCGTTGGAGGAAAAACTGCAGTCAATCATCTCCTCGGTAAGAATATGATAGGAGCGTTTTATCAGCCAGCCTCAGTTGTTGTGGATATCGATTGCTTAAGAAGTTTACCTAAAAGAGAACTTCTGGCTGGGATTGCAGAAGTTATCAAGTATGGGATTGCTTTGGATAGTAGTTTTTTTAGGTGGTTAGAAATTAATCTAGATAATTTATTAGTGCTCGAATACCAAGCTATGATTGATTGTATTCGTCATTGCTGCGCCTTAAAAGCCAAGATAGTTGCTGCGGATGAAATGGAAAGTGGTTGGCGTACCTTACTTAATTTAGGTCATACTTATGGACACGCCATTGAAACCGAAATGGGATATGGTAATTGGCTGCATGGAGAAGCAGTAGCAGCTGGAATTGTTATGGCGGCATGCACCGCTGAAATATTAGGAAAATTAAAAAAAGTTGATAAAGATCGCATTATTGCATTGATACAACGTTCTGGTCTCCCCATTTCTGGTCCATCTAATATGAAACCCCAAAGTTTTCTACCACATATGTTACGTGATAAGAAAGTGATCTCCGGTAATTTACGATTAGTTTTGCCGTTATCATTAGGTAAAGCGGCAGTATGTAGTGGGATCTCATATGATCAGATATTATCCGCTATTTCAGATTGTCAAAATATTAGATGATAGGATAGTTTCAAAATAACGATAACCTAGAAATTTATAAAATTAGATTCTGCTGCTTTACCGATCAAACTAAATTTATCAGCATCTCAATCATCAATAACCCGTTTTACTGCATAAATAATCGCCAGATAGTAACCTCATCTCAGATACTGCACTGGATTTAGAGTAAATCATACCTTCAAACTTAGAAGGAAGAGAGAAAATGAAACCTTTTTTATTATCTTCATCGATTTTATCAGCTGATTTTGCTAGATTAGGTGAAGAAACTGCTAAAGTTATAGCCGCTGGAGCAGATCTGGTACATTTTGATGTAATGGATAACCATTATGTACCTAACTTAACTTTAGGGCCCATGGTATTAAAATCCCTTAGGGATTACGGTATTACTGCTCCAGTAGAGGTGCATCTTATGGTCAAACCGGTATCGTCTAGGATTATTAAAGAATTTGCCCTAGCAGGTGCAAATATTATTTATTTTCATCCTGAAACCTCTGAATCTATCGATCGTGATTTACAGCTTATCAAAGAGTATGGATGCCATGCTGGGTTAGTATTAAATCCAGATACTCCTGTGGAGTATCTCAAAGATTTTATGGATCTACTGGATATTATTTTACTTATGTCTGTCAATCCAGGTTTTGGTGGACAAATTTTTATTCCGAGCTCAATTTTTAAAATTCGCCAAACACGTCAAATAATTGATGATCAAGGTTATGAGATTTACTTAGAAGTTGATGGTGGAATTAAGGTGAATAATGTAGGCGCTATTGCTGCCGCTGGTGCAGACATTTTGGTCGTTGGTTCAGCAATCTTTAGTCAGTCGAATTATAAAAAAGTGATTAATTATATACGTGCCGAATTAAAAAAATTGTAGTATTAAAATTTAACTTATTACTTACCAATTCAGGATGGTTTCATGAAAAACACCATTGTATTTAGTGGTACACAACCTTCAGGTGAATTAACTATTGGTAATTATATGGGAGCATTGCGTCAATGGGTACAACTGCAGGAAAAATACCATTGCATATATAGTATAGTAGATCTTCATGCTCTTACGGCTCGTCAGAATTCATTACGTCAAGCTACCTTAGATACTATGGCACTATACTTAGCTTGTGGTCTCAATCCTAAAAAATGTATTATTTTTGTACAATCCCATGTTCCTGAACATACACAACTGAACTGGATCCTAAATTGTTACACTTATTTAGGAGAATTGAAACGGATGACACAATTTAAAAATAAAACTTCGCTTGATGCTGATAATATTAATACTGGATTATTAGATTATCCGGTATTAATGGCGGCAGACATCCTATTATACCAAACTAAATATGTGCCGGTTGGTGAAGATCAGAAACAACACTTAGAACTTACTCGTGCGATTGCTAATCGTTTTAATACACTGTATGGTAATGTATTCAAGGTTCCTGAACCATTTTTACCTTCATCAGGAGCTCGGGTCATGTCACTGCTAGATCCAACTAAAAAAATGTCTAAATCTGATGAGAAACGTAATAATAGTATTGGATTACTAGAATCATCCCAATCGGTTTTAAAAAAAATTCAACTGGCAGTTACTGATTCAGATAATCCCCCAAGAATACGTTATGATGTAAAAAATAAACCCGGAATTTCTAACTTGTTAAATATTCTAGCAGCATTTACTGCTAGACCAATTACCGAATTAGAAAAAGAATTTTCAGATCAAAAATATAAGCAGCTTAAATTAGCAGTCGCTGATTCGGTTTCAGGAATGCTAAGTGCGTTCCAAGAACGCTACTATAGTTTTCGTTATGATGAAATGTTACTTCGTAAAATTATGCATGATGGTGCATCACAAGCTCGAATTTATGCTCAGCAAACCTTAAAAACCGTATATGAAGCAGTTGGTTTATTATCCAAGCATGAAATCTATTGAATCCATCTGAATCAGTTATTAAGAAACTCTTAAAATCCTGATATTTAAGTTATTCATTATCAATGACATTTAAGATCAGCCAAACGAATTGAATAATTTATAGATATTAGCCATCCCAACTTCATACTCATTACTTCTGCAGTATTTGGTGATGACGATAAGGTAATATATCACTTTAAGTAAATTAATTAATGAATTCAGAAGATTGGTTGACTTTTTTATATATATTTTAATCATACAACAATTTTTAAGGAGAGAGTAAATGTTTACTGGAAGTCTAGTTGCACTGATTACACCAATGGATGATAAAGGAAAAGTTTGCCGATCTAGTCTTAAAAAAATTATTGATTTCCATATCTCGAGTGGAACATCTGCAATTGTTTCCGTAGGTACTACTGGTGAATCAGCCACTTTAAGCAATCGTGAACACTGTGATGTCGTTATGCTAACTTTAGAGCTAGCTAATGGTAGAATTCCAATCATCGCAGGCACAGGAGCTAATGCAACGTCTGAAGGTATTTATCTTACTCAACGCTTTGAAAATACCGGGGTGATTGGTTGTCTTAGTGTGACTCCATATTACAATCGACCAACACAGGAGGGATTATATCAACATTTTAAAGCAATTGCCCAGTGCAGTAAATTACCACTGATATTGTATAATGTTCCTTCACGTACCGGTTGTGATCTCTTACCAGAAACTATTAAAAGATTAGCAAAAATTAAAAATATCATTGGTATTAAAGAAGCCACTGGTAATCTATCACGCCTCAACCAGATTAAATTAATGGTAGATGACCAATTTATTTTGCTTAGTGGTGATGATGCCACCGCATTAGATTTTATACAATTAGGAGGCCATGGGGTTATTTCAGTAACTGCTAATCTAGCAGCGCGTCAAATGGTAGATTTATGTGTATTGGCTAATCAGGGTAAATTTAGAGAAGCAAGAAATCTCAATAAGCGCTTAATACCATTGCACCATCAATTATTTATTGAACCGAATCCAATTCCTGTTAAGTGGGCTCTAAAACAATTAGCATTAATCACGACGGACACCGTACGCTTACCAATGACACCTTTATCTTATAGAGGCCGCATTGCTGTAAAGCAAGCTCTTAAACAATCCGGATTAATGCCGTTAAATTATTAAGCATCTACTATATAATAACTAAACTTGTCGAGATATAAATTAAGGAAATTATTCAGTGGTGTCACCTATTTATAACTTTAGTGCTGGCCCAGCTATGATACCGAAGGAGGTGCTTCATAGAGCCTCGCATGAATTATCTAATTGGAGAGAGTTGGGTTGTTCAGTGATAGAAATTAGCCATCGTAGTAAAGAATTCCTACATGTTGCCAAAGAAGCAGAAAAAGATTTACGAGATTTATTGAAAATTCCATCTAATTATAAAATTTTGTTTTGTCATGGGGGTGCCCGGGCACAATTTGCCGCAATTCCTTTAAATTTGTTAGGTAACCGCCGCAGTAAAGCTGATTATATAGATAGTGGTCATTGGGCTAACAGTGCCGCCAATGAAGCTAAAAGGTACTGTACTCCTAATATTATTAATATAAAAAAGATCGTGGATGGAAAACAAGCTTTAACACCGATGCAAAGTTGGAAATTATCTGAAGATGCGGATTATGTACACTACTGTCCTAATGAAACCATCAATGGTCTAGCTATTCATGATGATCCGGATTTTAAAGAAAAAATTGTGGTTGCGGATTGCTCATCAGTGATACTTTCACGTCCCATGAAAATTAACCATTATGGCATAATTTATGCAGGCGCGCAAAAGAACATTGGCCCGGCCGGGTTAGCAGTAGTTATTATACGTGAAGATTTATTAGGTACAGCGCGTCTCGAAGTACCTTCAATTCTTGATTATCAAATCCTTGCAGAAAATCATTCGATGTTTAATACTCCACCTACTTTTGCGTGGTATCTTTCCGGACTAGTATTTAAATGGTTACAAGAACAAGGAGGCGTTGCGAAAATAGAGAAACTTAACCAGGCAAAAGCTGATTTGCTGTATAGCACTATCGATAAAAGTAATTTGTATCTGAATGATGTTGCAATGACGCACCGTTCTATAATGAATGTGCCTTTTAAGCTTGCTGAACCCAGACTCAACCAACTGTTTTTACAAGAATCTTATGCAGTTGGTCTTCGTATGCTTAAAGGTCATCAATCAATTGGAGGAATGCGTGCCTCTATTTATAATGCCATGCCAATTGAAGGAGTCCATGCTCTCATTGAATTTATGAAATTATTTGAATGTAAATATGGGTGAAATAGGAAATAGAGTGAGAGCTACTGTTGTATTTTATTGAAATAAAATAATATTACCTTTTCTGTTCTGTTATGGAGGGAATGTATGTCGGATAACATTACCATACCGCCTATTACGCTAGTAGATGGCACTATCAATTTACCTGGATCCAAAAGTATATCTAATCGAGTATTGTTAATAGCTGCTCAAGCACATGGCATTACTCGTTTAAGTAATTTGCTTAACAGTGATGATGTGCGGTATATGCTTCAAGCATTACGATATATGGGTGTGCATTATGTACTGTCAGAGGATCACACGGTTTGTGAGATATTGGGTTGTGGGGGCCCGCTGCATATTAATCATAGAAGAGAAATTTTCTTAGGAAATGCTGGTACAGCGATGCGACCACTTACTGCGGCGCTTTGTTTAGCTTCAAATGATGTAGTACTGACAGGAGAACCCAGGATGAAGGAGCGACCTATAGGGCCTTTAGTACAAGCACTCCGACAAGGTGGTGCCAAGATTAATTATCTAGAAAATGATAATTATCCGCCAGTGCATTTATTCGGAGGTTTTCGAGGTGGAGAAATTTTAGTTGATGGTAGTGATTCGAGCCAATTTATCACCGCTTTATTAATGGCAGCTCCATTAGCCTCAATTGATACCAGAATCATAATCCAAGGTCAATTAGTATCACGTCCTTACATTGATATAACATTAAATTTGTTACGTGATTTTGGAGTTTGTATAACTAATAATCAATATCGTGATTTTAGTATTAGTGGTAATCAGAAATATCAGTCTCCAGGAGAGTATCGAGTAGAAGGAGATGCATCTTCAGCTTCATATTTCTTAGCGGCGGCTGCGGTCAAAGGTGGTAAAGTGTGCGTGACCGGTATTGGGCGTAATAGTATCCAGGGTGACGTTTATTTCGCTGACATTCTAAAACAAATGGGAGCCAAAGTTGAGTGGAATGAGAATGCCATTATTTGTCAACGTAGTGATAAGCTTCATTCAGTTAATCTAGATATGAACGACCTTCCAGATGCGGCAATGACCCTGGCCATCTTGTCTCTTTTTGCGAAAGGTACTACTAGATTACGTAATATTTACAACTGGCGTATTAAAGAAACCGATCGTTTAACCGCAATGGCTAAAGAATTACGTAAAGTAGGAGCAGAAGTAGTCGAGGGGAAAGATTATATATGCATTACGCCACCCAAAAAATTTCATTATGCTGAAATTGACACTTATAATGATCATCGCATGGCAATGTGTTTTTCTTTGGTAGCCCTGGCCTCAGTACCAGTTACCATACGGAATGCGAGCTGTATAAAAAAAACCTATCCAGATTATTTTCATCATCTTGCTAGTATAATTCAGAGATCTTCAAAATGAAGCTGGTAGTTCCGGTAATTACGATTGATGGGCCAGGAGGAGTAGGTAAGAGCACAGTTTGTCAGGCCTTAGCTAAAAGGCTCAAATGGAATCTATTAGAATCAGGTGCCATTTATCGGATTTTAGCTCTTTATGCACTTCATCATCAATTATCTCTTAGTGATCATAATACGGAAGCATTATTAATATCAATGGCAATGCATCTTAATGTGCATTTTTTCAAGATTGGTGAAAAATATGAGGTCATTTCTGATGGTGAAAATCTTTCCAAAAAAATTTGTATGGAAAATGTGGGTATAATGGCTTCAAAGATGGCAGTTTTACCTAGCGTAAGAACCGCATTACTAGGGAGCTTACGTACCTTTAGAAAATTACCTGGATTAATTGCTGACGGCAGAGATATGGGTACTGTAGTATTTCCTAATGCTATGGTCAAAATTTTTTTAGATGCAAGTGTTGAAGAACGTGTGCGACGCCGTATGTTACAGTTGCATCAAACCGGTTTTAGTGTTAACGTTGAACAGCTATTTCAAGATCTAAAAAAGCGTGATGAACGTGATCGTAATCGACTAATAGCACCATTGAAGCCTGCAGATGATGCTAGAATACTTGATACTACCAATCTTAGTATAGAACATATTATCGAAAAAATTTTAGAAGATGTACATCTGTAGCTTAATTTACTAAAAATGATAAAACATAAGTGAGTAATAATAGCTTTAATTACGGGTTCCTTGGTAACATGGAAGGTTACAGGAGATATTTACAACAATACCATCTCACATGATGTGTGATGGAGATTAATCATTAAAAATCCTAAAGATATTACAATATGACTGAATCTTTTACTCAACTCTTCGAAGAGTCCCTGAAAAAAATCAAAATCTATCCCGGGTCTATTATTACTGGTATTGTGGTTGCTATTGATAAAGATATCGTATTAATTGACGCTGGATTAAAATCCGAGTCTGCAATTCCAATCGAACAGTTTAAAAATGCTCATGGTGAATTAGAGATACAAATTGGTGATAGAATTGAGGTTGCTTTAGATGCCGTCGAAGACGGTTTTGGAGACACCCTGCTTTCACGTGAAAAAGCTAAACGCTATGAAGCTTGGTTACGTTTAGAAAAAGCTCATAAAGAAGCCGCCACGGTTATGGGTATTATTAATGGCAAAGTCAAAGGTGGTTTTACAGTTGAGTTAGCAGGTATTCGGGCATTTCTTCCTGGTTCGCTTGTTGACATGCGGCCGGTGCGCGATACTTTTCATTTAGAAGGTAAGGAACTGGAATTCAAAGTAATCAAATTAGATCATAAACGTAATAATGTGGTTGTATCACGTCGTGCAGTAATTGAATCGGCAAACAGTGTCGAACGCGAGCATTTATTAGAGAACCTCAAAGAAGGTGCTCAAGTTAAAGGTATTGTTAAAAACCTTACTGATTATGGGGCTTTTGTAGATTTGGGTGGTGTTGATGGTTTGTTACACATTACTGACATGGCATGGAAACGTGTTAAGCATTCCAACGAAATAGTGAAAGTTGGGGATGAAATTACCGTAAAGGTATTGAAGTTTGATCGTGAACGTATCCGAGTTTCTCTAGGTTTAAAACAATTAGGTGAAGATCCTTGGAATGCGATTGCTAAACATTATCCGGAAGGTACGAAGATTTTTGGAAAAGTAACTAATCTTACCGATTATGGTTGTTTTGTTGAGATAGAATCAGGTGTTGAAGGATTAGTACATGTTTCAGAAATGGATTGGACTAATAAAAATATTCATCCATCCAAAGTAGTGAACATAGGTGAGATTGTAGAAGTAATGGTATTAGATATAGACGAAGCCCGACGTCGGATATCTTTAGGTTTAAAACAGTGTAAAATCAATCCATGGCAGAAATTTTCTGAAACTTATCACAAAGGGGATCAGGTTAAAGGTAAGATAAAATCAATTACTGATTTTGGGATTTTTATTGGACTAGATGGTAATATTGACGGGTTAGTACATCTTTCCGATATTGCATGGAATATTAGTGGAGAACAAGCCGTTATAAATTATAATAAAGGTGATGAAATCACAGCAGTAGTTCTACAAGTTGATGCCGAGCGGGAACGCATTTCACTAGGCATTAAACAGTTAATAGAAGATCCCTTGAACCGCTATCTTTCTTTAAATAAGAAAGGTACGATAGTTACTGGAAAAGTAATCGCTGTGGATTCTAAAGGGGTAAAAGTAAAATTAGCAGATGGTGTTGAAGGTTATCTCAGAACTAATGAAGTAATTCGTAGTTTACAGGTTAAGGATGAAGTAGTCGCTAAGTTTATTGGCGTTGATCGTAAGAACCGGATTATTAGTTTGTCTAGTCGTACCAAAACGGAATCAGAAGATCTTGATGTCATTAAGAAAGTTAATAAAAACCAGGAAGCCAACAGCTTTTCTAGTGCTATGGCAGAAGCTTTTAAAGCGGCAAAAGGTGAGTAAGTAAGGTGTTTTATGTTTTTACTGTTGTAACTAGAGGTTTTATGATGTCATAATTTATTGAAATGCTCGATCTCACTAATTTAGTCAATTAAGTATTGAGTTATGAACATTAATGTAAGCTTCAAACCATTATTGAAATATTATACATGCATCAAGATAATGCCAAATATCCAACTTGGCAGATTTTCGGCAGCTTTGGCCAATTGATCGCTCCAGTTAAAATAGGCTTAATATTAGCTGCTAGTGACGCATTTATGAGATCTTTAATTAAAGCCTCTTCTTGATGAAGGGATTTTCAAAACTAATCACTTATATACCACAGTGACTCTCATAGGAATGATGATATTACGCGGAGTATCTGGTTATGTTTCTAGCTACTACATGGGTATTTATGAATATGCGCCGACTCCTCTTTAACCATCTGATGCCAGTAGCTTTTTTTTGATCAGCAGTCAAGAGGAACACTCTTATCCCGTATTACTTATGATTCTGAACAACTATCGGTAGTGCACTGATTATTTTCGTACGGTTTCTCATGATGTTCTATTAGAGATAGCTGGCACCTTTCGATTAAGCTCTCCTAGTTTATTGGGCAATTCATTTAGTTTTCCAAGCGATTTATCAAGATCAGTAAAATATGCCAAATACTATGGGTAAAGTTACCGATAGTGCCGAACAGATGTTAAAGGGACATAAAGAAGTTTTATTATTTGGTGGACAAAAGATCGAAAATGATCGATTCGCTGAGGTAATAATCTCAAATGCGACAGCAGGATATGAAACTAGTCTCAGCATCTTCTATGTCTGATCCAGTGATTCTTCAATTAATTGCCTCACTTGCATTAGCAATTGTACTCTCGGCGGCAATTTTTACTAGTGTCATGAAAAATCTTACTGCAGGCACTCTTACTGTAGTTTTTTTCCTCAATGATTGCTTGAATGCTTCCTTTAAAATCGTTAGCACAGTTTCAGTGTGGTATTGCGGCGTGCCATACGTTATTTAAGATTATTGAAACAGTAAAGTGATAAGGGAATAATAGAGTGAGAGGCAATATTGAATTTCGTAATGTTACTTTTAGTTATTCTAGACGTAATAATCCGGCCATAAGTAATATCAACTTTTTTAGATCTGCAGGTCAAATGGTAGCTTTCGTAAGACGTTACGGATCTATAAAGACGACTTCATTAATCTGTTAACCCGTTTTTATGAGAGTCAGCAAGGTAAAATGCTAGTAGATAACTACTATCAACTGAATGAATATACTCTTATGTCGCTACGTAATCAGGTAGTACTCGTCTCCCAGAATATTCATATTTTAATGATACTATTGCTAACAATATTGCTGGAACTCTACAGTCGTCATGACATAGAAAAAGCTGATTAAATCAAATCATCGTACTAGATATCGAGCGTGGCAATCACCATCAAACGGTCCTTATTATGCACAAATGTATCAACCCCAAACCCCAATCATCTGATCACACTTGACAGATGAGCTGGATTTTGATAAAGAAGCTCCAGAACATATAAGGAGAATAAATTATCTGGATTATCGGTTACTAGAAATTATTGCTTGTCCAATTTGTAAAGGAAAGCTGTTTTATTATAAAGATCGGCAAGAGCTCATCTGTAAATTGGATAAGGTAGCTTATCCAATCCGGAATGGTATTCCTATTTTACTTGAAATCGAAGCACGTTTATTATCTACTCGAGATTAAATATTTGATAATAATCATGTGCCACGGCTGCAGATGCTTGAAGGAATAGTTATAAATTATTGGGGTAGCTAAGATTACTGGTGGGTCGTGCAGGATTTGAACCTGCGACCAATTGATTAAAAGTCAACTGCTCTACCAACTGAGCTAACGACCCAAAATTTTAGGTGGTAGGTGATGACGGATTCGAACCGCCGACCCCCTCCTTGTAAGGGAGGTGCTCTTCCAGCTGAGCTAATCACCCCTGTTGAATTGCATTATAGAGATAGTTCAAAGTGAGTCAACGAATTTTAAATTAAAATCTCAAAATATTTTATTATAAAACTAATGTGGGGTCTGGGTAACCATGAAAACTAAAACGCGGTTTGCACCAAGTCCAACTGGAAATTTACATATCGGTTCGGTTCGTACTGCACTTTACTCTTGGTTATTTGCTCGTAATCAAGGAGGAAATTTTCTTTTACGTATAGAGGATACCGATCAGCAACGTTCACAAAATCAGGCTAGTAATGCTATTTTAGAGGCTCTTAACTGGTTACAAATTGATTGGAATGAAGGTCCTTATTACCAGACACAACGTTTTGCAAGATATCATGCGGTTATTGATGATATGTTAAAAAAACAAATTGCTTATAAATGCTACTGTACTAAAGCGAGATTGGAAACCCTTCGGGCTACACAGATTGCAAAGGGTGATAAACCGCGTTATGATGGTTACTGTCGTTATAGTAGGATATGCAGCCAGGAAACCAATGAACCTTATGTAGTACGTTTTAGCAATCCTCAACATGGTGAGGTATTATTTGAAGATCTAATACGTGGTACTATCAGATTCAGTAATCAGGAACTCGATGATCTAATTATTCTTAGATCCGACGGTTATCCTACGTATAATTTTTGTGTGGCTATTGATGACTGGGACATGCAGATTACACATGTGATTCGTGGGGAAGATCATATTAATAACACCCCTCGTCAAATTAACATATTGAAATCTTTGGGAGCATTCGTACCAGCTTATGCTCATGTATCGATGATCATTGGTGAAGATGGCAAAAAACTGTCCAAACGTCATGGTGCGGTTAGTGTTATGCAGTATCGTGATGAAGGTTATTTACCTGAGGCCTTACTTAATTATCTAGTACGGTTGGGCTGGTCTTATGGAAATCATGAAATTTTAAGTATTGATGAGATGAAATCATTATTTACTTTAGATAGAGTGAGTAAATCAGTAAGTGCGTTCGATAAAAAGAAGCTTTTATGGATTAATCACTACTATATTAATAAATTACCTGTAGACTATGTAGCTTCACAATTACAATGGTATATGGATCGTGAAAAAATTGATATTAGTGAGGGACCTTCATTACGAAGAGTGATAGAATTATTGGGTAGTCGATGTAATACTTTAAAAGAGATAGCAGTTTCAAGTCGTTATCTTTATGAAGAATTTAATCTAAAGGATATCAGTTACGCGAAACAATATTTGCGACCCGCAGCTCTACAGTCACTAAAAATCGTAGGCGATCATTTATCGAGTATTACGGATAAAGACTGGACTGTCGACCATGTACATCACGCCATTAATTATACAGCTAATAAGCTGAGTGTTAGTAGAGGTAAAATTGGGATGCCATTACGTGTCGCAGTAACGGGGCTCAATCAATCTCCTGCTATTGATATTACGGTGCATGCTATTGGCAAAAAAAAAGTGATTAAACGTATTAACCAGGCATTACTCTATATCTTAGATAGATATAAGCTAAATAGCTAATGATGGACTCTAGCTCACCAGACCAGACCGGTAACTGAAGCAGATAAGATACTCACCAGCGTCGATCCGTAAAGCAGCTTAAATCCAAAGCGAGCCACAAGGTTTCCCTGTTCTTGGTTTAACCCTTTGACACTCCCTGAAATAATCCCAATAGATGCAAAATTGGCAAAAGAAACTAAAAATACTGATAGGATCCCTTCAGTACGTGGAGATAGTTGACCAGATAGTTTTGCCAGCAACTGCATTGCTACGAATTCGTTCGTAACTAGCTTAGTAGCCATAATGCCACCTACCTGTAGAGCCTCATTTAATGGGACACCCATTACCCAAGCAAATGGAAATAATGCATAGCCAATAAGAGATTGAAAGCTAATACCAAATAGTGTGAGGAATGACAAGTTAATAACAGTAAGTAATGCAATAAAACCAATCAACATTGCGGTTACAATAGCCGCAACTTTAAAACCAGTAAGAATATAATCACTCAACATTTCAAAAAAGCTTGGTTTAGCATCATGCATATTACTCATGAGAAGACAATAGTCTTCGTCTTTGATTTGATATGGATTAATAAGTGATAAAATAATAAAAGAACTAAACATGTTTAGTATTAATGCGGTGACAACATACTTTGGCTGTAAGATTGTCATATAAGAGCCAACAATTGACAGAGATACGGTAGACATCGCGGTTGCGGATAAAGTATAGATTCGTTGTGGAGAAAGTTTTCCTATTATATCTTTATAAGCGATAAAATTTTCGGATTGTCCTACAATCAAACAGCTAACAGCATTAAATGATTCAAGTTTTCCCATTCCATTAATTTTAGATAATATAATTCCAGTAAAGTTGATAATTATAGGCAAAATTCTCAGGTACTGTAAGATTCCAAGAATTGCTGAAATCAAAATGATAGGACAAAGTACATTTAAGAAAAAAAGCGCTAGTCCATAACGTCTAACATCACCAAATACAAAATCAGTACCTTCTGCAGTACACTTCAGCAAAATATTGAATAAATTGGTAAAACTATTTATAACACTGTATCCAATTTCAGAGTGAAGAAAAAAATATGCCAGAAAAATTTCTATAAATAATAATTGGATTATAAAACGAATTCGTATAATTTTACGATTATGACTGACCAAAAATGCGAGAAATGCAATGATTCCTAATGATAAAATAAAATGATAAATGTTGTGAGACATGTCTGCTCCAAAAGAGTACCAGGTATTTTAGATAATTGATAAAATTCTCTCAAAGTTTTTATAATTATAATCACCATAATTGACGTCTATATTTCGATAAAATCTTCTCAGGAAACTATCATTCCTGAATTTTTACTATTTTGGTGTTCCCGGTAGGACTCGAACCTACAACTAGCCCTTAGGAGGGGCTTATTATATCCTTTTTAACTAAGGGAACGCTCTAAAGAGCAGTTGCTTAAAAATCCCCAGTAGCATTGATTGTTGGCTCTGATACTTTTATTTTACTCGCATAATTTTTAAACAATTTAGTATTTTTATAATCTTGGCAATACTTCATCAAATCAAGGTCTCAAATTAAGAATAATTATTACTTAATCAATCTGTATGTTAACTACAGTAAGGTCTGTACTGGATTTGGAGTAATATTATTCGTTTTGGTTTCAATTTTAGTAAATTAGGTAAAAATTAATTCCGCGCCGATAAAATGGGTCGGCTTAATGTTCATCTTCTATGTCGTAGGTTTGCTTTGCATTTTAGTCAACTTCATCCTGGTATGTAAATGTATTTTTATTTATTTTCCATGAATCCAACCAGTTTTTATCTTTGTGTAGTGATACCCAACTAGTGAAAGCTATCATTGTTGATAATGAAATTCCAGTTCAGCAAGAACTAAATTTGCTCATACGTCAGTACAGTCGTCTGATTAACATTAGGGAAATCTTTGATGATGGTTTAGAAGTATTCAAATATCTTCTCAACCATCAAGTAGATGTTATTTTTATGGATATACGGATTCCATCTTTAGATGGAATCCTTCTGGCTCATAACCTAAAAAATTTTGTTGATAAGCCAATTATGATATTTGTTACTGCTTATAAGGAGTATGCTGTGGAAGCCTTTGAGTTGGAAGCTTTTGATTATATTATTAAACCTTGGCAGGAAAACCGTCTGTTAACCGTGTTGCATAAATTAGAAGTTAACTGGCAGCAAAAGCTACAAACTCTTCTTATCCCAGAATCTAAAACTATTAATTTGATAAAAAATGATCGTTTTATTGTTACCAATCTTAGTGAGATTGGTTATGCAGAAGCTCATGAAAAAATGACTTTTGTTTATACTAGCTCTGGAGAGTATGTAATGCCAGTAAGTATTACTAGATTTTGTCAACAACTGCAGTCTAGCGAGTTTTTTCGGTGTCACCGTTCCTATTGTGTTAATCTCACTCATATAAGAGAAATTGAGCCATGGTTCAATCAAACTTATTTACTTCAACTTCGTGAGCAAAAATTTAGAGTACCTGTTAGCCGCAGTAAGGTAAAAGAATTTAGGCATCTCATGCGAATTTAGATGGTTTTGATTCCATTTGAAATGCTTTTAATGCAATTAAGATTAGTATCACATAGTATATTAAACTATAATCCTCGTATAGTAAATTGTCAGTTTTTGGCACTAAAATTTACAAAAACTATTCAATTAGATCTTGAATCTTCTTGAATTGAATGGATTAATCTCATCATAAAATTTATCAAGAGTTAAATTACTTCATTGCTGCACTATGCATGCTTATGTTTCTATAATTAATAACAATCCTACAAACCAATATATAACTTCGCCAGTTGAGAAGTTGTACTCCATTGATTTTTATATTTGATGATAAATTAATACTACTGAAGGATACGAATTATATGTTTGGCCAAAACCCTGCTCGAAAAAAAGCGCCTGATAGTGACCAACTATGGGTTGAGGACATTTTCCAGACTATTCAAGGAGAAGGACCATATAGTGGTTATCCGGCAACTTTTATTAGGCTATCAGGTTGTAATTTAAAATGTTATTGGTGCGATACACAATTTGAATCATTTAAATTGAATCTGACTCCTCTAGAAATTTTTAATAAAATTAAGAATCTTAATTACCCTACTCCTGAATTAGTGGTGATTACCGGTGGAGAACCGTTTCGACAAAATATAGTACCATTAATAGAATTTCTTATTAACAAGAAATTTCAAGTACAAATAGAAACTAATGGAACTATACATCAACCAATTAATCTTAATAAAAGACTGACAGTCGTATGTAGCCCTAAAACCCCTCAGTTACATCCAAGAACTGTAGAACTCATTACTCACTATAAATATGTCATTGCGTATGGAGAAATTGATGAAGATGATGGCCTACCGGCTTGTTGCACTCAAATCAAAGGTAAAAATCTCAAGTTATTTAGACCTCCTTTAGGAAAGCCAGTATACGTTATGCCTCGAGACGATTATGATAAAGAAATTAACCAAAAGAATATAAATACTTGTATAGAAGTAGCCATGAAGCATGGTCGAACATTAAATCTTCAGTTACATAAACAACTTAATCTCCCATAAGGAATTTTTCTAATGAAAGAAAATCTAAATATAAGGAAAATACTATGTCAAATCCAAAGGAAAAAGCACGTCAAGCTGTCGTGGATATTTTAAATTATCTGGGTGAAGATGTGACTCGACAGGGACTTATTGATACACCAGATCGTTTTCTAAAATCGTTAAAAACTCAAACCGAAGGTTATTCTAAAGACCCTTCGAAAATTCTAGAAAAATTTTTTGAAGAAGTTGAAGGGTATAATAATTTAGTGCTTCTTCAAAATGTTCATTTTGAATCTACATGTGAACATCATCTAGCTCCTATAGTAGGCAGTGCTATGGTTGGCTATATACCTGATAGAAGAGTAGTAGGACTTTCTAAACTTGCACGTGTTGTAGATGTCTTTTCTAAAAGATTACAGATCCAGGAAAGATTAACGTCCCAAATTGGACAAACGCTTGACGAGGTTCTTAAACCTAAAGGAGTCGGTGTGATTATTAGAGCTAGACATAACTGTTTGTGTACCAGAGGTGCTTATAAACCTAATGCTTTTATGACCACTATTTATTTTTCGGGAATTTTTGAGCAAGATTTGCTTAAAAAAGAAGAATTTTATAAATCTGTATCTCTTCCTTGGGGTCAAGGTGTACATTATTCTCAGTAAGGAAATATTATGTATCAAATTAACCGAAAAATAGAAATTGATGCTGGTCATAGAATTAAAGCACATGCTTCAAAATGTCGCAATTTGCATGGACATAGATATTCAATTATTTTAACTATTTCATCACAAGAGTTAATTAATCAAGGATCTCAAACCGGTATGGTTATGGATTTTAGTTTTGTAAAAGATGCTATGAAGGAATGTATTGATAGTAATTGTGATCATGCAATGATTGTAGATGCAGAAGATAATTACCTAATAAAAATATTAGATCTTGTGGAAGATGGAAATAAAGTTCAACAGTCTAAAACTGCTTTACTTGTTTATAATTCCGCTGGAATGAAAATTTATATCGTCCCTTTTTCACCGACTGCTGAAGCATTAGCAAAGCACTGGTATGAAATCCTTTCCCGAAAAATTTCTAAACGATTTTCAGAAACTCATTGGATGATCGTTAACTCTGTCAGAGTTTATGAAACCCCTAATTGTTGGGCCGAATATCCTGCGTATCCTAAGGAAATGTCCGATGTTCAGAAAAGGTTATGTATTTGATGATGTATTACTGGTACCCAAATTAACCAACGTATCTAGTAGAAAATGTATTGATATTAGTGTTAATTTAAACCGAATTGGTAGATTAAGTATTCCCATAATTTCCGCTAATACTCAATGGTGTACTGAATCTCAGATGGCAATCGCCATCGCTAGAATGGGAGGACTTGGTATCATTCATCGGATGTGTACTATTGAGAGTCAAGTTAGTCATGTGTATGCAGTTAAAGCCATATCTGGATCGGATTTTACACCTGAAAAAGATTTTGACCCGACCTTGGACAAAGATGGAAAATTAAAGGTCGGGGCTTCTGTAGGAATCGTTGATGATTATTTTGATCGGGCAATTCAATTAATTAGTTCTGGGATTGATTTCATCACTGTAGATGTTGCTCATGGACATTCAACTCATGCTCTTAATGCAATTAAAAATTTAACTCATTCTTTTCCTGAAATCCCTTTAATTGCTGGAAATGTAGCAACCGCGCAGGGGGTCATTGATTTAGCACGTGCTGGTGCCAGCGTTATCAAAGTGGGAATTGGTCCTGGTAGTGTATGTACTACTAGATTGGTTACTGGTGCAGGGGTTCCTCAACTGACAGCGATTATGGATTGTGTCCAAGCTGGAAAAGAATTAGGTGTAAGTATTATTGCGGATGGTGGTATTAAAAGTTCCGGGGATATAGTAAAAGCCTTAGCTGCGGGAGCATCAGGCGTCATGCTAGGTAGAATGATAGCCGGAACCAATGAAAGTGCTGCTGAATTAATCGAAATTGAAGGTAAAAAATATAAAGCTACTAGAGGTTTTGTCACGTTTGGTACTAAACTGGAATTACGAAGATTACAAGGAAAAACTCTTCCAAAAGAAGAATATCTCCGCTATGTTCCTGAAGGGGTAGAAGCATGCTTTGAATATATAGGATCCTTACGCGAATATTTATACCAATTAATAGGTGGGATTCAATCTGGTTTTAGCTACAGTGGAGCTAATAATTATCAAGAACTTCTTTCTAACCATGAGTTTATCCAGGTTTCTATACAAACACAGCAAGAAAATCTACCTCATGCCCTAAATCTAGATGTCACACCACCGAGAGATTATAATCAGGAGGTTATTTACAGCGATGATTAAGGTTTCATGGGAGGAAATTAATTGTTTGTCTGTCAACATTGCATCAATAATCAAAAAACAACAGATAAAATATGATTGTATTATTGGGATAGCTCGATCTGGATTAGTTCCAGCAGTTATTGTGGCACATTATCTTGGGATAAGAAAATTAACCTCCATTTCTTTGATCAGGAACAAAACTGATGAGATTAACTCCGAAAAACTTCATCCTCAAATATTAGATATTGGACATTTCGCGGAAACATCTACTCACTGGATGGTGATTGATGATATTGTTGGAAGTGGAGAAACCATTAAATTTATTAGAGAAAAGTTTTCAATACCAAATCGCACAATTTTTGTTGCGAGTCTATTTTTTAATTCTCAAAATGGTAATCTAAATCGTATCAATCAATTGGTGGATTTTTATGCAAAAGAAGTACATGAATGGGTTCGCTTTCCTTGGGAAATTAGTCTGTAAGAGATAATAAATAATATGGATATGAGACATATACTTGATAAAGCAGACGTTATTAGTGTGGAGATTCCTTTATTACCTGAGCTAGAAGTTTCTCAATATTTGCATAATAACTACCCCAATTTAAGAAATTATCCGATAACGGTTTTTAATAAAATTCTATGTAAATCTAAGATTCCTTATGTTGATAATTTATTAAAGCGTCTAATTATTTTAGACGCTTTAGATATGAATGAATGTAATTATCTTCCAGAATTCTGTAAAAGGATAGATACCTTATCTTCGGGTCAGTGTATCACTTATCAGCACCGACCTGACTGGTTATTATCTTCATGGTCTCTCTTAGATTTTCCATTTCTGAGGTATCAACCTAAAGATGCTGGTCGTTATTTAACTTCATTTATATTTTGTATCGAAGATGATCATGGTCGAAATAATTTAGGTTTTTATCGTGGCGAGATTAAAAACGAAAATACTATTGCAATTTTTATTGATGCCAGAACAGATGCATCTAGAATACTTAATAAGTGTTTACAAACTAAAAACAAAGCTTTTATTAGTCTGTTTAATGGTGGACCTCTAGTGAATTACATTAGTGCTGCTAGCAAAATTCCTGATACTATTGACAGTTATTGGTTTTCTAATGCATTATCCAAATTCGAGATCAAATTGTTTAAAGATGAACCTTACCCAGCAGTACCCACCTCGAGCGAGATAGTGCTTTATGGTTATACAGAAGGTAAGAAAATTATTGAAGGTCCATTCTGTGAATTTAAAGGGTATTATTCTGATCAAACGTATAGTTACGAATTTAAAATTGATAAAATATATACCCGAGAACATCCATATTTTTTTGGAATTTTTTGTGGAAAAGAATCTGGATTAAATTTAATGCAATTTCAAAATGAAACTTTTATGTATCATCATCTTATCAAAAAAAGTTTTTCGATCAAAAAAGTAATCTATCCATTTGATTATTTCTCTGAATTTGGCACAATTATTGAAACGGAATTTCCAAGTTCGGAAATTCTGAAAATCGCCATGGAATATGATACTCGAAGCAAGATATTTTTTGTGGTCCGTAACGCGAAAACTTTATTTTCAGATATGGCGATTTTTAATTTTTATATGCGTCAAGATATTTATCTTAAAAGAGGAATCAAGATGGGTGAAAGAATTGGTATTTTAGTAGATAATGATAATCAGTATGAATGGGCTGAATATTAATCTCTATAGGAAAGAAATTATGCTTAATTTGGTATGCGGCCGTCTCAAATTTCTACGCGACGCAGAAAAGCTTAAAGATACCCTGCGCAGTGCGTATACTTCCAACGGACGTAGAGAAAGCACTGCGGAACATTCATGGCGGCTTTGTTTGCTCGCTATGATTTTTGAAGATCAGTTAAAGTACCTGGACTTTGTCAAAGTACTAAAATTATGTGTATTACATGATTTAGGAGAAGCTCTTCATGGAGATATACCTGCTGTTCATCAGGTTGATTTATTGAAGAAAAGTAAACGAGAACGTACTGACTTACTACAGTTAATGCAATCATTGGATGATAATCTAAGAAATAATTTTTTACAGTTATGGGACGAATATGAACAGGTCTCTTCTATTGAGGCACAAGTGGTTAAAGCTTTTGATAAATTTGAAACTATAATTCAGCATAATCAGGGAGATAATCCGGTTGATTTTAATTACCTATTCAATCTTACATATGGAAAAGATCAAACCAATATTTCACCATTTTTTGTTAAAATTCGACAAACAATTGATGAAGAAACTCGAAAAATAATTCTGCAACAGTCCAATCAGCACAAGCTAAAAAAAATTTAGGCTATCAAGCTTTCATAAAATCGCATAGTAGTGCTTACTATTTTATGTCAGATTAGTTTTATCACCAGCGTTTGAAACTCTTTACTTAGATTTGGACTTGAACAGGCATTATAAACTAGAATAGTTTTAATCAAATGAAACCTGAAATTTTGCTATTATTCAAAACAAG
The DNA here is from genome assembly GCA_045689995.1 of Candidatus Dasytiphilus stammeri. GTDB lineage: Bacteria > Pseudomonadota > Gammaproteobacteria > Enterobacterales > Enterobacteriaceae > Dasytiphilus > Dasytiphilus stammeri_O. The sequence continues at coordinate 308,347 of CP145883.1, read as the reverse complement.
GAATCACAATGGACGATCAACTCAATAAATATGCACTTGATTATCATCAGTTTCCAGTACCAGGTAAAATACAAGTTACTGCCACCAAACCTTTAACTACACAACGTGATTTAGCTCTTGCTTATTCTCCAGGAGTTGCGGCACCTTGTTTGGAGATAGTTGCCGATCCTCGGGCTGTCAATAAATACACTGCCAGAGGTAATTTGGTAGCTGTAATTTCTAATGGTACGGCTGTACTAGGATTAGGTAATATTGGAGCACTTGCTGGTAAGCCAGTGATGGAAGGTAAAGGAGTACTTTTTAAAAAATTTGCAGGAATTGATGTTTTTGATATCGAAATTGATGAACAGGACCCTGATAAATTAATTAACGTTATTACTGCACTAGAACCTACTTTTGGTGGGATTAATCTTGAAGATATTAAAGCCCCTGAATGTTTTTATATTGAAAAAGTATTACGTGATCGGATGAAGATTCCGGTATTTCATGACGATCAACATGGAACCGCCATTATTTGTGCGGCCGCAGTTCTAAATGGTTTACGTGTAGTTAAGAAGAAGATTTCTGAAGTTCGACTCGTAGTATCCGGTGCTGGGGCTTCAGCTATTGCTTGTCTTAATCTCCTGGTTACACTAGGCATACAGAAACATAATATTGTGGTATGTGATTCTAAGGGTGTAGTTTATAAAGGCCGAGACAAGGAATTAGAGATTTCAAAAGCAGTGTATGCTATTGAAGAATTTAACGGCCAGTATACTCTTGAAGAGGTTATTAATGGAGCGGATATTTTTCTAGGATGTTCGATACCTAATGTTTTAACTCCGGAAATGGTAAGTCGGATGGCTAAAGATCCCCTCATTTTGGCTTTAGCTAATCCAGAACCAGAAATCTTACCTCCGCTAGTCAAAGCAGTACGACCAGATGCGATCATCTGTACCGGTCGTTCAGATTATCCTAATCAGGTGAATAATGTTCTTTGTTTTCCCTTTATATTTCGGGGAGCTTTGGATGTAGGAGCTACTACTATCAATGAAGAAATGAAAATTTCAGCAGTACATGCTATTGCAGATCTGGCATTGGCAGAAACCAATGAAATTGTAGCATCTGCTTATAGTGATGATGCGCTTATTTTTGGATCAGAATATTTAATTCCTAAACCATTTGATCCACGATTGATTGTCAACATTGCACCCGCCGTGGCACAAGCCGCTATGATCTCCGGCGTTGCAACTCTACCAATTGTCGATTGGGCTGCATACAAGAAGAAGCTTTCCACATTTAACTACTAGCCGATTTGATCAAGTTAACTTAGCGGCTCCGGAAAACAATCCTTCCTTTACTAAGGTCATATGGAGTAAGTTCTACAGTGACTTGATCACCAGTCAAAATTCTAATGTAATTTTTTCGCATCTTACCAGATATATGCGCAGTTACTACGTGTCCATTTTCTAGTTCAACTCGGAACATAGTGTTAGGTAAAGTCTCTCTTACAGTTCCCTGCATTTCAATATTTTCTTCTTTAGCCATATATAACCACCTACTAAAAACTAATACCATTAATATAACGTTCGGCATCTAACGCTGCCATACATCCTGTTCCCGCCGATGTAATCGCTTGGCGATATACCGGATCCATCACATCACCTGCAGCAAATACACCTGGAATACTTGTTTCGGTCGCCGATCCTGGAGAACCCGATTTTACTATTATATAACCATTTTCCATCTCTAATTGTCCACTGAAAATTGCTGTGTTTGGTTGATATCCAATAGCAATAAATACCCCGGTAACCTTAATTGTCTTGAATTCAGTAGTATTATGTGGTTCTTCTACAGGACATAATCGCACCCCGCTTACTCCCACCAGATGATCGCCAAGAATTTCATCAATTCTATATTTAGAATGCAGAATAATCTTTCCAGATTTGACCTGTTCCATCAATCTAGTTATTAAGACTTTATCAGCACGAAAATGTTCTCTTCTGTGTATCAGATGAACTTCTCTGGCAATTTTAGCTAAATACAGCGCCTCAGAAACTGCAGTATTTCCACCTCCTACTACCGCTACTTTTTGATTATTATAAAAAAAACCATCACAGGTAGCACATGCTGACACACCTTTTCCTTTAAAAGTATCTTCAGATTTTAATCCCAAATAACGTGCCGATGCTCCAGTTGCCACAATTAGCGCATCACAATGATATTCTTCATTTTCTCCAAAAAGACAAAAAGGCCTTTTTTGTAAATTGACTTTATTAATATGATCATAGACTATTTCCGTATGAAATTTTATGGCATGTTTATGCATGCGATCCATCAATTTGGGACCTGTTAACTCTAGAGGATCACCTGGCCAATTTTCAATCTCTAATGTAGTAGTCAGTTGTCCACCTGTCTCAAGACCTGTAATTAAAATGGGTTTCAAAAGAGCCCGTGCTGCATAAATAGCTGCTGTATATCCTGCTGGACCAGAACCTAAAATTATGAGTTTTTTATGTTGGATCATAATGATAATATCCTCATCAAATTAACGAGCTAATGACCTTAGCTTTTTCATAATTAAATAATATCACATCATCTCATTAACTGGATTATTATGAATTGCTGTATTATTTATTAGTTATTGCTTTTTTGAGATAAAAAATTCAAAATAATAAAATCTGAGATTCATAGAATAGTTTCTAAAAACATGAAAAAACTTTCTTTCTTACTCTTTTATATGATAATATTAGTTATCATCTCTGTCTTCGGAGCTCTTGCTAATTAGTCAGAAGCTTTACCGCAACTGATTGTAAAAATCAACCATTTACATGCTAATTTTACATCTGATTATATCAGCTTTAAAAATTATCTCTAATTTATGAGAGATAGAACAGAACTCTTAGACCAGCAAAATGTTACATCAAGGTATCATTTTTGATGATCCCCGATAAATATTAATTGATATGCTCGATCCCAATTTACTACGTAATGAACTAGACATAGTAGCTGAAAAACTTGCAAGTAGAGGTTTTAAACTTGACATTGATCAACTACGCATGATAGAAGCCCGTCGCAAAATTTTACAAATTGAAACCGAACAATTGCAGGCGTCACGCAAGAGACGAGCTCAAAATATTGGACGTGGTGGAGATATCGAATCTTTACGCCAAGAATTGAAGGTATTGAGTGAATTTTTAGATTCTAAAATCACCGAGCTAGATACATTCAAACATAAACTTCTTGAAGTGTCGTTGACGCTTCCTAATCTACCCGCCAATGAAGTTCCTATCGGGAAAGATGAAACCCAAAATCTTGAAATTACTAAGTGGGGGGAACGTCGGCAATATGAATTTACGGTGCGTGACCATGTTACTTTAGGTAACCTGGTTCAGGGTCTTGACTTAGCTTCAGGTGTCAAGTTAACCGGAAGTCGTTTTGTGGTAATGAAAGGCCCGCTTGCCAGACTACATCGGGCGTTGGGACAGTTTATGATGGATCTACACACTAATCAACATGGCTATACAGAAGTTTATGTTCCCTCTATAGTTAATTATGCTTCACTTTATGGTACGGGGCAACTTCCTAAATTTGGGGAAGAATTGTTCCATACTAGACTGCACCACAAAGAAGATCCTAACCTAAGTAATTATGCTTTAATCCCTACTGCAGAAGTACCCTTAACTAATCTCGTACGCAATGAAATCTTAGAAGAGGAATTATTGCCTATAAAATTTACTGCACATACTCCATGTTACCGTTCTGAAGCCGGTTCTTATGGTCGTGATAACTCCGGTCTAATTCGTACCCATCAATTTGATAAAGTAGAATTAGTGCAAATTACACGTCCTGAAGATTCTATGCCGGCATTAGAATTATTAACTAGTCATGCCGAAGCCGTACTTAAATTGCTTAATTTACCGTACCGAAAGATGTTGCTATGTACCGGCGATTTAGGGGCTAGTGCCTGTAAAACTTATGATCTAGAAGTCTGGTTACCTGCTCATAATCTTTACCGAGAAATATCTTCTTGCTCTAATATGTGGGATTTTCAAGCCCGTAGGATGCAGACACGTTATCGGAGTAAAAGAAATAAAAAAATCCGATTGGTACATACTATAAATGGTTCAGGATTAGCAATCGGCCGTACACTAGTAGCAGTAATGGAAAATTATCAGCAATCCGATGGTAGTATTTTGGTACCCGATATTTTGCATTCTTACATGGATGGAATGACGTCGATTGGTGGGTCGTGAGGGATTCGAACCCCCGACCATTGGATTAAGAGTCCACTGCTCTACCAACTAAGCTAACGACCCACATATATTTATAGCAAATTAGAACTTTTTTCCATGATTTTATTAAGAAGATTACGATATTGTTGCAGCAAGATTTCATCTGCTTCCAATTCAAGTTTATAAATGATATTAGCTACGATGGTTTTGTTAGTCACTGGTTTACCTAACTTTGTCAGTTCATTCATGATTGCTGTCAGCAATTGTCTTTCATTTTCATTAGGCACCGGTACATTCAAATCCGAGTTGACAATCTTATATAGGCTATGCTTCATACTCACCCTCCAAAATGATTCATTAAAGAAGAGATGATAAATAATTCTAGTTATAAACTATATAATTTTATTAGCCATCTTACCTGATAATGTTTGTAGGAGATTATCTTCTATCTTAATGGATTTTTCTATGCATGATTGTATAGCAGCCAACACAGCAGCGCGTAAACCTTTTTCTTCTAATAATTTTACCGCTTCAATAGTTGTCCCGTTTGGAGAACAAACCTCGTCTTTTAATTCACCTGGATGTTTTCCGGTTTGCAGGACCATTTGGGCGGCACCCTTTACTGCCTGTGCTGCAAATTTATAAGCTTGTCTACGTGGCATTCCAGCACGAACCGCGGCATCAGCCATCGCTTCTATAAACATATATACATAAGCAGGAGCTGAACTACTAACGCCAATCACAGTGTGAATCAGAGATTCGGGTAAAATTTCAGTTTTACCTATAATATTAAATATATTTAGTACTTCATTAACTTCCTGTTGTGTAACCAAGGAGTTTGGTGTGACTGAGGTCATGGCTTTTCCTACTAAAGCTGGTGTATTGGACATAACACGTATAATTTTATAACCGGGTCCTATTAATCTAGCTAGCCAATCTAATGTAACACCAGCCGCCAGAGAAATTACAATAAAATCTTTTTTCCTGAGAGAGAGCTTATTATCTTTTAGCACCTCGATAATAACGTTCGGTTTAACTGCCAGAAATAAAATCTGAGCATTTTTGGCGACTTCTTTTTCACTAAAATTTAACTTGATCCCATATTTTTGCTGTAATCTTTTACTCTTTTCGGGATGGCAATCATAGACATAAATCTTTTCTGGAATTAACTGTCTACTTTCAATAATACCACCAATGATTGCATTAGCCATATTACCGCCACCAATAAAACCCAGTTGTTTGTTCATCATTAATCTAAACCTTACCTTAATATTTTTATGTTACTACCGAGCTCATTTAATTATCATCTGTAGGAGATTCATTCATCCAAGCGGTAAGTAACCGATATGAAATGGCTAAAACTACTGGTCCAATAAACAGACCGATCATCCCAAAAGTAAACAGGCCACCTATAACGCCACAAAGAATTAGAATGATTGGTAAGTCGGCTCCCATACGGATTAAAAAGGGCCGTAAGATATTATCTAAAGTCACAACAATACAGCTCCAAATTATTAAAAGCGTCCCATAAGTTGTATCACCACGCCAGTAAAGCCAAATTATAGCCGGGATTAATACTGGAAGTGTACCTAACTGCATCAAACAAAAGAAAATTAACAGTACTGTTAATAATGTAGCATAAGGTATTCCCGAAAGTGCTAAACCAATCCCTCCCAGGATTCCTTGTACTAAAGCGGTAACTGTTACCCCTAGAGCCACGGCACGGATAGCTTGGCTAGCTAATAAAACGGCGGCATCACCACGATGTGTAGCTATCCGCCTCGCAAAATGACGAACTCCTTGTGCTATCTGCTCACCACGCCAATAAAGCAATATACTAAATAGCAACATTAAACTAAGATGTAGCATGAGACTTACCCCTAAATGTAGCAGGAGACGTCCCAAATGTGCTGCTTGCGAAAAAATAAAGGTTGTCGTTCTGCCCATATAAGGTTTGAGATATATAATTATCGAGTTATTTTCCCCAGCTAAAAGACTATGCCAGCTAGAATAAAGTTTTGCTCCTATAAGAGGAATCTTAATAAGCCAATGCAACTGGGGAGGTTGGATCTTACCCGAGGTAAGATTTTGAATGATTGGAATCATATTATCTATAAAACTATTTATTAGTAAAGCTATCGGAATAATAAATAATAAAAATAGGATAAGTATCATCACAAAAATTGCTAGTGTTCTACGGCCCCATAGTATTTTTTGGATTTTGATTAGTAAAGGCCAAGTTGTAATTACCACCATACTCGCCCAGGCAAAACCAGGAATAAATGGCTGTACTACCCAAAAACAGGTGATAATTAATAAGGTAATAAACATACATAAAAATAGTATTTGTGGGATATCTACTCCTTGTAGCAGATTTTTAAGACAAGAATGTTTCTCTTTACAACTTCTAGATTTATGGTTATCACCATTATCGTCGTCGTGCCAGTTAGTCAATTTAATCCCTCCGCCGCGGGCGGTGCTGCGGCTTTACTCGATTTTAATATAATGAATGTTATTGCCTCATCGATCTTGGGTACGTCCGAGTGGACTTGAACCACTGACCACCACCATGTCAAGGTGGTACTCTTACCTACTGAGCTACGGACGTATTGATGGCGATCGCCTCTCCACTATAATAAGTATAATATAAAAAAAATTACTCCAAAAGTACCCTGTTCATTTTAATTAGCTGCTATCTTGAAAATTTCCTCCGCAGAAAAACTTTGTAATTTGTGTATCCGATGGATCATCATAATTGCTGACGCAGTTAACCCGACAATAAATCCTATCCAAAAACCAGCCGGACCTAAAGGAGTAACGATCCAATCAGTTAGCGCGAGTATATATCCACAAGGCAATCCTAATAACCAATAAGCGGTAAAGGTAATTAGAGAAATGGAACGAGTATCTTTATAACCTCTTAAGATACCACTACCGATAATTTGTACAGCATCAGAAATCTGATAGATAGCTGCCAATAACATAAGCTGTGCTGCAAGTGCTACCACTTGTGGATTATCATTATACCATAACGCAATGTGATCACGATAAATTATCGTAATAATTGCGGTAATACTCGCAATAGCAATCCCAGTACCATGAGCAGTATCAGCAGTTAACTTAGCATTTTTTATGGAACCTCTGCCCAGCTGAAAACTTACCCTAATCGTCGTTGCTACACTAAGTGAGAGTGGTAAAACAAAAACCAGCGAACTAAAATTTAGCGCAATTTGGTGACCAGCTACTTGCATAACCCCTAAATGAGAAATCAGCAAAGCAACCATGGCAAAGAAAGTGACTTCAAAGAAAAAAGATAGAGCAATTGGAAATCCTAGAGTAATCAGACGCCATAGTGCTTTACTATCTGGCTTTACTAAACTTGTACTTAGGAGATTTTTACTATGAAATTTCAACCAGGTTATCATGGTGATAAACATAATCCAGTAAACAAACGCGGTTGCTATTCCGCATCCTACTCCACCAAAAGCTGGCATCCCAAATTTACCATGAATAAAAATATAATTAACTGGAATATTCACTATTAATCCAATAAAACCTATTACCATACCTGGTTTAGGATTTGCCAGACCTTCACATTGATTCCGTAATACCTGAAAAAATAAATAACCTGGAGCACCATATAGCATGGCATGTAAATAAAAAACCGTTTTATCAGCAAGTATTGGATTGATGTCAGGCATTAAATGAATAATATAACTTGCATTATAGAGTACCAACATAATTAACATAGATGCTATTGCTGCTAGCCAGTAAGCTTGAGAAACCTGATAAGCGATCAGGTCGCGACGACCTGAACCATTAAGTTGTGCAACTACTGGTGTTAGTGCAAGGATTAAACCATAGCCAAATAAAATTGCCGGTAACCATATTGAGGTACCCATAGCCACCGCCGCCATATCAGTAGTACTCACGGCTCCAGCCATAATGGTATTCACAACACCAATTGCAGTTTGTGCGATTTGTGCCATAATTACCGGGCCAGCTAACATTAATAGTTGACGTGCTTCTGCAAAATATTTCTGCACGTATCTTATCCTTTATAAAATCCCTAAAAAAAATCTTATTTTAACGTTACATGTTAGTTTAGGCAAACTTTACCAACGCAAAATATTTATATTATTTTTCATGCTGCTATACTGGCTGGCAGCAATATGATAATAAGATTATGAAAGAGATGTTTACTGGGATTATACAAGGTATAGCAAACGTACTCAAGATAAAGCAAACTCAAGACTTGCGCACCCACCTAATGAGATTCCCAGCTGAGATGCTAGTTGGGTTGACAAATGGTATGTCAGTAGCTAACAATGGTTGTTGTTTAACAATCGCGGCAATTAATCACGACCAAGTAAGATTTGATCTCATCAAGGAAACTATATCTGTAACCAATTTGGGAGAGTTAAAACCTGGCGATCAAGTTAATGTAGAACGGGCGGCCAAATTAGGTGATGAAATTGGCGGACATTTAATTTCTGGTCATATAATGACTACTGCAGAAATAATAAAAATTATCCATATAAAAAATCATAGTGAATTATGGTTTCAACTGCGAGAGGAAAGATTCCGTAAATATATACGGTATAAGGGTTTTATTGCTGTTGACGGAATTAGCCTGACAATTGGATCAGTAAAGGATAATCAATTTGGGGTACATTTGATCCCAGAAACTATTGCTCGTACTACACTTGGTAGTAAGAGATTGACAGATACCGTCAACATTGAAATTGATTTTTATACCAAAAATATTATCGAAACTGTTGAATCTTTATGCTTAGAAAAATATCTAGCTACTATGCCTTATTAAAATTGAATGGATATGATTATCCGTACCTTTCAGTTTTTTAATATTTGGCGTTTACTCGTGCCGAGGTTTTAGAGTAAAATCCATTAAAATTACTCTAACTCAAGGTATAGTAATAATGAATTCTATTGAAAAAATTAAGCGGCAAATTGCTGAAAATCCAATTTTACTTTTTATGAAAGGTTCACCAAAGCTTCCATCCTGTGGTTTTTCTGCACAGGCTGCACAGGTACTTTTGGCATGTATTGAAAAATTTTCCTACGTAGATGTTTTAAAACATCCGGATATTCGTGCTGAATTACCTAAATATGCTAATTGGCCTACGTTCCCCCAATTATGGGTAGATCAAAAACTCATTGGTGGTTGTGATATTATTATTGAGATGTTCCAAAATGGAGAATTACAGAGTATAATAAAAGAAACGGCGGATAAATATCGGTTGTGCTCATCTCCTAATTCAATTAATTAGCAAAAATTTTTCATGACAGAAATATCTGATTTACCTAAAATTGCACAATGGCGTCGAGAATATACTCGTGAGAGTCTGCGCCGGACTAATTTACCTTTGGATCCATTGACCTTGTTTAGACAATGGCTGAACCAAGCATGTGCCGCCAAGCTTCCAGATCCTACGGCGATGTGTCTAGCCACGGTAGACGGTTCACAGCCTTGGCAACGCATGGTACTACTTAAGCATTTTGATGAACAAGGAATGATATTTTTTACTAATCTAAGTAGCCGTAAAGCCCAGCATCTAAATAATAATCCATGTATTAGCTTATTATTTCCTTGGAATATGCTGGAACGACAAGTGATAGTGCTCGGTAGTGTGCAACGTCTCTCCATGATAGAGACCGAAAAATATTTTCATAGTCGTCCTCGTAATAGCCAAATTGGAGCTTGGGTTTCACATCAGTCAAATATTATTCCCACTCGCAAAGTATTAGAACGGAAATTTCTTCAATTAAAACAACAGTTTCAACATCAAGAAATTCCTTTACCCAATTTTTGGGGTGGTTTTAGGGTGTACATTAACGCCATAGAATTTTGGCAAGGTGGTAAACATCGTTTACATGATCGATTTTTTTTTCATCGTGAAGGAAAACAATGGAAAATAGATCGTTTATCTCCCTAAACATAATAATATTAATATAAATTTTCCACTAAGGTGGTTTCATAAAATCTTACTTAATTACTGAATGACTACTAATCTGATTAATAAATTGAAAGAAAGAGGCCTGATATCTCAAATTACGAATGAGAAGGCATTAACCAAAAGACTCGCACAGGGAAGTATTTTACTTTATTGTGGTTTTGATCCAACCGCGGATAGCTTACATTTAGGACACCTAGTGCCCTTGCTTTGCATGAAAATATTTCAGAATGCTGGTCATAAACCTATCGTCCTGATAGGCGGAGGAACCGGTTTAATTGGTGATCCCAGTTTTAAAGCCCGTGAACGGAAGCTAAATACTACTGATCAAGTAAACGAATGGGTAAAAAAAATTTCCGACCAAATCGCGCGATTTTTAGATTTTAATGGTGGAGATAATAGTGCTCTTATCGTCAATAATTATACCTGGCTTGGTAACATGAGTGTTCTAGATTTCCTACGTATTGTAGGTAAACATTTTACTATTAATCAGTTAATTAATAAAGAAGCCGTTAAACAGCGCTTCAATCGTGATGAAAGAGGTATTTCTTTTACTGAATTTGCTTATAATTTATTACAAAGTTATGATTTTGCTTGTCTAAATACACAGTATGGTGTTGAATTGCAAATCGGTGGCTCTGATCAGTGGGGAAATATTACCTCGGGGATTTATTTAACTCGGAAACTTCATCAAAAAAAAGTCTTTGGGATCACTCTTCCATTAATTACAAAAGCTAATGGTATTAAATTTGGTAAAACCGATAATGATACCATATGGCTTAATGCTAAAAAAACTAGTCCTTATAAATTTTACCAGTTTTGGATCAACACAGCAGATCTTGACGTATATAGATTCCTGAAATTATTTACTTTTCTGGATCTCCAGATCATTTCTAGATTAGAGCAAGAAGATCAAACGACTCAAATTGCGCCACGGGCGCAGTTTATCTTAGCTGAACAGGTAACAAGAATGGTACATGGTGCTAACGGATTAGCCGCGGCTAAACGCATAACGCAAAGTTTATTTTATGGTACAATAAGTAAAATGAAGGAAGCGGATTTCATTCAGCTTGCCCAAGATGGGATGCCAGCAATTGAATTAGTAGAACCTGCGGATTTGCTACAAGTTCTGGTGAATGCTCAACTAGTCTCATCACGAAGCCAAGCACGCTCATTAATTTCTGTTGGTGCGATCACCATTAATGGTAAAAAAACCAATGATACTCAATACCGTTTTAGCTCAGTTGATAAGCTTTGTGGTCGTTATACATTATTACGACGTGGTAAAAAGAATTACTGTTTAATATGTTGGAAATCATAAATAAATATTAGTGATTGTTAATCACTGTAACATTATGTGCTGCTCACCATAAAAGTAATAAAGCATCATGCCAATGGCAAAGATGCGGCTGCAGACACTCTCCAAGTATGTTATAATTTGAAATGGTGTAAAATCTGGTTGCTTTATTAATGTTAATGTAATGATGGGTAGGTATTTTTATCAATCTAAACGTTTGCTAGAAAATCCTCTAGTGCTGTGCTACTAGAGAGTCTTGGAATTCACCTCACGATTAAAATTTCTTATTTAAAGCGAGATAAGAAATTATCTAAGATCGCCGTTAAGATAATGATTATTTATAACAATGGACTAAAAAAGTAAAATAATCTTTCTACTAAACGTTGCCAATAAGGACGACGTAACCAGTGCTTAACATCCACACTACTGGAATTACTAATGTAATTCTCTTGTATACGAGATAACTTCTTCCCAAATTTGTCATCATCAATTACTAAGGTGATTTCAAAATTTAGCCATAAACTCCTGATATCAAAATTTACTGTCCCGATTAAACTTAATTGACCGTCAACTTGTAAAGTTTTGGTATGTAACAACCCTCCTTCAAATTGGTAAATTTTGACGCCAGCTACTAAAAGTTCCGTAAAAAAAGCCCGACTAGCCCAGCGCACAAACAGTGAGTCATTATAGCGTGGAATAATAATACTTACCTCAACCCCACGTTGAGCCGCAATACAAATTGCATGGAGTAAACAATCACTAGGCACCAAATAAGGCGTTGTCATGATTAGCGCTTTGCGTGCTGAGAAAATCGCGGTTAATAATGCCTGATGAATTATGTTTTCAGGAAAACCTGGTCCTGATGCTATCACGTGAAGTGCCGAATTTTTTTTTGGTTTAGAAAGGAGAAGATTCATATCAGGTGCCGGTGGTGGTAGAATACGCTTACCAGTTTCTAACTCCCAGTCACAGGAGTAAATCATTCCCATCATATTCACCACAGGACCTTCCATACGTGCCATTAAGTCAATCCATTGACCAAATCCAGAATTTTGCCTAAAATAACGTGGGTCTACTAGGTTCATACTTCCAGTATAGACGATTTTGTTATCAATCAGCACTATCTTTCGATGTTGACGTAAATCTAATCGACGAAAAAAAATTAACCACAGACTGACACGTAATGCTTCTACTACTTCAATGCCTGCATGACGCATTGTCACTGCCAGCTTACTACTAAAAAATCTTCTACTTCCAGCAGAATCTAGCATTAATCTGCAGTGAACCCCGCGTTTAGCTGCAGCTAAAAGTGCCTCGGCTACTTCGTTAGCTGTTCCTCCTGGTTGCCAGATATAAAAAACCATTTTGATATTATCACGCGCCAGCTTAATATCTCTAATGATGTATTTCAGTGTATCATCCGTATTAGTTAGCAGTTCTAATTGATTAACTTTAACTCCAGCAATGCCTTGACGCATCTCACATAGCTTAAACAGTGGACGTGCCACATCACTATTATGGATGGCGAATAGTGTGGGGTAATTTTTTAAATTATGAAGCCAATGCTTTATTGATGGCCACAAAATTCTGGCACGTTTGGAGCGTTGTTTTCCTAAGTATAGTTCTTCTAGAATAAAGTAAGCTATAATACCTAACCAAGGTATTATGTAGACCATTAGTAACCAAGCAATAGAAGATGGGATTGCCCGGCGTTTCATTAAAATTCTGATGATGGTGATTGCCATTAATAACCAGTAGCAATACACTATTATCCAGCTGATTAAATGGTAAATCTTGGTCATATAATCATCAATAATCTTTTTACTTTTTATTCCATGGAATTATGGTCTTTCTATTTAGTTACGTAATAACATATAAAATCGGTATAAATAAATAGTTAATACTGCATTAATGAGATTAGAAATAATATTCAATATTACTGTTGCTATCATAATGGGTAAGGTAGGAAAAAAGGTTGAAATCAACAACATCATACCTTTCACGAGTAACCATAAAATAACGGCTGGAGTTACTAATCTAGGATATCTAGATGTGATCTGCATACTAGTCTGCATTGCAGAGAACAGAGTTTGTTTTTCCAATATCATAATAATTGGAGATAATGCTAATAGTATAGTCAATACAACACCGGGAATAATGAATATTAGAAAACCTAATTGGGATAATAAGGTCATCATGAATAGCAGTACCAATAATTTAGGTAATTGAAACAGAGAATTTTCTAGCGCTAGAAATAGCTTCCCTGCTTTTCCCGCAGAAACTCGAGAAATCAAATTAAGTACTCCCCCCAACATTAAGGTATGCCCTATTAGGGTAACTAAAAAACTTATAGCCGAAATATATAATAGCAGCCTAAATTGCTCTGAGGAGAGTTTGTGTATTATTTCAAGTAAATTTCTTACTTGAGGTTGGGTTCCCAATATTAACTGGATTTGCTCAGTATAAGAAGGCAACAGAACATGATTGAAGATCACCGTAATCAAAGATGTTAATATAGCCATTAATGTAATTGTGATCCACTGATTACGGAAGAAATTTAGGGTTTCACGGTATAAAGAACTGGCTGTGATATACATGGTAAGCACTCCTGGCGGGGTAAACGTGATTTATCAAGAAGATGACTCAGGATAATACAGCATTGACATTGGTATTCGTTTGAAGTAATCATATCTCCCGCGTTCCTATAACCTTAAAATCAAGCTATAAATTAACTAATAATAATTATTATTTTTACTGATGATTATATCTCATCTTCATAGCATATGCGAGATTCGTAAATGATCTTTATTAAGATGCTCAATCTTCTTGATAATGATAAGATTGAGCATCAAAACTCATACCGTTTTCATGGATACTATCTTCTCCCATCAAATATAGATAGATTGGCATAATATCAGCAGGTTTTTTTAATAAATCCGCATTTTCTTCTGGAAAAGCTTGTGCACGCATTTGAGTACGAATCCTTCCGGGGTTAATGCAATTTACCCTTAATTTACTACCCTGATATTCATCAGCTAAAACTTGCATCAGACCTTCGGTAGCAAATTTAGAAACCGAATATGCTCCCCATTTGGCACGACCCTTACGACCCACACTAGAACTCGTTAAGATCACCGAACTACTGGAAGAACGTAATAATAGTGGAAGTAATGCTTGAGTAAGAAAAAAAGTTGCATTGACATTAACATTCATTACTTGTTGCCAAATTATTGGTGATTGTTTTTCGATACAATCGATTTCACCAAGCATACCTGCATTGTGTAATATTCCATCAATTATTGAATAATGAGTAGTAATTTTTTTGGCGATCTCACGGCATGTTTTTAATGGATACTCTTTAAAATCCAAGATATAATAGTGTGCTGGTTTTCCTCTTTGATTAATTTCATGTACCACCTTTTGGAGTTTTTCACTATTGCGACCTAGTAGGACAAGAGTAGCACCATATCTAGCATAGGTGAGAGCGACTTCTCTGCCTATTCCACTACTTGCCCCAGTTACTAAAATAATTTTGTTATTTAGAAGGTCAATTTTAGGATTGTAATTCACAAGTATTCCTCGAATAGAGATTAAATTGTTAAATTTTGTCTAAGGATACATTACCATGTAAGATTTTGGCAAAGAATCTTTTTAGGGTATAAAATACAGATTAATTACCATTTTTCATGCTAAATTAGATGGAAAATTCAGACTGAAACAACCCATTAGCTAGGAAGATTCATAGTGATGAATATTGTGGAACTTTATGTACTCTTTATGGCCAAAACCATGACCGTCATCATGGGGATTACAATCCTGTTCATTTTAATGATAAATATTATACAACGTAAGAAGTTACAATCTGGGCATTTACGATTAATACATTTGGCTGATCAGTATCGTGGAATAAAAAATGAAATGTTATTAGCAAACATGCCGCCTAATGATCGTAAAAAGTGGCAAAAGGCACAAAAAAAACTCTATGCACGATGTAAAAATGGACGAGAAAATAAATTAAAAAAGATTATTTATGTCATAGATTTTACAGGTAGTATGGATGCAAAAGAAGTAAATTCACTCCGAGAAGAAATTTCAGCAGTGTTATTAGTTGCCACAAATAATGATCAAGTTTTATTGCGTTTGGAAAGTTATGGTGGCACGGTACATAACTATGGATTAGCGGCCTCACAATTACAGCGGTTGCGTCAAAAAGGGATTTTTTTAACTGTAGTTGTGGATAAAATGGCAGTAAGCGGTGGGTACCTTATGGCTTGCGTTGCGAATCAAATTATAGCGGCTCCATTTGCCGTAATTGGTTCCATTGGTGTTGTCGCTCAGTTTCCTAATTTTAATCGTTGGTTAAAACGTAACCACATTGATTTTGAACTACATACTGCTGGAGAATACAAGCGCACTTTAACATTATTTGGAGAAAATAGTGAACAGAACCGTCAAAAATTTCGGGAAGAGCTATCTGAAATACATCAATTGTTTAAGCGTTTCGTTCATGAAATGCGTCCAGCATTAGATATTGATCGAGTAGCCACAGGAGAGTATTGGTTTGGAAGAAATGCCGTGGAACAAGGTCTAATTGATGCCATTGGCACCAGTGACGAGTTTATTTTACAAAAAATCGAAACCTGTGATTTAATGGCAGTTCATTACGTATGTCGTCATAAAAGATGGATCGATAAATTATTCACCAGTAGTACCAACCTTAATATCGGCAAATTACTATGGCATTGTTTACAATTGGGTAATCTCAATCGGAGATTATAACATACGATTTGATTCTCCTGTAAAAGCCATTAGAGCATTATCTGACCCCAGATTGAAAATCCGGTTATCCACAGGGCAAGCTTCGGTAAATATATGATTTGTAGTAAGAATGAACCATGTAAACAATTCCGAGGGTTTTCTGGATAATTTTCTAGCAGCTCATATGTTTCTTTCCCAAATCATGTGAAGTGCGGGTTACTTTTGTAGAATCCCTAAAAATTTTTAGATAACGATTACCTGTTAATCTAGGTCTATTTTTTTACTGAAAAGGTGACCCAGTTTTTCCGCTTTAGTATCTAGGTAGTGAGCGTTTTCAGGGTTACGCCCAACACTTAAAGGGACGCGCTCAACAATGTTAATTCCAGTTTTACTTAAGATTTCTACCTTACGCGGATTATTAGTTAATAATCTAACCTTATCTATCTTTAATAATTTCAGCATATCAGCACATAGTGTGAAATCTCGTTCATCTGCTGCAAATCCCAATTTTTGATTAGCCTCAACAGTATCGAACCCTTGATCCTGTAATGCATAAGCACGGATTTTATTTAATAATCCAATATTGCGACCTTCCTGACGATGGTAAATTAATACCCCTCCACCTTCTGTAACAATTGATGACAGCGCGGCTTTCAGTTGAAAACCGCAGTCACAACGTAAACTGAATAGGGCGTCGCCAGACAAACATTCGGAGTGCACTCTAGTCAGGATAGAACCTTTAATCGAGATATCTCCATAAACTAAGGCGATGTGATTATGTCCCGTCGCTAGTTCTTCAAAGCCTATCATTAAAAATTCTCCTAAGTGTGTTGGTAACTTAGCTTCTGCCACAAGTTTTAACTGCATATGCACTCTCCAGCGACTTACTGAATAGATAATCTCTCATCTAGATATTCGATTCTGCCCTAAGATTTCTTCGAGCTAAAGATTATTAGAAATATCATTGACAATGATATTGAATTAATGAAATTTAGGAAGCCATGTTACAAATTTTTCTATATATCTGTTATACTAGATGTATAATAACTATTGTTTAAGATTAAACCAATTATTTTAGGATATATTGTGATTCTCTAAATCAAAACGAGGATTACTCATAAATGTTTATAGACTCACCCATAATAGTAGCGCTTGATTACTCATCTCGCAATTGTGTAATGGCTTTAGTTGATAGCATTGATCCGACATTATGTCGTCTTAAGGTAGGAAAAGAACTTTTTACTTTACTAGGTCCTAAAATTGTGCGGGACTTACAACAGCGAGGATTTGAAGTTTTTCTCGATCTAAAATTTCACGATATTCCTAATACGGTAGCTCATGCAGTTGCTATTGCTGCTGAATTGGGGGTGTGGATGGTAAATGTTCATGCTAGTGGAGGAGCCAAAATGATGAGTGCCGCCAATAAGGCACTATTGCCGTTTAAAAAGGAGGCCCCATTATTGATGGCGGTTACCATGCTAACTAGTTTAAACGCTAAGGATTTACCAGGTATTGGTTTAAATTCTTCTATATCAGAACATACTAAATTATTAGCACGTTTGACATACGAATGTGGTCTTGATGGTATCATCTGCTCGGCATCGGACGCAAGCCAGGTTAAGAAAATGACTGAAAAGAGTTGGATAATAGTCACACCTGGCATTAGGCCGGATATTAGTGATCCTACTGATCATGATCATGATCGCATTATGACACCATCTCAAGCCATTGGTGCCGGGGTTAATTATTTGGTAATAGGGCGTCCTATTACACAGTCTCGAAATCCGGCTCAAACACTAACGGCAGTTTATTATTCACTAAGAAAAATTCCTCTTGAAAATTAAATCTCCTCTTTAAGTATTATAAGAGACAAATTCCAGCCGCAGGATTATGCGCTACCTGAAGTTATTGCTAGATCGTTGATAAGTATAAAAATTCATTATCAGATTTCACAACGCTTTAATAATCTCCTCAACACTATGTTTAGCATCACCAAACAGCATTCTAGTATTAGGTTTAAAAAACAATGGATTTTGAACTCCAGCATAACCAGGATTCATCGTGCGTTTAAACACAATCACCCTATGTGCTTTCCATACTTCTAGTACTGGCATACCATTGATAGAACGATAATGAGGTGAAGTTTCTTGTGCCGCAGGATTAACTGTATCATTAGCCCCAATAACTAGTACTAAATCAGTATCTTGAAAATCATTATTAATTTCATCTATTCCTAGTACTATGTCATACGATACTTTGGCTTCAGCTAATAACACATTCATATGACCTGGAAGGCGACCGGCAATTGGATGAATTCCGAAACGAATGTTAATACCGCGCTGACGTAATTGTTTAGTAAGCATTGCCAGCGAATATTGTGCCTGTGCTACTGCCATCCCGTAGCCAGGAGTTATAATAACTGAAGAAGCTCTTTTTAATAGAGCTGCAGTTTCCTGAGCATCAGTAGTTTGGTATTTTCCGATTTCTTCATAATTAAGCATGAGCATGCCTGGTGGTTTTTCACCTAAGCCACCAGTAATGACACCTAGAAACGAACGATTCATTGCTTTACACATAATATAAGAAAGGATGGCTCCAGAAGAACCTACTAAAGCCCCTGTTATAATTAGCAGATCATTATCTAAAATAAATCCCGCAGATGCCGAAGCCCAGCCTGAATAAGAATTTAACATAGAAATAACCACGGGCATATCTGCTCCACCAATGGAAATTACTAAATGCCATCCCAAGATAAATGCTATAAGTGTCATGAGTAATAATGTCAGACTCTTTAAACTAGTATGAGGAGTACTGAGGAAAATTATCATCAGCAGGAGTGAAATTAACAAAGCCGCACTATTCATCTGGTGACGGTGTACAAGTATTAAGGGTTGCGGAGAAATATAGCCCCGCAATTTGCTAAATGCTACTATAGATCCGGTAAATGTCATGGTACCAATAAATATTCCCAAGAAAATTTCGCTTAAATGAAGATTATTTATCTCTGGTGGGAATCTCAAGATTTTGGATAAATAACTACTAAAACCAACTAAGACTGATGCCAGACCCACTAAACTATGTAATAGGGCAACCAGCTCAGGGATGGCAGTCATATTTACTTTATTTGCTAAATATACACCAATCAGACCACCCATTATCATTGCTGAAAATATCCAAGCCATATAAATCGTATTTAAATTATATATGGTAGCCATCAATGCTATGCTCATCCCAATCATGCCGATAACATTACCTTGCTTGGAAGTTTCTGGTTTGGCAAGCATCGCTAGGCTAAAAATAAATAATATTGAGGATATAAGATATACTGCAGTAACTAATCCGCCTGACATTGTGATCACCCATAGACCTAATTTTTACGAAACATTTTAAGCATGCGCTGAGTTACCGCAAACCCGCCAAAAATATTAATACTAGCAATAAATATTGCCGCTAAAGAAAAAACTGAAATCCAACCTCCATGTTCGATTTGTAATAACGCTCCAATAATGATAATACCTGATATAGCATTAGTGACGGATATTAGAGGCGTATGTAGCGCATTACTTACATTCCAAACTACGTAATAACCAATGATGCAGGCCATCGCAAAAATAGTAAGATGTGAAACCATTTCGGTAGGTATTGGACTAAAAGTGGCGATTCCACCAAATATTAGAAGAGCTAATATCAATAGAAGATATTGTCGCCATAAGAATCCAGGTTTATTTACTATTTTTGGTAATTCTGAAGATGGTGACACCGGTTTTACTGATTCTGCGGAGTTGGCTTTTAAAGCTGGTGCTGGCCAAGTGATGTTTCCTTCCTTAATCACCGTCATCTGACGCACTACTATGTCATTAAAATCAATGCTAATCTGACCATTTTGCTCTATGCATAGTAGTTTTAGTAGATTGACTAGATTATTACTATAAAGCTGAGATGATTGGGTAGGTAATCTACTAGGTAGATCAGTATAACCAATAATCTTAATTCCGTTATTGGTAATAGTTAATTGATCCACTAAGGTTAATTCACAGTTACCCCCATTTTGGGCAGCAAGATCTACAATAATACTGCCAGTTTTCATAGTTTCAACCATTTTTCGCGTAATAAGAACTGGAGCAGTTTTTCCTGGGATCATAGCAGTGGTAATGATAATATCTACTTCTTTTACTTGATCAGTCAATAATTCTATTTCAGAGTTCATAAAATTATCAGACATCACTCGAGCATAGCAACCATCATGACTTTCTAAGTATCCTGTAAGATTGAGTTCAATAAACTCGGCTCCCATACTATTTACTTGTTCCTTAACTTCTAATCTACTATCGAATGCTCGTACAATAGCACCTAAACTTCTTGCAACACCAATAGCCGAAAGACCTGCAACCCCTGCTCCAATTACCATTACTTTAGCTGGCAAGATTTTTCCAGCTGCAGTAATCTGACCATTGAAAAATCTTCCGAATTCATGAGCCGCTTCAATAATCGCACGATAACCAGCGATATTAGCCATTGATGTAAGTGCATCAAAAGCTTGTGCACGTGAAATTCTCGGAACATTATCCATAGATAGTACTGTTATATTGAGTCTAGCTAGTTTAGCTAATAATGTCGAATTTTGTGTAGGCCAGATGAAACTTATTAGAAAGATACCTGATGGTATCAAAGATAATTCCTCCTCGGTTGGTGGATTTACCTTAATGACAATATCTGACTGCCAGATCTCGGTAGAATTAGTCAATAGTGCTCCAGCTTCTGAGTAATCAGTATCTTCAAAACTAGCAGATGTTCCGGCACCAGATTCTACTAAAAGAACAAAACCTAGTCTGATAAGTTGTTTTACTGTATCAGGTGTCGCCGCAACTCTTGATTCTCTAATCCTTCGCTCTTTTGGTACTCCTATTTTCATAGTCTTCCTTATCAAATTAATTAATCTCATTTTGAGTCGAAATACAGTTTCAGATTTTTGTGGAGTAATGAAAGATATTTTTATGAAAATTATGTTAAATTAAAAATTAACTGATCTACCATCAATATTAGTACTCTTGATTAAGACCTTAAGTATGCTTGAAATCTTTTTTTTAAGGCATTCGTACATTTAGTTACAAGAGCTGAAATTTCACTTTCTTTCAGAGTACGCTGGTTTTCTTGTAAAATCAGGCTAATCCCCAGACTCTTATAGCCATGAGCTATCCCATGACCACGATAGACATCAAACAATTTTACTGCAACTAGCTTAGTTTCTCCAAATTGTTGACATTCTTTCAGTACCTCTGAAGCGGGAATATCTTCAGCTACAATAACCGCGATATCACGACGAGTTGATGGAAAACTAGAAATTTTTTCTATCATTGGCCGGCGATAATCTGAAATGCGATTCCATAATAACTCAAACAATATTGTTCTACCATTTAGTTCCAACCTTCTTTCCAAGAGAGGATTAATTACACCAATAATCCCAATTGGCTCACTACCTAAGTAGAGAGTAGCACTTTGGCCGGGATGCAACGCGGGATGTATCTCGGCTTTAAAATGAATTTCCTCTCTTTTGCCAGTGAGATCCAGTAAGACCTCTAAATCACCTTTTAAATCATAAAAATCTACTGATTTATCAGGTACATCCCAATGTTCTTCATGATTTATACCACTCATCACACCTGCTAGCATTAAATCTTGTTTCACGCCAATTTTAGAAGCAAGATCCGGTACAAAGCAGAGACCAATTTCAAATAGTCTGATAACTTTCTGTTGTCGGTTCTGATTATAAGAAACGGCAGATAGTAATCCACTCCTTAATGAGAGGCGCATGGCTGACATTTCCACCGACATTGGACTCTCTAACTTTAGAAATTTTTCACTGGGATGGAGGAGATTTTGCATTATTGGATTAACAAAACTATACGTTATCACTTCTTGATAACCTTTATCTACTAAAAGCGTCCTAATCCGCTTCAGAGAAATCTTATTTTTAATCGGATTCCAATGGTTTATCACTTCGTTTTGGAAAGAAACGCAGGGCAATTGATTATAGCCATAGATTCTTGCTACTTCTTCAACTAAATCTTCTTCGAGAGTAAGATCAAAACGCCAGCTTGGTGGAATTACTTTCCATAAATTGGGTTTTTCAACATAATTTATTTGGCAACCCAGACGAGACAGAATATCCACTACTTCATTAGTGTCAATCTGCTGACCAAGCAAAAGATCAATCTTTTCACGACGCAAAGTTATTACAGGACTCTTTGGTAATACGGCACCATTCGTAATTTCCATAATTGGTCCTACTTGACCTCCACATATCTCCAATAATAAACTGGTGGCACGCTCTATAGCTTTATCCTGTAACATGGGATCTACTCCCCGCTCATAACGTTGTGAAGCAGGATTCTGTAATCTATAGTAGTTTATACTAAGTTTCATAATTAACGGATCTAAAAATGCACTTTCTAACAGTAAATTTTGGGTTTGATCAGTAACTCTTGAATCTATTCCACTAAGAATTCCTGCAATTGAGAGCACTTTAGTATGATCTGCAATCACTAGCGTATCTTTTTGTAATTTAAGTTTGGTGTCGTCAATTGACCTAAATATTTCATTGGGCTGTGCGAGACGTACTCTTATCCCGACGTCAATCTTTTCGAGATCAAAGGTTTGCATGGGTTGACCTAGTTCCAGTAAAATATAGTTCGTAATATTAAGAATGACATTACCCGAAAGAAGATCGCTACGCCGTAATCTTTCACTAAGCCATAATGGCGTAGCTACCTTAACATTCACCCCCTTTAAGATGCGCGCTAAATATCGGGGGCAAGCTGAAGCCACTTCAATATCAATTGGCAATTGATCCTTGAATTTTACGGTTGCTGGCGAGATCTTAGGTTCATTGAAAGTTAATTTATTCACCGCCGCTAGATCACGTGCAATCCCACGAATACTTAGACAATCTGCACGATTAGGTGTCACGTTGATTTCAAGAATTTTATCATCCAGTTGCAGATATTCTCTAATATTCATTCCTAATGGCGCTGTTACCGGTAGTTCAATAATTTCTTGATCATCTTCTCCTAATCCTAAATTCGTTAACGAACACAGCATACCTTGAGAAATAGTTCCAGGAATTTTTTTGCGGGCTTTAATTTGGAGATTACTTGGAAGTATTGCTCCTATAGTGGCTACTACTACTTTTATCCCCTGGCGGCAATTTGAGGCACTACACAAGATATTAAGTAAATTATAACTACCTATATCAACTTTGGTTACCTTTAATTTGGAGTCGGCTTTATATTCACATTCGATGATTTCACCAACTATAATACCTGTACAATTACCGGCTATCGTAGCCACCCTGTCTACTTCTAGCCCCAATAAAGCTAGTTGTTCATATAAGGTTTCGCTATCAATCTTTAGATTAACCCATTCTCTTAACCAAAATTCACTTACTTTCATTATTGATTATTTAAACTGTTTGAGAAAACGTAAATCATTATCATAAAATATACGTATATCCTGAATTTTATAGCGTAACATTATAAGCCGTTCTATTCCAGTACCAAAAGCGAAACCCGAATAGATATCTGGATCCAGGCCAGCATGACGTAGCACCTTGGGATGTACCATGCCACAGCCTAAAATTTCTAACCATTTTTTACCTTGAATTTTTACATCAACTTCAGCAGATGGTTCGGTGAAGGGGAAATAAGATGCTCTAAACCTAATTTTTAAATCTTCTTCTTCAAAAAAGTTTTGCAGAAAATTGTACAAGGTATTTTTAAGATGAGTAAAACTTACTTTTTTATCAACCATTAAACATTCCATTTGATGAAACATTGGGGTATGAGTAGAATCATAATCCTTACGATATACTTTACCTGAAGTAATCATACGTATCGGAGGACACTGATTTTTCAAAGTTCTAATCTGAACTCCGGAAGTTTGTGTTCTTAAGAGAAGATTATCATTCAACCAAAAAGTGTCATGATCCGTACGTGCTGGATGATTAATTGGTATATTAAGAGCATCAAAATTATGGTAACTATCTTCAATTTCGGGTCCGGTTACTACTTCAAAACCTAATCCGTAAAAAAATTTTTCTATACGATCAATGGTGCTCGTTACCGGATGTAATCCACCATTTTTCATCCCACGTCCGGGTAATGAAACATCAAGATTTTCTTGTAATATCCGAGCACTCAGAATTTCCTTTTCTAAAAGGATTTTTTTAGAATGTAAAGCTTCTAAAAGTTGCTTTTTTGCTCTATTAAGCACAATACCTACAGCTGGACGATCTTCTGGATTGATCTCACGTAAATTTTTCATATATAGTGTAAGAATACCTTGTTTTCCTAAGTATTCGACACGAATTTTTTCTAAAGTACTTAATTTTTTTATATTCTCAATATTTTTCTGCAGTTGGGAAATAAGTTCTTTTATATGATGAAGCATTTTTATTCTTCCAATATTTAGAGAAAGTTACTACTCCATTCATTTTCATTAAGATAGATAGACATACTAACTAAAATCATTAGTAGATTTTGAATAATTTGAATCAACAGGTAGGATTACACTACATAGCAATTATATAAAATCAAATTAAAATCTAACTTAAAATGATAATGTCATTTTCGATTTGTTAACTAATGCTGAAAAGGCATGGGTATCAAAAACCGCTAGATCAGCTAATACTTTACGATCTATTGTTATCGACGATTTTTTCAGTCCGTTCATTAAACTGCTATAAGATAGCCCGTTTTTTCTGGCGGCGGCATTAATGCGCATAATCCATAGTTTTCGAAACTGACGTTTCCGCTGCCGTCGGTCACGATAAGCGTACTGACCAGCTTTAATAACAGCTTGAAGGGCAATTCGATAGACACGAGAACGCGCTCCATAATATCCTTTAGCTTGTTTCAAGATTTTTTTATGACGTGCACGAGCAACAATACTGCGTTTGACACGAGCCATATATGCTCTCCTTTTATGAATATCAACTTCATGCGTATGGCATGCATACCAATACTAATCCTAAATCTACTTTAGATACCATATCTTTTGAACGTAGATGACGTTTACGTTTAGTTGATTTTTTAGTCAAGATATGACGAAGACTAGCTTTTTTATGCTTCAAACTGCCAGAAGCAGTTTTCTTGAAGCGCTTAAGAGCACCTCGTACTGTTCTAATTTTTGGCATACTACAATACCTCTTTTAAATATTAGTTTTTTTCTTTGGAGCTAGTACCATGATCATTTGTCTTCCTTCGATTTTAGTAGAAAAATATTCAACTACCGCGATTTCTTTGAGATCGCCTTTAAGGCGATTAAGCATTTCAATACCAATTTGTTGATGCATCATTTCACGTCCGCGAAAACGTAATGTAATTTTAGCTCGATCACCATCTTCTAAAAATCTCATTAGGCTACGTAGTTTTACCTGATAGTCTCCTTCATCCGTTACTGGACGTAATTTAATTTCTTTTACCTGAATAATTTTTTGCTTTTTTTTCTGCTCTTTTGAGATTTTACTCTTTTCGTAAAGAAATTTACCATAGTCTATCATCCGACAAACTGGTGGATCGGCATTAGGACTAATTTCTACTAGATCTAATCCCGCCTTCTCCGCTCTCTCTAAAGCTTCATTCAGACTTACAATACCAATTGATTCGCCGTTAACATCTGTAAGACGAACCTCAGTTACATAGATTTCGCGATTAATCCTATTAGGACGTATTTGTTGAATTGGTTTTCCGATTTTAATACTCTATCCCTCCTCTTGTTGAATCTTACGAACCTTAATTTCGTGCCACAGCTTTTCTAGTAGATGATTAACTTTCATATTTCCAAGATTTTTACCCAACCTAGTTCTTACCGCCACTTCTCCTAATTCCATTTCTTTATCGCCACATATCAGCATATAGGGAACTTTCCGCAAGGTGTGTTCACGAATTTTAAAGCCAATTTTTTCATTTCTCAAGTCCACTCTTACTCTAATACCAGATTCTTTAAATATCTTAGCTAATTGCTTAACATAATTAGATTGACGATTAGTGATATTCATTAAGATCACCTGCACGGGTGCTAACCAAACTGGAAAAACCCCGGCATATTCTTCCGTAATTATGCCTATAAATCGTTCTAATGAACCTAAAATTGCACGATGAATCATTACGGGTATCTGTTTTCTATTAGATTGATCTATATAAAAAGCCTGAAGACGTTCAGGTAAAAAAAAGTCTAGTTGAATAGTACCACATTGCCATGCACGACCCAGACAATCATGTAGTATAAATTCAATTTTAGGCCCATAAAAAGCTCCATTTCCACATTGATATTTAAATGGAATCTTCATTTTTTTGAGTGCCATGACTAAATCCTCTTCGGCCTGATCCCATAGCATATCGTTACCAATCCTAATTTCAGGACGAGTCGAGAAATTAACCTGGATTTTATCAAAACCAAAAGTGCTGTATACCTCGTATAACATTTTCATACAGTGATTGACTTCAGTAAGTATCTGATCTTTGGTACAGAAGATATGAGCATCATCTTGAGTAAAGCTACGTACCCGCATTAATCCATGTAGTGCACCTGAAGGCTCATTACGATGACAACTACCAAATTCTGCGATCCGGAATGGTAAATCACGGTAGGATTTAAGTTGATGATTGTAGATTTGTATATGTCCTGGACAATTCATTGGTTTAATGCAATATTGTCGCTCTTCAGATGATGTTAGAAACATTGCTTCTTGATAGTTTTTCCAATGTCCTGTTGTTTCCCATAAGCTACGATCTAATATTAATGGAGTTTTTACTTCTTGATACTCGTATTCTTTAAGCTTAAAGCGCATAAAAGATTTAATTTCACGTAAAATCAGCAAACCATCATTATGCCAGAATACCATTCCCGGAGCTTCTTTTTGCATATGATATAATTCTAAATTTTTACCGATTTGACGATGATCTCGCTTGGTAATCTCTTCCATGCCTTGCAAATATTTAATTAATTGGGTTTTATCGGACCAAGCAGTACCATAAATACGTTGTAGCATCTTATTATTCTTGTTGCTCCTCCAATAAGCACCTGAGATTTTTTGTAGGGCAAAATAGTGACAAAATCGTATATTAGGAACATGTGGACCACGACACATATCAATGTAGTCTTCATGATAATACAAACTAGGACTAACATCGCGACTTATATTTTCGTCAAGAATAGCAATTTTATATGGTTCATCTCGGGTAATAAAAATCTCACGAGCTTGCTGCCAGCTGACGTTATTCTTAATAACGTCGTATTTTTTATCAGCTAATTCATGCATTCTCTGTTCTAATCGCATTAGATCTTCATGATTTAGAGAATGATGAAGATCAACATCATAAAAAAAACCGTTTTCAAAACCTGGACCAATAGCCATCTTAGTTTCAGGCCATAATTGTTTGATAGCATGACCTAACAGGTGAGCGCAGGAATTTCGGATAATTTTTATACCAACTTCATTATTCGGAGTAACAAAATTCACTATAGCATCCTTAGTTACCAGATCAGATAAATCTTTTAATTCACCATTAACAATCCCCGCGATACAAAATTTAGCTAGATCATAACCGATAGTTTGATTAGCGATCTCAATGATGCTAACAGCATGATTAAAATGATACACGGTTCCGTTATGAATAGTAATAGAGAACATTATGAATCCTTAGTTGTAGTGGGAATCAATCAATACCGAAGATTACTTGCTCAAGTTTTACCAGAAGTTGGTTGAATTGTAAATTCAATGCACAATTTCTGGTACTTATCACTAGCTTGAATTATATATAATAGCTTCTCTTTGAGAAAGTGGACTCTACTAAATTATTCTTTCAGGTATAACATATGACAGCTAAAGGTCATTTGATTTTTGCGATGGCGATGGCGATTTTGGCTAAACGTGCTCACTTAACACCAGTTATCACTCATGGAGACTGGTGGCATATTATTCCTTCAGCACTGTTAACTTCACTATTGCCCGATCTAGATCATCCTCATTCGACCCTGGGTCGACGTTTAAAATGGTTATCTTATCCTCTGAGATATTTTTTTGGACATCGAGGTTTCACTCATAGTATACTAGTAGTTGCTGTGAGCATTGAAATCATCCATCAAGTAGTTCCGATAAAGATGCAATATCTGCTGCCAGCAGATGTTTTGCATGGAATGATAATAGGCTATATCAGTCATTTAATTGCGGATTTTATGACACCTTATGGTATTCCGCTTTTGTGGCCATGGCGCCGTCGGTTTCGGTTACCATTAATTAAGTTTCCAAAATTAAAAAATCCTGAACGATTCTTTGGTCTGGCTTTTACAGGTCTAGCAATAATAATGCCATTTTCTTCTTCTTTTTATTTATCCGTTGCAAATATAAATCTGCATTGGTTTTTAAAAATTTTGCACATCTTACAAAGATTCTTGCACTATTTTTGAAATTAGGCATACATACTATTAACCATGAATTATTTGTTTATGACCTAATGATCTCTAATTATAGATGGTTTGTATCCTATCTCTCTTCTAAGATTAGAAGAAACGCAGTAACTCTAAAAATAAGGATAAAATATGGGAGAATTTAATGAATATGAAGTAATAAATAATATGCATACTATCCTAGATATACTACGTTGGACAACGAGCTATTTTTCGGCGACAAATATCTCGTATGGCCATGGCACAGATAATCCTTGGGATGAAGCAGTGAGACTGGTATTAGCCACCCTTTTACTACCATTAAACTCTCCGGTAAATCTTTATGGAGCCAGACTCACTATCCAAGAACGACAACATCTGGTTCAAAGGATTAGGCGTCGTGTTAATGAACGCATCCCTGTAGCTTACCTAACTAATAAAGCATGGTTTTGTGGACATGAGTTTTATATTGATGAACGAGTATTAATCCCACGTTCTCCAATTGGAGAATTAATTGAAAGCCATTTTGCATCACTGATTGAAGGAGAACCAAAAGATCTTCTTGATATGTGTACGGGAAGCGGTTGTATTGCAATTGCATGTAGTCATGCATTTGCGAAGGTTAGAATCGATGCAGTAGATATTTCTGCCGATGCCTTAGCAGTTGCTGAAAAAAATATTGCGGCTCATGGCGTTCAAAATTTAGTGACACCTATACTTTCAGATCTTTTTGGTAAGATAGCTAAAAAAAAATACGATATTATCATTTCCAATCCACCTTACGTAAAGTTAGATGAAATGAGTACCTTACCTAATGAATATCACTTTGAACCCGCAATAGGTTTAGTAGCTGGTGCAGATGGACTAACTCTAATTCGTCGGATTATCTACTCTGCAGCAGATTATCTGAATGATAATGGCATATTAATTTGCGAAGTTGGAAATAATCAAGAGCACCTAATCGCACATTATCCTAAGGTTCCATTTATTTGGCTAGATTTTAATCATGGCGGTGAAGGTGTTTTTATGTTGACTAAAGCGCAATTAGTTGCCAATAAGAAATATATGAGTATTGATTAACCAAACCAGCAGCAAATTTCATCAAATAAGGAACTAATTATAATGGCGGGTAATAGTATTGGACAAATTTTTCGGGTAACTACTTTTGGCGAATCACATGGTAATGCATTAGGATGTATTATAGATGGTGTTCCACCAGGAATCCTACTTGCTGCAGAAGAAGATATTCAACCCGATCTGGATCGTCGAAAACCAGGATTTTCGCGCTATACCACTCAGCGTCGTGAGCTAGATCGGGTAAAAATTCTTTCGGGGATATTTGAAGGAGTGACTACTGGGACTAGTATTGGTCTATTGATAGCAAATCACGATCAACGTTCGAAAGACTATAGTACTATTAAAGATATCTTTCGTCCAGGTCATGCCGACTATACTTATGAAAAAAAATATGGTTTAAGAGATTATCGTGGAGGTGGTCGTTCTTCTGCTAGAGAAACTGCTATGCGTGTAGCTGCCGGAGCAATTGCAAAAAAATATCTTCGACTAAAACATGACATAAAAATTCGAGGCTATTTAGCACAAATAGGAAATATTGTCTGTGATTTTAAAAATTGGGAACAAGTCAATAGAAATGAATTTTTCTGCCCTAATAGCGACCAATTAGTTGCTTTAGATAGTATGATGAGAAAATTAAAAAAAGATGGAGATTCGATTGGTGCGAAAGTTACCGTTGTAGCTGAAAATATCCCGGTAGGATTAGGAGAACCAGTTTTTGATCGTCTTGATGCAGATTTAGCACATGCTTTAATGAGTATAAACGCTGTTAAAGGAGTAGAAATCGGGGATGGTTTCTCGGTAATTAACAAACGTGGAAGTGAACATCGTGATGAGATCTCTGTCAATGGTTTTAAAAGTAATCATGCTGGTGGCATCCTCGGAGGGATTAGTAGTGGACAGCCAATCATAGCGCATTTGGCAATGAAACCGACTTCTAGCATTATGGTTCCAGGTGAGACTATTAATAAATTAGGTCATGCTGTAGAGATTGTGACGCGTGGTCGCCATGATCCTTGCGTTGGGATTCGTGCAGTACCGATAGCTGAAGCTATGATAGCTATTGTAATAATGGATCATTTATTACGCCATCGTGCTCAATGTGGAAATATGAAATATTAATAGTATAGTAGAGTAATACTGGAGTAACTCTAGTAACAAACAACATGCATCCTTAAATTTAAGTTCATAACAAATAAGGTCATTAGCAATAATGCGAGGATCTTTTGGCAGCACTCTATACCAAGATCGAGACACTAACATGAAAATCAATAAAAACTGGAAAATTATCTGCTTATTTATGATAGTTTCTTTGACATGGGGAACTACGTGGATGGCGATGAAAATCGCCATCCAAACGGTACCTCCAATTTTTGCTACCGGCTTACGTTTTCTATGTGCTTCACCATTGTTACTTTTAATCGCGATGTTAACTAAACAACCAATTTTATTTGCTGCCGGAAGCCGTCGTTTCCAAGTTATGATATGTATATGTTATTTTACTCTTCCATTCACGCTAATGTTTTATGGCGAACGTTATACTAGTGCTGGCTTAGCGGCTATTATTTTTGCAACTATGCCAGTTGCTGTTTTATTAGCATCTATTATCCTAGTTAAAGCAAGAATTTCTTTTAAACAAACCGTAGGATTATTAATTAGTATGTTATCTCTAATTGTTATTTTACTTAAAGAAACTAATCCTATCGTAGGAAATAGTTTCAAAGGAATTTTGGCTTTAATTATGGCGGTGATCATGCATGCTATTATGTATGTATTATTTAATAAAAGAGATGAACAAGTTTCTATACTAACCTATAACACTTTACCTTGTTTAGGTGCCGGATTATTACTAACGTTGATTGGTTATATTATAGAAAAGCCAATTTACGCCAACTTCTCGGTTTCGTCATTATTGTCTCTAGTTTATTTAGGTATGGTATCTAATGTATTGGGAATGGTTGGTTATTTTTATTTACAGCGATTAGCTATCCCTTTTCATGCTTCACTAGTTTTTCTAATGTTTCCGGTAATTGCCATCTTACTAGATCATCTCGTTATGGGATCTGGCATTGGTTTAAAAACGTTATGGCTAATGATCCCTCTAACTATAGGGATACTTCTAACCTTAAGATATGCGAAGCGAAATGATGTCATTATTAAACGTCAAACTGGTGATCGATCATAATATGAAGAAACATGCGGCCGCCGTAGTCGTCTTTAGTGGTGGGCAGGATTCAACCACTTGTCTGATTCAAGCCTTACATCAATATGATGATGTCCACTGTATTACTTTTAATTATGGTCAGCGTCATCGTGCGGAGATAGAAGTTGCCCAGCAGCTATCAGCTCTCATGGGTATTAGGGTACATAAAATTATAGATCTTAATCTTTTGAAAGAGTTAACTATCAGTAGTCTGACACGTGAGAATCTTCCCATTAAAAATTGGGACTTTAAGGTATCAGGGCTCCCAAATACCTTTGTTCCCGGTCGTAATATATTGTTTCTAACCGTAGCTTCTATTTACTCATATTTAATGCAAGCCGAATTTATAATCAGCGGAATTGGTGAAACCGATTTTTCTGGTTATCCAGATTGCCGTCATGAATTTCTTAAAATCTTAAATAATGCTATAGTATTAGGTATGGCACGTGCGATAAGATTTGAAACCCCTCTAATGTGGTTGAACAAAGCGGAAATCTGGGCACTTGCTGATTACTGGAAGCAACTGCCTTTAATTCGCCATGAAACCCTAACTTGTTACAAGGGTATTAGAGGTGATGGTTGTGGAAATTGTGCCTCCTGTTATTTACGTGCTAAAGGATTAAAAAATTATAATGAAAATTCGGAAGCAGTTATGCAAAGTATGAAAAATAAAACCGGACTAAAATAAGGTTAATTATTTAAATCTAGGAATTAATTATTCCGTACTTAATTTGACTATGTTGGCGAAGATTTTTTAATAAAGAGGTTAAAATCATATTGTTTTTATGTTGTCTTATGCTGTCTAATATGGAATTATCATCTAGTTGATGAGATTTTCCATAACGCACTTCATATAAAGCTATTAGTACTATATTACCTTGCAGATCTTTACCAATTCCATAAGAAATCGAGTGGTTTTTCGGTGGCTTGAGAGCGAAAACTGTCGGTGTTATACGATCTTGGTTATCACGTTTCATAACTATGGGGCTTCCAAAAATTAAATGATCAACTGGTTTACCGATCTTAAGCGCTGATAATAATTGTTCGGCTTTATCCTGTGCTCGCCGTTCCGCTTTTTCCCGCTTAATATCTAAGGATAGAATATCATGTATCTTACTAATGGATTCCAAACGTGCTGATCTATGTTGGGTAAGACGCACAATTAAAGCTCGGTGATTTTCACTAGAAATTACTTCCGAATGATTTCCTAAGAGAAACGATTTATCTCCCAAGAGCCGCCAAATAGGCTTTAAATCTTTTGGTAGATTTTCAATACTAAACCATCCAGTTTTTACTGCTTTAATCCCAGTAGCTTTTTCCACGAGAGCAAGAGATTGACTCTTACTATTATTACTAGCTGCTTCAATCATTTTTTGTTGTAATTTATAATATGCGTTTATGATTTTGGCTTGTTGTATTTGATTAGTTATCATTGTACGTATAGTATTTAATGGAATGATACTTTTAGGTTGTATATCATCAAGACGCACAATTAAGTAACCAATGGAAGAATTGATGATTTCGGAAATTTGACCCTTTTCTTGCAATTTGGCATTTCTTAATTCATCTGGGATATCTGAGGTGTCCATCCATTCCATTTTTCCACCTCGAGGTGCAGAAATTGGATCAATAGATTTTGACTTGGCGATTTGGAAAAAATTCGCGCCTTTTTTGAGTCGTTCCAATAAAAACGCCGCTTCTTTTTTGGTTTTAAGTTGAATAATACTGTACTTATACCGTGGTTGTTGAATATAGTCTCTTTTGTGTAAACTATACCAGCTTTGAATTTCTCGGTTACTGACTTGTGGTTTCGGTATTTTGGCGGCATCTAGGTTTATATAGCTCACTCGGAATTGCTCTGGTAGCATAAAAAGATTTGAGTGTTGCTTATAGTAATTTTTGATTTCAGTTTCGCTAACCAGTTGTTTTTTAGCCAGAGCAGAAACATTAATGACTGCTTTATGTATAATACGCTCTTGTTTAATCAATGATGTTAATACTTCTTTTTCAGAAGAAAGCATAAATTCAGTATTTGCGATAGCATTAAGTAATTGACTAACAGTTAATTTTTTACGTAAGGTTTCAGCATATTGCTGACTGGTCAATCCTATGTTGTGAAGAAAATTTCTATAACGATCGAAGTTAAATTGTCCATCAATCATAAATTCTGGTTGATGAAAAATTACTTCTTTAATTTGTTCATCATCCATATCCATTCTTAGATTATTTACATACTGTTGTAGCAATACTTCATCAATAAGCTGATGTAAAACCTGCTGACGCAACTGCCGCATATAATTATCATTAGTTGCCAATTCAGTAAACTGATCACCGAGTAATTGCTGCTCTCGTAGTAGCGTCAACGCTAAAGCTTGTTCAAATTGTACACGACTAATTGTCTGGTTATTAACCCGAACCGCATAATCATTTTGACGTTTACCTAAGTAGTTACCTATACCGGTTATTGCCATCATCAAGATGATAAATCCCATGAGGATTTTCATTACCAAATTATTTGACACCGCACGGAATTTTTCCATCATGTATAATTTTACTCCGATTACTTAATTTACCTGGAAGTTTTCTGGATCATTCTGTAATGCAATTTTAAGTACTTCCTCAATGCGTTTTACCGGATAAATTTTTAAATTAGCACGAACGTTATCCGGAAGATCCTCTAAATTACGTTGATTTTTATAAGGAATAATTACTATCTTTATACCTCCACGATGGGCGGCCAGCAATTTTTCTTTTAAACCACCAATAGGTAATACTTGACCCAGTAAAGTAATTTCACCAGTCATGGCGACATCAGCACGAACCGGATTGTCAGTAAGACAAGATACCAATACGGTACACATAGCAATACCAGCACTAGGACCATCTTTTGGGGTGGCACCTTCAGGGACATGTACATGTATATCACGTTTTTCATAAAAATCACTATGAATGCCTAATTTATTAGCACGGGCTCTAACAACAGTAAGGGCCGCTTGTATAGACTCCTGCATTACTTCTCCCAAGGAACCGGTATAAGATAGCTTACCTTTACCTGGAACACAGGTAGTCTCAATAGTTAAGAGCTCTCCTCCTCCCTCGGTCCATGCTAATCCAAATACTTGCCCAATATGATTTTCATCATCGGCACGTCCATAGTCAAAACGCTGAGTTCCTAAATAGCATTGAATATTATTGTTATTTACTTCAATATACTTAAGACTACTATCCATTAGTAAAGCTTTTACTGCCTTACGACAGATTTTTGATAATTCTCTTTCAAGATTACGTACACCGGCTTCACATGTATAAAAACGAATCATATTAATGATGGCTTTTTGATCTATAATAATTTCACCCTTTTTTAAGGCGTTACGTTCAATTTGTTTTGGCAATAAATAACTAGTAGCAATATTGAATTTTTCGTCTTCAGTATATCCAGAAAGACGAATTACCTCCATCCGATCTAATAATGGAGCAGGAATATTCATAGTATTTGAGGTAGCAACAAACATTACCTCAGATAGATCATAGTCCACCTCAATATAATGATCATTGAAAGCGTGATTTTGCTCTGGATCAAGGACTTCTAATAACGCTGAAGCTGGATCGCCACGCAGATCTAATGAAATTTTATCGATCTCGTCTAGCAAAAATAAGGGATTTTTTACTCCTACTTTGACCATTTTCTGTATCAATTTCCCAGGCATGGAGCCAATATAGGTACGACGATGTCCACGAATTTCTGCTTCGTCACGTATTCCACCTAAAGCCATCCGCACATATTTACGTCCAGTTGCTTTGGCAATGGATTGTCCCAAAGAAGTTTTGCCTACTCCAGGTGGACCAATCAGGCAAAGTATGGGTCCTTTAATTTTACTCCTTCGGCTTTGGACAGCCAGATACTCAATAATTCTTTCTTTAACACGGTTTAAACCAAAATGGTCAGTATCTAACGTCTCCTGCGCTTTACGGAGATCTTTTTTTACCTTAGTGCGAGCATACCAAGGTACTTGAAACATCCAGTCAAGGTAACTCCGTATTACTGTCGCCTCTGCTGACATGGGTGACATCATTTTTAATTTTTGTAATTCAGCTTCAGCTTTTTCACGGGCTTCCTTAGGCATTTTGGCGGCAAGAAGTTTTCTTTGGAGGATTTCATTTTCATCAGGAGTATCATCCATTTCACCAAGCTCTTTTTGAATAGCTTTCATTTGTTCATTTAAATAATATTCCCGTTGACTTTTTTCCATTTGTTTCTTAACCCGGTTACGGATGCGTTTTTCTATCTTTAATAAGTCAATTTCAGATTCCATCATCGCTAGAAGATATTCGAGACGTTCATTAACATCTGCAATTTCCAATACGGATTGTTTCTCAGAAAGTTTTAATGGCATATGTGCGGCAACAGTATCGGCCAGCCGTGCGGCATCCTCAACATTAGTTAATGCGGTAAGTATTTCAGGAGAAATTTTCTTATTAAGTTTAATGTATCCCTCAAACTGATGAATGGTTGCACGGATTAAAACTTCCTGCTCCCGTTGATCGATCAATGGTGAAATCAAATACTCAGCTTTAGCAATAAAATAATCACTATTGTCAGTTAACTCAGTAATCCGTGCCCGTTGTAATCCTTCAACTAATACTTTTACTGTACCATCCGGTAGTTTTAACATTTGTAAAATTGATGCAATAGTTCCTACTGTAAAAATATCATTGATCCCTGGTTCATCCATTAATGCTTCTTTTTGTGCTACTAACATAATTTTTTTACCCTGATCCATGGCGTTTTCAAGACATCGCATTGATTTTTCTCTACCAACGAATAATGGAATAACCATGTGCGGATAAACCACGACGTCACGTAGCGGTAATACAGGGATTATAATGCATTCAGAACACTCATGGTTGTTCATCATAGAGCTCTCTCTTAGTTTATTTTTGTTCCGCTATGATTGTTGGAGCACCTTGCAACATGCATGTATTTTACCGTTGGGCTCATTTGCTAGTTATTGAATTAACTAAGTCCTCAGGCGATAAATCAAGATCTCTATTCGCAAGATGCTTGTTTGGGTTTTTGTTTACTATAAATAAACTTTGGTTTGGTCTGACCTTCAATAACTGATTCATCAATTACGATTTTCTCCACATCGTTCATGGAAGGTAGATCGTACATGGTATGTAATAACATGTCTTCAAGAATAGAACTTAACCCACGTGCTCCTGTTTCACGCCGCATCGCTTTATGTGCAATAGATGTTAATGCTTTATCACTAAATTCTAATTCTACACCTTCTAGATTAAAAAGTGCCTGATATTGCTTAATCAAGGCATTTTTAGGTTCGCTTAAAATCTTAATTAAGGCTTCTTCATTGAGTTCTTTAAGTGTAGTAACAATGGGAAGACGACCAATGAATTCGGGAATTAAACCGAACTTAATTAAGTCTTCTGGTTCAACCTGCTCGAGTAACTGACTTTCAGATATTCTTTGTTTCTTTCCCTTGACATTAGCTCCAAAACCAATACTAGATCCCATATCTACTCTTTGGTTAATAATTTGATCCAATCCCGCAAATGCACCCCCACAAATAAATAGAATCTTAGAAGTATCTACTTGTAAAAATTCCTGTTGTGGATGCTTACGACCACCCTGTGGAGGTACAGCAGCAACTGTCCCTTCAATGATTTTTAATAGTGCCTGTTGGACCCCTTCTCCGGAAACATCCCTAGTAATGGAAGGATTCTCAGATTTACGTGAAATTTTATCAATTTCATCAATATAAACAATCCCATATTGTGCTTTATGAACATCATAGTCACATTTTTGCAGGAGTTTTTGAAGAATATTCTCAACATCTTCACCAACATATCCGGCTTCAGTCAGAGTGGTAGCATCCGCCATAGTAAATGGCACATCAAGCACGCGTGCTAGAGTTTCTGCCAAAAGAGTTTTACCACTGCCAGTAGGACCAATTAAAAGTATATTACTTTTACCAATTTCGATACTAGTATTAGTAGTATCCATTTGATGAATAATACGTTTATAATGATTATATACGGCTACGGCTAGCACCTTTTTAGTTTGTTCTTGACCGATAACATAATCATCAAGATACTGGCGAATTTGATGTGGAGTTGGTAACTCCCTGATTTCACGGTGTGTAGTCACGTCCTTTATTTCTTCTATGAGAATGTCATTACATAAATCAACACATTCATCACAGATATATACAGACGGTCCTGCAATAAGTTTACGTACTTCATGCTGGCTTTTACCGCAAAAAGAGCAGTACAGCAGTTTTCCTGTACTGTCTTTGTGCTTATCTGTCATCAATTAACCCCTTTTATTATATTCTTATTTTGGTCCGGAATTAGGAACGGTACATATTTAATTCCTAAAATTTAGGTTTACTATTATAATCTTAATATTTTGATGATTATGCACGATGTGTCAAAATCGCATCCGCTAATCCATATTCTATTGCTTCATTCGCCGAAAGAAAACAGTCACGGTCTGTATCTTTTTCTATGACTTCAAGTGGCTGAGCTGTATGTTGAGCCATAAGTTGGTTCATTCTCGTTTTGATTTTTAAAATTTCCCGGGCATGTATCTCTATATCAGTAGCTTGCCCTTGATAAGCTCCTGAAGGTTGATGAATCATAATCCGTGAATTAGGAAGACAAAATCGTTTACCTTTAGCACCCGCGGTAAGTAAAAATGCACCCATTGAAGCTGCTATTCCTATACATATTGTACTTACCTTAGGCTTGATAAACTGCATGGTGTCATAAATAGACATTCCTGCCGTAATTGCGCCTCCTGGTGAGTTTATATATAAATAAATATCTGTATCTGGATTTTCAGCTTCAAGAAATAATAATTGTGCCACAATTAAATTTGCCATGTAATCTTCTACTGGACCAGTCAAAAAGATGATGCGTTCTTTAAGTAGGCGTGAGTAAATATCATAAGCACGCTCACCACGAGAGCTCTGTTCAACAACCATAGGAACTAACATCATCTGAGATGGGATGTCGGCTCCTGCTGCAGTTTGGCCATAATATGACATAATGTTAATCTCCTCATTGTCTCGTTACTGAAATAGTAACCTGATCATTTTAATATTAGAGGTGGCTGAGGCGAGATTTTTTCATTATTTAGTAAATCTCAATCCAACGGTTATTCTTTATATGACCCATAAGATCTCTAAATGACATTACTGTTTCATTAACAATCGATTTATTAATAATCATGTTTATCGCTTGATCTTCTAAAATCCGGTTATAAAAATGATTGGTTATCTCATTATTTTTCCTAATATCTTCCCTTCGCTTCTTGGGATTGTCATATGTAGCTGATAAATCTTCCAGGAATGCTTGAATCTTAGATTCTTCAGCTTGAATCTGGTGAATCCGAATAAATTCACTTAATAATAAACTTATAGCAACACGTTTTTTTGCCTTTGCTTCTAAAAAAATCCTGGGTAAGGGTAGAAAATTGTTCCCATTATTTACTAAATAAAGACTATTTTGGCGCCGTAATCTTTCCATTTCGGTTTCAATAAGTGAAACCGGAAGATCAATTGTATTAGATTTTAATAATTCATTAAATACCTGCAATTTAATATAACTACGCACTGCCCATTTGAGTTCACGTTCCAGGTCTTGGCGGATTTTATGGCGGATTTCTGATATAGAGCCTTCATCTGCTGGTCTAAAACTTTTAATCCCATCTAGATTTAATTCGGTAAGTTCCAGTTCTTCTACCTTTTTGAGTAAAATAGAGAAATTAGCAAGTTTATTTTGAAGATTCTCAACCTGATTATCTTCAGATAAACGCACTTCAACTCTGAAAGTTTCTCCTGATTGATGACCAATAATACCGGTTTCAAAATCTAAAGGCATCAGTCCATGTCCGATGACCAGAACCGCATCAGTGAATTTTTCAACATTTTTACCGTCTTCTACACTAATCAAATCAATTGTTACACGATCACCAACTTTGGCTGCCCGAGTAGCTTTTTTCCAAGATTCTTGCGGTTGGCGAAGAGTCATTAACATATTATCCACATCTACTTCGGTAACTTCAACCCGGGGTTTTTTAAGGTGAAAATTTTCCCATTGTTTAATTTCAATGTTAGGATATACTTCAAACTCTACTAAATAGGTAAAATCCTGACCAACTTGATATTCATTTGAAACATATTTCATTTGGCCTACGGGACGAATTTTTTGTTGATTTATTGCCGTCCTAACATGGTTCTGCATGAGATCTTTTAAGACATCATGACGAATAGAAGATTCATAACGCTGTGCTATAATTTTTAGGGGTACTTTACCTTTCCGAAACCCGTCCAGAGAAAGTTTTGGTGCCAACTTGAAGAGTTCTTTTTTAACCAGATTCTCAATATGATCTGCAGGTATAGTTATTTGGATTTTCCGCCTAAGGCGATGATTAGTTTCGACAGATACTGGCATATTCTTACCTCACAAACCAGGGGTTGCTATTTAATCGACTCATAGGGAGAATGCATGTAGCATAACATTTCAATATATTATATCGATACTCTAATTAGAATTTTAGTCTAATCGCAGTAGATTATAACATTTTATTTGTAGAGAAGCACTTGATCGCAACTAACCATAGACAAACATGCAATTATGTTTACAGCATTAACGGCTTCTCGTAAAATAAATCACTATATAATAATCTTCAGCTACAAGATAATCCTTGTCATTGAGGTCTCAAATGGCACATAGTAAAAATATTTTATTATCGTCGGTAATTGCAATGACTTTATTACTAAGTGGTTGTGATATTGCTTTGTTAAATCCTAAAGGACAAATTGGTATTGAACAACGTTCACTCATCTTAACTGCTCTTAGTTTAATGTTAATTGTAGTTATCCCTGCTATCATTATGGCTATTGGTTTCTCGGTGAAGTATCGAAATACTAATCTTCATGCTAAATACCGTCCAGAATGGGCACATTCTTACAAAATTGAAGCAATTGTCTGGATAATCCCTATTTTAATTATCACTTTACTAGGATTTATTACCTGGAAAACTACTTATTTACTGGAACCTAAGACACCCATCCATTCTAATGTCAAGCCGATAACCATTGAAGTGGTTTCAATGGACTGGAAATGGTTATTTATATATCCTAAGCAATCCGTGGCTGCCGTTAATCAACTGGCTTTTCCAGTTAATACTCCGGTTGAATTTAAAATAACTTCTTGGTCTGTGATGAATTCATTTTTTATTCCGCGTCTCGGTAGTCAAATTTATGC
The DNA here is from genome assembly GCA_045689995.1 of Candidatus Dasytiphilus stammeri. Classification (GTDB taxonomy): domain Bacteria; phylum Pseudomonadota; class Gammaproteobacteria; order Enterobacterales; family Enterobacteriaceae; genus Dasytiphilus; species Dasytiphilus stammeri_O. The sequence goes on along the minus strand of CP145883.1, from coordinate 267,091 downwards.
CATGGCGGGGATGCAGACAAAATTACACTTGATAGCAAATGAACCCGGGATTTATAAAGGAATCTCTTCTGCTTATAGTGGTCAAGGATTTTCTGGTATGAAATTTACCGTGATTGCGACACCTGATGTCACTTCTTTTAATCATTGGATAGCTCAAGCAAAACAGGCACCAGCAACTTTAAATACAATGGAATCGTTAGAAAAACTAGCAACACCTAGCGAAAATCATCCAGTAGAATTTTTCTCTAGTGTTAAACCTAGTTTGTTTACAGATATTCAAAAGAAGTTTATGAAACCTAGAAAAGTTAGAAAGATTGTTAATCCTAATTCCGAGTCAATCTCACATAACTCACAAATCAAATAGATTTAAGGAATAAAGTAATGTTTGGAAAATTAACACTAAACGCTGTCCCATACAAAGAGCCTATTATCATGGGCACGGTAACTACCCTTCTAGGAATAAGTTTCTTAATAATAGCGGTAATCACTTATTCTGGAAAATGGAAATATCTATGGAAAGAATGGATGACATCCGTAGATCATAAGCGATTAGGGATAATGTACATTATTTTAGCTTTAGTAATGATGATTCGTGGTTTTGCTGACGCTCTTATGATGCGTGGTCAGCAAGTTTTAGCCTCAGCCGGTGACACCGGTTTTTTACCACCTGAACACTATGATCAGATTTTTACGGCGCATGGTGTCATTATGATATTTTTTGTGGCAACTCCATTGATTATTGGTCTGATGAATTTTGTAGTACCGCTGCAAATTGGAGCACGTGATGTTGCTTTTCCATTTCTTAATAATTTGAGCTTTTGGATGACCGCGGCCGGTGTAGCATTGATTAATATTTCACTTATAGTGGGAGAATTTGCTAAGGTTGGTTGGGTTGCTTACCCTCCACTTTCCGGGATTGAATACAGTCCAGGTGTCGGAGTTGATTATTGGATATGGAGCTTACAAATTTCAGGAATTGGCACTACGTTAACAGGTATTAACTTCTTAGTGACAATTATTAAGATGCGTGCTCCAGGCATGACCATGTTCAAAATGCCGGTATTCACTTGGACAGCGTTGTGCTCTAACGTTCTTATTATTATCGCATTTCCCATCTTGACTGCAACTATTGCTTTACTAACTCTGGATCGTTACCTAGGTACTCATTTTTTTACTAATGATCTGGGTGGAAACATGATGATGTATATTAACTTAATTTGGGCATGGGGCCATCCAGAAGTATATATATTAGTTCTGCCAGTTTTTGGAATTTACTCAGAAGTAGTCGCAACTTTTTCTAAAAAAAGACTATTCGGTTATAATTCTCTAGTTTGGGCAACTATAGTTATTACTATTCTTTCATTTATTGTATGGCTGCACCATTTTTTTACTATGGGAGCCGGGGCTAATGTTAATGCTTTTTTTGGGATTAGTACTATGATCATAGCTATTCCAACCGGGGTTAAAATATTTAACTGGCTATTTACTATGTATCAAGGACGTATTCAGATAAACTCCGCTATGCTATGGACAATAGGTTTCATTATAACCTTTTCAATAGGTGGTATGGCAGGTGTTCTCTTGGCGGTACCAGGTGCTGATTATGTATTACATAACAGTTTATTCCTCATTGCACATTTTCATAATGTGATTATCGGTGGGGTGATTTTCGGCTGTTTTGCAGGATTAACATACTGGTTTCCTAAAGCCTTTGGTTTCAAGTTGAATGAGGTTTGGGGTCAGCGGGCTTTTTGGTTTTGGTTTATTGGTTTTTTAATCGCTTTTATTCCTTTATATCTCCTAGGTTTAATGGGAATGACCCGCAGAATTAGTCAAAATATCGATCCAGAATTTCATCCACTTTTAGTAATCGCGGCTTTTGGTACCGTACTCATTGCGATTGGAATTTTATGTTTCGTAATACAAATTTATAGATCTATTATTGATCGCCATCAAAATCTTGATTTTACTGGAGATCCGTGGGATGGACGTACGTTAGAATGGCTAACTTCGTCGCCTCCACCGTTTTACAATTTTGCGAGGCTACCAAAAGTAACGGAACGTGACGCTTTCTGGGAAATGAAACGCCGAAATGAAGCTTATATAAACAATTTACCTTATGAAGAAATCCATATGCCGAAAAATAGTCCTCTGGGGATTATCATTGCCGCTTTTAGTGCATTATTTGGTTTTGCCATGATCTGGTATATTTGGTGGTTAGCTATAATATCTTTTTTAGGAATCATTGTATCTTGGATTGTTAAAAGCTTTGATGAAGATCTAGAATATCATGTACCTCTTAGTGAGATTGTAAAAATTGAGAATCAACGTTTTCAAGTATTAGCAAAATTAGGATCAAACCATGTCAAATAAAGCTATCTCTCACTATGTGATCAATGCTAAAAAAGTTTTTGGTTTTTGGATATATTTAATGAGTGATTGCATTCTTTTTGCATCTCTGTTTGCTACCTATGCAGTTTTAGTTAATGGAACTGCTGATGGTCCTATGGGCAAGGAAATTTTCAATCTGCCATTGGTATTGTTGGAAACGGCATGTTTGCTATTAAGTTCGGTAAGTTACGGTATTGCTATGGTTAGGATTAGTCAAACTTCTAATGTAACTAAGGGAATGATATGGTTAGGATTAACTTGGATGTTAGGTCTGGTTTTTATCTACATGGAAATGTATGAATTTCATAAATTAGTTACTGAAAATTATGGTCCCCAACGTAGCGGCTTTTTATCGATTTTTTTCACACTAGTAGGTACCCACGGTCTACATGTAATCTCAGGATTAGTATGGATGGCAGTATTGATTTATCAACTATATAAGCGTGGTCTTACGACAATCAACAGAACTCGGATGGAATGCTTGAGCTTATTCTGGCATTTCTTAGATGTCATATGGATCTGTGTCTTTACTGTAGTATATTTAATTGGAAGTTTATAATGAAACCGATAGAGACATTGAATTTTAAAAGAGAATCTCAATTTCATAACAGCGTTCAAAATTATTTAAGAGGGTTTATTCTGTCAATAATTTTAACGGTGATCCCATTTTTGATAGTAATGACTAGGAGTCTACCATATCATAGTACTTTATTTATAATTATAACTTGTGCGGTAGTACAAATCTTTGTCCATTTAGTATGTTTCCTGCATCTTCATAGCTCTGCTAAAGAGGAACTCCGTTGGAACTTATTAGCTTTAATATTTAGTATACTAATAATTGCGTTACTAGTAATCGGTTCATTGTGGATCATGTGGAATCTGAATTCTATGATGTCGAATGGTTGAATATTAATCTTTAATTAACTCAAAAAGGTTAGTATAATTCCGTGTCGGTGGCAGGATTCTTCTTTTTGAAGTTTTTTGTTATTTAGTGTAAAAATGAATTGATTCAACGTCTTAAATATTGTAATTAATGTAACCATAGAAAAAAAACCTTCTGAATTGCCTGAAACTCTCAAATAGTTTTAACTCTAAATTGATTTCAGATTAATTATCATTTGGACAAATATTATTGATGATATATAATCTTAGATACGGAATGTAATAACATAGGTAATTTAACTTCAATAACACCATATCAACATAAAAATTTTAATACTTAGTATTTTCATTATGATATACTGGATAAAATACGATGTAATTGCTGTATTTAACAATTGACACAGTTTTAGTGTTAAATTTGAATTTTTTAAGGTAAAGTTAATGTCCAAGATTAAAGGTAACGTTAAATGGTTTAATGAATCTAAAGGATTCGGTTTCATTACTCCTGAAGATGGTAGTAAAGACGTATTTGTTCATTTTTCTGCTATCCAGAGTAATGGATTTAAAACTCTGGCTGAAGGACAGCGTGTAGAGTTTGAAATCACTAATGGCGCTAAAGGCCCTTCTGCTGCTAACGTTATTCTTGTGTAAGTAAGTTAACAGTCAGAATTAAAAACCCGTCTTAATGTCGGGTTTTTAATTGATCACATGCCATATCTATCAGCATGATAAGAAGAACGGATAAAAGGACCGCAGATTGCCTGCGTAAATCCCATTGCTAAAGCCTTTTGTCTTAGATCTTCAAATTCATCTGGACTAACATAACGTTTTACAGGGAAATGATGGTGACTTGGTTGTAAGTATTGACCTATTGTTATTAGGTTGACGCCATGATTACGTAAATCTTGCATTACAGTAAGAATCTCATTATAATTTTCACCCAACCCAACCATGATACCAGATTTAGTTAATATCTTAGGATGTGCTTCTTTAAAATTTGCAAGTAATTTTAAAGATAAATCGTAATTAGCTCCGGGACGGATTTGACGATACATCTCAGGAACTGTTTCCACATTATGATTAAAGACATCTGGTGGCATAGTACTTAAAATCTCAAGTGCCCGATTAAGACATCTCCGAAAATCAGGAACTAAAATCTCAATTTTAATTAAAGAGTTCATTTCCTTTATAGCACGTATGCAATTTACAAAATGCTGAGCACCACCATCAGGTAAATCATCACGATCAACAGAAGTAATAACGACATAGCGTAAATTCATCTCATTAATAGTTTTGGCTAAATTTTTAGGCTCATTGAGATCTGGAGGTAATGGTATTCCATGTGCTATATCACAGAATGAACAGCGCCTAGTACAAATCTCACCTAAAATCATGAAAGTAACTTTACCATGGTTGAAACATTCCGCAAGATTAGGACAGGATGCTTCTTCACAAACTGAAGATAAATTATTTTTACGCATTAGTGCTTTAAGGTTTTGGATACGTTGAAAATTAACCGGTAATTTTATCTTAATCCATTCAGGTTTTTTTAGTAATTTTGGTTGAGCTGTACTATCTAGATTATTTTTATTAGAAATTAATCTTACTTTATCTTGATCACGATATTTTACACCACGGTCGATAGATTTAGATTTAAAGTTCATTTCACACCTGCAGAGGATGATTATCCTTTGAAAATTTCAAAGTATATGATATTTATTTATTAATTTCATTTGATTTAAAATCGGATTAAAAATTCCTGAGAAAATTATCGATGAGTACTGGCTGAACTTGTAAAACAGTAATATCGGGCTTAAAGATGCTTAATTGTGTCATTTTAAGATTTGCATCACCACAAGGATTGATACGTTCAAAAGGTGAGAGGTCCATAGCTACATTCAGTGCCAATCCATGCATAGAATATCCATGGTGAATTCGCAAACCTAACGAGCAAATTTTTTTCTCATTAATATAAACCCCTGGAGCATTAGAGCATACATGAGCTTCAATATTCAAGAATTTTAAAGTATCGATAACAGTTTGCTGAATTGTAGTAACTAACCTCCGAACACTAATTTGACGCCTTTTTAAATCAATCATCATATACATAATTAGCTGACCAGGGCCATGATAAGTAATCTTTCCTCCGCGATCACTTTGAAGTACTGGAATATCACCGGTATTAATGAGATGTTTAGGATCTCTTCGAGTTCCCTGAGTAAAAACTGGAAAGTGCTCTACTAACCATAATTCATCAATTGTTATTACATGACGCTGTTGAGTAAATTGATGCATGGCATGAGACACCTTGGACCAAGATTGTAATCCTAGATGGCGAATAATAAATTTATTGTAAGGCATTTTATGTTAAAGATTAATCTTCTTAGACGCGCCGCAACGTACAATTTAGAGGTTTTTTATCAATTTGATCACCATCCCGTTTAAAACTAATAGTACCATACTTCAGTTCGATCATTTTTATAATAGTCATTACCAAATAGTAGTAATTATTACCTTGTTGGAATTTTTTTCAAACCTCAATGATGATTATTTAAATTCGGGGTTATCCACGCATCTTGATTTATAATATTGAATACTTTACCTCTAGTAAGTATCTAAACTATTTATTAGATTATGATGTAGATTAAGTATAAGTAGCTAAAATTTACTATCATAAATGAGCCAAGTTATCCAGAAATCTCGGATTGCTTAACAGTAATGAGATCTTTTCTATTTGACACCATAATAAGGTATCTTGGTGCGATTGGTTTAGCGCAATTTGTATACGTGCTAATAAAGATATAGCTAGTTTAATACGTTGATAATTTAAGCGTTGTATACCTTTAGTAAATGGAATCCGACGCTTATATTCAATTTGCTTCCAAAATAAAGGTGCCTGTATTATTTTGCGTTGTAAAGTTAGCACTGTAATTAAATCGCGTTGCAAACGGTAACATAGTAAATTTATTTGGCTTCCGTTGATACGTAACTGATGAAGAATATGCAAGGTTCGTTTACTTTTACCTTCAAGGATAGCATCCACCCAATCTATATTAGTAAAATGCGCAACATCATTCACTAATCTGGTGAGATATTGAAGTGTCATCATTTTATCAGGCCATAGCATAACCAGCAGATTCATAATTTGAACTAAGGCTAATAAATTATTTTCATAATTATAGCAGAGAAAATGTAGAGCTTTTTCTTCAAGTCTCAATCCTATAGCATTTGCTCTTTGAGAGATCCAGTGTGGTAACTTAAATTTATCAGGCGTAAAACAATGAACAACTACACTCTTCTGACTTAAGGAAGCAAACCAATAACTTTCTTCTTGTTCTTTGGTAAGAGAAGGAATAATAATAATTAATATAATCTCATAATGTAATAATTTTATAATTTTCAATAATCTCTCACTTACTTTGGGACGAAATCCTTTATCTTCTTCTGGTACCTTCAGCAATAGTGTACGTTGTCTAGAAAATAAGCTGGGGGTATTAAAATGATTAATAATCTCATTCCAGTTAGTATTATTTTTATTCAAGGTCAAATGCCAATGTTCCTGAAAACCATGTTGCTGAGCAAACCTGAGCACGGTATCCTGACTTTCTTGCAGTAGCAAAGGATCATGACCTACTAGAATGTAGCAAGAATTTAACTTCTGGTGTAACTGTGCCTTAAGTTGTTCAGGATATATCTGAATCATAATGTAGCTTCTTATTTTATTAGATCTCTCTCGATTATTGTAGTAATTTGTGAATTATCCTTCAGATTGATTTCAATCAACAATAAAATTAATGAGCTTGCCGGCTACATAAACCACTTTTCTGATCTTGAAACCGCTGAGATATTTAACGACGCTATGTTCTTGGATTGCAAGTTGTTGTATTTGTTCGTGGGTAAATTCTATTGGAACAGTGATTTTACCCCGAAGTTTTCCATTAACCTGGACTACCACGATCTTAGTTTGTTCTCTAATTAATTCTTCATCCACCTTAGGCCATACTGCCTCATCAATAGTAGTTATCTTGTGATTTTTTCCAGAATGAGAATGATGTAGAGCCTGCCACAGGACAAAACAAATATGTGGTGTAAAGGGGTAGAGCATGCGCACTATAGCAAGCATGGCTTCTTGCATTACTGCTCGATCTGGTTTGTTATCTCTAATCACTCTGGAGAGTTTATTCATCAATTCCATAATAGCAGCAATTGCTGTATTGAAATTTTGTCGTCGATCAATGTCATCTGTGACCTTAGCAATAGTTTTATGTAGTTCACACCGTAAAGATTTCTGCTCTTCATTTAAGAGACTCTTATCTAAGACACAGGGAGGTCCTTTTTTTGTATGATGATACACTAAATTCCAAAGTTTTTTTAGAAAACGCCGAGCACCTTCTACTCCTGACGAACACCACTTTAGTGGTTTTTCTGCTGGTGAGGCGAACATTATAAATAGACGTACTGTATCGGCCCCATATCGTTCAATCATTATATTTGGATCGATTCCATTATTCTTGGATTTAGACATTTTGCTTAATCCAGCATAAACTAAATCACGACCAATTTTATCAGTAGCTTTTATAATCCTTCCTTTGGCGTCACGTTCTACTGTAACCTCAAGAGGAGAAATCCAATGACGTTCCCCATGTTTAGGATTTCTATAATAAAAAGCTTCGGCTAACACCATACCTTGACATAATAAGCGTTTAGCTGGTTCGTCCGAAGTAACTAATCCAGCATCGCGAAGAAGCTTATGATATAATCGGAAATACATTAAGTGCATAATAGCATGTTCTATTCCACCAACATATTGATCTACAGGCAACCAATAATTGGCAGCCTTAGGATCTAACATGCCCTGATCATAATCAGGACATGTATAACGTGCGTAATACCAAGAAGATTCTATAAAAGTATCAAAAGTATCAGTTTCCCTTACTCCATGCTGGCCATCTACCATAATTTTAGCCCATTCTGGGTTTATTTTGAGGAAATTCGTGGTACCATTCATAAATCTATGGTGTGTAATTTCTGGTAGTAAAACCGGTAGTTGATCTTCTGGAACTGGTCTAAAAGAACCATCCTCCATTTTCAGCATGGGAATTGGTGCCCCCCAATAACGCTGACGAGAAATCCCCCAATCCCGGAGACGATAATGAACTTGGTGATTTCCTATACCCTGTGTAATAATTTTTTTTATAATTGCCTTAGTTCCCTCTTCATTAGAAAGACCACTAAATTCACCTGAATTAAATAGCATACCTTTTTTAGTCATAGCCTGTAATTTAACATTGGGAATAGTACCATTTGCCGCTAAGATTACGGCTTTCATTGGTAAATTATATTTCTTAGCAAATTCCCAATCGCGTTGATCATGCGCTGGAACGACCATAATAGCACCAGTACCAAATTCAAGTTGCACAAAATTTACTACCCAAACAGGCAAATGCTCACCCGTGAATGGGTGACTGACAAAAAATCCGGTTGACATTCCTATTTTTTCCTTGGTTTGATTACTACATTGTGTAATCAAACCAGCCAATTGCGGATCTTTAAGGGAAGCTTTCACCGCCATAGGGTGATCATAAGCAATAGCAATACAAGTTATACCCATAATAGTATCTGGTCGTGTAGTGAATACTGTTATTGTTTTTTTATTATCTCCAATCAAATAAAAATTAATTTCTAATCCTTCAGAACGACCAATCCAATTACGTTGCATAGTTTTGACCTTTTCGGGCCAAAATTCTAGCTGAACTAAACCATTAAGTAATTCATCAGCATAATTTGTTATTCTGATGAACCATTGAGGAATTTTTCTAGTTTCAACTTGGGTATCACAACGCCAACAGCAGCCATCCACAACTTGTTCATTGGCTAATACCGTTTGATCATTAGGACACCAATTAACCCTTGAAGATTTATTATATACTAATCCTTTTTCATATAATTTAGTAAAAAACCACTGTTCCCAACGATAATATTGAGGAGAACAGGTCACAATTTCTCTACTCCAATCATAACTAAATCCTAAGGATTGTAACTGGTGTTTCATATAATTTATATTGCTATGCGTCCAATGGTCAGGTGCAATATTATTTTTTAGAGCAGCACATTCTGCTGGTAAGCCAAAGGCATCCCAACCTATGGGTTGTAATACGTTTTTTCCTAACATTCGTTGGTAACGAGCAATCACGTCTCCAATAGTATAATTACGGACGTGCCCCATATGTAAATTTCCAGATGGATAAGGAAGCATAGATAAACAATAGTATTTTTCTTGGTCTTCTGCTTCTTTAACCTGAAAAGTTTTATGTTTTTTCCAGTAAAACTGTACGCCAGGTTCTATTTCTTTCGGAATATATTGATCATGCATGATAGCTGATTAAAGTAATTTTCATTAGGATTAAAAATCTTATATTAATCCTTATTTTTGATAAAGCATCAAATAATACCTCTTACTACAAATCTGATTTTAATGATCCATATTATTTTCTGGTCTCTAGCTAGCATAGTAATAACTTACTTGAAACTGCGAAATCATCTCCGCATTAATAACCACTGTAACTCCATGAGTTGTAATTGTAATATATAGGTTCTCCCTCCTAGTTCAAGGACCACGCCTGAAAGTACCATTGGACAATTGGTTGCCATCTAGAATTAATCACCTAACAAGCCTCATTGGCTAAAATTATCGATAATTATCCATAAAATTGCTGTTACAAGATAATTTCAGAGCAACGAGCGTTGGTCAAGGACATGGCATGATTCACTTCTAATAACATAGGGATCAGAATATCCCAAACTAAGCATGAGTTGCTTTTCTATTAATTGCATCTCGATGGCATCTGAATCCTGAATATGATCATAACCTAATAAGTGTAAACTACCATGAATCACCAAATGAGCCCAATGTTCTAGTAATCCTTTATTCTGTTGTTTTGCTTCCTGTTCAACAAGAGAGCAGCATATCACCAAATCACCAATGAATGGTAAACCTATGTACGATGGTGGATTGAAAGGAAAAGACAAGACATTAGTGGGTTGATTTTTACCTCGATATCTAAAATTAAGTATTTGACTTTCTAATGCATCTACTATGCGAATAGTAATTTCTTTATCTTGTTTATATTGAAAAAAAACTGCATCGAGCCATTGATAAAAATATCTTTGATTTGGTGATTTAGTAGGATTACTACAGGCCATTTGCATATTTAGAATTATAGTGCTCATTAATTATGAGATTTTCTTGTAACTGGTTCAACCCGGTTGCCACGTAGAGAATTAGCTAAAATATCAACAATCTCTACATCAATAAATTTACCAATGAGTTCTGGAGAACCTTCAAAATTTACTACTCGATTATTTTCGGTGCGACCTGAAAGCTCCATAAGATTTTTCCGCGAAATTCCTTCAACCAGAATTCGCTGTATAGTACCAAGCATCCGTCTGCTCCAAGATCTAGTATGATGGTTAATACGGGTTTGTAAAAGATACAATCGGTGCTTTTTCTCAAGTTCACTAATTTGATTCTTCATACGAGAAGCTCGGGTACCTGGTCTTGGAGAATAAATAAAACTAAAACTCATATCAAAATTTATGTCGCTGACGAGTTGCATGGTTTGTTCAAAATCTTCAGGAGTTTCTCCAGGAAAACCTACCATAAAATCTGAACTGATATGAATCTCAGGACGTGCGATGCGTAATTTATTAATAATTTGTTTATAATCCAATGAAGTATATCCGCGTTTCATTAGCTTGAGCACCCTATCAGAACCACTTTGTACTGGTAAATGTAAAAAACTAACCAGTTCAGGAGTATCACGGTAAACGTCGATTATATCATCAGTAAAATTTATAGGATGACTAGTAGTAAAACGTATTCGATCAATACCATTAATCTTTGCTACTTGACGTAATAGATTTGAAAAAGAGCAGAAACCATGATTCAAGAAGGTGCCGTAATATGCATTAACATTTTGTCCTAAGAGATTCACTTCTCGTACCCCTTGTTCTACAAGTTTTGAAATTTCATCTAAAATTTCATGGCACGGGCGACTAATTTCTCTACCACGTGTATAAGGAACAATACAAAAAGAACAATATTTATTACAACCTTCCATAATTGAAACCAGGGCGGTGGGACTAGCCGAGATGAGGTGAGGAAGAGCAATAAATTTTTCGGCTTGAGGAAAACTGATATCTACTACTGATGTATGTAAGCTAGTAACCGTATCAATCATCTCTGGGAGACGCTGCATAGTTTGTGGTCCAAATACCATATCAACGTAATTAGCGCGCTTAAGAATGTATTCCCCTTCCTGTGAAGCTACACATCCTCCTACACCAATAATTATCTTGGGGTTGTTTTCCTTGAGCTTTTTCCATCGACCTAACTGATGAAATACTTTTTCTTGTGCTTTTTCACGGATTGAACATGTATTGAGTAGCAAAAGATCTGCTTCTTCAGAGATATTAGTAATTGAATAACTATGCGTTTTTTTTAAAAGAGCTATAATCTTAGATGAATCATATTCATTCATCTGACAGCCCCACGTTTTAATATATAATTTTTTTGTCATATCATTGACCATTTACTCAAATAGTAATCCCTGCCCTGTATCTTCTTGACACGGGTTAAAAATCCGTGCGGAGCTGCATCGTGAACTGGGGTACTAGGATTCGAACCTAGGAAATCGCGGAATCAGAATCCGCTGCCTTACCGCTTGGCTATACCCCACACGCCATAATTTTAAACTGGGGTACCAGGATTCGAACCTGGGAATGCCGGGATCAAAACCCGGTGCCTTACCGCTTGGCTATACCCCACAAAATCAATATTTGGTGCGGAAGGCGAGATTTGAACTCGCATGCCTTGCGGTGCCAGACTCTAAATCTGGTGCGTCTACCAATTCCGCCACTTCCGCAAAATTATAGTGGCTACGACGGGATTCGAACCTGTGACCCCAGCATTATGAGTGCTGTGCTCTAACCGTCTGAGCTACGTAGCCATATTTTACTTTAAATAATATTATGCTTAAGTTATCCTATGAGCGTCAATAAATTTCCTAAAATTTTTACTTAACTATATGTTAGTTAATAATTGGATAAAATTATGAATAAAGGAAAAGTACCGCAGAAAAATTTTATTCGTCAAATTATTGAGCAAGATTTAGCTGATGGAAAATATCACATGGTATCTACTCGTTTTCCACCTGAGCCTAATGGTCATTTACATATTGGACATGCTAAATCGATTTGCCTTAATTTTGAAATTGCACAAGATTATCAGGGAAAGTGCCATCTTCGTTTTGATGATACTAATCCAGTTAAAGAAAATCAAGAATATATAGAATCTATTAAGCATGATGTACATTGGTTAGGTTACCAATGGAGCGGTAACATTCGTTATTCATCTGACTATTTTGAACAATTATACGACTACGCTGTAGAATTAATTAAAAAAGATTTAGCCTATGTTGATCAATTAACTCCGCAGCAGATGCGAGAGTACCGGGGAACCCTAACTATTCCAGGTAAAAATAGTCCTTACCGTTCTCGTAGTGTAAAACTTAATCTCCGTCTCTTTGAAAAGATGCGTCAAGGTGGTTTCGGTGAAGGAACCGCTTGCCTACGCGCTAAAATTGATATGGCTTCAAGTATCCTTGTCATGCGTGATCCGGTATTATATCGAATAAAATTTACTAAACACCATCAGACTGGTAATAAATGGTGCATTTATCCAATGTATGATTTTTCTCATTGCATTTCCGATGCGCTTGAGGGTATAACTCACTCACTTTGTACACTAGAATTCCAAGACAACCGATATTTATATGAATGGATACTCAATAGTATTAGTATTTTAACGCACCCAAAACAATATGAATTTTCTAGATTAAATTTAGAAATGGCAGTAATGTCAAAACGCAAGCTTAAAATTCTTGTATCTTCGAAAATTGTTGAAGGTTGGGATGATCCCCGTCTGTTAACTATTTCTGGGTTGCGACGACGGGGTTATACGGCTGCTTCAATTCGGGAATTCTGTCGTCAGATTGGTGTTACTAGACAGGAGAGTCTTGTAAAAATGGCTTCATTGGAATCCTGTATACGTGATGAGTTAAACGAACATGCTCCACGTGCGATGGCGGTTTTAGATCCATTAAAAGTCGTGTTAGAGAATTTACCTCTGGGTTATACAGAGAGATTAAGTATGAGTAATCATCCCAAGAAACCTGAAATGGGCGATCGTAACGTACCATTTAGTCGCGAAATCTACATTGATCGTACTGATTTTTGTGAAGAAGCTCTCCCGCAATACAAACGTTTGATACTTGGTAGAAAAGTGCGACTTAGATATGCTTATGTTATCAGAGCAGAACGTATCGTCAAAGACAATGCCGGTAATATTATTAGGTTATACTGTACTTGTTATCTAGACACACTTAACAAATTTACGGAAAATGTCCATGGGGTAATTCACTGGGTTTCAGTCAGACATGCTCTACCTGCACAATTTCGTCTTTATGAAAGTTTATTTAGGATTACTAATCCTGAGGCTACCGAAGATTTTTTATCCCAAGTTAATCCATACTCATTAAAGATATGCAATGGTTTCGTAGAACCTAGTTTAAAAGAAGCACTATTTCTTCATACTACTTTCCAATTCGAGCGCCAAGGTTATTTTTGTGCTGATAGCTATTATTCTTCTGCTGATAATTTGGTATTTAATCGTACCGTTAAGTTACGCTCGAATTGGAAAGATCAAAAATATTAATCCTTGGATGGTAATTTATAAGAGGCTACAACCAATTTGAGGGTAATTCGCTACAAATTTGTTCGACCCAATTATTAACACGTTGTTTAGTTAATTCGGGTTGTCGGTCTTCATCTATCGCCAGACCAATAAAATAATCATTATTTACTAAACCTTTAGATGATTCAAAATGATATCCAGCAGTTGGCCAGCGGCCAATCAGGTGTGCTCTATTTGGTTCTATGATATCACGTAAGGTTCCCATAGCATCACAAAAATATTCTGAATAGTCTTCTTGATCTCCACACCCAAAGATTGCCACATATTTATCATTGAAATCTATATTTCTCAAAGCTGGTATAAAATCATCCCAATCGCATTGAACTTCACCATAATACCAGGTTGGAATACCTAATAATAAAATCTTAAATTTTTCAAGATCTTGTTTTGTGCTTTTAGCAATATCATAAATTTCGGCAATGCTTTTACCTAGTTTGAGATGAATCATTGTTGCAATCTTTTCTGTATTCCCGGTATCACTACCAAAAAAAATCCCGAAGTTTTTCATAGCATTTATATCCTACTAATTAATAAAATTAGATAAGATCATAACACTTTAATGATAAATCTCAGAGTAAGTACTGGAATCAAATACTAATAAATTCACAATCTCAAAAAATGACCCATAAGACTTAAAACGATTTCTGAATTTTCGATATGTAACCAGTGTCCAGAACCCCTAATCATGTTAATATAGGCATGTGGAAACTGCTTAAGTAATAGAGGATAATACCTTTCATTTACATAATTAGAACACTCTCCTCGAATAAACAAGGTAGGATTTTGCCAAGATGATATAGATTGCCAATCGAGAATTTCCATGTACTGTTTTTGAATTACTTGCAGGTTAAAACGCCAACCACCATTATGAAAAGACTTCAAGAGAAACTGAATGGTCTTCTCTTCAATTGAATATTGTTGCATTATAACAGCTGCTTGATGACGTGAATTAGTATTAGCATTGGTTACAGCATTCAATGCCGAAAATATTTCGGAAGATTGGATTTCATAGGATACTGGAGCTATGTCAAGAATAATAAGTTTTTCAATCCTTTCTGGAGCAATCGCTGTCATTTTCATAGCAATTTTACCTCCCATCGAGTGCCCAACAACAATAACACGCTCTATACTATTAGCATTTAGTGTTTCCAGTATATCTTGAGCCATTACCTGATAATTCATTTCTTCACTATGGTTGGACAAACCATGATTTCGTACATCAACTTGAAGAATGGTCCTATAGAACTTTAAACCATGTACTAACCTATTCAAATTATTCATGCTACCAAATAAACCATGAATCATCAGAACTGGTGTCATTTTTGTATGAGTCACATTTTTTACTGAATGTAAACAAATATTTAATTTCATAAGATCAATAGAGGTTAAATAATTAAATGGATTTTATCTTCATAAAATGAATATTATATTGGGATCTAAATTAATCTCCAAAGTGACAAAATAGATATGCACAATCTGGAATTAGAAAAATTAATTAACCTGGAACTACGTAGTACTTCTTTCAATGACTATGTGCCTAATGGGTTACAGATTACGGGACGAGAAGAGATTACTAAAATAGTTACAGGAGTGACCGCATGTCAGGCCTTAATTGATGAAGCAGTTTCTCATCATGCAGACGCTATCATTGTTCATCATGGGTATTTTTGGAAAAATGAATTACCCATCATATACGGAATGAAACGAAACCGCCTAAAAACTATATTATTAAATGATATTAACTTGTATAGTTGGCATTTACCATTAGATGCTCACCCACAATTGGGTAATAATGCCCAATTAGCTAAATTATTGAATATAAAAGTACAAGGAGAAATAGTACCTTTGCTTTATTGGGGAAAATTTATACAACCATTAACTAGTGAATACCTGTTAGCACGTCTTATAACAAAGCTCGGGCGGGTTCCATTGCATTATGGTGATAATAATGCCCCAAGATTAATAAGTAGTGTTGCCTGGTGTACTGGAGGAGGACAAAAATTTATTGATGATGCCGCCGCTTTTGGTGTAGACGCTTTTATTACAGGTGAAGTCTCCGAACAAACTATCCATAGTGCCCGTGAAAATCGGTTACATTTTTTTGCGGCCGGTCACCATGCTACCGAACGTGGAGGAATTCAGGCGTTAAGCTTATGGTTGGAACAAAACTATGCTCTTGAGGTTATTTTTATAGATATTCTAAATCCAGCTTAAATTCAAGGCATGAAATTATACTTCGTAGGATTATTCTCGCACGGCCCAAGTCCACACTCGAGTAGTGTAGATACTAGGTTTGCAGTAATTAATACCATAAAAATTATAATAGTAATTTTACCTTCAAATGTTAAATTTATGGAATGACGCTCAATTTCTTCTCCGCGTTGTAAGATTAATAGCATAGCAATAGCAACAATTGTAACTAATGAACTTAACAATGCTAAAGTATAAAAATGAAGTCCAAATATTGAACTTCCGTAACCTGGATCTCCAGGAAGAATATGTAAAAGTACTTGACGGGTTGCAATTATACCGGTGATAATACTACCTAGTAGCGCTATTCCATAGTGGCTACTACTGATACCAAAGCGCACATTTAGAAAAAATCCGATGCTAATCATAATCACACCAACGCGCTGTAGTAAGCAGATTGGACAAGGTAACTCATCCTTAACTAGCTGGTAATAAAAGGCAATGGTTAATATAAGATTATTAACTAGCATGCCGACTATATTTAGAAGATAACCTATTTTACGGGCATTAAATTGCTTCTCAGCATAACCTCCAAACTTCTTCATGTTATTGATTTTCTCTGCATTACATGATTAAAAGGATAAATTTAGTGAGCTAGTGCTATGGTACTTGAACCAAGTAACAGTAACTATTAATAATATCCCCCATAATATATAACCCAATTGTTTTTTATCTAATAAAAAACTCATCACTGTTAGAAACCCGATTAAAAATGGAAGATACATAAACATATGTGCTTTACCATAATTCTCATCTTTAATGAGATTAGCCTTGAAATTTTTATATCATCTATTTAACTGTAATTTAATAATAGTACATTTTTATGAGGACTAAAAGGTAGTTGATTGATAAATCAACAATATAATGCTAATTAATGTAGTATAGCTGATAATATCTGATGGGTCGTGATACCCATGAATTTTATAAGTTTACCAAATTAATTAGAAGATAATTGTTATAATTATGTAATAATTTTATACTTTTACAATTTTATGAAAATATTAATTAATGATGAAGTAAAAATGTAAGGTTAATATTTTGAAAAAACAAAGACCAATAAATTTAAATCTAACCACCCTAAAATTTCCTCTTAATGCGATTGCCTCTATACTTCAACGGGTTTCTGGCGTAATTAACATTATTACTGTGGGGATTTTTATTCGATTACTTGATATTTCTTTATCTTCACCTGAAGGTTTTATAAAAACTCAAATCTTGATGAAGACAATGTCTTTTAAATTGATCCTCTGGAGTATTTTAACTATCAGTCTTTATCATATTGCTGGCGGGATTCGTCATATCCTAATGGATTTTGGATACCTTCCTGATAGCAATCAATCTGGTACCAGATCAGCACAGGTAGTATTTATTTTGACAATGATCTTTTCAATTCTGATTGGAGTACTTCTATGGTAAAGAATACTTCGGCACTAGGATTTCAAGGGATCTATGACTGGCTCTTATTACGTGCGGCGGCAATAGTAATGGCTCTATATATATTATATCTCATGGGTTTTATTCTTACCGTAGATCCATTAAACTATATGACGTGGCGAATTTTTTTTACTTCTTATCTAACTAAATTTTTCACGGTAATTACACTGATTTCCATGGTGATTCATAGTTGGATTGGTATATGGCAAGTATTAACTGATTATATTAAGGGTTTGAAAACACGGATTATGTTGCAATTAGTACACGCGATAATCATTTTGGGATATATGATTTATGGAATCATTGTAGTATGGAGTGTTTAATGAAGTGTTCCGTGAAACAATTTGAGGCAATTGTGATCGGTGCCGGTGGTGCTGGAATGCGTGCCGCGTTACAAATTTCTCAAACTGGCCATTCTTGCGCTTTGCTATCAAAAGTTTTTCCCACACGTTCTCATACCGTATCAGCTCAAGGTGGCATTACGGTTACACTGGGTAATAAGCATGAGGACAATTGGGAATGGCATATGTACGATACAGTAAAAGGTTCTGATTATCTGGGTGATCAAGATGCTATTGAATATATGTGTAAGAATGGTCGCTCTGCTATTTTAGAATTAGAACATATGGGGTTACCATTTTCCAGACTAGAAAATGGTCTCATATACCAGCGGCCATTTGGTGGACAATCCCGGAATTTTGGTGGAACACAAGCCGCCCGTACTGCAGCCGCCGCAGATAGGACTGGACATGCACTATTGCATACACTTTATCAGCAAAATCTAAAAAATAACACTACAATTTTTTCTGAATGGTATGCCTTAGATTTAGTTAAAAATCAGGACGGCGGAATTGTGGGTTGTACCGCGTTATGTATCGAAACCGGTGAAGTAGTATATTTTAAATCTGCTGCGACTATTTTAGCAACTGGAGGCGCTGGCCGGATTTATCAATCTACTACTAATGCTCACATTAATACCGGAGATGGTATTGGAATGGCGGTGCGTGCCGGAATACCAGTACAAGATATGGAAATGTGGCAATTTCATCCTACCGGGATTGCTGGCTCGGGTATTTTGATAACTGAAGCTTGTAGAGGAGAGGGAGGATATTTAATTAACCGCCATAATGAACGTTTTATGGAACGATATGCCCCTAAGGTTAAAGATTTGGCAGGACGTGATGTTGTAGCACGTTCCATAATGATGGAAATCTTAGAAAAACGTGGCTATAATGAAGCTCCTTGGGGTCCACATGTAAAATTAAAATTAGATCATTTAGGAAGAGAAATTCTAGAATCACGTCTTCCAGGAATACTCGAATTGGCACGTCAATTTGCTCATATTGATCCTGTTAAAGATCCCATTCCAGTAATACCTACATGTCATTACATGATGGGGGGAATTCCAACTAAAATTACTGGTCAAGTAATTACCATCAATGATCAAGGTGCAGATATCATTGTTCCCGGTCTTTTTGCGGTTGGTGAAATCGCTTGTGTATCGGTGCATGGTGCAAATCGTCTTGGAGGCAATTCTTTGCTCGATCTAATCGTTTTTGGACGATCGGTTGGTCTACATCTAAGTAATTCTATTCAAGGACAAGGAGTTCTTCGTCAGGCTTCAGGTGATGATATTGTAGCATCATTGAAACGATTGAAGCGCTGGCATTATAATAATAAATATGGTAAAGAGGATCCGGTAGAAATCCGTAAAATCTTACAAAATTGCATGCAGCAAAATTTTTCGGTATTCCGTGAAAGCCCGACTATGAACACTGGATTAACAGAGTTACAATCTCTTAGGGAAAGATTGAAAAACGCTTATCTTAACGATACATCTCATAGTTTTAATACTCATCGTATAGAATGCCTTGAACTAGATAATCTTATGGAAACCGCTTATGTTACGGCATGTGCGGCAATTTTTCGTACTGAAAGTCGCGGTGCACATAGTCGTTACGATTTTCCAGAAAGAGATGATAAGAATTGGTTATGTCACACCTTATATATGCCGCAAACTAAAAGTATGACCCGTCGTCAAGTGAATTTGCAACCTAAACTGCGTGAAGCCTTTATTCCTAAGGTACGTACTTATTAATTACAGAGATAAGGTAATGAAATTAAAATTTTCTATTTATCGTTATAACCCAGAGATTGATAATTGTCCGCATATGCAAAATTATAGTTTGATGGTAGAAGACAACCGCAATGATCTGGTGTTATTAGATGCTTTATTATTGTTGAAAGAACAAGATCCGACACTATCGTTTCGCAGATCTTGCCGAGAAGGAGTATGTGGTTCAGATGGTTTGAATATTAATGGTAAGAATGGATTAGCTTGCATTACTTCGGTTTCAGCATTAACTAAAAATCATCACCAAAAAATCATTATTCGTCCCTTGCCAGGATTACCAGTAATACGTGATCTAATTGTCGATATGGGACAATTTTACAATCAGTACAAAAAAATTCAGCCTTATCTATTAAATAAGGAACTTCCTGAAAAAGGAGAATACTTACAAAATATTACACAACGCGATAAGCTTAATGGTTTATATGAATGTATTTTATGTGCATGTTGTTCAACATTTTGTCCATCTTTTTGGTGGAATCCAGATAAATTTATAGGTCCGGCTGGATTGTTAGCTGCTTATCGATTCCTTGTAGATAATCGAGATACAGCAACGGAAGAACGTTTAAATAATCTAAGTGATGCTTTTAGCGTATTTCGTTGTCATAGCATTATGAATTGTGTAAATGTATGTCCTAAAGGATTAAATCCTACACATGCTATTAATAAGATTAAGTTAATGTTACTCAGAAGAAAGATTTCAGTTATCAACCTGAAAAAATCCAACATTGAATAAGGGTTAAATCACAATGCCGAACAGTATGAAAAACTGGCTAGCAACTTCTTGGCTAACTGGCATAAACCAGTTATGGATAGAGCAGCTTTATAAAGATTTTTTAAAAGATCCGAGTTCTGTTGATAATCACTGGAGTTCCATCTTTAGGCAAAATTTTGCAAAAGATGTTTTAGATGATGAACTTCTCTCTAAGGAACCAATTTCTTCAACACAAATTAAAGTACTACGATTAATTGATGCCTTTCGTTTTCGAGGACATCAACATGCTAATCTTGATCCTCTTGGAATCTGGAACCAGGAAAGAGTTCCTGAACTAGATCCATTATTTCATGATATCAAAGAAGCCGATTTCAAGAAAATTCTTCAAGAAAATGATTTTTATGATAAGAATCTCCTGAATATAGGAGATCTTTATTTAGCTTTGAAAACTACGTATTGCAGTTCAGTTGGTGTTGAATATATGCACATATCTAATGCAGAGGAAAAAACCTGGATTCAGCAGAATATCGAATCACTAAAGGGACCTGCAGTATTTAGTAACAGCGAAAAAAAGATTTTCTTGAAAGAGTTAAGTGCCGCTGAAGAATTTGAGCGCTATCTAGGAGCGAAGTTTCCTGGAGCCAAGCGTTTTTCTCTAGAAGGAAGTGAGGCGTTGCTACCGATGTTAAAAGAAGTAGTGCGCTATGCGGGAATTATTGGCATCGAAGAAATAGTATTTGGTATGGCACATCGTGGTCGTTTAAATGTATTAGTTAATCTTTTAGGTAAAAATCCTCGGGTAATCTTTGATGAATTCTCTGGGAAATATAAAGAAGGATATGGTACTGGAGACGTAAAATATCACATGGGTTACTCTTCTGATGTTAAAATGGAACGAAGTAATATTCATTTAGTTTTAGCTTTTAATCCTTCTCACCTAGAAATTGTCAATCCAGTAGTAATGGGATCAGTACGTGCTCGCTTAGAGCGCTTAAAATTACCTGACAGTAATAAGATACTACCTATTACTATTCATGGAGATGCTGCAGTAATAGGTCAAGGGGTAATGCAAGAAACTTTAAATATGTCACAGGTACGAGGTTATCAAATTGGCGGAATGATCCGTATTATTATAAATAATCAAATTGGATTTACTACTTCTTTAAATGATGCACGTTCCACACAGTATTGTAGCGATATTGGCAAAATGATACAAGCACCTATTTTCCATGTAAATGCTGACGATATAGAAGCAACGGTTTTTGTAATGCGCTTGGCTTTAAATTTTCGTAAGATCTTTAAAAAAGACGTTTTTATTGATCTTGTAGGTTATCGACGTAATGGACATAATGAAGCGGATGAACCAAGGGCAACACAGCCAATGATGTATCAAAAAATCAAACATCATCCTACGACCCGTCAGATTTACGTTAATAAATTAGTAACAGAGCAAGTGATTTCTATGGAAGATTCTCGACAAATGCTAAATCAATATCGTGAAGCATTAGATCTTGGTAAATGCGTAGTCAAGGAAAAACATCTGGATACTTTAAAACCAGGGATTTGGTCATCTTATTTACCGCATCAATGGAATGAAAGGTATCCGGTTTCGGTTGAATTAGAACGTCTTGAACAACTTGCCAAATGTATTAGTAACATTCCTAAATCGATTAAAATGCAGTCAAGAGTAGCTAAAATTTATCATGATCGTGCGGAAATGGCGGTGAGTAATCTTCCATTCGATTGGGGAGGAGCAGAAAATTTAGCATATGCCACCTTATTAGATCAAGGTATTACTATCCGGTTATCAGGTGAAGATGTAGGACGTGGTACTTTCTTTCATCGACATGCAGTAATTCATAATCAGATTAATGGTTCTACTTATATTCCATTACAGAATCTTAACAATAAACAAGGTAAATTTCAAGTATGGGATTCCGTTCTGTCCGAAGAAGCTGTCTTAGCATTTGAATATGGTTATGCCACTACTGAACCTAGAAATTTAACTATCTGGGAAGCGCAGTTTGGAGACTTTGCGAATGGTGCCCAAGTAGTCATTGATCAATTTATTAGTTCAAGTGAACAAAAATGGGTCAGATTTTGTGGGCTGGTAATGTTTTTACCTCATGGCTATGAGGGACAGGGTCCTGAACATTCATCGGCACGTTTAGAACGTTACCTTCAATTGTGTGCGGAACAGAATATGCAAGTTTGCCTTCCTTCTACACCAGCGCAAATTTATCATATTTTACGCAGGCAAGCACTTCGCCAAATGCGACGGCCACTAATTGTAATCTCCCCTAAATCTTTGCTTCGTCATCCTTTAGCAACTTCCTCAATAACAGAATTAGCCAATGGAACATTCCAACTAGCCATTGATGAAATTGACACCTTTGACAAATCAGGAGTAAAACGCATCATTCTATGCTCTGGGAAAGTGTACTATGAATTAATTAAGCAACGTCGTCAAAATAAGCAACAAGACATTATCATCATGCGTATCGAACAACTTTATCCTTTTCCTCAACAAATGTTACATAAGATGTTACAAAAATATTCACATGTACAGGATTTTGTATGGTGCCAAGAAGAACCCCTAAATCAGGGAGCATGGTATTACATTCAGCACTATCTTAAAGAATTAATACCATCGGAAGCTTCATTACAATATGTTGCTCGTCCTTCATCAGCTTCCCCCGCTGTAGGTTATCTTTCTGTTCATCAGCAACAACAACAAGCACTTATTAATGAAGCACTAATGGTTTAGTCAATATAATAAGGATGGATTATTAATGAGTAATGTAGATATCATAGTTCCAGACCTTCCAGAATCTGTTGTTGACGCAACTGTATTAACTTGGAAGAAAAAACCCGGGGAATCTTTCCACTGTAATGAAATTTTAGTTGAAATTGAAACAGATAAAGTAGTATTAGAAGTTCCAGCTCCTGCAGATGGTACTCTGAGTACCATTCTAGAGAATGAAGGTGCTACTGTAATTTCCAAACAGATAATTGGTAAATTTAAAGAGAGTAAGAAAATTGTTAGTAAAAATTTATTACCTCACAATGACAATCCCGTAGATCAAGGTAATATTAATCCCTCAAAAAAAACTTTCAGAGCACAAGTTGAAGAATCTTTTGATGCTCTTAGCCCAACGGTTCGACGTATGATTTCAGAATATCATCTCGATTCGTCCACTATTAAAGGTACCGGTGTAGGAGGTCGTATTACCAGAAGGGATATTAATCATTATCTAAAACAGAACGAGACTCTTCCCAAAAATAGTGCCATGGAAGAATATGAATTCAATGATTCTCAAAATAAACGTAATGATAAACGTGTTCCAATGACACGGTTACGTAAGCGGATTGCAGAAAGATTACTAGAAACCAAACAAAACACCGCGATGTTAACTACATTTAATGAAGTTAATATGAAGCCGGTCATAGATTTGCGCAAACGCTATGGAGATCAATTCCAGAAAATTCATGAAATCAAGTTAGGATTTATGTCCTTTTATGTTAAAGCAGTAGTAGAAGCCCTAAAAAGATTTCCAGTAATTAATGCCTATCTTGACGGTGAAGATATAATTTACCACGATTATTTTGATATCAGCATTGCAGTTTCAACACCACGCGGTCTGATTACTCCAGTATTGCATAATGCCGATTTAATGAGTATGGCAGAAATCGAAAAAACCATTAAAGATTTTGCGGTGAAAGGAACTGAAGGAAAATTAACAATTGATGAACTTACTGGAGGAAATTTTACTATTACCAACGGAGGGATCTTTGGTTCACTTATGTCCACTCCTATTCTTAACCCACCACAAAGCGGTATTCTTGGCATGCATGCTATTAAAGAACGACCAATGGCTATTAATGGAAAATTAGTGATTTTGCCAATGATGTATCTAGCACTTTCCTATGATCATCGTCTAATTGATGGTAAGGATTCAGTGAGCTATTTAGTAGCTATCAGAGATCTGTTAGAAGATCCAACTCGATTATTATTAGAGATTTAATTATTAAATGGATAAAGATTGCACTGTACTACGAACGATAAGTTATCGCATGGTGGATAAAATTAAATGAATGTACATGAATATCAGGCAAAACAATTATTTTTAAAATACGGTTTACCAATACCAATAGGCTATGTATGTACTAACTATCGTCAAGCTGAAGAAGCGTTGTTAAAAATGGGGCCAGGACCATGGGTGGTTAAATGCCAAATTCATGCTGGGGGTAGGGGTAAAGCTGGTGGAGTAAAATTAATACGTCAAAAAAGGGAACTCAGAGAGTTTACCGAGTATTGGTTAGGGAAGCGTTTGGTCACTGCTCAAACTAGTTCTAAAGGACAACTCGTTAATCAATTACTAATTGAAACCACACCAAATATTACTAAAGAGCTCTATTTAGGTACGGTAATTGATCGAAGTACCAGTAGCATAATCTTTATCGCTTCAATTCAAGGTGGTGTTAATATTGAAGAATTTTCAAAAAATAACCCACATCTAATTCATAAGGTTACCTTAGATCCTCTAATGGGTCCGCAACCCTATCAAGGACGTCAATTAGCTTTCAAAATAGGACTGACGGGAAAACAAATAAGTCAGTTTACTAAAATCTTTATGGGATTAGCAAGATTATTTATAGAACGTGATCTAATCCTAGCAGAAATTAATCCCTTAGTTATTACTGAAAATGGAGATATTATTTGCCTTGATGGAAAGTTGAATATTGATGATAACGCTTTATTTAGACAACCAGAGCTACATCAAATGAAGGATTATAGTCAGGAAGATCCAAGAGAATCCTATGCTGCACAATGGGAACTAAACTACGTAGCTTTAAATGGAAATATAGGTTGCCTAGTTAACGGTGCTGGTTTAGCAATGGGTACAATGGATATTGTCAAATTTTATGGAGGACAGCCAGCTAATTTTCTAGATGTTGGTGGGAGTGCGACCAAAGAACGAGTTACCGAAGCATTTAAAATCATTTTATCAGATAATAAAGTCAAAGCGATCCTAGTAAATATTTTTGGGGGGATTGTTAGTTGTGACCTAATAGCCGATGGTATCATCAGTGCGGTAGCTAAGATAGATGTACGCGTGCCCGTTATAGTACGTTTAGAGGGCAATCAATCTTCTTACGGAGCCAAAAAACTTGCTTTTAACGGCGGTAGTAATCTTATTGTAGCAACGAGTTTAAAAGATGCAGCGCAGCGAGTAGTTGCTGCAACCAAGGAAACAATTAATGTCAATCTTAATTAATAAAAATACTAAAGTGATTTGTCAAGGGATAACTGGTAGCCAAGGTACGATCCATTCTAAACAGGCCATAGATTATGGTACTAAAATGACAGGAGGTGTAACTCCTGGTAAAGGAGGTAGTAAACATTTAGGTTTACCAGTATTTAATACTGTGCATGAGGCAGTTGAAGTTACAGGAGCCACCGCATCGGTAATATATGTACCAGCGCCATTTTGTAAAGATAGTATTCTAGAAGCAATCGATGCGGGAATAAGTCTAATTGTTACTATTACTGAAGGAATTCCAATACAGGATATGCTCATCATAAAAATTAAATTAGATCAAACTGGGGTATGCCTGATAGGCCCAAATTGCCCAGGAATTATAACTCCTGGGGAATGTAAAATTGGAATAATGCCTGGTGATATTCACCAATCTGGAAAGGTGGGGGTAGTTTCACGTTCTGGTACCTTAACTTATGAAGCAGTAAAACAAATTACTGATATAGGATATGGACAATCTACTTGTGTTGGTATCGGTGGTGATCCCATATCAGGAGTTAATTTTAAAGATATTCTCAAACTCTTTCAGGAAGATTCACAAACTGAAGTAATAGTGATGATTGGTGAAATTGGTGGTAATGCAGAAGAAGAAGCATCTGAATATATAAAAAAATATATCACTAAACCAGTCATAGCTTATATTGCTGGAGTTACTGCACCTCAAGGGAAGCGCATGGGACATGCAGGTGCGATTATTTCATCTGGAGGTAGAGGAACCGCAAATGACAAATTTATTACACTGGAAGAAGCAGGAGTTACAATCGTTAGAAACCTAACAGATATTGGTAAAACCTTAAAAAAAATTTTATCATAATCAGATTACTAGACTATAGAAGAAGCACTTTGTGATATGATATGGCAAAAATTCAAAAATAATCGGCATCAACAACATCTTACGCAACTTGCTCAATTGCCAAAAATTTCTCAAACTGTTGAACAAATCCAAATTCTATATAATCCTAAGGATTTACGTAAAATATTGCTTGAAAAAATCACACAAGCAACCCGCGAGATTTGTCTCGTTGCCCTTTTTATTGAAAATGACGATGGTGGAAAAGAAATTCTGTCAGCATTATATACAGTAAAACAAATCCGCCCTGATTTAGATATCAGCATTTTCGTGGATTGGCATCGTGCTCACCGCAGCCGTATTGGTACTGACATAAAAAATAATAATGCGGATTTGTATTATGAACTAGCTAGAAAAAATCCCGAGATTTTTATACCAATTTATGGCGTTCCTATAAATATACGTGAAGCTTTAGGAGTTCTACATTTCAAAGGATTTATTGTAGATGATTTTTTAATCTACAGTGGCGCTAGTTTAAATAATCTTTACTTACATAAAAATATAAAGTACCGCTACGATCGATATCACATCATTCAGAACCAAAAGTTAACCAACACAATGGTTACATGGATTAAAACCAATTTCAAGTTAGCTCAAGCAGTACATATTATTAGTCCTTCTACAGGTCCTAATAATTATAAAATCAGTAGGTTTCGCTATAAATTACGCAATGCCAAATACCAGTTAGAAGGTAATGCTAATAATCAGGAATTAGCAGTCACACCATTAGTTGGTCTAGGGAAGCACAGTTTATTAAATAAGACTATATCTAATTTAATGCAAGCTACACAACATAAATTAACTCTATGTACGCCTTACTTTAATTTACCTGCTCCATTAGGAGAGATTCTAATTACTTTATTGCGTGAAGGTAAAAAAGTTGAAATCATTGTTGGCGATAAGACCGCTAACGATTTTTATATACCTGATCACGAGCCATTTAAAATCATTGGGATTTTACCTTATCTATATGAAATTAATTTGCGCCGTTTTCTAAGGAGATTACAATACTATGTTAATAATGGACAACTTACCTTCCGCATATGGAAGGAAGGTGAAAATAGTTATCATATAAAAGGAATATGGATAGATAAAGAATGGATGCTAATTACAGGTCATAATTTTAATCCCCGGGCTTGGAAATTAGATCTAGAAAACGCGCTCCTTATTCACGACCCTAAACATCAATTTTTATTCCAACGAGACCATGAACTTGAAAAAATCCGAAAAAATACCTTTAAAATTACACATTTTAGCGAACTAGAAAGTATAATTGATTATCCGAAAAAAATTCGCGAATTAATTAGGTTTCTACGGCGCATTCACCTAGATAAGCTAATTAATCGTCTTATTTAAGTTATAATTCTAATTAATTCAATATTTAATTGGTGTCCCCTAGGGGATTCGAACCCCTGTTACCGCCGTGAAAGGGCGATGTCCTTGTCCTCTAGACGAAGGGGACATTAATTTATCATATCATTGCTTAGTTATGATTTTACCTTTTATATAATCTATTTCAAGGAGTTTTTCGGGTACCAGACTACCAGATAGTATCTTATTAGCTAAAAGATTCTCAAGTTTTTGTTGGATAGCTCTTTTTAGTGGTCGTGCTCCATATACCGGATCATAGCCAGTTTCTACTAGAAGCTGTAACACATTATCAGAAATATGGATGTTATAGCCCTGTGCTTTTAATCGATTAGATAATCGTTGTAACTGCATTTTGACAATTAAAGTAAGATGCCTTTTAGTTAATGGATGGAAGACTACTACTTCATTAAGACGATTAAGAAACTCGGGACGAAAATGTTGACTAACGATTTTCATGATCATCTCTTTCATTTGACTATAATCACTAGTAGTAAAATTTTCTCTAATCAGATCAGATCCTAAATTTGAAGTCATGATAAGAATCGTATTCCGGAAATCTACAGTTATGCCTTGACTGTCAGTTAACCGACCATCATCTAATACCTGTAGTAAAAGATTAAAAACATCTACATGTGCTTTTTCTACTTCATCAAATAAAATGACCGAATAAGGTCTACGACGAATTGCTTCAGTTAAATAACCTCCGGCTTCATAGCCTATATAACCAGGAGGAGCACCAATTAATCTAGATACCGCATGTTTTTCCATAAATTCTGACATATCAAGGCGCACCATAGCATCGTCACTATCGAACATAAAATTTGCTAATGATTTGCAAAGTTCGGTTTTTCCAACTCCAGTAGGCCCAAGAAAAAGAAAAGAACCAATAGGCTGATTAGGATCTGATAATCCAGCTCGGTTCCTGCGGATCGCATTTGCAATGACTTCCACTGCTTCATCTTGACCAATAACACGTTGATGTAGCGATTTTTCTATACGTAAGAGTTTATGACGTTCTCCTTCCATCATGCGAGATACAGGAATTCCGGTCCATCGTGATAAAACCTCGGCAATTTCTATATCTGTAACTCGATTACGTAGTAGCTGCATTGTTGTAGAGTTATACTGGTTGGTAGAGGCTTCTAATTGTTTTTCGAGTTCTGGTATCTTACCATACTGCAATTCAGACATACGTGCTAAATCTCCTGAACGACGAGCTTGTTCTAAACTTATTTTAACTTGTTCTAATTCAGCTTTAATTGATTGCGTGCTTAAAAGCACTGCTTTTTCATTCTTCCATTCTTCATTTAATTTTCCAGATTCCTGCTCTTTATGTATAATTTCTTGATTGAGTGCAGCAAGACGTTTAATACTAGCATCGTCAGTTTCTTTTTTTAAGGCTTGCTGTTCTAATTTTAACTGAATAATCCGGCGTTCTAGACGATCTAAAGGTTCTGGCTTGGAATCAATTTGTAACCGTATACTTGCCGCGGCTTCATCAATTAAGTCAATGGCTTTATCGGGTAATTTACGGTCAGAAATATAACGCGAAGACAATGTAGCTGCTGCCACAATGGCAGGATCAGTAATTTGTACATGATGATGCAATTCATAACGTTCTTTCAATCCCCGTAAAATAGCAATGGTATCGTTTACGGTGGGCTCAGCGACAAATACTTTTTGAAATCGACGTTCTAATGCAGCATCTTTTTCAATGTGCTGACGATATTCATCTAGTGTAGTAGCGCCAACGCAGTGTAATTCACCACGGGCTAAAGCTGGCTTTAGCATGTTTCCAGCATCTAAAGCACCGTCGGTTTTTCCAGCGCCTACCATAGTATGTAGTTCATCAATAAATAATATAACGTTGCCTTCCTGTTTAGCTAAATTTTTCAATACAGCTTTTAATCGTTCTTCAAATTCACCACGATATTTAGCACCAGCTATTAATGCTCCTATATCTAATGCTAATACTTGGCGATGTTTTAAGCCCTCTGGGACTTCCCCATTAACGATGCGTTGAGCTAATCCCTCAACAATTGCAGTTTTTCCTACTCCAGGTGAACCAATAAGTACGGGATTATTTTTAGTGCGGCGTTGTAATACTTGAATGGTGCGCCGAATTTCCTCATCACGTCCAATGACTGGATCCAGTTTACCTTGTTCTGCACGTTCTGTAAGATCAAGCGTATATTTTTTTAAAGAATCGCGCTGGTCTTCTATATCCTGATTATTCACCGGTTCTCCTTTACGTAAGTTATCAATAGCTTGATTTATCTGATCAGTAGTTAGACCAAGATGTTTGAGAATCTCAGATAATGAACTTGGGGTATGAATTACAGATAAAAGAAATAATTCAGATGAAATAAATTTATCACCTCTTTGTTGCGCTAATTTATCACAAAGATTAAGTACACGCACTAAATCTTGAGATAATTTAAGTTCTCCATAATTTCCTTCTACTTGAGGTAAATGTTGAATAGCTCTATTAATATGATTCCGCAGTATTGAATAATTAATACCTAAATTAGCAATTAACGAAGATACGGTACTATTTTTTTGGTCTAAAAAAGCCCGCATCAAATGTAAAGGTTCAATAAATTGATTAGATTGCCCAATGGCTATATACTGGGCATCCGCTAAAGCCTGCTGAAATTTTTTAGTAAGGAGATCAAAACGCATAATAATATTCCTCCAGTTGTAGAAAATTTATTAGAACCTCAAATTGCCTATCAAACCTAATTAATCATTATCTGAATTATGTTATGTCTTCTTTCAAGAAATTAATTAAATTAAGCATATCTAGTGGTAATGGTGCATGCAATTCCATTTTGATGCCAAGATGAGGATGATAAAAACGCAACATAGAAGCATGCAAGGCTTGTCGATTAAATTGATAGAGACAACCGTCGACCCCCAACCATGGCAATTTATTGGATACTTTTCCTTTATAAATAGGATCTCCTACTAAGGGATGATTAAGGTAGGCCATATGGACACGTATCTGATGTGTGCGACCGGTTTCTAACCTTAAACCAAGATGTGTATAAGCTCTAAACCTTTCTATGATGCGATAATGAGTAATGGCAATTTTCCCCCCGGGATGAATTGTCATGATAGTACGTTTTTTAGGATGACGGCTAATAGGTTGACTGATACAGCCTCCCGATTTCATGGATCCTATGACAACCGCGTCATATTCACGAATGATTGTTCGACATTGCATAGCTTCTATTAATCTTTTTTGTATTAAAACCGTTTTGGCGATGATCATTAAACCAGTAGTATCTTTATCAAGGCGGTGAATAATACCAGCCCGAGGAACATTAGCAAGATTTGGATAATGATAAAGCAAAGCATTTAGCAGAGTTCCATTTAGATTACCAGCGCCAGGATGCACGACTAAATGATGCGGTTTATTAATTACTATTAAATATTCATCTTCATAAATAATATTTAAGGCAATATTTTGTGCTTCTAATAAAGTATTATCATCAATATGAATATTAATTTTCGCTCCCTTTAATACTCTAATTTTAGGTTTATCAAAAACTATATTATTAACTACAACATATCGTCTTAATATCCATTTCTTAATACAAGAACGAGAATATTCTGGAAACAAAGTTACTAAAGCTTTATCTAAACGTTGTCCATTCTGTAAATGAGATATAGTTGCAGTTAGTCTAAGTTTTGATGTCATAAACGGCTATTGATAGTTGTAATTTTCTTGGTAAGAAAATTTCATGGTATAATTGTGCTAATTAAATTTACAGAAAATATTGTGATAGAGATGTGTAAGAAATACTTCTTAATGACAATTATTTTAGTAACTTTGTTACTAGAAGGTTGTTCTAGTATTTATAATAAAAACCTAATCTCAATGAATCAACTGGAAAATATTGATAATTACTCATTGAGTTCTAATTTAAATCAAATACAGTGGATCTATATATATTATAAAAAAGCTAATTTAGCACTATCAAGGGCTATGATTGAACGTTTGATACTTATGAATCCTAATCATCCAAACATGGATTATGTACTCTATCTGCTTGGAATGATAGATATGAGATTAGATTATAATCTCATTCTAAATTTTTTTAAGATAGATCAATCAGATCGAGATCCGGAATATGCTAGAGCGGCTTTATATGATTTTTATCACCTCATGCATAGATACCCAAATAGTAAATATATACCTGATGCTAGAAAACATGTAATTTATCTTAAAGAACGCTTAGCCAAATATGAATTATTAGTAGCCGATTTTTATCTGAAACGATGTGCTTATGTAGCAGTTATCAATCGTGTAAAGCAAATGATGTTAGATTATCCTCATACCAAGTCAACATATATGGCACTCTCAATTATGAAAACTGCTTATAAAAAATTATATTATATGAAATGAATATACGACAATTTCTATACTAAATCATTGTTGTCAAGGCACAATATTTAGTGTAAATTTTGATTAAATTTAATATATTTTTATATGTCTATGTGTTTTCCGCGTATTGCTTTTCTTGGCCCCAGAGGTTCCTACTCTCATATTGCTGCAAATAAATATGCGGCGCGTTATTTCAATAATTTTTTAGAAATGAGTTTTTTTAATTTTGCCCCTATATTTCATAAAGTAGAAACTAGACAAGCGGATTATGCAGTAGTACCTATTGAAAATAGTACTGCTGGTTCTATTAAGGAAATTTATGATTTATTGCAACATACTCATCTTTTCATTGTTGGAGAGCTCATTTTACCTATTGAACATTGCATGTTAGTATCAACTAAAGCTTGTCTAGAAAAAATTGAAAAAATTTATAGTCATCCACAACCTTTCCAACAGTGTAGTAATTTTATTAGTAAATTTTCACAATGGAATATAGAATATACAGTAAGTACTGCTGCTGCTATGGAGAAAGTAGCCACTCTAAACTCTTCTAAAATCGCTGCTTTAGGAAGTGAAGATGGAAGTCAATACTATCATCTAAAAATATTAGCACGTAATATTTGTAATCAGCAACGAAACAGTACCAGGTTCATTATACTTTCTCGGAAAATAATAGAAGTTGCGACTAATATTCCAGCAAAAACTACACTAATAATTTCTACCCAACAGCCCTTGATTGTTTTGGTAGAAATCTTAATGATATTACGTGAATATAATATCATTCTGATTCATATAGAATCTTGGCCGATGCTGAATCCAACCGGAGAAAAGAGGTTTTATTTGGATCTTCAAGGGAATTTAAATTCCAGTGAAATGCAACAAGCTTTAAGAATCATGAAAAAAAAACTTCACACCTTAAAAATCTTAGGATGTTATCCTATTGATCACACTGTTCTGGTGAATTCCAATTTACCGATTATATTAGCCAATAGTTACTAATCACGTTAAGATTATGCGATCCGATAAGTTGTCCATAATAGTTCAGCGTAATAATAATGAACGACTTTCAATAAGAAATTGTTTAGTATAGGTACCAAACCATTGTTGAATTCTTGTAAAGGTGTCTATAAATTCCTGCTTATCTCGGTGTTCAATTAATTTAATAGCTTCTCCAAAACGATGATAATAACGTTTAATTAATGCTAAATTAAGTTTCGAAGACATAATAATATCTGCATAAAGTTGCGGATCCTGTGTAAAGAATCGCCCTACCATGATTAAATCAATTCGATACATACGTGATGCCAGTATGAGTAACTGCTCTAATTGTACATCTTCCTGTACTAAAGTTAATCCATATACGAAAGTAGAAAAATGACGTAAGGCTTGTATAAAAGCCATATTATGATCATGTTCTATAGCACTAATACGATGTAAACGCATTCCCCAAATTTTAAGCTGTTTTAGAAACCATTCATAAGCTTGAGGATTACGTCCATCACATAAAATCACTACTTGTCTAGCTGGATTATCGTTATCCGGAGCAAACATGGGGTGTAATCCAAGTACCGGTCCTTTATGAGCTGCTAACATAGCTTGCAGTGGAAGATTTTTTACCGAAGATAGATCTACTAAAATGCAATCTTGGGGTAATTTAGGTAATTGAGTGATAACTTGTTCAGTAAGCTGAATAGGCACACTAATAATTACCATTACAGCATCTCCTAAAATTTGATCGGCATTTGACCAATCTTCTTTGTCAAGGATTTTAACCTGATATTGAGAAATTTTAAAGAGTTTCGCAAAAAAATTTCCCATTTTACCTTTGCCGCCAATAATAACAACTGGGCGTAATGATGGATAAATTGGCTTAAAACCTTTAAGATACTCGCTATGATAAGATTCACATATAATACGACGTAAAACATCTTCAAATAAATCTGGAGAAATCCCTAAATCTTCAGCTTCTTTTCTACGGGAATGAAGTATTGAACTTTCCCTTTCTGGAACATAAATAGGCAACCCATGACGATGTTTAACTTCGCCAACTTTAGTAACTAATTGGATTCTTTTAGCTATTATTTTCAATAAATCTTGATCTACGTGATCTATTTGATCACGTAGTGCATTTAGTTCTGCAACCATAAATATGCCTCTTGAGATAAAATCATGATAACTCTTTATAAAGCTCCTTGAGCAAGGCCTCGGTGGTTTCCCAGCTAATACAAGCATCCGTTAATGAGACTCCATAACGCCTACCTTTTGATGACGGTTCAAAGGGCTGATTTCCCTCATATAAGTTACTTTCTAACATTAATCCAATGATTGAACGATTACCTATTTTACGTTGAATCACTACTGATTTAGCAATCTTAGGTTGTTGACGATAATCTTTATTAGAATTATCATGGCTACAATCTACCATAATTGCCGGATATAATCCTGCCTGTATCATGGTATGTTCACATTTTGAAATCGATTGAGAATCGTAATTTGGTGTTATTCCGCCGCGTAAAATGATATGTCCATCAGGATTTCCAGGAGTTTGTAACAAACAAACCCTACCTTTTTGACTAATACTTACAAAACAATGTGGAATAGCGGATGTAATTATAGCATTAATGGCGGTATCAAGATTACCATGAGTACTATTTTTAAAACCTACAGGCATTGATAGTCCAGAGGCAATTTCACGATGAGTCTGTGATTCAGTAGTTCGAGCTCCAATTGCCATCCAGCTAAAAAGATCCGCTAAATATGCAGGGGTATAAGGATTTAAAGTCTCAGTTGCCAATGGGATCCCTAGTTGGGATAATTCCAGTAACAGATGACGTGCTATCTTTAATCCAGTTTCAATATCAAAAGAATTATCTATATATGGATCATTAATAAATCCCTTCCAACCTATTGTAGTCCGAGGTTTTTCAAAATAGACACGCATAACTAGATAAATTCTATCCTTAATTTGATCTGCAACTTTTTTAAGATGGCAAGCATACTGCATTGCCACTTTAGTATCATGAATAGAACAAGGACCACATACTAATAAAAAACGGTCATCAGATCCTTTTATAATAGACGAAATAGTTTGGCGTGAAGCCGCAATTTGTT
The DNA here is from genome assembly GCA_045689995.1 of Candidatus Dasytiphilus stammeri. Classification (GTDB taxonomy): domain Bacteria; phylum Pseudomonadota; class Gammaproteobacteria; order Enterobacterales; family Enterobacteriaceae; genus Dasytiphilus; species Dasytiphilus stammeri_O. The sequence goes on along the minus strand of CP145883.1, from coordinate 231,432 downwards.
TTTGTAAGCGCTCATTACAAGGATACAGTTCTTTTAATTGTTCTGGGGTCAAAATAACTTTTTCATTAAGGTGAGACATTAAAGTATTGATTTTTTTCATATTACTGATTCCTGAAAATTGTACTCATAACTTTTCAATTAAATAAATTTATACCTAATCCTATTTACAATAGGCCAGCTTAATTTAAATAAAGTAAATTTATAATCTAATAATTATCTCATTCATCTCTAGGTAAATAATGGAACCAGTATTGATTAGATATGGTAATCTATTTTGGTGGAGCTGGCGGGATTCGAACCCGCGTCCGGAACTCCTCTGTCCTTGGTACTACATGTTTAGTCTAGTTTTTGTTTTTTCGTTTAGTTAGTAGCAAAACCGACAAACTGCTAACAAACTAACCTATTTAATTTAACGTCTAACCCTAGGTGAGATATTGACGCGATCTCTAGATAATTTTACCTTGCTTCATCTTCTTCCTAAGAGATGAGGTTAAAGATACAAGGAGCTTTAAGCAGTTTCTTAAGCTGCTAAAGCGTAAGTTTCGTCGTTTGCGACTATTTTTACGGTTTTTTTACGAGGCCTACCGTTCCTCGACATGCACCTTAGATTTCGCAAATTCCGTCGAATCCAAAACAGCCCCATACTGATATGATAACTAATATTACAATTCTTTACTAGTTTTTCTTCACATACTTTAGAAGACGTGCTTTATTTACCTGCCACTCACGATTTTTAATGTTGGCACGTTTATCATATTGTTTTTTACCTTTGGCAATAGCAATATTTACTTTACACCAAATGTTTTTCCAATATAAAGATAGTGCTATTGCTGTATAACCTTGACGATGAACACGACCATACATAGAAGCTAGTTCACGTTGGTTAAGCAAGAGTTTTCGCGTACGACTTGAATCACAGATCAAATCTTTTGAGATCACTGTAATTAGAGGCTGAAAAATTGCCCCCAATAAATAAGCATTATCATTCTTTAGTAATACATAACTCTCACTGAGATTAACTTTACCTGAACGAACTGATTTTACTTCCCAGCCTTGTAATACTAGTCCCGCTTCAAATTGGTCTTCAATCCAATATTCGTGATAAGCACGTTTATTAATAGTAATCGTAGGATTTGGATTACATAAGTTTTTCATAGTAGTTATTTTTATTAGATTTATAATTCAATCGCTTAGATTTTTAATATCAATTAATTATCTATCATTGTCAAAGCTTAAAAATTGGTTGTAATCCTTATGGATTTTAGGCGGCTTGCTATAATTCAAAATAATTTTTTTAACCAACCTAACTTATTACTTAATATCCTAAAATAATTATAATTTTTAGGATGAATAAGATTCAGATGATAATTACTGCGGCGAATTAAGATATCGTCATCTTTAAAAACTGGTAAAATAATTTGACTATCACAACTAATTTTTAGTTGGTGTCGCCGACTAGAGAAACGCAAACGAATTGTACTACTACTATTAATCACTAATGGACGAGAAGACAGGGTATGTGGAAACATAGGAACTAAAGTTATCGCATCTAGTGAAGGAGTTAAAATAGCACCACCCGCTGAAAGTGAATAAGCAGTAGATCCTGTTGGAGTAGCGATAATTAAACCATCAGAACGTTGTGCAAAAGCAAAATTATCGTCAATATAAACTTCGAATTCAAACATATGAGCAACTTTTCCTGGATGTAAAATTACCTCATTCATTGCAATACTGAAGCATCGTTGTATGTTTTTACAGTATACTGTTGCTTCAAGTAGAAAACGACTCTCCTTGAGATAGTGGCCTTGTAACACCTCCATTAATTGGAGTTTGGCATGATCAGGATCAAGATCCGTTAGAAAACCTAGTTGGCCACGATTGATACCTATAACTTGGATATTATATGGCGCTAAAACGCGGGCGGCTCCTAGCATATTGCCATCACCTCCTACAACTACTGCTAAATCTGCTTGCTTACCGATTTCTGATATAGAAGCAGTTTCTAGCTTATGAATTTTTAATTTACGTGCGATTTGATGTTCCACTACCACATGATAACCTTCTGCTTCTAGCCATTTATAAATCATTTTATGAGTCTCTAAAGCTTTAGGATCACGTGGACTACCTATAATACCAATGCAATTAAAAATTTTTTTCATTATACTAGGATTCCTTAATATGTGATCAATATAACAATTTACCTTGAAACTATTATTATGATCCCCATAATAATAAGCTAATCAGTAAATTAAAATGAATGTGTAGACGTGGAGAAATTCATGATTAAAGAACAAAAATCACCGAACGATCCAATCCCAGATGAAACCACCGAGCATGTACATGGTTTAAAGAAGTCGGATTCAGATCATATTGAACTAGATAATAACTATGAAAAAATCCGTGGTAATTTAGAAGTAGATGCTCGTGAGAAACACATTGCTAAACTTGAAATGCAACTTTCTGAAATAAAAAAAATAGAGCGTGAAAACCTGTTGCGTTTACAGGCGGAATTAGAAAATCTCCGTCGTCGTACTTGTTTAGATATTGAAAAAGCACATAAATTTGCTTTAGAAAAATTTGTGAGTGAATTATTACCCGTTATCGATAATCTAGAACGTGCTTTAGAAATTGCCGATCAATCGAAGACTGAGCTAGATGTAATGATTGAAGGAATTAAACTAACTTTAAAAATTTTACTGGATGCTATGAGTAAATTTGGAGTTGAAGTAGTTAATAAGATTCATGTTCCTTTTAATCCCGATCTACATCAAGCCATGTCAATACAAGAAACCCAAGAAATCGCACCTAACTATATAATTGCAGTAATGCAACGAGGTTATACTCTCAACGGTCGTTTATTGCGACCTGCTATGGTCATTGTTTCTAAAGTAAAGTCAGAATCAAATGAGTGATAAATTATATTAGCTTATTATTCAGTAAACGTGGCGTCCAGTCAATAGGTGGTATGCCACGTTCTGTAAGCCAATAGTTTGTTTTAGAAAAATGTCTACAGCCAAAAAAACCTCTATGAGCAGAAAGTGGAGATGGATGGGATGCTTGTAAAATAGTATGGCGTTGGTAATCAATGAAATTTACTTTTTTTTGAGCTTGTTTTCCCCAGAGTAGAAATACTATGTTATTACGATACTTATTAATAACTGAAATAACTTTATCCGTAAATTTTTCCCAACCACAATTTGTCTGAGAAGTTCCGGTTCCTACTTCTACAGTCAAAATAGTATTTAGCAACATGATCCCTTGTCTTGCCCAACTTTCAAGACAACCATGATTAGGTCGGGTAAATTCAACGAGATCGTTTTCTAATTCTTTATATATATTGTTAAGTGAAGGTGGAATAGGTATGCCTTGACGTACCGAAAAAGCTAGACCATGTGCATAACCTGGACCAGGATATGGATCTTGACCAACTATTACTACTTTAATTTGGTGAAGTTCGGTCAGGCGAAAAGCATTAAAAATATCTTTTTGACAGGGATAAATAATTTTTCCTGCAGAACGTGCCACGGCTACAGCTTGCAAGATTTGAAGAAAATATTTTTCACGTGCTAACACATCATGCCAAATTATTGCGCGATTCATAAAATTTAGGTTGTTTTTAAATATTCTAACTATAACGGTGTGATAACCGATCACTACTGTAAGAATGACGATTTTTACCGCGACGTTCCCGATTAAATCTCTGACTATTTTCATGACGTTTTTTATTTACGTATTCACTATTTAATGAATGTGCATCCCCAAGTAATTGCATATTAATCGGTTTATTGAATATACGTGTACGAGTAAAATTCTGTAAAAGTTTACCTGGCATACTTTTAGGTAGTTCTATAGTTGAATGAAAAGCAAATAACTTTATATTGCCAATATAACTACTCTTGATCTCGCCTTGATTAGCAATAGCACCAACAATGTGTCTGACTTCTACACCATCATTACGACCAACTTCAATCCTATATAAATCCATTTCTCCAAGACGACGTTCTCTTCGTGCGGAACGATTGGAATAACGATCACTACGCTCAACTTTCTCGGGTGATAAAATTAACTGACGTTCGCCCTGTGCGATTTTAAGCAAAGCGGCTGCTAAAGTTTCCACATCAATATTTTTATCCGGTTGGATTTTAGCTAATAAAGTGCGATATTGAGCCAGATCATTACTTTCAAGCTGTTGTTGAACTTTAGCATCAAATTTTTCTAGCCGTCGTTGACTGATAAATTCTAAGCTGGGGAGTTTAATTTCGGGAATAGTGATTTTCATCAGGCGTTCAATATTATGTAATAATCGGCGCTCCCGATTTTCTACAAATAATAAGGCCCGACCAGGCCTACCGGCACGTCCGGTTCGGCCAATCCGATGAAGGTAGGATTCTGCATCTAGAGGTATCTCATAATTTACAACTAAACTAATGCGTTCAACATCTAAACCACGAGCCGCAACATCAGTTGCAATAAGAATCTCAAGACGTCCATCTTTGAAACGTTCCAACGTTTGTTCACGTAAAGTCTGATTCATATCACCGTTAAGTGCCGCAGTACTATATCCCCTACGTTCTAGTATTTCAGCTACTTCTATGGTTGAAGATTTTTTCCTTACAAAGATCAGTACCGCATCAAATTTTTCTACTTCTAAAAAACGCACCAAGCCATTAATTTTATCACCACAAACTTTCCAGTAACTCTGGCTAATATCCGGACGCGTTGTGATATCCGTATTAATTCTTATTTCATGCGGATTTTTCATGAAATTGGTAGTGAGACGACGAATTGCTTCAGGCATAGTTGCCGAAAATAGAGCGGTTTGCTTCTCTTTGGGAATTTTCTCGAAAATTTTTTCGACATCAACAATGAAACCCATGCGTAACATTTCATCCGCTTCATCTAACACTAAACTACGTAATCTAGATAAATCCAAAGTACCACGTTGAAGATGATCTAGCAATCTACCTGGAGTCCCCACTATAATATGTGGACCACGACGTAAGGCACGTAATTGCACCTCATAACGCTGACCACCATATATGGCTAATATATGTACTCCAGGTAGATATTTTGCTAAATTAGTACACGCTTCAGCTACCTGAATAGCTAGCTCGCGTGTAGGTGTCAAGATTAGCGCCTGTGGATATTTGAGATTTAACTCGAGGTTATTTAGGAGTGGTAAGGTAAATGCTGCAGTTTTACCACTTCCGGTTTGGGCAATCCCTAACACATCTAATCCTTTAAGTAAGTATGGAATACACTTTACTTGAATAGGAGAAGGTTTTACATAACCGCTAAATTTTAGCGATTCTATCAGTGATAATTTCAGACCAAAATCAGCAAAATTAGTTTGATTTTTTGCCATTTAGTATACATGCCTCTTACATTTTACGGCCAGTTTATATCATTAAAATTATATTCCAGCTCAACTTATATATTACACCTGATTTATCCAATGGAATTTTAGCAGGTGATATTCATTAGTACTTTACGTTAGAAATAACTGTGACTATTATTTACTTGATCTATTATAGATGAATGATGACTAAAATCTCTGGTTATCAGATTTATGAGATTCTCAAACATATATGGACACTAGTTTGAATTATTGGCTTCCTTAATACTCAAACGGATCCGACCTTGACGATCCACTTCAATAACTTTTACCGTTATTGCCTGACCTATTTTTAAATAATCACTAACTTTTACTATATGTCTGTCGGAAATTTGAGATATATGCACTAATCCCTCTTTACTCCCCAAAAGAACCACAAAAGCGCCAAAATCTACAATACGAGAAACTATACCAGAGTAAATTCTTCCTACTGTAATTTCTGCTGTAATTTCTTCAAGCCGTTGAATAGCAAATTGGACTTTTTTACTATCAAGCGCCGCAATTTTTACAGTACCATCATCTTCAATATCAATAATGGTACCAGTTTCTTCAGTTAATGCTCTAATAACGGATCCACCCTTACCGATGATATCTTTAATTTTTTCTGGATTAATTTTAATAGTATGTATGCGTGGTGCATATTTTGAAATATCTACACGTGGACCGTCGATAGCTTTTTTCATGATATTCAATATATGTATACGAGCTTCCTTCGCTTGAGTCAGTGCCACTTGCATAATTTCGCGAGTAATCCCTTCAATTTTAAGATCCATCTGTAGTGAAGTGATCCCTTCACAACTACCTGCCACTTTAAAGTCCATATCTCCAAGATGATCCTCGTCGCCAAGAATATCAGAAAGAACTACATATTGATCACCTTCTTTTACCAAACCCATAGCAATTCCAGCAACCGCTGAATTAATGGGGACTCCAGCATCCATAAGCGCTAAAGAGGCACCACATACCGAGGCCATTGAAGAAGAACCATTGGATTCAGTAATTTCCGAGACAATACGTATTGTATATGGGAAACTCTTTAGATTGGGCATAACAGCTAATACACTACGTTTAGCTAATCTAGCATGACCTATTTCACGACGTTTGGGGGCTCCTACTACTCCTGTTTCACCTACTGAGTAGGGAGGAAAATTATAGTGAAAAATGAAGGAATCGCTACTTTCACCTAATAATTCCTCAATCTTCTGTGCATCACGTTCAGTTCCTAGAGTAGCAGTGACAAGGGCCTGGGTTTCTCCACGAGTAAATAATGCCGATCCATGTGTTCTTGGTAAGATACCAGTCCTTATATCTAAACTACGAATCATATCCTTATTACGTCCATCAATACGGGGTTCTCCACGTAATACCCTATGACGAACGATCTTTTTTTCAATCTTATGTAGAATGATACTAATTACATCATCAGTCAACGTCGAATCATCTGATTGTAGTGCTGATCTTACATCAGACTTTATAAGGTCAACTTCAGCATAACGCATTTTTTTATCAAAAATACGATAGGCATTGCTCAAACGCACCTCGGAAATTTCAGCAATTCTGGCATAAATTTCAGCATAACTTGTAATGGTAGTCTCATTGGGTTTCCAAGGACAACGATTTTTTCCAGCTTCCTTTACTAGTAAATTAATATTCTCAATGACAACTTGCTGTTGTTCATGACCGTATATTACCGCATCTAGCATTTGATCTTCGCTAAGTAATTCTGCTTCAGATTCTACCATTAAGATGCCCTTTTGCGTTCCTGCAATAACCAAATCTAACCTACTCTCTGTTAGTTCCTCTGTGGTGGGATTCAATATGTATTGATTTTCAATATATCCAATTCTGGCGGCACCAATGGGACCATTAAATGGAAGTTCTGAAAGACTTAAAGCTGCAGACGCTCCCATTATGGCCACGAGATCGGGATTAATTTGTGGATTTAAGGAAACTACAGTAGCAATAATCTGAACTTCATTAAAAAATTCTTCTGAAAATAAAGGACGAATCGGACGATCAATAAGTCGTGCAATTATAATTTCATTTTCAGTTGGACGACCTTCACGCCGAAAAAAACTCCCGGGAATTCGTCCGGCTGCATATGAACGTTCTTGGTAGTTTACAGTCATTGGAAAAAATTTTTGTCCGTGTTCTAGTGTTTTAGTAACTACTACAGTTACCAATACTACAGTGTCATCCATACTAGCCATTACAGCCGCGGTTGCTTGTCTAGCTATCATACCAGTTTCAAATGTTACTGTATGTTTTCCGTACTGGAAGGTACGTCTGATTGGTTTCAGCAAAATAATATCCTTAACTTACTGACCATTAACATGTTAATGGTTCTAAACTGAATTTGTATTTTTAGTACAACTATTGGTTATCAAGCTTATTCTTATTTAAGACTACGACTAACCTTTCCTTTATATTAAAGGGGCTGGTGTGCCCCTTTTCAATCTACTCCTGCCACCTTTTTTGGCACGGCACTTACCAACTATTTATCTACGTAAACCAAGACGTTCTATCATAATTGTATAACTAGCTAAATCATTATGCTTTAAATAAGCTAATAAGCTGCGTCTTTGTGAAACCATACGTAATAAACCACGACGACTATGATGATCTTTTTTATGTTTCATAAAATGTATACGTAAATGATTAATTTTATTAGTTAGTAAAGCTACTTGAACTTTAGTAGAACCACTATCATTTACATGACGTCCATATTCAGTGATAATTTGATCTTTATTCTTTAAATTTATAGACATGACCTGACTCCAGGATATAATAGCATAATTTTGCGAATTTTAATCTATAAAAACAATTATTATAGATTCAATAAGGTGTCAAGGCAAATCTATCTACTTGCATTTCTTTTAACTATCTACTAGCAAACGACGTGGTTGTATGAATCCATTATTAATTTCTGCTAAACCAAAAAATCTTCTTTCTTTTCCTTCGGTAACTCTTACCAATCCAGTCAAATGTAATTTCGGAATAAAGATTTTTTTCCCTTGTTTAATCTCATTTGCTATAACACTAATTAAATTTATTTCGGGAAAAATGGAAACTATGCTCTCTATTGGCATTAAGAGAGCAAGCAAATTAGAGGTGATAACATCTTCATCTGGTTTCAAAGATGGATATTTTATAGTCTTAAGTTGATTTAAGGTGATCATGCGATCTCTTGAATAATCCGCTACATTTAAACGTCTTAAAGCAATCACATGAGCCCCGCATCCTAATTTCTCTCCTAAATCATCAATTAGTGCACGTACATACGTACCTTTAGAACAATGTATTTCGATTTGGAGTTGATTTCCTTCTAAAAAAATCAACTGTAAATCATAAATCATAATATAACGTGCTTGACGTGATACAGCAATCCCTTGACGGGCATATTTATATAAGGGTTTACTCTTATATTTAATTGCGGAATACATCGGAGGGATTTGTTTTATTTTGCCTAGAAAATCTTGTAATGTATCTTGCAAGCTGGAAGTATTAATGTTTATAGGACGTTCATTAATCACTATACCATAAGCATCATAGGTATCAGTACGTTGACCAAGTTTAGCAGTCACACGATAACGTTTATCAGAATCGAGCAAATATTGTGCTAATTTAGTAGCTTCACCGAAACAAACCGGTAACATGCCGGTAGCTAGGGGATCTAAAGTCCCTATATATCCAGCTTTTTTAGCATTAAAAATCTGTTTTACTTGCTGTAGAGCCATATTAGAAGAAATGCCTGAAGGTTTATCAAGTAAGAGCACTCCATTAATCTTCTTACCGTAAGAGACCCTCATTAATTTATCCAATACTCGGAGTCATAACGTGATTGATCAAATTATAAATATATACCCCGTCCTTAAGAGATTTATCATAAATAAAAGTTATTTTAGGTATAGTCCGTATGGACATCATTTTACTGAGTAGCATACGAATATATCCACTAGCATTCTGTAATAAATTCATTCTTCTTCTAAGAAGATCATTATCTTGATCATCTAAAAAAGTAATAAATACTTTAGAGTACATCAAATCAGATGAAATTTCCACATCAGTTACCGTAACAATTGTTTCTAGCCTTGGATCGTTTATTTCACGTTGTAAAATAATGGTAAGATATTTTTTCAAAGTTTGAGCTACTCTCTGTAAACGTTCAACTTTCTTTTCTTTTACCATAAAATTTTCCTGAAGATTTTCTTTTAAATAACCAAGGTATCTTTTGGGGTGCCAATCTAATAACTCGAATATCAGTTATGACGTTCTAATTCAACCATTTCAAATATTTCAATTATGTCACCAGTACGCACCTCATGATAATTTTTTAGTCCTATCCCACATTCTACACCCTGGTGAACTTCATTAATATCCTCCTTAAAATGACGGAGAGATTCAAGTTCTCCTTCGTAAATCACAATGTTATTACGCAAAATCCTAATTGGTTTATTACGTTTTACTATACCATCAATTACCATACAGCCGGCAATCTCTCCGAATTTAGGAGATTTAAAGACCCCGCGTACTTCTGCCATTCCAATAATTTTCTGTTTATATTCTGGAATTAACATTCCTTTCATGGTATGTTTAACTTCATCAATTAAGTTGTAAATTACCGAATAATAACGTAGGTCTAGATTTTCTCTTTCAACGACTCGACGTGCTGAATTGTCTGCCCGTACATTAAACCCAATGATAATAGCATTAGATGCTGCAGCTAAAGTAGCATCGGTTTCTGTAATACCTCCAACTCCTGAACTTATAATTTTAACCTTCACTTCATTGGTAGAAATCTGTGTTAAAGAGTTAATAATAGCTTCTACAGACCCTTTAACATCAGCTTTTAAGATAATATTGAGCTCATCAACTTCATCTTGATTTAAATGAGCAAACATTTTTTCTATATTGGGATTTTTCTGACGAGCTAATTTAACTTCACGATATTTTCCCTGACGATATAATGCAACCTCACGTGCCTTTTTCTCATCACGGACTACGGTTACTGTATCACCAGATAAAGGCAGGCCAGAAAGACCAAGTATTTCTACCGGCAGCGAAGGTCCTGCTTGAAAAATTTCCCTGCCTAGTTCATCTCTCATAGCTCTAACACGTCCATATTCAAAACCACATAATACGATATCACCTTTTTTTAAGGTTCCTTCACGTACTATTATTGTTGTTACTGGACCTCTTCCTTTATCAAGAAATGATTCTATTACTAGACCACTTGCCATACCGTTACGTATAGCTGTTAATTCTAACATTTCTGCCTGTAATAAAATTGCCGTTAATAAATCTTCAATACCTTGGCCAGTTTTTGCTGAAACGTAAACAAACTGATTTTCACCCCCCCATTCTTCTGGAGTAATCCCATGTTTGGACAAATCATTTTTAATCCTCTCAGCCTCAAAACTAGATTTATCAATTTTATTAACTGCTACTACTATTGGAACCTTAGCGGCTTTAGCATGTTGAATAGCTTCAATCGTTTGTGGCATTACACCATCATCGGCAGCAATTACTAAAACCACAATATCTGTGGCTTGAACCCCTCTAGCACGCATAGCAGTAAAGGCGGCATGGCCTGGAGTATCAATAAATGTAATCATTCCATTATCGGTTTCTACATGGTAAGCACCAATATGTTGGGTAATACCTCCGGCTTCACCAGAAGCAATTTTCGTAGAGCGAATATAGTCGAGTAAAGAAGTCTTTCCATGATCTACATGTCCCATAATCGTTACTACCGGAGCTCTAGATTCAGGTATGATACCCATGTCTCGATCGCTCATTACAGCTTCTTCCAACTCATTGGCATGACGCAAGATTACTTGGTGTCCCATTTCTTCTGCAACTAACTGAGCGGTTTCCTGATCTATAATTTGATTAATAGTTGCCATTGCCCCCATTTGCATCATAATTTTTATGACCTGTGAACTTTTGACAGCCATTTTATTGGCAAGTTCAGCTATAGTAATAGTTTCACCGATAATCACCGAACGATTTACTAGATTTTTAGTACCACTCGGTTGTAAAAGACTAACTTTACGTTTTTTGCTACTCCGAGCGACCGCTCGAGCTTCTTCTCTCTCAGTCTTAGATTCATAATGCTTATGGCTTTTTCTTTGCCGGGGGAATTTTGCGGTACGATTACGGCGATCACATTCTAGCTGTCTCTCATTTTCATCTTCCGCTTGCCGAGCATGTTGAGATGTAGTGAGATGATAATCATGGGTATCTTCCTCTAAGAATAACTCATTCCAATCATTCTGTTCTTCAGCGGCAATTCTACGTGCTTCCTCAGCAACGCGACGTGCCTCTTCTTCGAATTTTAAAAGAACTACTTCTTCCACTTTACGCTTAAATTTAGCGGTTTCTACTTCTCGTAATGTTTTTTTTAATTTTTGATCATTATTGATAATTTCATCTTGAGTATGGTTATTAGATTTTTCTATCATTTTTTCTAATTTATCGAATGGGATTTTTTCTTGAAAAGTTTTTTCAACATCTGAGAAAGCTAAAGGTTGTTCTTTTAAATATGTTCTACTTTTGCGGAATTCGATTTTGACGGCTTGAATTTTACCTCCGCTACGAGGAATATTTAAGGTGCTGCGTGTCTTACGCTGTAAAGTAAGCTGTTCTAACATTCCAGATTTATTATTAATGTGATTAAATAATATCTCTTTTTCCTGTTGAGTAACATAATCAGTCTCTAACTTGCATATTCCTACAGCGGCAAACTGTTTGATTAGCAGCTTGACTGGAATTTTAATTTCTGTTGCCAGAGCTTTTATACTTACATTTGTCATGCGGTTTGTTTCCTATCATTATCTATGGTTACTGAACCAACAGATCTCACGAGCCGCCATAATTAACTTACCGGCCTTTTCATCGTTTATGCCTTCAATATCAGCTAAATCGGCAACTCCTTGTTCAGCTAAATCTTCCAGTGTGTAGATACCTTTTGCTACAAGTTTCGAGGCCAATATTTGGTCTACATAACTAAGATTTAGCAATTCATCTGCAGGTTGATTTTTAACCTTTGCCGATTCTTTAGCGGTGATTGCCAAATGATTTAATACTTCTTTGGCACGCTGACGTAACTTTTCCAGGATTTTTTTATCAAAGCATTCAATTTCAAGCAATTCACTCATGGGAACATAAGCTAGCTCTTCTAATGAGTAAACACCCGCTTCTACTAATCTCTTAGCAAAATCTATCTCAAGATCTAGATCTTTGGTAAAGAGGTTGAGAGCCGCATGCGTCTCAGCTTGATGTTTCGCACTTAGCTCTTCGACTGTCATTACATTCAGTTCCCAACCACTAAGTTGTGATGCTAAACGCACATTTTGACCATTTCTACCAATTGCCTGAGCTAAATGAGATGCTTCAACTGCAATATCCATAGTATGTTGATCTTCATCAACAATAATCGAACTCACTTCAGCAGGAGCCATGGCATTAATTACGAATTGTGCGGGATTATCATCCCATAATACTATATCTATTCTTTCACCTCCTAACTCACTGGAAACCGCTTGCACACGTGATCCTCGCATTCCTACACATGCTCCAACCGGATCAATCCGTTTATCATTAGTTTTCACAGCAATTTTTGCTCTGGATCCTGGATCGCGTACTGCTGCTTTGATTTCAATGATTTCTTCGCTAATTTCTGGAACCTCAATACGAAACAGTTCCTCTAGCATTTCAGGACGAGAACGACTTAAAAATAATTGAGCACTGCGAGCTTCCGGGCGTACCGCATACAATACACTGCGGATTCGATCCCCGGGATGGAAATTTTCTCTAGGCAACATATCTTCATGAAGAAGGATACCTTCTGCATTATTACCCAGATCAACATTAAGATTATCGCGATTGACTTTTTTGACAATACCAGGAACAATTTTACCTTGATGTTTACGGAATTGCTCAACTATCATAGCGCGTTCAGCTTCACGTACTTTTTGTACAATCACTTGTTTTGCTGTTTGAGTAGTAATGCGATCAAAAGTTACTGACTCAATCTGATCTTCAATATAATCACCGAGATTTAATGAGAGATTTTCAAATCTCGCCGCTTCTAAGGTTATTTCAAGAGTTGGTTGTATAACTTCTTTGACAATTAACCATCTTCGAAATGTATTAAAATCACCAGTTCTACGATTAATACGGATGCGTACATTAATATCTTTTTCATATTTTCTCTTGGTTGCCGTCGCCAAGGCACTTTCTAATGCTTCGAAGATTTTTTCACGCGGTAGCGCTTTTTCATTGGAAACGGCTTCTACTACAGCAAGAATCTCTTTGTTCATCTTCGTTGCCTCAATTTAGAATCAATTTTTATGCACATCTACCGTTAACCTTAATCTCAATATAATGCTGAGAAATCAATTTCATCTATTGGTACGATAATAAATTTATTTTCGATTTTTATATCTAATGCAGCAGACATAATCCCTCCAAAAATCTCACAAGGGCTAGGTAATCCTGGCCTAAAATCAATTTTTGCCATCAACTATAACAAAAAACCCCGAATTCGGGGTTTTTTGTTATAAACTGCTAAATAGCTACTTGTATATTAATTTTTAGTGGCTAATAAATTTACATACAAGTCTGTATTCTAAACTGGATATAAAACCAAATCGTCCCTCATAATAAATGGTTGCGGGGGTCGGATTTGAACCAACGACCTTCGGGTTATGAGCCCGACGAGCTACCAAGCTGCTCCACCCCGCGTTTACAAATTAAGTTAATCTTACGCTGTGTATACCTAAAATGCAAATAATATTTAATTTGGTACCGAGGACGGGACTTGAACCCGTAAGCCTCATTAGGCACTACCCCCTCAAGGTAGCGTGTCTACCAATTCCACCACCCCGGCCGTTAGATTTAGATTGTTGCTATTTTATTATTTAGTTATAATGAACTGGTGTAGTGTTATTTTTTTTATTGAATTTACCTTTGACTTCTGTCGGATGACTTAATTTATACCATTTACCTCCATTACTATTTATATTATCTAAAAACAGACTAATAATAATGAACATAATTCCTAGCACGGTAATTATGCGATTGAGAAATTTTCCAGATACATGAGATCTAAAAATTGTAGATGCCGCATAATTACTTGAAGATATCATATCAGCTCCATTACCTTGTTGTAGCATAATTAAGCTAATTAAAATTATTGCAATAATAATAAAAAACGTTAAAAAGGTTTCATACATAATATGTACCATTTAGCAGAGATTCTAGTATCTTCTAATTTAAAAGATACTAGAATCTGTAATATTCTACTACGTATTATAATAACTCTATTTACTGTAATTTAGTGACATCAATACCTTATACAATAACATAAATCAACTGCTCTCTTCAATACTTGTAATACTCGTTAGAGGTGATTATTAGATTTACGAAGTTTCCATATCTAATCTTAACATTAAAGATGATATTATCTGGTATTTAAGGCAGCTTGTGCTGCTAAGGTGACCTGAATGATACGCATTGCTTCTATAGTTGCTTTTACATCATGTACTCGCAAGATATGAACGCCCTGTAGAGCAGCAATAATTGTACCTGTAACACTCCCAATTAAGCTTTTTAGAGGACTAACTTGTAGAATTTTATTAATCATAGATTTACGAGATATACCTACAAGCAATGGTAAGCCAAAATGATGTAGATGGGTAAGATGTGCTAATAATTGATAGTTATGATCAACAGTTTTACCAAAACCAAATCCTGGATCTATTAATAATTGATTGTTTTTAATTCCCGCTTTTTCACAAGATGCAATCCGTGTAGCAAAAAAATTATCAATCTCCATGAAAATATTTGTATATCTTGGGGCATGTTGCATGTTTTTTGGTTGTCCTTGCATATGCATCAGACAGATGGGTAATTTAATCTCAGCTGCCGCTTGTAAAGCTCCTGGTAGCTGCAAAGCACGGATATCATTAATAAGATGTACTCCAGATTGTGCAGTTTCACGCATCACTTCTGGTCTAGAGGTATCAATTGAAATCCATATTTCAAATCTTGAAGCAATAGCTGAGATTATAGGTACAACCCTATCCAGTTCTTCTTCAACACTTATTTCAGATGCCCCCGGACGTGTAGATTCGCCACCTATATCAATAATTGTGGCCCCAGCACCAATCATCTCATTGACATGTTTTAAAGCTTTGCTAAGAGACGAGTTATATTTACCACCATCAAAAAATGAATCCGGAGTCATATTTAAAATTCCCATTACATGTATAGAGGACAAATCAAGTACTGAATCTCGCGCATAGAGCTTCATATATCTATCTCCTGGTTGGTATTGAATTTCAATCACCAAAATCGTGGATTATTGTAGGATCGTTTAAAAATCACTCTTAGAAAATTTGGATAGCTTGATGGTGATTACTATGCTTTTTAGGTGGGTCATTGGTTCTTAAGTATGATCAGTATTTAACCATGCTGCTGGTAAACGCACCTCACGCCGAGCCATAAGATCATCAATTTGTAAAGCATCAATCGTTTCATATTTCATTAATGCTTCTTTCATAGCATGTAGAATATCTATATTTTGGTGCAAAAGTTTTCTAGCACGCAAGTAATTTTTATCAATTAATGACTTAATTTCCTGATCAATGATACGTGCAGTATCATCAGACATATGTTTGGCTTTAGCTACGGAACGACCCAGAAATATTTCTCCTTCTTCCTCAGCATATAATAATGGTCCCAATTTCTCAGAAAATCCCCATTGGGTTACCATATTACGCGCAATAGAAGTAGCAATTTTAATATCATTGGAAGCTCCAGTAGAAACATGATCAATACCATAAATAATTTCTTCAGCTAATCGTCCTCCATATAGGGTAGAAATCTTACTTTCTAATTTTTGCCTACTGGCACTAAGAGAATCACTTTCGGGCAAGAAAAAAGTGACCCCTAAGGCACGTCCCCGTGGAATAATAGTAACTTTATGCACTGGATCATGTTCTGGTACTAAACGTCCAATAATTGCATGTCCTGCCTCATGATAAGCGGTAGATTCTTTCTGAGCCTCAGTCATTACCATAGAACGACGTTCAGTACCCATCAGAATTTTATCCTTAGCTTTTTCAAATTCTACCATGGATACTACATGTTGATTATCACGAGCCGCAAATAAGGCGGCTTCATTTACTAAATTAGCCAGATCTGCTCCTGAAAAACCAGGGGTCCCACGAGCAATAACTAAAGCGTCAATATCCTTAGCTAACGGTACCTGACGCATATGAACTTTCAAAATTTGTTCACGGCCGCGTATATCAGGTAAGCCCACCACTACCTGACGATCAAAACGTCCAGGACGTAGTAGTGCGGGATCTAGTACGTCAGGCCGATTAGTAGCAGCAATCACAATAATACCTTCCTTTCCTTCAAATCCGTCCATTTCAACCAACATTTGATTAAGGGTCTGCTCTCTTTCATCATGACCACCACCTAATCCAGCCCCTCGCTGACGTCCAACTGCATCGATTTCATCAATAAAAATAATACATGGTGCGATTTTTTTAGCTTGTTCAAACATATCACGCACACGAGAAGCACCAACACCAACAAACATTTCTACGAAATCTGATCCAGAAATCGTGAAAAATGGGACTTTGGCTTCACCTGCAATTGCTTTTGCTAATAGAGTTTTTCCAGTTCCAGGAGGACCTACCATTAAGATCCCCTTAGGAATTTTTCCTCCTAGTTTTTGAAATCGATGTGGTTCTCGTAAATATTCTACTAATTCAGCTACTTCTTCTTTAGCTTCATCACAACCAGCAACATCCGCAAATGTGGTTTTAATCTGATCTTCAGTTAACATACGAGCTTTGCTTTTTCCGAAATACATTGCACCTCTACCACCACCTTGCATTTGCCGCATGAAAAAAATCCAGATGCCAATTAACATTATCATGGGAAACCATGAAACCAATAGAGAAGTTAGCCAGCTTTGCTCATCTGCTGGTTCACCTATGATTTTAACATTTTTGATTAATAAATTATCTAAGAGCTTATTGTCATTAGCAGGTATCCAGGTTATGTATCTATTAGTATCTTTTTTTAAAACTTTTATCTCCCGTCCATTAATCTTAACTTCACTAATTTGTCCTTGATTAACATCTGATATAAAAGTTGAATAATCCACTAGGTGTCCATTGGTTTCTCTGGTACCTAAATTTTGGAAAATAGACATGATGACAACTGCAATGAACAGCCAAAGAATTAAGGTTTTAGCCATATCACTCAAATAAATTAGCCTCTTAATATTAGATTTACATTGGAACAGATAGCATAGAGTACTATAATTTGTACTCTGTCGCTACAATGTAGACTTCACGCGAACGAGGCCGTGAAGCACTAGGTTTTCGAATCCTTACTTTATTAAATATTAAACGAATTTTTTGTAAATATTGATCGAAGCCTTCTCCGTGAAATACTTTAACTAAAAAGCTACCGTTCATAGTCAAAGTCATACAGCAGATTTGTAATGCTAGTTCCGCTAAGTACATAATTCTAGTATTATCAGTTATAGAAAAACCACTAATGTTAGGAGCCATATCAGACATCACTAACTGAACCTTAAGTTTGCACACCTTATTTAGTAAAGCATGACGAACAGAGGCATCAGTCAAATCTCCTTGTAAAAAATCAACCCCAAGAATTGGATTCATCGGTAAAATATCACAAGCAATCACAATACCATTAAATCCTACTATTTTTACTGTATATTTTGACCAACTGCCAGGAGCTGCCCCAAGATCAATAACGATCATCTCCGTTTTTAATAAATGATAGCATCTTTGTATCTCATCTAGTTTAAACCAAGCGCGAGAACGTAATCCCAGAGCTTTAGCTTTTTGTACATATGGATCTCTAAAATGTTCTTTTAGCCATATCTTTGATCCTGCAGTCAACCTTTTATGATTCCTCATTTCCCATTATTTCCATAGATAGTCAATTAATAAAATCTCTCGCCTAAAGCATTTATCGATGATTACTGGTAATCAATTAAAAACAATCTCTCTAAATTAATTTAGATGTTTAATATTATTGATTTTATTACAGATATTCTATTTTTAAAATTTTATATTCAACATCTCCACCTGGAGTTGTTATGAGTACTGTATCATTTAATTCTTTGCCTATTAATCCACGTGCTATTGGAGAATTGATAGAAATCAAATTTTGTTTGTGATTTGCTTCATCATCACCTACGATGCGGTAAGTAAATCTTTCAGAGTTATCGATATTTAATAAGGTTACTGTAGTACCAAATATAACTCTATTACTGTAAGGAATTTTGGTAATATCAATAATTTGTGCATTAGATAGTTTATTTTCAATTTCTTGAATCCGGCCTTCACAAAACGCCTGCTGTTCTCGAGCAGCATGATACTCAGCATTCTCTTTAAGATCACCATATTTTCGTGCTTCAGCAAGTGAGGCAATAATTTTAGGGCGCTGAATTAGCTTAAGTTCATTTAATTCTTCACGTAATTTTTCGGCACCTCGTAAAGTCATTGGGAATGGTTTCATTGATCAACACCTCGTGAATACGGTTCTGTTTCAGTTAAAAATAACGTTACCAGGCCAGTAGTGTACTACTTTTCACTCAAAAAACGGTCTAGGATTGTATTTTACTTGATGTTTTTATTTTAACCTGGAATTTTGTGTTTGATAACCTCATGCCATATAATAACAACATATTTATTTGTTTATTACAAATAGATTCTTAATCTAAGAAACCATCTTTTTAAAGTAATAAGGGATCATAATGATTTATCAGGTACTTGCTAGAAAATGGCGTCCCAAGTTGTTTTCTGAGGTTATCGGTCAAGACTATGTTATTTCCGCTTTAGAAAATAGCTTAATATTGGGTAGGATACATCATGCTTATCTTTTTTCTGGCACCAGTGGCATCGGCAAAACAACTATTGCTCGTTTGTTAGCTAAAGGACTTAACTGTGAAACGAGTATTACTGCAACACCATGTGGGCAATGTACCAACTGTCGGCAAATCACTCAGGGAAACTTCGTAGATCTTATTGAAATTGATGCGGCTTCCCGTGCTAAAGTTGAAGAGATGCGGGAATTACTTGACAACATCCAGTACGCACCAGTAGTGGGACGTTATAAAATTTATTTGATTGACGAAGTGCATATGTTATCACGACATAGCTTTAATGCTTTATTAAAAACTTTAGAAGAACCTCCGGTTCATGTAAAATTTTTATTGGCAACTACTGATCCACAAAAATTACCCATAACGATTCTTTCACGTTGTCTACAATTTCATCTAAAAATTTTGGATGTTGATCATATTTTCTCTCAATTGATAACGATTTGTAATGCCGAAGAGATTAGCGCTGAACCTCGAGCGTTAAAATTAATTTCACGAGCGGCGGACGGCAGTATGCGCAATGCACTCAGTATGGTAGATCAAGCAAGTCTTTTAGGAAAGGGAAAGATTACAGTTAATCTAGTTAACTTCATGCTACAGAGGTTAGATGATGATGAACCATTAGCATTAATTGAGGCAATTTTTGAAGCCAATGGTAAAAAACTCATTCATTTATTAAATCAAGTAGCAATCAAACGTACAATAGATTGGGAGTCCATTTTAATAGAAATGTTATGTTTGTTGCATCATATTGCCATGGTACAATTGCTAGCTGATGAATACTGCGATCACGATAAAGAAATCAATACTGTACAACGTCTTCAAAGACTTGCTAATACTATGTCAACCGAAGATGTGCAATTGTATTATCAAATTTTGCTTAGCGGTCGTCAAGAAATTTCACTGGCACCTAATAAAAAGATGGGAGTAGAGATGACACTATTACGAGCCCTGACACTTAATCAACCGCATAACCGTGAGAAAAATCAAGCGATCAATAGATATTTATTATCACCAAACCGGGAACCGGCACTTCCAATTACATCTAATTTGGCGGTAAGAGACAGCAAAAATCCATTTGAGGTTAGTAATTTAGAAAATCTTGAGATTACTAATCCTGTTTTACCAGAAAATACTAATCAGATTTTACAGGCATTAAATAAGCTGGTTTGCCGTAAAAACGAAAAAAAAGATGAGAATATCTATAAAGAAAATCAAAGTCAATCAAGATTTTTAGCAACCAGCCCGCATTTAGATTCGAAAAATCACTTATCACCATTAGAAAAGTTCCAGATTAAAAATCCACAACTAGCTGTAATAATTGATGAAGAAGTAAGATTAAAGGATATCTGGGCAGCTGACATTGCTCAACTTTCTCTTCCACCATTAGTACGTAAATTAGCCTTAAATTCTTGGAGAGAACCATCGCAAGAAGATGTCATACACTTACATCTGAGATCTAATCAACGTCACTTGAATACCACTGAATCCAAAAAAATCTTAGCAGATGCCATCAGCCAATTTATCGGAAAAGCTATTGAAATCAGTATTGTAGAAGATGATAATCTAAGATTCAGAACACCTCTTGAGTGGAGAAATATAATTTATGAAGAAAAACTAGCACATGCACGACAGTCAATCAATAATGATCAATATCTCCAGATCTTATGTAGAATTTTTAATTCTAGCATTGATGAAGAAAGTATTTTACCAATTTTTAGACCAAAGTCATAAGCGAGATTGATAATAATGTTTGATAAAAAACATAGTATGGAAAACTTAATGAAACATGCACAACAGATGCAAAATAAAATGCAGCAGACCCAGAACGAAATCGCTCGTTTAGAAGTACAGGGTGAATCTGGAGCTGGACTTGTCAAAATTACAATAAATGGTATATCTCATTGTCGCTGTGTAAAAATTGATCCCAGTTTGATAAAGGAGAGTAATGATTGTATAGAAATGCTTGAAGATTTAATTACCGCGGCATTTAACGATGCAGTACGACGTCTAGAAGAAGCACGCAGCGATAAAATGGCCGCATTAAACATGGTATTACCATCGGATTTTAAATTGACAATTTGATATAAATTATCAAAATACCACCTTTTGAATCAACTCCAATTTAATAAGATGGTAGCACCTTTACATCCAACTTAGAAATTAGATTATATTTAGGTATTGATTTATGACAGATCAGATGAAAAGAAAAGAAAGCCATAGCTTTCAGTCTGAAGTAAAACAACTTTTAAATTTAATGATTCATTCTCTTTATTCAAATAAAGAAATTTTTTTGCGAGAATTAATTTCCAATGCCTCAGATGCCGCCGATAAATTAAGATTTCGTGCCCTCTCAGTACCAGAAATTTATGAAGGTGATGGTGAATTAAGGGTGCGCATTGCTGTAAATAAACAACAACGTAATTTGATCTTGATTGATAATGGTATTGGCATGAGCCGCGATGAAATTATTGAAAATTTAGGAACCATTGCTAAATCTGGAACAAGATCTTTTCTTGAATCTTTAGGTACTAGTCAAGTTAAAGATAGTCAGTTGATTGGACAATTTGGAGTCGGATTTTATTCAGCATTTATTGTAGCAGATAAAGTAACCGTTCGTACACGAGCCGCCGGCGTTCCTGCAGAACAAGGAGTCTTCTGGGAATCTACAGGAGAAGGTAATTATATCATAGCAGATCTTCACAAACCTCAGCGCGGTACAGAAATTATTCTACATCTTCGTGAAAATTCTGAAGAGTTTATGGATCACTGGCGCTTACGTAACCTTATTAGTAAATATTCTGATCACATTTCTTTACCCGTAGAGATGGAATTTCATAATAAGGAGGATAATACCACCCGTTGGGAAACTATCAATAAAGCTCAAGCCTTATGGACTCGTAATAGATCAGAGATTAGTGATGAAGAATATCAAGCTCTTTACAAACATCTTACCAATGAATTTAGTGAACCTCTGATATGGAGCCATAACAGAGTTGAAGGCAAGCATGAATATACGAGTGTACTTTACATTCCTTCTAAAGCACCATTAAATTTATGGAACCGGGATAATAAACATGGTCTAAAACTATATGTTCAACGTGTGTTCATTATGGATGATGCTGAGCAATTTTTACCACAATATTTGCGATTTGTGCGTGGTGTAATTGATTCCAATAATTTACCACTAAATATTTCTCGTGAAATTATACAAGATACTAAAATTACTCAAAACTTGCGTCAGGCGCTAACTAAAAGAGTTTTACAAATGCTACAAAAATTAGCTAAAGATGATTCTGAAAAATATCAAAAATTTTGGCAAAACTTTGGTTTAATTTTAAAAGAAGGACCTGCAGAAGACAGTAGTAATATGGAAAATATTGCCAAATTACTAAGGTTTGCTTCTACTAAGAGTACAAACCCTGCACAAACTGTATCTTTAAAAGATTATGTCAGCCGGATGGTTAAAGGACAAAATAAGATCTATTATATTACCGCTGATAGTTATCTAGTGGCTAATAGTAGTCCGCATCTTGAGTTTCTGCGAGAAAAAGGGATTGAAGTATTATTAATGTCTGATCGGATTGATGAATGGATGATGAACTATCTAACTAATTTTGATGGTAAAAATTTTCATTTAGTGAGTAAGATTGATGACTCAATCAATAAAATAGGAGATTTAAAAAATGAAGTCATACATCAACCTGAAAAATCTTTACTATCTTTTATAGAAAAAGTCAAAGAAATCTTAGGTGATAGAGTAAAAGATGTCAGATTGACATACAGGCTTATTAACACGCCTGCTATTGTGACTACAGAAGCTCATGATATGAGTACTCAGATGGTCAAATTGTTAACTGAAGCTGGGCAACAAGTTCCAGAATTAAAGTATTTTTTCGAATTGAATCCCAAGCATCCTCTAGTGAAGCTGGCGATCGCCGAAACTCAAAATAATGCAAAATTTGTGGCATTAATTGAATTATTATTAGATCAGGCTCTACTTGCGGAAAAGGGTACTTTAGACGACCCTAATCAGTTTATCCGTCGCGTTAATCAGCTACTAATAACAGCTGATTGATTGAAAGATTGTTATCGGAGTAGTTAAATGGATAACTGGATTATTTTATAAAATGGATTATAATATGCGGATTGTTCTTCTTGGTGCACCAGGTGCTGGTAAAGGAACTCAAGCACAATTTATTTGCGAAAAATATGGGATTCCCAAAATTTCTACTGGAGATATGTTACGTGAGTATTTAAAAAATCATGATCTTCTGAGTCAAACCTCTAAAAAAATTATGGAAGTAGGAAAATTAGTCCCAGATGAACTGGTGATCCATCTTGTAAAAGAACGTCTGGGTCATAAAGATTGTCGTCGTGGTTTTCTTTTAGATGGTTTTCCACGCACTATTAACCAAGTATCTGCTATGAATCAAGCAGAGATTATTGTAGACTATGTACTTGAATTGGTGGTTCCTGATGAGATAATTATTGAACGGATTATTGGACGGAGAATACATTTACCTTCTGGTCGCATTTATCATATAAAATATTCACCACCAAAAATCGAAGGTAAAGACGATTTTACTGGAGAAAATCTTTCGATTCGTCAAGATGATCACGAAGATATGATACGTCAACGTTTAATTGAATATCATCAACAAACGGTTCCTTTAACTTCTTATTATCTCAAAGAAGCCGATCTTGGTTTTACCAAGTATTACCAAATTGATGGAACGGCTGAAATTAAAGCAGTGAATGCTGCCTTAGTCAGCATCCTGAGTAAATCTAATCCATTAATAAAAGAAAACTAAAAATATAATAACAATACCAATTTTAGGAGTGATTTGGTTCATTTTTTGAATGAGAAATATTATTAAGCAATTCCGTAATTCCAGCCAGCGACCCTAATAAATTATTAGACTCAAATGGAAGCATGATTACTTTACTATTATGCGATACCCCAATGCTATGTATTGCATCAATATATTTTTGTGCTACAAAGTAATGGATAGCTTGAAGATTTCCTGTAGCAAGAGCTTCGGATACGATTTTAGTAGCATGAGCTTCAGCTTCCGCGGCGCGTTCTCTAGATTCGGCATGTAAAAAAGCCGCTTGGCGTTCACCTTCAGCTTTTAAAATTTGTGACTGTTTTTCACCTTCGGCACGTAATATTGCACCTTGTCGAATTCCTTCAGCTTCTAGAATATCTGCTCTTTTAGTACGTTCAGCTTTCATTTGTGCATTCATAGATTCAATTAATTCCGCAGGAGGACGTACATCACGTATTTCAATACGTGTTACTTTAACTCCCCATGGATTAGTTGCTTCATCAATAATACATAATAAACGGTTGTTAATGCTATCCCGTTGAGATAGCATTTCATCTAATTCCATGGCACCTATCACCGTACGAATATTTGTCATGGTTAAATTAATGATAGCCTGATCTAAGTTACTGACCTCATAGGCAGCATTAGAAGCTTCTACTACTTGAATAAAACATACTGCATCAATGGTTACATTGGCATTATCTTTAGATATCACTTCTTGTGGAGGAATTTCTAAGACTTGCTCCATGACATTGATTTTACGACCAATGCGATCCATAAATGGAAAGATGAGATTCAGTCCTGGGTAGAGAGTTCGAGTAAATCGTCCGAAACGTTCTACCGTCCATTGGTAGCCTTGTGGTACAATCTTAATACTACAACCGATAATTATTAAAATTATCATTATAAAGGTAAACGTTGTAACCATAAAATCTCCAATAACTATCGCAAAATTATTTAGTTATCAACTGATATCAGTATTTTAAAAATCTGGTGAGAATAAAAAACATGTAATTTTAGGCTTGATATTCTCCCTCTCCCCAAACGAGATACAATAACTAGACATGTATCATCAAATATATTTGAATTTATGTCTGTGCATAAATTGTATTGTAAAATAATTTATTCGGTCAACATTATCAAGATTATTTTGACGAGCTGCGTAACTACTCGGTGATTTGCCATAAATAAGGTGATCATATAATAAATACTCTTATATAATGAATTAACATGGTTAATGGAAATCTCTTGAATAATTTGCTAAAAATTTTGGCGAGGTTATTAAAGAGGAAGATATTTTATCCATTTAAATAATTTTATCTTCGTGGCTTACCACTTTAACTTGAGTAAAGAATAACTATCTAGGATGATTACATGCTTAAAATTTACAATACATTAAGTCGTCAAAAAGAAGAATTTAAACCTCTTCATTCAGATAAAGTTGGAATGTATGTATGTGGTGTTACAGTTTACGATCTATGCCATATTGGTCATAGTCGTACATTTATGGTTTTTGATATTATTGCTCGTTATCTGCGTTATTGTGGTTATAAATTAAAATATGTACGTAATATTACTGATATCGATGATAAAATTATTCAAAGGTCAATTGAAAATAATGAAGATATTGAATCCTTGACTAATAAAATGATTGCTGCCATGCATATTGATTTTAGAGCTCTCAATATTTTACAACCTGATATTGAACCACGTGCGACACAAAATATTAGTACGATCATAGAAATGATTAGGGAGCTATTACAACGTAAAAATGCTTATATTGCAACTAACGGTGACATTATGTTCGATGTGGGTAGTTATCCTGATTATGGGATTCTTTCACGTCAACAATTAACAAAATTAAAAAATAGTGAGCGTAATAGTAGCATTAAAAATGCCAAACGAAATTTGATTGATTTTGTGTTATGGAAACCAACTAGAAATCATGATGAACCAAGCTGGAATTCTCCATGGGGAATTGGACGACCAGGTTGGCATGCGGAATGCTCAGCAATGGCAAAGAAATATTTAGGAAAACATTTTGATATTCATGGTGGTGGTAGCGATCTTATGTTTCCTCATCATGAAAATGAAATTGCTCAGTCATACTGCGCGTATAAAAATCATTATGTAAATTATTGGATACATTCAGGTATGGTTACTATTAAAAATGAAAAAATGTCTAAATCTTTAAACAATTTTTTAACAATTCGTGAAATTCTCAAATATTCCGATGCAGAAACCTTGCGGTATTTATTGATTTCTAGCCACTATCGTAGTCCATTAAGTTATAGCTATAATCGTCTCAATCAAGCCCGCAGGGCCTTGGTACGTTTATATACCGCACTAGAAGATTTCGGCGAGGCTAAAATTTATCCTAAAATCTTAGAATTTGATGATGTTTTTGAACAACGATTTCGTAGTGCTATGGATGATGATTTTAATACTCCTCAAGCTTGTGCCGTACTTTTTGATATATCTAGAAAAATCAACTTGTTGAAAACTACCGACTGGCAACATGCCAATCAATTAGCGATGTGTTTGCGTTATTTAGCCGGAATTTTAGGATTGCTACAACAAGATCCCCAAAAATTTTTACAAGGTGCAATATTGAATGATAATCGTCGAGATCTAGTAATAATTGAACATTTGATCAGTAAACGTCATGAGGCTCGTAAATTAAAAGATTGGAGAATGGCTGATTTAATACGTGAGAAATTAAAGGCCATGGGAATTATTCTTGAAGATGGTCCCCAAGCTACTAATTGGCGACGTAGTAAATCAAATCTTTAAAATTTAGCTTTCAAGTAATCACCTTATTTAAGATGTCAAAAATTGACAAACAGGTAGCGAATAATTATATCTGTTTAATTTATTAAAAATGTTGTTAGTTTAATTTTCATAAATCTTGCATTAATTATCTATATTAATTGCAGTATATAAAAGAAATATTCATTTTAGATATGAATTTATTAAAATCATTGGCCGTGGTTAGTTCAATAACAATTTTTTCACGGATTTTAGGCTTTGTAAGAGATACACTAATAGCGAGAATCTTTGGTGCTGGAATAGAAACGGATGCCTTTTTCGTTGCCTTGAAAATTCCTAATTTACTACGGCGTCTCTTTGCAGAAGGAGCTTTTTATCAAGTATTTATCCCTATATTATCAGAGTATAAAAATAAAAATGGTGATCAAGCAACTCAATTATTAATTGCTAGAATTTCAGGAATCTTAAGCTTAGTATTATTATTGGTTACCTTAATTGGAATCTTAGCTGCCCCTTGGATTATTTGGGTAACGGCACCAGGATTTACTAACTCCACCGAGAAATTTTTGCTGACGTCATCTCTGCTTAGAATTACTTTTCCTTACATATTTCTGATATCACTTACCTCAATGGCTGGAGCAATTCTTAATACTTGGAATCGATTTTATGTTCCAGCCTTAGTACCAATCTTGCTAAATATTAGTATGATTATTTCATCATTGTTCGCTGCTCCCTATTTTCATCCTCCGATTTTAGCTCTCGCTTGGTCTGTAGTATTTGGTGGAATATTGCAGTTATGTTATCAACTACCATCTTTAAAAAAAATTGGCATGTTAGTTTGGCCCAGAATTGATTTACCAGATACCATTTTATATCTGATTTTAAAAAAAATTGCTCCAGCTCTAATTGGAGTATCGGTAACTCAAATAGCAATGATTATTAATACAATCTTGGCGTCTTTCTTAGTATCTGGCTCAGTTTCTTGGATATATTATGCCGATCGTATAATGGAATTGCCTTCTGGAGTATTGGGTGTAGCACTAGGTACCATTTTATTACCATCATTAACTAAAAAATTTATCAGTAGTAAACCTGAAGAATACTCCATTATGATGGATCGAGGATTAAAACTTTGCTTACTTATGGCAGTTCCGAGTGCGCTAGCTTTAATAATCTTAGCTAAACCACTCACGGTGGTACTTTTTCAGTATAAAAATTTTACCTCATTTGATGTGATGATGACTCAACAAATATTAATAACCTATGCAGTAGGATTAGTTGGTGTAATGCTAGTAAAAGTATTATCAACCGGATTTTATGCCTGTAAAAATATTCAAACTCCAGTAAAAATTGCCATGATTACACTACTCATTAGTCAATTATTTAATTTGTTATATATCGGGATACTAAAACATCTTGCCTTATCTATTTCTCTTAGTATTTCAGCATGTTTGAATGCTATTCTTCTTTATTGGCAATTACGTAAAAAAAATCTCTACCAACCTCAACCAGGTTGGAAAGAATTTATGCTTAAGTTAACTATTTCTGTGATTATCATGGCGGCCAGCTTAGTAATTATAAGGTATTTAATACCTGATTGGCAAATCTGGACAATGCCTGGGCGTTTATTGGGGATGTTTACAGTTATTTTAATTGGAACCAGTATATATTGTATGATGCTTTTATTATTAGGATTCCGTTTAAGACATTTTACATTTAGTTAGATAAATCCTCTTTAAGAGAGCTTAGGAGTTTATTAGTAATTTTATAAGAAACGGTATGTTAGACCCCGTAACAAGTAGGATGCATGACCTTGATTAGATTATTAGAGTAAGTTACCATCACCAATTGATCGCTATAAACTATAGTTAGTGTTAAGGGTATTTGAGCATTCAAATATATACAGTAACGTGGTGTTGATTGGTAACCATTCCAATCTAAATTATGTACCAGGAAGAAAAACTTGGAGCCTCCTATAAGAGCAGAGGGGAATTTAATCGAATTAATTCGTAAATGGATATTCTTATATTTTTCGCTATGACGATTATTCTTCAGCAGATAATGATTGACATCAGTCTGAAGACCATTTTTAGACTGGTTGATTGTATGACCTTCTAAATATTTTGCTATGCTTAAAGAATTTTGAAGAATTTCTATAAAGCGCTTCAAAACTATTATCTCTATTTTTAAATGACACTCTACAATACTTAAAAGTGGCTCATTTGGAGCTCTAATTGGTGAAGATTTTTGATGATTTTGGATCTCTATTGAAGTTAGATCATCGGCTTCAGAGCAGTTAGTAGTTAGAGACTCGGTAGTACTCGATTCATAAATTTTAGGTAATAAATAGCTTAACGTTGGTCTTTCTTCACCATGTTTGATGCGTAATACTGAATAATTGGGGGTTTCCATCTGCTGATTGGGAACAATGATAATTCTTAGATTTTCTTGTGATTGTTCAATATTATTAACTGCCTCACGCTTTTCATTAAGAAGATAAGAAGCGATTGGTACAGGCACAAGAGCATGCACTTCTTTAGTATTTTCTTTAATAGCTTCTTCTTCAATAATTCTTAGAATTGATAAAGAGAGAGATTCATTATCACGCACCGTACCTGTCCCACTACATCTTGGGCAGATATGATGACTTAATTCACCAAGTGATGGACTTAATCTCTGGCGTGACATTTCTAAGAGTCCTAAACGTGAAATATGACTTAATTGAATACGTGCCCGATCCTGCTGAACAGCTTCACGTAACCGATTTTCCAGGGCCCGCTGATGCTTGACTAGTGTCATATCAATAAAATCAATTACTATTATTCCACCAAGATCGCGTAATCTTAATTGACGGGCGATCTCATCAGCAGCTTCTAAATTAGTATTAAAGGCTGTTTCTTCAATATAACTACCCCTATTAGCTCGTGCAGAATTAATATCTATGGCAGTTAGGGCTTCTGTTATATCTATAATAATAGAACCACCTGATGGCAGATTAACTTCTCTCTGAAATGCCGACTCGATTTGTGATTCAATTTGATAATAACTAAAAATTGGTACTTCACCAGAATAAAGCTTAATTTTTCTAGCAAAATCAGCTCTTCCTAACGCCGCAATTTGAGATCTAGCTAATTCTACTACTTGAGGATTATCAATGAGGATTTCACTAATATCTTGACGTAAATAGTCCCTAAAGGCGCGCACTAGAAAATTACTCTCTTGATGAATTAGAAATGGCGCGGTGCGACTGGCGGCGATTTTTTTGATT
Source organism: Candidatus Dasytiphilus stammeri (assembly GCA_045689995.1). GTDB lineage: Bacteria > Pseudomonadota > Gammaproteobacteria > Enterobacterales > Enterobacteriaceae > Dasytiphilus > Dasytiphilus stammeri_O. Next base: position 201,223 of record CP145883.1, on the reverse strand, counting down.
TCTTCCCAGTGTTTTAAGCGTGAACTTAGATCCCATTGTAATACTTCTGCAGATTTACCAACTCCTGCAGTTCTGATAATGATTCCCATTCCATTAGGTAAAACTAGAGAAGAAATTGTTTCCTTTAATTCCACCCGATCCTCGCCTTCAATTCGGCGAGAAATTCCACCGGCACGTGGATTATTAGGCATGAGAACTAGATAACTACCAGCTAAACTGATAAAGGTAGTTAATGTCGCACCCTTATTACCACGTTCTTCTTTATGAATTTGTACAAGAATTTCCTGACCTTCATACAAGATATCCTTTATGTTTAATTGTCTTGGATTAGTAAATTGCTCAGGAAAGTATTCAGTTGAAATCTCTTTTAAAGGTAAAAAACCATGTTTGTCCATACCATAATCCACAAATGCAGCTTCTAGACTAGGCTCTATGCTAGTAATTTTCCCTTTATAAATATTAGCCTTATGATGATGTTCGTGCCCCGGTTTTTCAATATTTAAGTCATACAAAATTTGCCCATCAACCAGTGCAATTCTTAATTCTTCTTTTTGAATGGCGTTTATTAACATTCTTTTCATTTTAATTACTCATTAATTCTTATTCATGATTCGTGTAACCTTATGTTTGGCACATCTAATCTAAATTTCACTAGGCTTAATAAAATCTCTCTAAAATGTGATGGAGCAAGCCATAGAAAATTATGCCACAGTGCTTCCACAAGTTTCTAATAAGTAAATCTTAGAATTACTTCGCGATTTTGATAATTTTAGAAGAAAATTATTAAGGTGATTTTATCTGTTAACCTCACCACTGTTCATCAAGAAGTTTTTATAAACTGAAGAAGTTTAAACGAGCCTTTATTAATCAAATAGAGAAAATCATCGTGATATTATAACCTTTTATTTTGAAAATTTATAATAATGAAAATTAATCTCACAAATTTACAATCTATAGTTATTACACCTGATGAAGTAGCTAGACGTATCGATAATTTTTTACGATCGAAGTTCAAAAAAATTCCCAAAAGCTTATTTTATCGCTTATTGCGTCAGGGTAAGATTATGGTTAATAAAAGATCGGTTAATCCGGCTTATAAATTAAAATTAGGGGATAAGGTCTACTTTCCATTGATTACTTCGGTAAAGAATAAAGCTCCAGTAGTTTCCACAAGATTAGTCAATCAAATAGCAACTGCAGTTTTATATGAGGATGATGACATTTTAGCAATTAATAAACCTTCGGGTTTAGCAGTACATGGTGGTAGCTACTTAAGTTTTGGTGTCATTGAAGTACTACGGATTTTACTACCAGATTACGATTTTTTAGAGTTAGTACATCGTCTTGATCGTGATACTTCTGGAATCTTATTAATTGCTAAAAAACGCTCCGTATTACGGAGCTTACATGAACAATTCCGTCTTCAAAAAGTTAAAAAATACTATTTAGCTCTTGTCTGTGGAGTCTGGGCTTCAGAAATTAACATTGTACATGTTCCATTACTAAAAAATGTTATGAAAAATGGTGAACGTATGGTATGTGTCAGCGATCAAGGAAAACATTCTAAAACTTATTTTAAAATAGAAGAACAATTTTCTCAGACTACATTAATGAGAGTAACTCCAGTTACTGGTAGGACTCATCAGATACGTGTCCATGCTAAATATGCGGGATATCCCATTGCTTTTGATGAACGCTATGGGGATAAAGAATTTAATTCTAAGATCGCCAACCTAGGTTTAAAACGTTTATTTTTACATGCTTCTGTGATGATTTTTAATCATCCTAAGAGTAATGAAAAAATATGTCTTACCGCACCATTACATGAGGAATTGAAACAATGTCTCTTATACTTACGTCAAAATAAGAGTTTAAATACAACTACTCAGGATTCAAGGTCTTGATAGACAAATCCTTTCGATAATTGTATCATCAACAATTAATTATATAATTCACAGGATGAATTTGATGGCTGTACAACAAAATAAAACTACTCGTTCTAAAAGAGGAATGCGTCGCTCTCACGATAAAATCACTAACATTCAATTATCTATTGAAAAAATGTCCGGTGAGATCCATTTACGTCACCATGTGACTCGGGATGGTTATTACAGAGGACGTAAGGTGATTTTGAAGTAAAATTAGATAATCAGCCTGTAATAATCGGACTAATGTTATTATCTGGTTTGAGATTGATACTCAGTTTATCAAGTCATTAACTGCCATGGTAAACTATAATCTAGGTATAATTTATTGTAATCCAAGATGGCATTAATTGACCTACATGTTGTATACTAAAATTATCGGGACAGGAAGCTATTTTCCCAAAATAGTGGTAACTAATGCCGATTTGGAAAACATTATCGAAACTAGCGATGAGTGGATCGTAACCCGCACGGGGATCCGCGAGCGGCGTATAGCAGGAACCGAGGAATCGGTAGCATCAATGGGTTTTCATGCGGCTAAACAGGCACTTGGAATGGCAGAAATTAATAAAAATGCTCTGGGTTTAATTATTGTTGCTACTACTACATCTAGTCATGCCTTTCCTAGCTCCGCCTGTATGATTCAACAGTTGCTTGGGGTGAATGATAATGAGGTGGCAGCTTTTGACCTTGCAGCCGCCTGTGCCGGTTTTATTTATGCACTCAGTGTCGCTGATCAATATGTTAAAAATGGAATGGTAAAATATGCACTAGTTATTGGTGCTGATGTACTAGCTCGAACTATTGATCCAAAAGATCGTGGAACAATGATTCTTTTTGGAGATGGTGCTGGAGCGGTGGTGTTGGGAGCTAGTAAAAGTGCAGGGATTTTATCCACACATCTTCATGCGGATGGGCGATACGGAAAACTGCTAACATTACCATTACCTTTTGATGATCGAACCGGTAAAAAATCTTCTTATCTGACTATGAGAGGTAATGAAGTCTTTAAAATGGCTGTGAATGAGCTCACTCGTCTCGTTGAAGAAACCTTGAAAATTAATAATTTAGATTGTCTAGATTTAGATTGGTTAATTCCTCATCAAGCTAATTTACGTATTATTAAAGCCACAGTTAAAAAATTAGGTTTAAGTATAGAAAAAGTTATTATTACTCTTGATCGCTATGGAAATACTTCAGCAGCTTCAGTTCCATCGGCGCTGGATGAAGCAGTTCGTGATGAACGCATCCAGCAAGGACAGCTTATCTTGCTAGAGGCTTTTGGTGGTGGATTAACTTGGGGATCAGCATTAGTTAATTTCTAATCAAAAAATGAATAAATCTCATGACAAATTTGGCAATGATGTTTCCAGGTCAAGGATCTCAATTCATAGGTATGTTAGCTGAAATCGCTCGAGATTATCCAATAATTAAGCAAACATTTTATGAAGCTTCAGAGTCAATTGGATATGATCTCTGGGATTTGCTACAAAATGGAACCCCTAGAGAATTAAACCAAACTAGCAAAACACAACCTATATTATTAACTAGTTCGGTAGCTATCTTTCGCCTCTGGAAAACTCAAGGAGGGCCTACTCCTAGTATACTTTTAGGACATAGTTTGGGAGAATATTCTGCATTAGTTTGTGCTGGTGCAATTTCTTTTAATGAAGCAGTTAGTTTAGTAGAATTACGTGCTAAAATCATGCAATCTGCCGTCCCAGAAGGGATGGGAGCAATGCTAGCAGTTATTGGGTTAAGTCATGATACTCTAATGAAGATTTGTGAATTTTCAGCACAAGGAGAGTTAGCAACCCCAGTGAATTTTAATTCTCTAGAACAATTTGTCATAGCAGGACATAAAAGTGCGGTGGAGCGTGTGGGTCTTGCTTCTAAACAAGCTGGTGCAAAAGTGTTATCATTACCAATCAGCATACCATCTCACTGTGCTCTCATGAAACCAGTTGCCGCAAAATTTGCGAGATCCTTAGAAAAATTTACTATTACTGTACCTATGTTACCAGTAATAAATAACGCCGATGTTCAATGTGAATATTTACCCGCAAAAATTCGCAGCGCTTTAGTTCGTCAATTGTATAGTCCGGTACGCTGGATGGAATCAGTAGAATATTTGATTTCAAAAGGAATTGATACTGCATTTGAGATAGGTCCTAGTAATGTCTTGTGTGGTTTAACCAAGCGCATTAATCAAACCTTGAGGGTTAGTTCTATTAACAATTCCGAGAATTTATCAACAGCTCTAAAACAATTAATAACAATAAGAGGAATGCCATGAGTTGTCAGGGAAAAATTACATTAGTTACGGGTGCCAGTAGGGGGATTGGGCGTGCGATTGCAGAAACTATGGCCAAGCGGGGTGCTAAAGTTATTGGTACAGCAACAAATCAACAAAGTGCTAATATAATAACTACTAACTTAATCAATACTGGAGGTAAAGGATTGGTTTTGGATATAACCGAAGATAACTCTATAAAAAATGTATTAGAACAGATCAGAAAAGAGTTCGGAGAAATAGAAATTTTAATTAATAATGCCGGAATTACCCTTGATAATCTTACCATGCGCATTAAAGAGGATGATTGGCAAATGGTTATCCAGACCAATCTTTCTTCTGTATTTCATCTCTGTAAGGCTGTAATCAGGACTATGATTAAAAAAAAGATGGGGAGAATTATCAATATTGGTTCTCTAATTGGAGTAATAGGAAATGCCGGACAATCCAGTTATGCTGCAGCCAAAGCTGGTTTAATTGGCTTTAGTAAGTCACTAGCTCGTGAAGTAGCTTCACGGGGAATTACTGTTAATGTTGTAGCCCCAGGTTTCATTGAAACCGATATGACCCTGGCATTTAATGAAAAAAAACGGGCAATTGTGTTAACACAAATACCTGCAGGGCGTTTTGGAACTCCGCAAGACATTGCTAATGCAGTTGCTTTTTTAGCTTCTAATGAAGCTTCATACATTACTGGTGAAACCTTACACATTAATGGTGGTATGTATATGGTTTGATTTTGGATCACATTATTTATGAAGCTACCATATGATACTAATTAATTACATAATAATAAACTACTAAAACCATCGCGAAAGCGAGTTGGAGAGGAAAACCGTATGAGCACTATCGAAGAACGCGTTAAGAAAGTAATTTGCGATCAATTTGGTGTTAAACCAGAAGAAATTATTAATACAGCTTCTTTTTTAGAAGATCTTAGCGCTGATTCTCTTGATACCGTTGAGCTTTTAATGGCTCTTGAAGAAGAGTTTAATAAGGAAATTCCAGACGAAGATGCGGATAAAATTACTACAGTACAGGCAGCTATTGATTATATAGTAAGAGCAGTTAATGAATCTGTTACGGTTAGTTGACAACTGACTTAAGATTTTACCATTATCATGTGATTTTTTAATCCTAACCTAAGAATTTTTGAATGTTTAAAATTGTACCCTGATGACTATTAGCTATGTATCTAATTCAATCATAAGATACATAGTAGTAACTTTGAGAGATTGTTAGTCATGGATTATTAAAATATGGATAAGATTATAGCAGAAAATAGATCCTGGATTAATGGACAACAGCAAGATTACATATCTATTAATGATCGTGCCATACAATTTGGTGATGGGTGTTTTACTACGGCGAGAATACGTAACGGAAATATAGATTGGTTAGCAGCACATTTACAGCGGCTCCACCAGGGATGTGAGCGTTTATTCATTACCAAAGTAAATTGGTATAAAGTAGAACAGGAAATGAAAGTCGTTGCTAACACCCATAAAGATGGGGTATTAAAAGTTATTTTAACTCGTGGTAATGGAGGTCATGGTTATAGTGTATTTAATTGTACTCAACCAAACCGAATCTTATATTTTTCGCCATGGCAAAATTATTACCAACGACTGCATATAAATGGCGCCAAATTAATTTTAAGTCAGTTAAGACTGACTAAAAATCAAGTATTAGCGGGAATTAAACATTTGAACCGTCTGGAACAAGTATTAATACGCATACAGATTGATCAAAATCATGCGGATGAAGCGTTAGTGCTTGATACTCAAGGTATGATAGTAGAATGTTGTTCTGCCAATATCTTTTGGCGAAAGAAAATCCAAGTATTTACTCCTTGCTTAAATGAAGTTGGGATCAAAGGAATTATGCGACATAAGATAATAACCTTATTATCTAATTCCAAATATGAGGTACAGGAGGTACAAGAAAGTATGGAAACTCTTACGGATGCCGATGAAGTTATCATAACTAATGCAGTCATGCCAGTTTTGCCAGTATGTCAGATTGGTAATTGTTTGTATCAATCCCGAGAACTATATAACATGTTAATTACTAACTATTAAATAACGCAATAATAAATAGCATGATAAAATGCCTAGAATTAGTGGACGAACTGCAGTATCAGTAATTTTACTAATAAAATTCATTGTAATTATCGTAATTTATTGTCAGATTCATAATTTTGCAGCGTCATCTTTGACAATTACTCAAGATATCATTTTTACTTTGCCTTTAGGAACGGGATGGCAAGCCTTAAAAATTCAATTAGAAGCCAAAAAAATTATTCAACATAGTTATTGGTTTTTATGGTTATTACGCTTTAACCCGGCTTTGTCTCAATTTAAAGCCGGAACCTACCTTCTGAAACCCAACATGAGTGTCCGCAAGATGTTACTATTATTAGTAAATGGAAAAGAGGCCTGGTTTTCTTGGAAATTTATTGAAGGTAAACGATTGCAAGACAGTTTAATAAGCTTAGAAAAAGCTCCTTGGATCAGGCATCTCCTTAAAAAGGATCACCAACAAAAATTTGCCGATTTATTAGGAATACATTCCTTTCAAGAATTGGAAGGATGGTTATATCCAGACACCTGGTATTATACGGCTAATACTAGTGATTTAGAAATCTTGTGTCGTGCGCATGAACGCATGAAACAATTAGTTAATACCTTATGGCATAACCGAATGATGGGTTTGCCTTATAAAAGTTCCAATGAATTAGTAATTCTCGCCTCCATAATAGAAAAAGAGACAGCAATAACCACCGAACGTTATAAAGTAGCCTCAGTGTTCATTAATAGACTGCGTTCAGGAATGCGATTACAATCTGATCCTACGGTGATTTACGGTTTAGGAAATAAATATCGTGGAAGTTTAAGTCGCCGTGATTTAGAAAGGAATAATGCTTATAATACTTATATTAATCCAGGATTGCCACCTGGACCAATTTCTATTCCTAGTAGAATCTCACTTCAGGCGGCAGCGCATCCATTTAACAGCACTTATTTATATTTTGTGGCGGATGGTAACGGAAAACTCATCTTTAATATTAATCTAGCAAATCATTTACAAGCGGTAAAAATTTATCGTCATCGTCAAGATGATTAAGGAAAATATGAAAAATAGTTGGATTGCCATTGAAGGGTTAGAAGGCGCTGGAAAAACCACTACCTGTAATAGTGTAGTTAAATTTTTTAAAAAAAAAGTTAAGGACATCATTTTAACTCATGAACCTGGAGGAACTCCAATAGCCGAACAATTGCGAATTTTAATTAAAGAAGGCATTGAAGGTGAAACCATTACGGCGCACACTGAACTTTTTCTACTGTATGCCGCAAGATTACAGCTTATGGAACAAATTGTAAAACCTGCACTCGCGCGCGGAGCCTGGGTGATTAGTGATCGTCATGAGCTTTCTACCCAAGCATATCAATCCGGTGGACGTGGAATTGATATTAATTTATTGAAAGTCCTGCGTCACTTAGTCTTAGGTAATTTGAAACCCAATTTAACACTTTATCTAGATATTACACCAGAATTAGGGTTACAACGAATTATAAGCCGGGGTAAACGTGATCGTATTGAGCAGGAATCTCTAGAATTTTTTAAGAGTGTTAGAAAATATTATCTAGCACAGACAATGCTAGATAAAAGCATTAGAATCATCGATGCTACACAACCGCTTCAGGTAGTGATCTCAGCTATACATCTTGTATTGGAGGAATGGTGGTGGAAGAAAACACATTGATACACGGGTATCCATGGCTTAATCATCTGTATCAGAAAATTATTAAACAATATCAGATAGCAAGAGGTTATCATGCACTACTAATCAATGCCGCCGATGGACTAGGTTTAGATCCGCTAATTTTGAAGATTAGTGACTGGTTAATGTGTTTATCTCCTCTCAATATAAATCCTTGTGGAAACTGTCATAGCTGTCAACTGATGCGGGTTAGAAATCACCCAGATTGTTACCGATTGAATCTAGAAGATCATACCATTGGGATTGAAACTATCAGAAATCTCTGTGATAAAATTTATCAACGTCCTCTAATAGCTAGAATAAAAGTTATTTGGATCTCCAAAGCAGAACAAATGACCGACGCCGCCGTAAATGCCTTATTAAAAACGGTAGAAGAACCTCCAGATAATACATATTTTTTGTTATCTAGTATTGAAAATACTTCAATTCTTCCAATTAGCCTCAGAAGTAGATGTCAAAGCTGGCAACTTTTACCCCCAGATGAAAATCAAGGATTACAGTGGTTAATCAAACATCTTAAAAATTACACCCATACGTGTTGCATCGCGGCTTTGAGATCATCAGATGGAGCACCCGAGGCCGCATTAAAATTACTACAATCTAAAAGTTGGCTAATAAGAGAAAAACTTTATGAAAAAATCAGTGATTATTTAACAGGTACTGTAGATATAATAAGTATCTTACCATTACTCAATAACGAAAATGTTACTAAGCAAATTTACTGGTTATGTACCTTGTTGCTAGATGCATTAAAATTGCCGCATAGCAGTAAAAATTATATTATCAATGTAGATTTTGACAAACTGGTTAGTAAATTAGCACAACAGTTTTCGGTAAAACTTCTTCAGATAAGTTTGCGAGACTGGTTAGTTTGTCGTAACAATATACAACAGCTTATATCGCTGAATCGTGAATTATTTTTAACCGAACAGTTGCTTAATTGGGAGGAACTAATTCTTTCAAATCTAGAGGTTAATTAATAGGATTAAATTATGTTTTTGATAGATTCCCATTGTCATCTTAATCATTTGAATTATAATACCATACATACAGATGTGGATGATGTCTTAAAAAAAGCGTCTCATAATGATGTCCAATTGGTATTAACAGTAGCTACTACTTTATCAGAATATAAAGAAATAGCTAATCTGGTGGGGAATCACCCAAAGGTTACATATACTTGTGGTATACATCCTTTAAATGTTGATAAGGATACGGATCTGATTGAGTTACATTATCTAGCTAAAAATCGGCAGGTTGTTGGATTAGGTGAAACGGGATTAGATTATTTTTACAATAAAAAAAATAAGGTAAAACAACAGTTGTTTTTTCGGGAGCATATCAAGATTGGGTGTAAGTTAAGCAAACCAGTGATTGTTCATACACGAAATGCTCAAACAGACACCTTGACTATCTTACGTGAAGAGCAAGCAGATATATGTGGTGGGGTATTGCACTGTTTTACTGAAGATCGTTCGATGGCTAAGTTACTGCTTAATATGGGATTTTATATATCATTTTCCGGAATAATAACTTTCAGTAATGCACTAAAACTGCGTGATATTGTAAATTATATCCCATTAGATCGTTTGCTTCTAGAAACTGATTCACCTTATTTAGCACCAGTTCCATATCGTGGAAAAGAAAATCAACCCGCTTGGCTGCGTGAAATTGCTAGCTGTATAGCCGAAATTAAGAAAATCTCTGTTATAGAATTAGCGGCAATCACTACTAACAATTTTTGTAGTTTATTTGGGATTAATTTAAAAAAGGATTGAGATGTTAAAAGAAAAAATCTTTAAAAATATTATTAGCAGAAAAATTCCAGCTGAGATTATTTATCAAGATGAATTAGTGACTGCCTTTCGTGATATTAATCCACAAGCGCCTACCCATGTTATTATTGTTCCGAATACTTTTATTTCTACGCTTAATGAGGTTAAATTTAAACATGAGCCAATATTAGGTAGGCTGATTACCGTTGCAGTTAGAATTGCTCAGGATGAAAAAATCGCTGAAAACGGTTACCGCTTAATCATGAATTGTAACCAACATGGCGGTCAGGAAGTATATCATCTTCACCTCCATCTTTTAGGCGGTTGTCCATTAGGACCGATGCTGCTGACTAAATAGGCTTCATGGCTTGCTTAAATAAAATAACAGGTAGATAAAATTCAACTCCTATGTTGATCAAAAACCATTACCAATAATTATTTAATACCTGCCAAAAGATTTTTAGATAGATTATTTATTTTAATAAATTACTTGGCATTAAATTTCTTAGCAAGCTGAGTTGGTATAGTTCTCAACTAGAGATTCAGTTATAGGAAATAAAATTTGATTTTATCAACTAACTGAATAGCACATCCAAGATAATTAAAGGGAGTTATCTTTTTAAGACGCGCTTTTTCCTCAACAGGGATTGGTAGAGTATCAATGAATGAATATATAACCTCGGCATCCACAATTTGACCCTGAGTGATCATTTGGAGTTGTTCATATGGTTGGTCAATTCCATATCGTCGCATTACAGTTTGAATAGGTTCTGCTAATACTCCCCAATTTTGATTAAGTTCATTCATTAGCTGATTAGAATTCAGTTCTAGTTTACTAATTCCGGTTAAGGTTGATTGCCAAGCAATTATCGCATAACTCAATCCTACTCCTAGGTTACGTAAAACAGTTGAGTCTGTTAGATCCCGTTGCCAGCGTGAAATTGGTAATTTGTTAGCTAAATGTGTTAAGATGGTATTAGCTAAACCTAGATTACCTTCAGAATTTTCAAAATCAATAGGATTAACTTTATGTGGCATAGTAGATGAACCAATTTCCCCTACAGTAGTTTTTTGCTTAAAATAATTTAAAGCAATATAACCCCAAATGTCACGATTAAAATCTATAACAATTGTATTAAAACGCCTAATACAATCCAAAAATTCTGCAATATAATCATGTGGTTCAATTTGTGTTGTATATGGATTCCAGCTAATACCTAAAGAATTAACAAAATTTTTACTTATCAGTTGCCAGTTAATCTCCGGATAAGCAGCAATATGAGCATTATAATTTCCTACTGCACCATTCATTTTACCAAGAATTTCTATTTTTTTTAGTTGTTTTCGCTGACGTGTCATTCTATATACGAAATTAGCCATCTCTTTACCTACCGTCGTAGGTGTTGCAGGTTGGCCATGGGTACGAGATAACATTGGTATAGCACGATACTTATGAGCCAAATTATTAATAATAATCATCATCTTTTTCCAAAATGGATAGATGACTTCATTTCTAGCCGTTTCTAACATTAGGGCATAAGATAAGTTATTAATATCTTCCGAAGTACAAGCAAAATGAATAAACTCGGTAATATTTTTAAGTTTAGGAATGATGGAGACTTTTTTCTTTAAAAAATATTCCACTGATTTTACATCATGATTAGTAGTTCGTTCAATAGTTTTGATATCTAATGCATCAGATTCAGAAAAATCTGTAATAATAGAATTTAAATATTCATTAGTATTGTTATCAAATGCATCAATTTCCTTAATTTCTGGACATCTCGCTAAATTTTGCAACCAGCGGATTTCAATCGTCACACGGAATTTTAATAAACTATATTCATTGAATATGGTACGTAGAGAATGGACTCTATCTGCATAGCGGCCATCAAGTGGTGAGATAGCCGTAAGAGGAGATAATTCCATTATTTTAACTCCTATCAATATAAATATTTATAGATAATATCTCACTTTATTTTAAGTGGGAAACTCTTTTCAATAATACCTCCTCCTAAACAAATTTCCCCCCAATAAAATACTGCAGATTGACCTGGAGTAATCGCTGCTATAGGCTTCAAAAATTTTGCGGTAATGATTTTTTTATCATCATGAGGAATCAGAAGACATGGAACATCCACTTGACGATAGCGAATTTTTACCGAACAAAAAATTTGGCGATTTAATGGATAGCGATTTAGCCAGTGAAACTGATGAGCAATGAGACCTACTGACATAAGCTTAGGATGGTTTTTTCCTTGCGCAACTATTAATAAATTTTGTTTCATTTTTTTATCAATCACATACCAAGGTTCATTATTTCCTTTTTTCGTCCCCCCAATCCTTAATCCTTTACGTTGTCCTATTGTGTAATATATTAGTCCTTGATGCTTACCTATTAATTGACCATCAGTTGTGATGATATTACCTGGCAAAGCAGGTAAGTACTTGCTAATAAAATCTCGAAAGTTTTTTTTACCAATAAAACATATTCCCATGGAATCCTTCTTCTTGGCTGTCACTAATCCATATTTATTAGCAATACCTCTAACGACATTTTTAGTTAAACCACCTATAGGAAATAAACTATGCATCAGCTGTTTTTGATTCAAGGTATAAAGAAAATAACTTTGATCTTTATTTCTATCGATGCCTCTTAAGAGTTGTCTTTGACCTTTTAAAGCTAACTGACGTACATAGTGTCCCGTAGCAATAAAATTTGCTCCTAGATCTTCAATAGCAAATTCCATAAAAGTTTTAAATTTAATTTTTTTATTACACAGAATATCTGGATTTGGTGTACGTCCCGATTGATATTCATCTAAAAAATTCCTAAAAACCTTATCCCAATATTCAGCAGCAAAATTTACTTTATGTAATGGTATCCCAAGTTGATTACATACCTTTTGGGCATCAGCTAAATCTTGAGCAGCTTGACACTGTCCAAAATCATCCTCTTCCCAGTTTTTCATAAATAATCCTTCAACTTGATATTGATGTTGTAACAGTAAAGCAGCAACTGAAGAATCAACTCCTCCGGACATACCAATGATAACTTTTTTTTTAGTTTGATGATTCATGAACATACAACTGATAAAATGTAATGATTAATTATAGTAGAGATCTCATTATGTACTTAAATAGAAGCGATAAAATCGGTTAAGATTAGCTTTTTAAATGAAAAAACCTAAGATATTAATCAACCTGTAAAACTTCTCCTATAATTAACGTAATAATTTAAGTAGATTGCTAATAAATTAATCTATATTATTGCTAGATAGAATATCTATATAGCATAATATAGATTAATTTATTACCATAAAAATCAAGTAGGAGGTAGTAATGGGTATTATTTCTTGGATATTTTTTGGTTTCATAGCTGGGATACTCGCCAAATGGATTATGCCAGGAAAAGACGGTGGGGGTATTATAATTACCATAATTTTAGGGATTTTGGGTGCTTTAGTAGGAGGATGGATTAGCACATTATTGGGATTCGGTAAAGTAGATGGTTTTAATTTCGGAAGTTTTTTAGTTGCCATAATTGGTTCTCTTATGATTTTATGGATCTATCGCAAATTACGGAATTGATAATTTAAAGGCCTCTTTCAAGGCCTTTATCAATCTCATCATATTTTTATAATGTTATTAAAATTAATAAAATGATTTTTAATTATTAAATAAAAAATATATAACGTCACCATCTTTTACAAGGTATTCTTTACCCTCGAGGCGGATTTTACCGGCTTCTCGCGCCCGTTGTTCACCTTGATAGCGGATGAAATCTTGATAGCTAATAATTTTAGCACGAATGAAACCTTTTTGAAATTCCGTATGAATTTTACCAGCAGCTTGATAGGCGGTGGCTCCAGTAGGGATAGTCCAGGCACGCACTTCTTTTATACCTACGGTGAAATAAGTTTGCAAATTAAGAAGTTTATAGCCATTAGTAATTATATTATGAAGTCGAGATTTGAACTGTACGCTACTTTTATTTTTAGCCATTTCCGACTCTAGCTGAGCACAAATGGTTACTACAGAAGTACCTTCCTTTTCTGCCAGACCATGAAGTTGCTCGAGATAATGATTTTTTAGGTTTTTAAAATCATGTTTACTAATATTAGCAATGTACATAGTTGGTTTTAACGTAAGAAAATTAAGATAGCGTATGGCGGATTGTTCTTCTTGGGATAGTGTCAATTCTCTTAATAATCTCGCATTATTTAGTTGTAATCGGCATTTTTCCAAGATTAGAAGTTCAGGAGTTGCATGATTTATATTACCTCTAAGATTTTTTTTATTTATCTGTGTTATGGCACCTTCACAAGTTTCCAGATCGGCAAGAGCTAATTCAGTATTAATGATATTAATATCTTGTAATGGATCTAGTTTACCAGAGAGATGAACGATATCTTCATCATCGAAACAACGCACTACATGAAAAAGCGCGTCTGTATCACGAATATTATTTAAAAAATGATTTCCTAATCCTTCACCTCTAGAAGATCCTTTAATAAGACCAGCAATATCCACGAATTTAATGGTAGTTGTTATGATACGTGGTGATTTAACAATGGCTGCGAGTACATTGAGACGTTGATCTGGTACCGCTACTATGCCAGTCTGATGCTCTATAGTAGAAAAGGGAAAATTAGCCACCTTACTACCAGAATTAGTAAGGGCATTAAATATAGTAGACTTACCTACATTAGGTAAACCTATAATACCGCATTTTAATCTCATCCTAGCTCTTCTTTACCTGCATCTTTTATTTTAGATTTGTATGTAAACGATTCATTGCTTTCATAATACCATCTTTTAACCAAATTGTAGTGCAAAAGATCGCCTCATCAATAGCATGATTAATAAGTTTTTTATCATTAACTGATGGTTCATTTAAAACAAAACTAGTAATTCTATTTAGATCTAAAGGATGACCGATACCGATCCGCAATCGATAAAAATTTTTTTGATTTCCCAAATTGCTAATAATATTTTTTAGCCCATTGTGACCACCGGATCCACCACCTAATTTAAATCTAGCTATCCCAGGTGCCAAATTTAATTCATCATGTGCAATCAAGATTTCATCTGGTGCCAGATGATAAAACTTTGACATGGCGGCAACTGATTTGCCACTTAAATTAATGAAGCTATCAGGAATAAGTAGCCGTAGATTTTGATTAAATAAAATAGAATTAGTATATCCGGAAAATTTATTATTTTGCTTCAGTACAATATTATGAATTTCTGCCAAACGTTTTACATACCACGCTCCTGCATTATGACGCGTTTCTTCATATTGAGATCCAGGATTAGCAATTCCAACTATTAATCTTAAGCTTGACAAGTAATTGATCTCCTCTTAGATAACATCATGAACACCTTAATGTTCAAACATTGCCGAAAGAGATTCTTCATTGCAAATTCTACGAATGGCTTCTGCTAACATGCCAGCTAATGTTAAAGTTCGTACCTTAGACAGTTTTTTGATTTCGGTGGGTAAAGGGATAGTATCGCATACAACAACTTCATCAAGATCTGAATCAAGCAAATTTTTGGCGGCATGTCCTGATAAAATCGGGTGGGTAGCATAAGCCAAAACTCTTTTAGCACCACGTTTTTTTAAGGCTTCAGCTGCTTTACATAAGGTACTCGCAGTATCAATCATATCATCAATAAGCACGCAATCACGATGATTTACATCACCAATGATGTGCATCACTTCTGAAACATTAGCACTGGGTCGACGCTTGTCAATAATAGCCATCTCAGTATCATTCAACAATTTTGCTACGGCGCGAGCCCGTACCACACCACCAATATCTGGAGAAACTACAATTGGATTAGACAATCCAATTTGTTGCATATCTTCTAAAAGAACAAGGCTTCCAAAGACATTATCTACTGGAACGTCAAAAAATCCTTGGATTTGCTCGGCATGCAAATCTACGGTTAAAACCCGATCAACACCGACACTAGAAAGAAAGTCCGCTACTAATTTGGCAGTAATAGGCACCCTAGCAGAACGAACGCGACGGTCTTGACGTGCATAACCAAAATAAGGCATCACAGCAGTTATCCGACCAGCAGAAGCTCGACGTAAGGCATCAACAACCACTACTAACTCCATAAGATTATCATTAGTAGGAGCACAGGTAGACTGAATGATAAAAATATCATCCCCACGTACATTTTCATTAATTTCTACACTAATTTCACCATCACTAAAGCGCCCTACTGTCGCTGCGCCTAATTGAGTATAAAGACGACTGGCAATATTTTGTGCTAGTTCAGGAATGGCATTACCGGCAAAAATTTTCATATTAGGCACAATGGACAACCTTTATAGAGAATTAGGATCATACAGAGATACCCTTAAATATAAGACGGTGGAGTGGTGAAAGATTTACACTTCGGGTTACAAAACCACGGACTCCTTTCGGAACGATCTCAAGAACTTGGCGGGCTTTGAACTCATTTTCAAATTCAGCAAAAATACAAGCTCCTGTTCCAGTAAGACTCGCTGGTGCGTATTTTAACAGCCAACCAAATAGTTGCTCAACTTCTAGAAATTTTTTTCTTACTAGAGCCTCACAATCATTGTTGAAAGGACGATGTAATAACTCCGTTAATTTACGTGGAGGTGTATTTCTCTTCAATTCCGTATCTTTAAATATTAACGATGTTGGAATTATGATTGCTGGACATACAATAAGATACCATCTTTCCGGCAACATAACTGGCTGTAATTTCTCACCTAAACCTTCAGCAAAAGCTGCATGACCATGAATAAATACTGGGACATCAGTACCAATCTGTAAGCCCAAGATACCTAGTTCATCAAGACTAAAATTAGTTTTCCATAAATAATTGAGCGCTATTAGTATCGTGGCGGCATTTGATGAACCACCACCTAATCCACCACCTAATGGTAGTCTTTTTATTAATTTAATTTCTACACCAAAATCGGTTGGTAACAATCCACATTTAATAGCTTTTTCATGTAATAATTTGGCAGCGATCATCATTAAATTTTTTTCTGGAGTAGTCCCATCAATAAGATGATCTTGCAAACTAATTTTACCACTCTTATTTAAGATAAGATTGATTGTATCACCATATTCAAGAAATTGAAATAGAGTTTGCAAGTGATGATATCCATTAGGATACTGGTGATTAATATAGAGAAATAGATTTAATTTGGCTGGTGCGGGCCACTTAATCATAATTCAATTAATTATTTAAGTAACGTTTGAACTATTATAAGCATAATATCAGTAGTAAATTTTATTGAAAAGAGATTTTTTTAATCTTGATTATATTATTAAAATTGCTACGCATATTAAATTCTGTCATAATTTCAAACCTCAAATCAGAGATAATGATTATTGAAGTTAAATAATCTTTTACTCACAATATTTAGGTTAATATTTTCTGCATGAAATCTTCTATCATTGCAAAAATCGAATTATTAAAAAAGCGTTATAAAGAAGTTGATAATCTACTACAAACATCAGAAATTATTTCAAATCACAAGCTTTTTAGAGTTCTCGCAAAAGAATATGCCCATCTTTCAGAAATTATGAAATATTTTTTTCAGTGGCAGACAATACAAGAAAACATTAACACGACTTCTTTGTTACTTAATGATCCTGAAATTAGAGATCTGGCAGAGGATGAGTTATTTAAAATTCGCAATCATAATAAATTAATCGAACATAAACTGAAAGTATTGTTAATTCCCCAAGATCCTAATGATGACCGCAACTGTTATATCGAAATTCGCGCCGGAACAGGTGGTGATGAAGCCGCGATTTTCGTAGGAGATTTGTTTCGCATGTACTACCGTTATGCAGAAGCTCGGTGCTGGAAGATGGAAATTATCAGTGCTAGTGAAGGAGAACACGGAGGTTATAAAGCTATTATTGTTAAAGTTACAGGTAACACTACATATGGTAGTCTAAAATTTGAGTCGGGTGGTCATCGAGTACAAAGAGTCCCTGAAACCGAATCACAAGGTCGTATTCATACCTCAGCATGTACTGTGGCTGTGATGCCAGAAATGCCCGAAAATAAAATTCTGAAAATCAAAAATACTGATTTAAAAATTGATACTTTTCGTTCTTCAGGAGCTGGAGGACAACATGTTAATACCACCGATTCAGCGATACGTATTACTCATCTACCAACCGGTATCGTAGTAGAGTGTCAAGATGAACGTTCACAACATAAAAATAAAGCAAAAGCACTTTCAGTTCTTAGCGCTCGCCTTAATGCAGCAGAAATGGCAAAACGTCATCAAGAAGAAACTTCTACACGTCGCAATTTACTAGCTAGCGGTGAGCGATCGGATAGAACTCGGACTTATAATTTTCCACAAGGACGTGTAACCGATCATCGTATTAATCTTACACTATATTGTTTAGAAAAAATCATGAATGGCAATCTAGATATTTTGATTGACCCCCTGCGGCAAGAGTATCAGAATCAACAATTAGGAAATCTTTAATGAAAATCAAGAGTTGGTTACAAATGGCGAGATTAAGACTCACTAAGAGTTCGAGCCCCAAAATAGATACTGAAATTTTGCTAGAATTTGTTACTGGGAAAAATATCACTTGGTTAAAAGCATTTGATGATACTGAATTAAATCACCTTCATCTGGTAAAGCTTAATGATTTTTTAAATCGTCGCCAGAATGGAGAGCCTATTGCATATTTGATTAATAAATGTGAATTTTGGTCATTACCGTTGATGATTTCCCCAGTTAGTTTGATTCCTCGTCCGGATACTGAAGTAATAGTAACACAGGCGCTATTACATCTTTCAGATGTAGCATCTACTATTCTGGATCTGGGTACTGGATCTGGAGCGATTGCCCTAGCAATAGCTAAGGAACGTCCTGATTGTTTGATATTAGGTGTTGATCATAGCCAAGGAACTTTATTACTTGCACAATATAACGCTCATAATTTAGATTGTCATAATGTTTTATTTATCTGTAGTAACTGGTTTGCTGCTTTGGCGTCACAAAATTTTTTTGATATGATTGTTAGCAATCCACCATATCTTGATGCTTTAGATAAGCATTTACAACAAGGTGATCTGCGTTTTGAACCTAAAATTGCTTTAATTTCAGAAGAAAAAGGATTAGCAGATCTCCATAAAATTATTTTCAACGCTTTTAATTATTTAAAAGATACAGGTTGGTTGCTAATAGAACATGGTTGGCAACAGGGAGATGAGGTCCGTAATTTAATGAAATCTAATAATTTTAACAATATTTTTACTTATCATGATTATGGAAATCATGAACGTGTTACTATCGGAAATAAATTCCCATCCATTACAGCATAAAAGCGCTCATTTTATAATTTTATCTGTGCCGAATTTAACCCGGAGATTATTTAAATGTTATTATTTAGAGTTAGTGCTAGTAATGCCTGACGTGTATATAAACCATTAGTTGCTTGTTGAAAGTACCAAGCATGGGTAGTTTGATCAACATCAACAGCAATTTCATCAAGACGTGGTAGGGGATGTAATACCTTCATTTGGCGGCGGGCTTTGAGAAGATCTGCTGCATGTAAGATGAACGGCGTTTTTTTAACGTTGGAATCTTCTGATTCAGCTAAATTAAAGCGTTCGTTCTGTATTCTGGTCATATATAGAATATCTAGCATAGGAATTACTTCTTTTAAACTCTGGTGTTGACTCCAATTTATTCCTTTGTATTCAAAAAAATCCAGAATATATTTAGGCATTGCTAATGATTCAGGGGCGATAAAAAAAAATCTATTATCTTTATATTTGGATAGTGCTTGCACTAAAGAGTGTACGGTGCGACCATATTTTAAATCACCAACCATTGCTATATTAAGATTATTGAGACGATGTTGAGTTTCTTGAATAGTAAACAGATCTAGCAGAGTTTGCGTAGGATGTTGATTGGCTCCATCACCAGCGTTGATAATAGGAACATCATTTGAAAATTTAGTAGCTAGAAGTGCAGCACCATCCTTAGGATGACGTATTATAATAGCATTTACATAAGAGCTAATTACTGTAATAGTATCTGCAAAACTTTCTCCCTTTTTGTTTAATGAAGTATTATTGCTTTCTGAAAAACCTACTACTGATGCACCTAAACGATGTATGGCAGTTTCAAACGAGAGACGCGTGCGTGTAGAGGCTTCAAAAAAACAACTAGCTATCACTTTATGCTGTAACAAATTAAGATATTTTTGTGGATTTAATTTTATCAGGGCAGTTTTTTTGAGCACTAAATTAATAGTCTCACGATTAAGATCATTAATGGAAATAAGATGCTGAAGATAAAGCGAATTTGTCATAGATTACTCTTTTATGCATTAATGCAGACTATTTTAAGTTAGTTGATCATATCAATTTTCATCAATCAGCTATCTAAAACCTATCAGTTTTCAATATCAAGGATTACAATAAATATTTTAATATTTATTGTAATCCTTGATATTGTCTAATAGAAATGATTTTGGTAATCTCTCCTAACATTCTAGTTGGTATTTTATGTCATAGTATTTCAAACCTAAACTATCAGGTTCAAGATGACAACTAATTATATTTTTATAACAGGTGGAGTGGTTTCATCTTTAGGTAAAGGTATCGCGGCAGCTTCTTTAGCTGCTATTCTTGAAGCCCGTGGTATTGATGTAACATTGATCAAGTTAGATCCTTATATTAATATTGACCCTGGTACTATCAGTCCTATTCAACATGGAGAAGTATTTGTTACTGAGGACGGTGCTGAAACCGATCTTGATTTAGGACATTATGAAAGATTTATCCGTACTCGCATGACTCGTCTCAATAATTTTACCAGTGGACGAATTTACTCTGAGGTCTTGCGTAAAGAACGTCGTGGGGATTATCTAGGAGCTACTGTGCAAGTGATTCCCCATATTACTAATGCAATTAAAGAACGCATCAATCAAGGTGCACAAGGTCATGAAGTAGTCTTAGTGGAAATAGGTGGTACCGTAGGAGATATTGAATCTTTACCTTTTCTGGAGGCAATTCGACAAATGGCCATTGAAATCGGACGTCACAAGACACTTTACATGCATCTCACTTTAGTTCCATATCTTAATTCTGCCGGTGAGGTAAAAACTAAGCCTACTCAACATTCGGTTAAAGAACTACTATCGATTGGAATTCAACCTGATGTTCTAATATGTCGTTCGGAATATCCTATTCATGATAATCAACGTGCTAAAATTGCTCTTTTTTGTAATGTACCAAAAGAAGCCGTGATTTCTATATGGGATGTAAATTCAATTTATAAAATTCCCAGTTTATTAAAAGCGCAAGGACTTGATGCATACATATGCAAGCATTTGAGATTGTGCTGTCCTGAAGCAGACCTCTCAGAATGGGAACAAGTTATTTATCAAGAAGATAATCCGAAAGATGTAGTTAAGATTGGTATGGTAGGTAAATATGTCAATTTACCCGATGCATATAAATCTGTCATTGAAGCACTAAAGCACGGGGGATTAAAAAATGGCATTACAGTTAATATTAAACTTATTGATTCACAAGATGTAGAAAATCATGGGGTAAAAATTTTATATAATCTAGATGCAATACTGATACCTGGAGGTTTTGGCTATCGAGGTATTCAAGGAAAATTACTTACCGTACAATATGCACGGGAAAATAACATTCCCTATTTGGGAATTTGTTTAGGCATGCAAGTTGCTATTATGGAATATGCTCATAATGTTGCTGGGATCAAAGATGCCAATTCTACTGAATTTTCACCAGCATGTAAATATCCGGTGATTGCTTTGATCTCTGAATGGCAGGATAATGAAGGAAATCTTAGCTTACCTTATCAACCGAGGGATTTAGGTGGTACGATGCGTCTCGGTAGTCAAAGGTGTCAATTAATTCATAATAGTTTAGTAAGAAAACTATATAATACATCAGTAATTATTGAGCGTCATCGTCACCGTTATGAAGTCAACAATATGTTAATCAAACCCTTAGAAAATGTTGGTTTACTTATCTCGGGTCGCTCTGAAAATCATCAGCTTGTTGAAATCGTAGAAATTCCAGCACATCCGTGGTTTATTGCTTGTCAATTTCATCCGGAATTTACTTCCAATCCACGCCAAGGACACCCCTTATTTAAAGGTTTTGTAAAAGCCGCACGGGATTATCATAAAAATTTGCTCATTTAACCAATTATTCTTGATCTTCCATATATTTATACATATTTTTAGCAACCTACTTTGCTCATTAATAGATTAACAAGGAAAACTGAATGTGCAAAATTGTTAAAATTATCAGTCGTGAAATTTTAGATTCTCGTGGTCATCCAACAGTTGAAGCCGAAGTTCATTTAAAAGGAGGTTATTTTGGTTTAGCTGCGGTACCATCAGGGGCTTCTCGCGGCTCACGTGAAGCATTAGAACTCCGTGACGGAGATGTTTCTCGTTTTCTTGGTAAAGGAGTTCTTAAAGCGGTCACTTCTATTAAAGAAAGTATTGCACCTTATTTAATAAATCAAGATGCGAGAGATCAAAATGCTATTGATGAGCTCATGATTACTATAGATGGAACTAGTAATAAATCCAAACTCGGGTCAAATGCTATTTTGGCAGTTTCATTAGCTAATGCCAAAGCAGCTGCGGTAGCCAAGGGTATTCCTCTATATGAACATATTGCGGAACTTAATGGAACTCCAGGAAAATATCTCATGCCACTTCCAATGATTAATATTATTAATGGGGGAAAACATGCCGATAATAACCTTGATATTCAAGAATTTATGATTCAACCAAGAGGTGCAAAAAATATAAAAGAAGCTATTCGTTTCGGTTCTGAAGTATTTCATTGTCTCGGAACGATACTAAAAGCTAATAATCTGAACACAGCTATAGGTGATGAAGGCGGCTATGCTCCGAACATTAAATCTAATGTAGCAGTCTTGAATTATATTCAAGAGGCTATAGAACAATCAGGTTATATACTTGGTAAAGATATCAGCTTAGCAATCGACTGCGCTGCTTCTGAAATTTTTGACACTACTTCTGGAAAATACTTTCTTAAAGGTGAAGGTAAACTATTTACCTCCCAAGAATTTACACATTATTTAGAAAAGCTGACTCAAAAATATCCCATCCAATCTATTGAGGATGGGCTTGATGAAAATGATTGGGAGGGCTTTCATTATCAAACCAAAATCTTAGGTGATAAAATCCAGATTGTGGGAGATGATCTCTTTGTGACGAACCCCAAGTTGTTAAAAAAAGGAATTAAAAAAGGAATAGCAAATGGTATTATTATCAAATACAATCAGATTGGTACATTAAGTGAAACCCTTGAGACCATAAAAACTGCAAAAGAAGCAGGGTATACAACTATTATATCCCATCGATCTGGAGAAACCGAAGATTCAACCATTGCCGATCTTGCAGTTGGTACATCAGCGGGACAAATAAAAACTGGTTCAATGAGTAGATCTGATCGGATAGCTAAATATAATCAACTTCTTCGTATTGAAGAAAACCTCAGAGATCATGTAAGTTTTAAAAAAAATTGAGATATGTAGTTGAAGGTTTTAGAAAAGTTTCAATATTTGGGTAATTATAGATATTTATTAAATAGATATGATTAATACTGATATTATTCCTAATATTATAGCTGTTGTTCCAGCAGCAGGCATCGGTCGCCGTATGCAATCGCAGTTTCCTAAACAATATTTAACTATTGGAACCAAAACGATTCTTGAGCATGCTATTAGTACACTAATTGAACAACCTTTAATAAAACGTATTATTATAGTACTCAACTCTAAAGACTGTTGGTTTAATTTACTGCCAATAGATAACACACGTATTACCACAATTACTGGTAGTAAGACTCGTGCAGATTCAGTAATGGCAGGATTACAAGCGGTTTCTGATGAATCTTGGGTTATCATACATGATGCAGTACGACCTTGTTTATCTCCTGAAGATCTACACCGGTTGTTATCTATTATTACAGTTAGTCCAGTAGGTGGTATATTAGCTACACCGGTACGTGATACCATTAAACGCAGCCAAGCAGGTAACCCAATAGTGGTATCTCATACTCTTGAACGCCAAAACTTATGGCATGCATTAACACCACAATTATTTCCTCTAAATTTACTACTGACTTGTATGCAACGTACAATTCAAGAAGGAATTATGCTTACTGACGAAGCATCAGCACTTGAATATGAAGGATATCATCCAGCTATAATTTTTGGACGCCATGATAATATCAAGGTTACATATCCAGAAGATCTAGCATTAGCTAGTTTTTATTTACTTCAGCGGCATCAATAAGGAGAATACTTAGTGCGAATTGGTCATGGTTTTGATGCACACGCTTTTGCAGGCCAAGGACCATTGATTCTTGGAGGTGTAAAAATCCCTTATATTAAAGGATTGATTGCACACTCTGATGGTGATGTCTTACTACACGCAGTAATAGATTCTATACTAGGAGCTGCCGCCTTAGGTGATATTGGCAATCTCTTTCCAAATATCCAAGACTATAAAGATGCCGATAGTCGTAATTTGTTACGTACTTCTTGGCAAAGCGTGCTTAATAGGGGTTATCAATTAGGTAATTTAGATGTAACCATTATCGCTCAAGTACCAAGAATTTCACCTCATATTTCACAAATGCGTTTTAATTTAGCTAAAGATCTGTCTTGTCCTCTGGATAAGATTAACATCAAGGCAACTACTACAGATAAACTAGGTTTTACTGGAAGAGAAGAAGGAATTGCTTGTGAAGCAATCGCATTAATATTTAAAAAAACCTTTAAAAGAAAAAATGCCTAAGATTGTTTAGTAAATCTAATTATAGAGAATCAATATTAATTAAATTTATACTAAAATTAAGCAATAATTAATTATCGTGAGATTGCTCATCTTGAACGGCAACTGGAGGTGTTAACCTTATTGTATTATACTACTTATTATCTAATTTGATATAGATCATCTATCTATGGCGTTATTTATTGCACCATAAATCAGCATAATAAACTAATTCTGAGTTATGCCTTAAAAAAGGAGCCAATTATGAGCCAAACTATGTTGGTGAACGAACGATTGCACGACCATGCCGAATTAGCAGATTTAGATGAAATCATCGCTGATAAATTTGATGATCCTGACTTGGTTAATGATCTTGATGATGATTTCTTAAAAGAAGATTTATTCTTAACACAACCAAGTACCACTAAAATTTTTTTAGACGCTACACAACTTTATTTAGGAGAAATTGGTTACTCACCATTATTAACTGCAGAAGAAGAAATCATTTTATCGAGGCGGTCTTGCCTAGGTGATAGTCAGTCTCGGAGTCGTATGATAGAAAGCAATTTACGCCTAGTAGTTAAAATTGCCCGTCGCTATAATAATCGTGGTTTAGCACTATTGGATCTTATTGAAGAAGGTAATTTAGGCTTAATTAGGGCCGTAGAAAAATTTGATCCAGAACGAGGTTTTCGTTTTTCTACTTATGCTACATGGTGGATACGTCAGACCATTGAACGAGCAATTATGAATCAAACTCGTACCATTAGATTACCAATTCATATCGTTAAAGAGTTAAATATTTATCTACGTACTTCACGTGAATTATTACATACACTTGATCACGAACCAAGTGCTGAAGAAATTGCACAACAGCTTGAGAAACCAATTGAGGATGTCAATCGTATGCTGCGTCTCAATGAAAGAATTTCTTCAATTGATACCCCATTAGGTAATTATACTGAAAAGGCGTTAATTGAGATGTTAGCTGATGATAACTACTGTAGTCCAGAAGATACTACACAATTTGAGAATCTTAAACAGAATATTGTAATTTGGTTATATGAACTTACTCCCAAACAGCGTGAAGTTCTTGCACGTCGTTTTGGACTGTTAGGTTATGAAGCAACTACGCTTGAAGATGTCGGTCGCAAAATTGGTTTAACTCGTGAACGTGTACGTCAAATTCAAGTTGAAGGATTGCGCAAATTACATGAAATTTTGCAGTCACAGGGACTAAATATAGAATCTTTATTCTGTTAATTAAATTTAATAAGAGATTTTTTAATCAAGCAGTGGATGTTAATCCACCGCTTGATTTACTTAACTAAGGTTTTTAACTTATAGATCCACTCCAATGCTTGACGGGGATTGATAGTATCTGGATTTATAGAATTAATAGTTGCTAATAATATTTCTTTGGATTCTGTAATCGACGGTGAAGGTAAAAAGCTAGCAGCTTTTGCTTCTTGTTGTTGATACTCTGACGATTGCAGTTGCAGAGCCTGGAGTTTTTGGTAAGCTCGATCAATAACCTGGCGTGGTATTCCAGCCATCGCTGCGACTGCTAAGCCATAACTTTTATTTGTAGGACCTTCAAGCACGTTATGCATAAAAACAATAGCATTTTCATATTCTATTGCGTTAACATGCACATTGGCTATCACTTCTATCAGTTGGGGTAGATAGGTTAATTCAAAGTAGTGGGTGGCCAAGATCGTCATAGATTTTAAATGACATGCTAGCCTTTCAGCACACGCCCAGGCAATTGATAATCCATCATATGTTGAAGTACCGCGTCCAATTTCATCTATAAGTACTAAACTGTACTGAGTAGCATTATTCAAAATATTAGCGGTTTCAGTCATTTCTACCATAAAGGTGGAACGATTCGAGACTAAGTCATCTGCGGCACCAATACGGGTAAAAATTCTATCAATAATACCAATTTCTGCATAATCTGCCGGTACATAACTCCCAATATACGCCATTAATACAATTAGTGCCGTTTGACGCATATAAGTACTTTTTCCTCCCATATTAGCACCAGTGATAATCAGCATAGTACGCTTAGGATTGAGTATAAGTGAATTTGGAATAAACGGTTCTTTCATCACTTGTTCTACAACTGGATGCCGCGCGTTTTTAATTTTAATTCCTAATTGATTATTTACTATAGGTCGGGAATAATTCAGGGTATTAGCTCGTTCTGCAAGATTCACTAATATATCAATTTCTGCTATACTGGTTGCACTTAATTGTAATGTCATTACATATGGTAAAAACAACTGAAATAATTCTTGATACAGCCTTTTTTCTATAGCAATGGCTTCACTCTTAGCAGTTAGTACCTTATTTTCATATCTCTTTAACTCAGGAAAAATATAGCGTTCACTATGTTTTAGGGTTTGACGTCGCATATATGTCATTGGGATACGATGGCTTTGGTGACGACTAACCTGAAGATAATAACCATGAATCCTGTTAAATCCTATTTTTAATTTTTGAATTCCTAGTTTTTTACGTTCTGTAGACTCTAATTGTTCAAGGTAAGCTCCATCGGAAATTCGGCGTAATTCATCTAGTTCGTCATTATAACCACTTGCAAACACTCCTCCATCTTTTAAATTCGGCGGATTCTCCACTATTGCTTTAGTTAAGATATCATGTAAATTGGTAAATTCACTAATTTGATTTCGCAGTTTTTGTAGATGCTTATTATTAATTGGAGCTAAGATTTTTTTGAAGCGTGGCAATTGCTTAAATGTATTACGGAGGCTACTAAAATCTATGGGGCGAGCATTTGTCATAGCTAAACGTGAGGAAATGCGTTCAAAATCACTAATT
This sequence comes from Candidatus Dasytiphilus stammeri, assembly GCA_045689995.1. Lineage (GTDB taxonomy): Bacteria > Pseudomonadota > Gammaproteobacteria > Enterobacterales > Enterobacteriaceae > Dasytiphilus > Dasytiphilus stammeri_O. Next base: position 173,756 of record CP145883.1, on the reverse strand, counting down.
TTAGATAAGACTAGTTGTATATCCGTGATCATTTCCTGTAATATTTCAATACTATCCTGCCGATCCTTAATAATTTGGAGATCCCTAACTGGCATAGCTAGCCATCTTTTTAACATTCTACTTCCCATAGTAGTAACATTTTTATCAAGTACCTGTAATAAGGTATGATTATTACTACTATTCTTACTATCGCTAGAAATTTTCTCTATAATTTCCAAATTGCGATATGTTGTAGCATCCATAATAATTGTATCTTCTAGACGATCTAGATTTATGGAGCGTATATGAGGTAATGCTGATATTTTTTGAGTAGTTTTTACATATTGCAATAAACATCCAGCACAACGTAGAGCTTTAATTGCCTGATCAACACCAAAACCAGTAAGATCTTTAGTCCCAAATTGAAGATTTAACTGCTGTCTTGCAGTTTCAATTTCAAATTCCCATAACGGACGACGACGAATTCCTCGGCGATTCTCAATAAGATGAAGAGAATTAAAATTTTCAGGATAAAGTAATTCAGCAGGATTAGTTTTATAAAGCTCCGATAGCATACTATCTTGATCCTTTGGTTCTATTATCTTAAAACGTCCCGAACTAATATCAATTGTAGCGTAACCAAAACCTTCGGATTCTTGCCAAATCGCGGCTAAGAGATTATCTGATTTTACTGGTAAGAATCCTTCTTCGCTAATAGTACCAGGGGTAACAATACGCATCACCTTACGTTCAACTGGACCCTTACTTAAAGCTGGATCACTAACCTGCTCACAAATGGCTACTGATTCTCCTCTTTGGACTAATTTTGCTAAATAATTGTCCAAGGCATGATAGGGAATTCCTGCCATGGGAATAGGTTTACCATCACAAAATCCGCGTTTAGTTAATGATATATTCAATAATTTTGAAGCACGTTTGGCATCATCATAAAAAAGTTCGTAAAAATCTCCCATTCTATAAAAAAGCAGAATATCTGGATATTCAGCCTTAATAGTTAGATACTGTTGCATCATTGGAGTATGCTTCTTACCAATTACCATGAATATTATTTATTCCTTTTAGTTAAAGATTAAATCTTCTAATAGATAATTCTAAGTATATTAGAGATGATAATAATTTATAGATTACTTTATTAATAAATTTATTACTTCTCAAAAAAACACTCTATATAGTAGTAAATAAACAATCACTTTGTTATAATAATACGACTGTGAGATAAATGTAAACCATTACTATCGTGAATAATATAGAGATAGTTAGTTACTATAAAAACCTTACCTACCAATACCCATGATATAAGGTCTCATTTCATTTATAATTCTATAACTCCTAGCTTAGATTATTGATTTTCATTCTGTTTGATTAGGAATAAATGGTGAATTACGAAAATAAAGAAAAAGATAAGGCTCTTTTAGCCGCACTGAGTCAAATTGAAAAACAATTTGGTAAAGGTTCTATTATGCGTCTTGGTGAAAATAGATCTATGGATGTGGAAACTATTTCCACCGGTTCGCTAAGTTTGGATGTTGCGCTAGGCGTAGGTGGTTTACCAATGGGAAGAATCGTAGAAATTTATGGTCCTGAATCATCAGGTAAAACTACTTTAACTCTTCAAGTAATTGCGGCCGCACAACGCCAAAATAAAATCTGTGCGTTTATAGATGCCGAACATGCTTTGGATTCCGTGTATGCTAAACAAATTGGTGTAAATATAAAGAATTTATTATGTTCTCAACCAGATACAGGAGAACAAGCGTTAGAAATATGTGATGTTTTAGCGCGTTCTGGAGCCGTTGATGTAATTATTGTAGATTCGGTAGCCGCATTGACCCCAAAAGCGGAAATTGAAGGCGAAATTGGTGAATCCCACATAGGACTTGCCGCTCGTATGATGAGTCAGGCAATGCGTAAACTTGCTGGTAATTTGAAACAATCTAATACATTACTAGTTTTTATTAATCAAATTCGTATGAAAATTGGTGTAATGTTTGGTAACCCGGAAACTACTACAGGTGGTAACGCCTTGAAATTTTATGCTTCTGTACGTCTGGATATTCGTAGGATTGGCGCTATTAAGGATGGTGATGAGATTATTGGAAGTGAAACTCGTGTTAAAGTAGTAAAAAATAAGGTAGCGGTTCCATTTAAACAGGCGGAGTTTCAGATAATGTACGGTCAAGGTATTAATCTTTATGGTGAATTAATTGACTTAGGAGTTAAACATAATCTGATTGAAAAATCTGGGGTGTGGTATAGTTATAATGGTGAGAAGATAGGGCAGGGTAAAGCTAATACTAGTAAGTATTTGAAAGAAAATGTAATGATCGCTAATGAGATTGAGAAAAAAATCAGAGACCTCTTACTGAAAACTGATAAAGTAACTAAATAATCACTAATTAAAGACACCTCTTCTAAAATTAGAGATTAAATAAATGATTATTACTGCTATATTTTTTCGTTATTTAAATAAATGCTAGGATACATATGATTAAAGATACTGCAGAGATTCGTAAAGCCTTTATCAGTTTTTTTCATGGCAAGGGTCATCAAGTAATAGAGAGTAGCTCTTTAGTACCTAAAAATGATTCTACATTACTATTTACCAATGCAGGGATGAATCAATTCAAAGAATGGTTTCTGGCTAATAAAAACATTAGATATTCTCGGGTAACTACATGTCAACGTTGTATGCGCGCCGGGGGAAAGCACAATGATCTTGAGAAAATCGGGTTGAGTGCCCGTCATCATACTTTCTTTGAAATGTTAGGTAATTTTAGTTTTGGGGACTATTTTAAGTCAGAAGCTATTAATTTTGCATGGGAACTGTTAACTAGTTCACATTGGTTTAATTTACCGCCGGAAAAATTATGGGTTACTGTCTATAAAACTGATAATGAAACTTATGATATCTGGGCAAATCAAATTGGAATTCCAAAAGGGCAAATTATTCGCATTGGTGATAATCACGGAGGTACTTATTTATCGGATAACTTTTGGCAAATGGGAAATACTGGTCCATGTGGTCCTTGCACAGAAATTTTTTTCGATAATGGAGAGCATATTTTAGGAGGCCTACCAGGAAGTGACCAAGAAGATGGTGATCGCTATATTGAAATCTGGAATCTAGTATTTATACAGTATAATCGACAAGAAGATGGTTCGCTACTCTCCTTAGTAACTCCTTCGGTAGATACGGGGATGGGATTAGAAAGAATTGCTGCAGTATTGCAACATGTAACCAATAACTATGATATCGATATTTTTAGAAAATTGATTGAATCTGCGATTCAAATAACGGGTATTGTTAATGAGGATAAAAAATCTTTACGAATTATTGCTGATCATATAAGATCTTCAGCTTTTCTTATTGCCGATGGTGTGCGTCCTTCTAATGAAGGACGAGGATATGTTTTACGCCATATTATAAGACGTGCAGTACGTTATGGATATATGCTTGGGATTAAAAAACCTTTTTTATATAAGCTAGTAACACCATTAATTGAGGTAATGGATAAAATAGGCGATGTTTTGAAAATTCAAAAATTGCTAGTAGAAAAGACATTAAAAACTGAAGAAGAAAATTTTGCTAAAACTTTGGAACGTGGATTAGCACTTTTACATTTAGAATTATCCAAGCTACCAGGTGATATATTAGATGGAAAGACTGTTTTTCGTCTCTATGACACACATGGATTTCCAAAAGAATTAACTGCCGAGGTTTGTCGTGAACGCCATATAAAAATTGACTATACAGGATTTAATCAGCATATGAAAGATCAGCGTCATCGTGCCAAGAAATCCAATCACTTTATTACTTCTAATAACATAATGATTACCCATTCCACTAGTATATTTAAAGGAAACGATTATTATGAGCTACAAGCTACTATAACGGCAATTTTTATTGATGGTCAATCAACCGATAAAATTGTTGATGGGCAAGATGGGGTAATTATTTTAGATAAGACACCATTCTTCGTTGAATCTGGTGGTCAAATTAGCGATACTGGTAAATTGTGTTCTAAAACAGCTGAATTTCTGGTTACCAATACCAAAAAATTCGGTAATGCCATTGGTCATCTTGGCCAAGTAGTTAAAGGTAGTTTACATGTGGGTGAATCTATTCTAGCAATAATTAACAATAGCCGTCGTCTTAAAATTTCTTTAAACCATTCCGCAACTCATTTATTACATGCTACCTTACGACAGGTTTTAGGACCTCACGTGGTACAAAAAGGATCATTAGTAACTGATAAATATTTGCGTTTTGATTTTTATCATGTTACAGCGATCCCCGCTAAACAAATTAGTATAATTGAGGGGATCGTTAATACACAAATTCGTCGTAATCTGCGTATAGTACCAAGTATTATGGAATTAGAAGCTGCTAAGAAAACCGGAGCCATAGCATTATTTGAAGATAAATATGAAAAATTTGTTAGAGTATTAACTATAGGTGATTTTTCTGTTGAATTATGTAATGGTACGCATGTTAGTAGTACTGGTAACATTGGAATTTTCCTGATTATTGGTGAATCAAAGATTGGCGCCGGTATTAGACGTATAGAAGCTCTTACTGGAGAGAATGCTTTAGCGCACATTAATGCACAGAATCAAACCTTCAATAAGATTTATCTACTAATCAAAGCTAATGATAATAATGTATATGAAAAAGTTTTGGCTCTGACTGAAAAGCAAAAAATTCTTGAAAAGAATTTAGAACAATGCCAAATCCAGCAAGCTATTCAGACCAGTAGTTTATTGATAAAAAATGCTATTAGGATTAATACGGTAAACTTATTAGTTAATCAATTAAGTAATGTAGAAATTAAAGTACTAAAAAATATAGTAAAAATTATCCAAAATCAGCTGGGTTCAACCGTAATTATTCTAGCCACGATTATTGATAATCAAGTATCATTGATAGCCAGCGTCACCAAAGACCTAAAAAATATAATACAAGCTAATGAGCTTATAAAGATCATGGCTCATAAAATTAGTGGAAAAGGTGGAGGTAGAGTGGAGTTGGCTCAGGCATGTGGAACAAACGTTAATGCCCTACCGCCGGCTTTGGATGAAATTTTTCATTTCGTTAAAAAAAAATTATTATATAATAATTTTTGAATAAATCATAAAAATATGCATTTTAAAATAGCATATTTCAGCAAGAGAAGATATTATAATGAAAAGTCAAGTTTAGAATAATAAAATTGATAAAGGATATCGCTATCAAACCAATTGTTCGTAAAACTTTCAAGGAGCACAGAATGCTGATTCTAACTCGTAGAGTTGGTGAAACTCTGATGATAGGTGATGAAATCACTGTAACAATATTGGGAGTCAAAGGAAATCAAGTGCGGATTGGCATAACTGCACCTAAGGAGGTTGCAGTTCATCGTGAAGAAATCTATCAACGTATTAAAGTTGAAAAACTTTAGACTACGAGTTAGCCGAAATATTCGGCGCGGGTTTTCTAAATAGCTAAATCATTTCTGCTAAATAAAAATTATTGGAATAATTCAGATTATGTGCGCTGTACACTAGCAAGCCGCTAGTCATGAATAAACAAAATCGGTAGGTGGTGAGATGGCCGAGAGGCTGAAGGCGCTCCCCTGCTAAGGGAGTATGTGGTGTTATAGTCGCATCGAGGGTTCGAATCCCTCTCTCACCGCCAATCACTTGTCAAGGCATCCGTAGCTCAGCTGGATAGAGCACTCGGCTACGAACTGAGAGGTCGGAGGTTCAAATCCTTCCGGATGCGCCATGATTTCACACCGTAAATATCTATTGGTTGGTACTTATATCTGCCGTGGTATTGGTTTAATCATTAACCTAATTGATTAACTAAATAACCTCATTTTAATAAAATTAAAGAGAATAGGAGAATTAAATTTGATCCCGGACGTATCCATGATACTTCCATGGCTGGAGACCCATGCTGAGGTACTCAATGGTATCAAGCGCGGAATTGAGCGCGAAACATTACGTGTCCAATTTAATGGTAATCTGGCCAACACAATTCATCCATCAATGTTAGGTTGTGCATTAACACATAAGTGGATTACAACCGATTTTGCTGAAGCACATTTAGAATTTATTACTCCAGTAGACAATGATATTCATCATTTATTAATTTTTTTGCGAGATATCCACCGACATGTTGCTCATCATCTCGGTCAAGAAAGAATGTGGCCTCTTAGTATGCCGGGATTTATCAATACCGAAGAAGAGATTATGTTAGCTCAATATGGCTCATCAAATTTGGGTAAAATGAAAACATTATATCGCCAAGGTTTAAAAATACGTTATGGTTCAATGATGCAAATGATTTCTGGTGTGCACTATAATTTTTCATTACCATTAAAATTTTGGCAAGCATGGGCAAACCGAGAGAAGACCGAACTAAGTAAAGAAGTAATTTCTTCAGGTTATTTACGATTGATACGTAACTATTATCGTTTTGGATGGATAGTACCGTATTTATTCGGTTCATCCCCAGCAATCTGCTCTTCTTTTAGACCTAAACTAAATTTTAGTATACCATTAAAGTATCACGATAATGACATGTTATACTTACCATTTGCAACATCGCTGCGTCTTAGCGATCTAGGTTATACTAGTAAAACACAAGATCTTCTCAAGATTAATTTAAATAGTTTAAAAAAATATGTTAGTTTTCTAAAATATGCAACTCAAACTCCATATGAAGAATATGTTCGCATCGGATTAAAAAAAAATGGTAGTTATCTTCAACTAAATACTAACATTTTACAAATTGAAAATGAGTTATATGCACCGATACGTCCTAAGCGTGTAACTTCTGAAGGAGAATCACTTTCTGATGCATTATTGCGGGGGGGTATCGAATACGTTGAAGTACGTTCTCTAGATATTAATCCCTTTTCCCCAATTGGAATAAATTTAGAACAAATTAGGTTTTTAGATCTGTTTCTCATATGGTGTTTACTAGCGGATGCAGTGGAGATCAATAAAAATGAATTAATTGGTATCCGTAAAACTTGGGATCAAGTGATTCTTGATGGACGTCGTCCAGGAAAAAAAATTCATATATACGGTAATATCCCACTTGCAAATGTTGGTAAGGCTTTATTCAGAGATCTGCGTTTTATGGCCGAGATTATCGATAGTAAGAATGGAAATAATTCTTATCAAGATACTTGTGATAAACTAGTTACTTTGTTTGATTACCCTAAATTAACTTATTCAGCAAAAATTTTAAAATTAATGATGGAGCAAGGTATCCAAAAAACCGGTATGAGATTATCTGAACAATATCATCAAATTTTGATTAATGAAGCATTTGAAATTATCACACCATATAAATTTGCTAAAGAAGTTACTTCATCATGTTTAAAACAAGCTAAAATTGAAGCTCAAGATACCATAAGCTTTGCGAATTTTTTATCAAAAAAATAAATGTTACTTTTATTTCATAATGTAAAACTTAATATAATTGTAACAGTGGTTTTATTAATTAATAAGGTATAATTATTCATTATCATTAAAATCGAGATAATCTCTTATGTTTGAAAATTTAACTGATAGGCTATGGCGTTCCCTGCGTAATATTAGTGATCGGGGACGCCTTACTGAAGATAATATTAATCAAACCTTACGTGAGGTGCGGATTGCACTATTGGAAGCAGATGTTGCCCTACCCGTAGTCCGGGAATTCATTCATCAAGTTAAATCCGGTGCGATTGGTAAAAATATAAGCACAAGTCTAACACCAGGGCAGGAGTTCATCAAGATAGTCAAAAGACAGCTCATTCAAGTCATGGAAGCTGCCGATAACAAACTTAATTTATCAACTTCGCCTCCAGCGGTCATTTTAGTTGCTGGACTACAGGGTACTGGCAAAACTACTAGTATTGTTAAGATTAGCAAATTTATTCGTGATAAATATAAAAAAAATAAAGTGATGTTAGTATCGGTCGATATCTATCGACCAGCAGCTTTGAATCAAATTAAAACTCTGGCAGATCAGGCAGGTATCTATTGCTATCCATCTGAGTTACATAATAATGCGGTTGAAATTGCTAATTCGGCACTGTTAGAAGCCAAGTTAAAATTTTATGATGTATTGTTAGTTGACACGGCGGGTAGTATGCATGTTGATACAGAAATGATGAAAGAGATTCAGCATATACATAGTACCTTAAAACCAGTAGAAACCTTGTTGGTAGTTGATGCGATGACTGGTCAAGATACCGTAAATTATGCAACAATTTTTAATAACGTATTACCGATAACTGGTGTAATTTTGACTAAAATTGATGGTGATGCGCGTGGAGGTGCAGCATTATCTATTCGTTATCTGACAGGTAAGCCAATAAAATTTCTTGGTTTTGGTGAAAAAATTGATGCCCTGGAACCATTTGACCCTAAACGCATTGCATCTCGCATATTAGGTATGGGTGATATGTTGTCTCTAATTGATGAAATCGAAAATACGATTGATCATCGTCAAGCAGAAAATCTAGTGAAGAAAATGAAAACCGGTGCTAAATTTAACCTCAGTGATTTTTTAGAGCAGCTTAAAGAAATGCGTAATATCGGTGGAATTAATAAAATTCTAGATAAAATTCCCGTAATGAATAGCTTACAAAATAATATGCATATAAATGAAAAACAATTAGTCTACATGGAAGCTATAATTAATTCTATGACATTAGAAGAAAGAAGAAATCCAGATGTTATCAAAGGTTCACGTAAACGTAGGATAGCACGTGGTTCAGGTGTACAAGTACAAGATGTGAATCGTTTATTAAAGCAGTTTGGAGAGATGCAAATCATGATGAAAAATCTGAAGAGAAGCAATTTCAATAATTTCATACGTAATATTAAAGGTATGATCACCCAGTTTTCGTACCGATAAAAGATGGTAGCAATTAGTCCCAGTAATGTTTTTAATTAATAGAGAGATTAATAAAAATGGTGAGAATTAGGTTATCACGTCATGGAGCTAAAAATCGTCCATTTTATCAGGTCATTGTTACTGATAAACGTAATGCACGTAACGGAAGATTTATTGAGAGAATTGGTTTTTTTAACCCGATTGCAAAAGGTCAAGATAAAGGTCTCTATTTAAATTTAGACCGTATGGGATACTGGATAAATCAAGGTGCTTTACTTTCATTAAGAGTGAATACTTTAATCAATACAGTAAGAAAGCAATCTTTGACGCTAGACTAGATAAGATTCTATTAATGATTAAGCAATTATTACCTGTTAATTTAGTGAATCCATTAATCTTAGGAAATATTAATACCGCCTATGGGATATATGGTTGGCTAAAAATTGTAGCTTTTACTAATAAAGCACAAAACATTTTTATGTATCAACCATGGTTTTTAAAAAAATATGATCAAGGTTATCTAATTCAATTAGAAACTTGGAAACTATATAAAAATAACTTTATTATTAAATTAAAAGGAATTAATAATCGTGATGTTGCGATGAAGCTTAAAAATCATAAAATTATTATAGAGTCCAGCCAGTTGCCCATCCTGAACCAAGGAGAATATTACTGGAAGGATCTTTTAGGATGCAAGGTTAGTACAATCCAAGGTTATAATTTAGGTAAAGTTGTTGATTTATTAGCTACTGGTTCAAATGATGTTCTGGTTGTTAAAGCCGCTAAAAATGATATATATGGAGTGAATCACAGGTTAATTCCGTTTATTGAAAAGCAGGTAATTATTAATATTAATTTTTTTCATAGATCTATTAAAGTAATTTGGGATCCTAGTTATTTATAATTAAAATCGTTTATGTGGATTGGAATTATTAGCATTTTTCCAGAAATGTTTCAGGCCATTACTGAATTTGGAATAACTAGTAGAGCTTTAAAAAAAGCTCTGCTCAGTATGAAAATTTGGAATCCCCGTAATTTTGCATTTAATCAACATGGTACGATTGATAATCGTCCATATGGGGGTGGATCTGGAATGATTATGATGGTACAACCATTAATCGATGCTATCAAAGTCGCCAAAACTACTGCTTGTGATGCTACAGTAGTTTATCTTTCACCTCAGGGGAGAAGATTGGATCATCAAGGAGTTCATGAATTAGTGAAGAGAAAAAAGCTAATTTTAGTATGTGGTCGATATGAAGGAATAGATGATCGCATAATTCAAACTGAAATTGATGAAGAATGGTCTGTAGGCGACTATGTTTTGAGTGGAGGAGAATTACCCGCCATGATATTAATAGACACCATTACTCGATTGATTCCTGGTGCAATAGCTTTAAACTCTATCGAAGAAGATTCTTTTTTTAATGGTTTATTAGAATACCCGCATTTTACTAAACCTCGAGTATTTGAGGGTAAAGAGGTTCCGAGAGTTTTATTATCAGGAAATCATTATGAAATCAAACGGTGGCGACTGAAGCAATCATTAGGAAGAACATGGTTGAAAAGACCTGATCTCCTAGACAATCTCACTCTCAATGATTATCAAGTAAGTTTATTAACAGAATTTCAGCAGGAATATAATAATGTCAATATGGAGAATAATAAATAGCTTATTATGAATATTATAAAAAAAATCGAGCAAGAGCAAATTAAAAATCACATACCTAATTTACGTCCCGGTGATTCCGTAGAAGTAAAAGTCTGGGTTGTTGAAGGAGCAAAAAAACGCTTACAAAATTTTGAGGGTATCCTGATTGGAGTTCGTCACCGAGGATTAAATTCAGCATTTACTGTTCGCAAAATTTCTCATGGTGAAGGTGTAGAACGTGTATTTCAGACACATTCACCAGTAATTGATAGCGTTATCATTAAACGTCGAGGTGCGGTACGCAAAGCTAAATTATACTACTTACGTGAACGTGCTGGTAAAGCAGCTCGAATTAAAGAACGGCTTGTATAGTTTTATAGAGGTCCTGTCTTTAAGGTTTTTGATTAAAAATCATTAATGGCAGTAACCAGTCTTTAGCATGATGAATAACTTTTTGTATACTAGATTCATCCATAGTACGAAATAAGCGTTTAAAATATGGATCCTGATTCTCACCTCTATTTTGATCACCCATCCATGTCTGTAATAATTTTTGTCGAGCTTTAATTTGTATATCTTTATCATAAGAAACTGATAAAGTTTTTTCATTAAAACATGATTTTAACCATGCTCCACCAGTTTTTGGTAGCAGTAATAATGGAGTACATATTCCGCGTTGATAACCTTGAATAAAATGTGTTAACCAAGCAGTAGTTTCTCTAGTAGAAAGAGACATAAAATGCCATTGTGTATTTTGCTTTCCAAACATTCTACTATTACCGGTGCCATTTATAAAACAGTAAATAAGATGTTCTAACCAAAGAACCAAGCCATCGTTAAAATTTAGCGGTGCAGGCCGCCAACGCACTAAACCATCCGATTGGACATGCGATAATAAGCCATGTAATCTTACGCCGGAAATAGTAAAATTAATTTCCTGATTCACTCCAGGACAATAATATTGTCTAATGCGTTGTGCTAATTCTTTAATAGCTAATTGTTGTTTGTGCCATAACAGTTCTCCAAAAGCTCCTAATGGTAATTTTACTGATGAATTAGCCAAAAGAAGATGTCTAGTATCATCACCTTGAATTAATGAATTAAGTAATTTTTGATTCATCTTATAAGAATTCAAACAGTCAACTACAGGCTCAATATTAGGAAAAATTTGTTTTATCCAATCAAATTTTACACCAAGACGCATATTAAAGAAAGCACGTGCTGGATGTTGCCAAAATCGCAGCAATTGTGAAATATTAATTTCCTTAATAACTGATTCTATTTTAGAATTTTTTAAAGATTGATTTTTATGAGCTTTGATCTTCTCATTTTTTTGAGAAGATGAGATAAATCTTTCAATATCAAATATTGTATGTATACATTGTAAATGTTCCCTTACTAACTTAGCACTAGTATCAACATCTAATCTCTCAGTACCTTGTAAGCAATAATTTTGTGCAATATAATCTATCAGTTCACTAACAAGCCTTGATGGTAAGATTTCTTTATTATCGTCAACGGAACGCCCAACATAACTCATATAAAATTGGTTCTGTGCAGAAAGCAATGTTTCAAGGAAGAAATATCGATCCTCATCACGAGGATTACAATCACCACATTGTGGTTGATGTCTCATTAAATTCAAAGTTCTTGGGATTAAGAGACGCGGATATAGACTATCATTCATACCTAATAGGCAAACTACCTTAACTGGTGGTATATAAAAACTCGGTATTAATGAGCAAAAATGAATAGAACTTCTACTGATAGGTAGTAAATCAATTTGATCCAATTGACTTACTAGTTCATCAATTAATAAAGTAATAGGGATTTTATCGGGATAATCAGATATGCCATTTGATAAGAGATGCTGCCACTGAAGTTCAATAAAGTTAAGTACTACTTCGGTATCTGGATCTTCGCAAATTATGAAAAAATTATTCAGTAATTCTTGGCAGAGAGGTTTCCATTCATTAACTCCCCGAGATTTTTTAAGCCAAAATTGCAATTTATTTAATTTTCGCAAAAATTGAATAATCTTGGTTCTAATTTCTAGCGGAAGATTGCGAATCTTATCATCCTCTAATATCCATTGGTTACCAAATTCATACATCCAATTACGGAGATAGCATAAGTCTTCTTCATTGACATTAAATTTTTTGGCAATTAATGGAACTTCCAGTATTAAGAGGATCTCTTCTGAGAAAGTAGTGATTTCAGTAATTCTAAGTAAACGAAGAAATGCCTGTATTAACGGATGTGCATAACATGCACCACGATCATAAATAGTGAATGGTAAATAATAATCTTCCGAAGGAGGATTTCCAAATACCGCTTGAATAAATGGGGCGTAGATCTTAATATCAGTAACCATTACGATAATATCACTTGGTGTTAAACTAGAATCTCTAGCGATCATCTCTATTAATTGATCTTGTAATACTTCTAATTCCCGTTGTTTACTGTAACAAATATGAATTATTACTGAATGATCCTTAAGATCTAGTAACCGCTTATTGTAACTATTACTTAAATTTTCTGATGTTAACCCCAAGATAGTATGATCTTCCATTTCAAGGAGATCATGCTGAAGTTTATGTAACAAATTATTAGTTTCTATATCTACAAAAGCATCTATGTCCTGTGTTTCAATTTGAGATAATAAATAAAGATTATCACGTCCTAACTTACCCCATGATGCTAGTAGCATCTGATTAGTGAATTGATTTCCGGTCAATCTCGACACTTGCTGTTGTATTAATATATTTGGCAAGCTGTAAACATCTTGAATTCGCCGGTTGTCTAAATGATTCCTAAAATATTGATGTTGAATATCACCCCAATAATAACGACAAGGATTAGTAAACATGAAATGAATATCCATATATTTACTCACCTCATATAAGATATTAATATATCTTGGTGGTAAGATAGTCATTCCACAGATAAAGAGACGCTTTGGCAGACCATAAGGTAGTTTTTTAGTCTGTTGTAAAGTTTGGATCAATTGATGATAAAGATTAGCTATATGCCATGTAGGTTGACCTAGTTTTTCAGTATATTTAATAAGTGCATACCATAAAGGTGCCTGCCATTTTTGGGTCTTCCATGGAAGAGTATTTACTAATTGGTTTCTTTCCCATAAGATTAGCCAATCAGGTCTATAAACTAAGTATTGATCAAAAATCTTAGCAATATTTTGTGCTAATTGGAAAAGCTTATGTTTATCTTGATGGCTATCAAGATATTTTTGAAAAATTTCAAACTCGGGTTGATTTAGCATTTGAGGTAGGATTGCCATCAGCTTCCAGGTGAGATGGGATTTATTAAAAAAATTCTCGGTTGGTAAAGTGGGTTGTAAAGTTAAGAAAATCTCCCAAATCAAATTAGTTGGTAACTTGAATTTGATATTAGCTACAATATCCAGCTGTTCTGCAAGTGTAATTTTCAACCACTGAGCCATCTTATTACTCGGTACCATTATATATTCTGAATATAAAGGATCACTTAATGGTATTTTTTTTACGTAATATGTTATTAGTTTTGTCAAAATATCTAAATGGTTAGAATGATAAACTGTAAACATTAAAGCTACTTTTTTAAATCTTTCTAGTTAGTCATATTGCCACTGGTGCACTGATTGCAGGATATGGATTATATCCAATAATTTCAAAATCTTTAAAACAATATTCAAAAATTGAGGATGGTTTTCGCTTAATTACTAGTTGTGGTAATGGTAAAGGTTTACGAATGAGTTGTAGTTTGGCCTGTTCAAGATGGTTACAGTAAAGATGTATATCCCCCCCTGTCCATATAAAATCTCCTACCTTAAGATTACACTGTTGAGCAATCATGTAGATTAATAGTGCATAACTAGCAATATTAAATGGAAGTCCAATAAAAATATCACAAGAACGCTGATAAAGTTGACAGGAAAGTTTATTATCTGTAATGTAAAATTGAAAAAGAATATGACAAGGTGGCAAAATCATCGCATTTAGCTCTCCTACATTCCAAGCTGAAACAATAATTCGTCTCGAATGAGGATCTTGCTTGATTTGTTGTAAGATTCTGTGTATTTGATCGATGGAATTACCTGTATTAGTTTCCCAATTTCGCCACTGTTTACCATAAACTGGACCTAAATTACCATCTCTATCAGCCCATTTATCCCAAATTGATACCTTATGATTATTTAGCCAAGCTATGTTAGTATCACCTTTTAAAAACCATAATAACTCGTAAATAATGGAACGAATATGGCATAACTTGGTAGTTATCAATGGAAAACCATTTTCTAAATTAAAACGCATTTGATAACCAAAAATTGACAGGGTACCAATTCCAGTCCGATCCATTTTTCTAGAACCTTCTGTCAACACTTTATTCATTAATTTTAAATATTGTTTCATTTCTAATCGATCCTCTGATATGCCCAGATTAGAATAATGAGCCCGATGAAGATCATTGGAATTGAGAGAATTTGTCCCATGCTGATACCCTTAAACAGCCCCAGTTGAGCATCTGGCTGACGGAAAAATTCTACTAAGAAACGAAAAATGCCATAACTAATCATAAATAGTCCAGAAATACTCCCCATGGGACGTGGTTTATAAATAAAAATATTTAAGATTATAAATAATATTATCCCTTCTAGAAAAAGTTCATAGAGTTGTGATGGATGTCGTGGCAGAGTATTCCAGTGATCAAATAACGGTTGTAATTTTGGATATTTATTTACCAAAAGCAGATCTTCACTGTAAGATCTTGGAAATCTCATAGCCCAAGGAATATCAATCGCTAGACGACCCCATAATTCACCGTTTATAAAATTTCCTAAACGACCAGTTCCTAATCCAAAAGGGATTAAAGGCGCAATGAAATCAGATACCTGTAAAAATGGACGGTTTGTTTTACGTGAGAACCATAAAATTACTAAAATTACTCCTATTAAACCGCCATGAAATGACATCCCACCATTCCATACTTTCAATAAATTAAGTGGCTCGTTACTCAATATTGGGATATTATAAAATAATACATAACCAATACGACCTCCCAATAAAACACCCCACAAACCCATAGCTAATAAGATTTTTACCTCATCTGGATTATATTCATTATTTTTAAGGGCTCTTCTTAGTCCCAGCCACATAGCAAAGATAAATCCTATGAGATACATAACACTATACCAATAAATAGTCATAGGACCTATCTTAATCATTACTGGGTTAAGATGTATCAATACCATATAATTATTCATTTATAATAAATTTGAATATTTCAATAATCTAACTCTAAACAATAGATTTACAATTCTGGCGCGCCTTGCAGGATTCGAACCTGCGACTTACGGCTTAGAAGGCCGGTGCTCTATCCAGCTGAGCTAAAGGCGCTCTTAGTGATTCTTAATAATAAAGCATCAAGGATCGTTGAATTTTATTAATAATACGGATAGATTCTATTGAGTCAACTTTTTAGATTAATTTAAATTAACACTGAGGTTATTTAAACCATAATAAAATGATAGCCAAAATTCTTGATGGTAAAATTGTTGCACAGCAAGAGATTATTAAAATGGCTCAAAAAGTCCGTAAAAGAAAACTTGCCGGACAAAGGGTACCAGGACTTGCAGTAATTATGATTAGTGAAAATCCTGCCTCTCAAATTTATGTAAAAAGGAAGCAGATTGCTTGTAAAGCTGTAGGATTCAAATATTATTATTATAATTTACCTGTTACTACTTCTGAATCTGAAGTAATTACTATAATAGAAAAACTTAATAATGATAATTTAAAAGATGGGATTATAGTACAACTTCCTCTACCTGAAACTATTCATAAAATTAAAGTAGTAGAAAAGATTCTACCAGAAAAAGATGTAGATGGTTTTCATCCTTATAATATAGGACGTCTTTGTATACGTGCTCCAATCTTAAGACCGTGTACACCATATGGTATTATTCGACTACTTAAAAGCTATAAAATCGCTACAGCTGGAGTACATGCTGTAATCGTTGGAGCATCTAATATTGTTGGACGTCCCATGATTATGGAATTACTCCTAGCAGGTTGTACTATCACTGTGACTCATCGTTTTACAAAAAATCTACGCCTCTATGTAGAACAGGCTGATCTGCTCATTGCCGCCGTAGGAAAAGCCAAATTTATTCCTGGTGAATGGATAAAACCCGGATCGATCGTAATCGATGTGGGTATCAACTCTTTAGATAATGGAAAAGTCACTGGAGACGTTGATTTTAAAACAGCTCGAGAGCGGGCAGCTTGGATTACACCAGTTCCTGGTGGAGTGGGACCCATGACTGTAGCAACACTACTCAAAAATACGTTACAAGCTTGTGAAAATCTTAGTAATTAAAGGTGATTAGATCATCTGCTTAATGGTCTCAATCATCTTATCAATTCCTTGCTTAGCTTCTCTTATGGAGGAAGCTAACATGTAAGCTGGTGTAGTAACCACTTTATGCTGCCAATCTATTATCACTTCAAAAAACTTAGTAATTTCATGAACTCCACCAAGTTTTTCCACTATATTAATGATGGTTTGATCATTTCCAACTGTCAGACGGATACCAGGACCATACACTAAAGGTAACATTAGTGGAGCAATACAGATATATCCAGTCGGTTTAGATTGATTTTTAAACTTTTTTAGAATCCTCAGTAGGGAAGGGTTAATTTCCATATTTTCACCCTTCAAGGCAAAATTACATAAATTTTTAATCACCCCATAACCTCCAGGAATAATTAAACTAGCAAATTCATCTACCTCACATTTTTCAAGAGATTGAATTTTACCACGAACTATTCTAGCTGATTCTATGAGAACATTTCTTTTTTCAGTGGTTTCAATGAGATTAACATGATTGATTACATGAGTTTGCATGATATCTGGCGCAAAACATTGGTAGGATAACTGATTCTCTTCCAAAGAAAGCAACGTTAAAACTGCTTCATTAATTTCGGCGCCATCGTATACACCACACCCTGAAAGGATTACTGCTACTTTTTTATTTTTCATCGATTTCATCTCGATAACCTCTATAAGTAAAATATCCATTAGATATATCTTGGAACAAGAGTTCTATCAAGATAATTTTATATAAATAGATCTTATTAATTTTAGCCAAGGAGGAAATCGAATATTGCATATTGATATTAATAGTATGATATCTAAATACGGTTATTGGGCCATTTTTATGGGTTGTTTAACTGAAGGTGAAACTATAATTTTGCTTGGAGGCATTGCCGCTCAAAAAGGATTGTTGAATTATGGAGGGGTGCTTTTAGCCGCAATGCTGGGTGGTGCTCTTGGCGATCAGTTGCTATTTATTATAGGATGTTATTATAGTAGTAATATTTTACAGCGGTTCAAAAAAAAGCTACCAATTATTAACTTTAAACAGATGATTTGTAGAAGACCGCTATTTTTTACTATTATTGTGAGATTTATGTATGGGTTTCGCATTGCTGGACCGATTATTATTGGTGCAAGCCAGTTATCTTTTGGAAAATTTTTTATTTTTAATCTCATTGGAGCACTGTTATGGTCATTAATATTTGTTAGCTTAGGTTATTTAGGTGGAGAAATGATTCTCCCTTGGTTACATAATTTTGATCACGATCTCAAGTATCTATTATGGCTAATTACAGCTCTTTTTATAATATGGTTAGTACGTAAAATTTTACGTAATTGGCGATATAGACGTTAGATTAAAATTAATCTAATTATTGTTGAATTGGTAGATAAGAGATTGATCATATTAAAAATCAACTATTTTATCTTTAAGATAAGATAAAATCTCGCTGGGATAGCTAAAGTTAGTACTACTAAAATACTTAGTAATAAATGATCACCAATAATACGTGATAATAAATAGATGGTTATTATTACTGTATCACAATAGTATACTGTAGTTATATCATCTAGAAACTCTGAAAGCTGACGCCAATGTGAATTGCGCTGAAAAAATAGCATAGTCATAAATATAATATTATATAAGATAACAAAACTGCTACTAACCTGCACCAAAACATGATATTTCCAGCCTAATACAAACGCCGTAATCAAGATTAAATTGATAAGAATATATTCCAATTTTTGTCCTGTAAGAATATGAATTCGGTTAGATAATTTCATAATTTTATCCTAGTGAATTGCCTGCATGGTCAAGGCTGATATTGATGGTAGGGGATTTTGACATTAATCAAATCATGAGAAATTCACAGGGCAGAGAGTTGCCCTGTGAATGGATTATTGTTTGAAATAACCTAAATTGATTAATCTAGTAATTATCGTCGATTACTTAAGATGCGTAAGAACGTTAAAAAAAGATTGATAAAATCTAGATATAATGATAGGGCACCTCTAATTGCAGATCGCCGCAAATTATCTTGATCAGACTCATCAATCTGTTCTCCAATCTTTTTGAAATGCTGTGTATGAAAAGCTGTTAGAATAGTAAATATTAATACACCTACATAATTAATCAACCACATTAATTGTGTATTTTTTAACCAAAGATTTACTATTGATGCTAATAAAAAACCAACTAATACCATTGATAGTATGCTGCCAATACTACTTAGATCGCGTTTCGTACTATAACTCCACAAACTCATGAAACCAAACATTCCACTAGTTACTATGAAACTATTAGCAATCGAAGAGTAAGTATAAAATATCAAAATACTAGATAACGTGATTCCGGTTAATATCGAATAGAACATAAATAATCCGGTTGCCAGGATACCACTAATTTTGTCTGTGACATTAGACAATATCGATACTATACCCAGCTGAAGAATAATTAACCCCCAAACATGATATTTATTAGAAGAAATTATAAATAATAGTGTTGAATTATTCGTTATATACCAAGCCACAAAAGCAGTTAAGAGTAGTCCGCAGGTCATCCATCCATACACTTGCATCATGTAGTTTTGGACTTTAGTACAACCTGATTGAATAATCGACCCTCCCTCACGTGGATAATTAACCATATCTTTTTCCTCTTGAAAAAATAATGAAAATAATACATTAACTTATACTAAATATAAATATTTTTATTATTTAACTTACGTTAAGTTTATTAAAATTATTATAACAAAATAACGATTATTAATGACTACTTCTACAAGTTTAACAAATAAAGGATATAATAGCATGACTATCATAAAAATGGTTTTATTGCGTCATGGAGAAAGTCAATGGAATCAGGAAAACCGTTTTACCGGTTGGTATGATATTGATTTATCTAATCAAGGTCAAGTTGAAGCTAAAGCGGCCGGAAAATTGTTAAAACAAGAAGGATTGATTTTTAATTATGCTTTTACGTCAGTATTAAAGCGTGCGATTCATACCTTATGGATATTACTAGATGAATTAGATCAAGCATGGCTACCAATTGAAAAATCGTGGAAACTCAATGAAAGGCATTACGGTAGACTACAAGGGATGAATAAATTGGAAATGATTAAAAAGTATGGGATTGAAAAAGTTCAACAATGGCGTCGGGGATTTAGTATCAGTCCGCCGGCTTTGATAAGAAAAGATGAACCATTTTCCGGTCACGATCTACGTTATAAGAATTTAACAATGAATCAATTCCCATTAACCGAAAGTTTATTATTAACTTCTAATAGAGTAATCAGTTACTGGAAAGATGTAATACAACCACTTATCCAACGTGGCGAGTGTCTCCTAATAGTTTCTCATGGTAATTCACTGCGGGCACTAATTAAATATTTAGATAAGATGAGTGAATCTGAAATTATGGACTTAAATATTCCTACTGGGGTTCCAATAGTTTATGAATTTGATATAAACTGTAATCCTACTAAACACTATTATATAGCCAATGATAATACAACATTATATAACCTACCATAAAATTTAAATGGCGGCAAGATTTTTATTAAAAATTAATGCTTGTATAGTAGATTTTAATTATTAAAATACTCTTTTTATATGTATCGTATTGAATAGTATAAATCGTGTTATCCACAGATTTTAAACATCAACATTAAGGATTTCTATCAATTCACCTGATAGGCGCACATTATAGGTCAACTCAACATGAACCAAAGGTTGTTTGTTACTAAACGTGATGGTCGTACAGAACATCTTAATCTAAATAAGATCCACCGAGTTATTTGCTGGGCTATGCAAGGATTACAAAATATTTCGGTTTCTCAAATCGAATTACGTTCCCATATACAGTTTTATAATGGCATTAAAACATCTGATATTCATCAAGCTCTTATTAAAATTGCTGCTGATCTTATTTCAGATGAAAACTGTGATTATCAATATCTAGCCGCAAGACTAACTCTTTTTAATCTTCGCAAAAAGGCTTACGGTCAATTTGAACCTCCTAAACTATACGATCAAGTAGAGCATATGGTTAAAATAGGAAAATATGATCCTAAGTTACTGCGTAACTATACAAAAGAAGAATTTGAAAAAATGGATCAATTTATTGATCACGGGCGCGATATGACATTCTCATATGCAGCGGTTAAACAATTAGAAGGAAAATATTTAGTTCAAAATCGGGTTAGTGGTGAAATATATGAAAGTGCTCAGTTTTTGTATATCTTAGTAGCCGCTTGTCTATTTTCTAGTTATCCCCAGCAAATTCGTTTAGATTATGTAAAAAGATTTTATAATGCAATTTCTACTTTTAAAATATCTTTACCAACTCCCATTATGGCCGGCGTGCGCACACCTACCCGTCAGTTTAGTTCCTGTGTATTAATAGAATGTGATGATAGTTTAGATTCTATTAATGCGACTGCAAGTGGGATTGTAAAATATGTTTCTCAACGAGCAGGAATTGGTATCAATGTGGGTCGTATTCGCGCTCTAGGTAGTCCAATTAGAAATGGTGAAGCGTTCCACACGGGGTGTATTCCTTTCTATAGATATTTTCAAGCGGCAGTAAAGTCTTGTTCACAAGGTGGGGTCCGGGGAGGTGCCGCCACTTTATTTTATCCATTATGGCATTTAGAAATTAAAAATTTGCTAGTACTCAAAAATAATCGTGGTACTGAGGTCAATCGGGTTCGCCATATTGATTATGCTGTACAAATTAACAAACTTATGTATCAGCGTCTTATTTTTAGAGAAACAATTACTCTTTTCAGTCCATCTGAGGTTCCTGATCTATATGAGGCTTTCTTTGCTGATCAGGAAGAATTTGAACGTTTATACATAATGTATGAAAATAATCAGTCTATTAGAAAAAAAAGTTTACCAGCGGTGAAACTTTTTTCTTTAATAATGCAGGAAAGAGTCTCAACTGGAAGAATTTATATTCAGAATGTAGATCACTGTAATACACATAGTCCATTTGATCCGAGAGTAGCACCTGTACGACAGTCTAATCTATGTTTAGAAATTGTTTTACCAACTACTCCATTATCTAATCTAGATGATGAGAATGGTGAAATCGCATTGTGCACTATTTCAGCTTTTAATCTAGGAACTATTAATAAACTTGAAGAATTGGAAGAACTAGCTGTACTACTAGTCAGGGCACTTGATGCCCTTTTAGATTATCAAGACTATCCTCTCAGAGCTGCAAAAAGAGCCGCTATGGGACGTCGTACTTTAGGGATTGGTGTGATTAATTTCGCTTATTATTTAGCAAAACATGGGGTACGTTATTCTGATGGCAGTGCTAATAATCTTACACATAGAACTTTTGAAGCTATACAATATTATTTACTGAAAGCATCAAACCAATTAGCACAGGAATTCGGAGCATGTCCATGGTTTGATCAAACTACCTATGCACAAGGTATACTGCCTATTGATACCTATAAAAAAGAACTAGATACTTTAGTTATGGAACCTTTGCATTATGATTGGGAAAAGTTAAGAAAAGATATTAAAAAATATGGTTTACGAAACTCGACTCTTTCGGCTTTAATGCCATCGGAAACTTCTTCGCAAATTTCTAATGCGACTAATGGTATTGAACCACCACGAGGTTATCTCACGATTAAGGCATCTAAAGATGGGATTCTGCGTCAAGTAGTACCCGAATATCCGCTTCTTAAAGAGGCATATGAATTACTCTGGAATATGCCTAATAATCATGGTTATCTGCAATTAGTAGCAATTATGCAAAAATTTATAGATCAAGCTATATCAGCTAACACTAGTTATGATCCAATCCGTTTTCCTTCAGGAAAAATACCTATGCAGCAATTACTTCAAGATTTATTAACTGCCTGGAACTGGGGTATAAAAACTCTATATTACCAAAATACACGTGACTGTATAGAGGAGATACAGGATTATCTGCTGCAGCCATCTGATAGCTCTTGCGAGAGCGGTGCTTGTAAGATTTAAGGAACTAATAATATGAATTATACTATTTTCTCAAAGAAAAAAAATGATCCCCTAAAGGAACCTATGTTTTTAGGTCAACCAGTTAATGTTGCTCGCTATGATCAACAAAAATATCATTTATTTGAAATATTAATTGAAAAACAACTATCATTTTTCTGGCGTCCTGAAGAAATAGATGTCTCACAAGATCGTATTGATTTTCTCAGACTACCAGATCATGAAAAACATATTTTTCTTAGCAATCTTAAATACCAGACTTTGCTAGATTCTATTCAGGGCCGTAGTCCTAATGTATCGTTACTACCATTAATATCATTACCAGAATTAGAAACTTGGATCGAAACTTGGTCATTTTCTGAAACTATACATTCTCGTTCATACACTCATATTATTCGTAATATTATTAATGAACCCGGACGAATTTTTGATGATATTGTTACCAATGAACAAATCCTAAGGAGAGCTCAGGATATTTCTATATACTATGATGAGCTAATAAGAATGACTAGTTACTGGCATCTTCTTGGAGATGGAAGACATCGAGTTAATGATAATTATATCACTGTTAATAGACGTGCTCTAAAAAAACAACTGTATCTTTGTCTAATGAGCGTGAATGTTTTGGAAGCAATTCGTTTTTACGTTAGTTTCGCTTGTTCTTTTGCTTTTGCAGAACGTGAACTTATGGAAGGGAATGCTAAAATTATTAAACTTATCGCACGTGATGAAGCTCTGCATTTGACTGGAACGCAGTATATGATTAATTTGATGCGTTCTGGAGAAGATGATCCAGAAATGGTAGAAATCACACAGGAATGTCAACAACAGTGTTATGATTTATTTTTACAGGCAGTAAAACAAGAAAAAGAGTGGGCTGAATATTTATTTCAAGGTGGATCTATGATTGGATTAAATCAAGATCTTCTATGTCAATATATTGAATATATTACAAATATAAGGATGAAAGCCGTAAAGCTGGAAGTTCCATTTCCTAAAATATCCTACAATCCCATTCCATGGATTAATAATTGGTTGATTTCAGATAATGTACAAGTAGCACCGCAGGAAGTAGAAGTCAGTTCTTATTTAGTTGGTCAGATTGATGCTACAGTTAATACCAATGCTCTACAACCATATATTAATAATAATAATAATAATAATTAATTTTTTAGTAAATCCCTTATCGGTATATCGGGATAAGGGATTCTTTGAAGAGTAATTGTGGTTTAGCTAATTGTGTTATACTAATCAAAGATTGTGGAAAGATCCCCCAAAGTATAACTAAAATAGCTAACATCATTATAATGATAAATACTGTCAGACGTGTACTTTCATAGATAGGATCAATGGTTAAGATGCGTTTATGTGGAAATAAATATAAATTAACAGTAAGACGTAAATAATAGTAAATACTCATGGCACTACCCATTACTATAGCAAAAGTTAGCCACCAATTTCTTGCGCTAACATTTAACAAAATAATCCCGAATTTACCAAAAAAACCTAAGGTTAGAGGAATTCCTGCAAGTGATAATATCATTATGGTCATAGCTGAGGTCAAGATTGGATTACTCCAAAATAGACCACGATAATAGGAGATATTATCTACCTGAGAACTATCAGGATAATTACTAGAAATAATACTTACTATTCCAAACAATCCTAAACTACTAAGCAAATAGCTAAATAAATAAAAATTAACAGTTTCTAAAAAAAACGGGTTATTAGGTATAGTAATTAAGGCTGTAACCAAATAACCAAAATGAGCAATAGAAGAATAACCTAATAATCTTTTTATATTTGTTTGATACATGGCCATTAAATTTCCACATAAAATGGATAAAAATGCCATGATACCAAGTACCGTACGTATTGCTAAATTGTCCATGATTGAGACTGATATCAAAAATTTAGTTAATGCACCGAACACAGCAATTTTACTAGCCGTGGATAAAAAAGTAGTAACTGGAACTGGTGCTCCTTGGTAGACATCTGGGGTTACAAGATGGAATGGTACTAATGAAATTTTAAAACCAAAACTTACTAAAAGTAGCCCAAAACCAACTATAAGGAGTGGTTGTAATGATTCACTAGTAATACTTTTTTCAATTTCTAAAAAATTTAAATTACCATACTGTGCATATATTAGCGCAATTCCAAAAATAAAAAATGATGAAGCAATAGCAGAGGGGATAGTATATTTTATACAGGCTTCTAAAGAGTATTTCTGGCTATAGGAATAACCAGATAACCCAAACAATGGAATCGAAATTAGTTCCATACCAATTAATAACGATGCGAAATTATTAGTACTAGAAAGTAAGATTCCACCCATAGTAGCTATAAGTACTAATAAATAAAATTCTTCTTTATTATCAACTGGATCACTTTCTAGCCATAAATAAGCGAATATGCAGGTTACTATTGCTGCCAATAATATCATTACGCTGAAAAATAAAGAATAACTATCTATAACTAATAGAGATGTAACAAAGATGGCACCATTAACATATTTAAAAAAATATAATGACATCATAGCTAAGATCATCCCGCTAATAGCGATAATCACGCTATAAAAATGATTGCGTTTCAATGCTATAAATAACATTACAATTATCGTCGTCAATCCAATAATCAGTAGCGGTAATAAAGCGATTATTAGTTTAATCATTGATGATAACACCTCTACTAAATAATATTCATTAACGTAGTACTACTGGATATCTTTAACACGGGCTGAGGAATAAAACACAATAGTATTAATAATAATATCAGGAATAACATGCTAAATTTTTCACGTAAGGTCATTTCTTTTAATTGATGTATAGGTTTGGTTGTACCAAAAAAAATCCGTTGTATCATAATTAGGGAATAAACTGTTGCCAAAATGATACTCAAAGTAGCTAGTATCGCAATGATTGGAGCAATCTGATAATTACCTAATAAAATTAGAAATTCTCCAATAAAATTACCGGTTCCTGGCATCCCCATGGTTGCTAAGGCAAAAAATAGTGCAAAAGCAGGCATATAGTTAAGAGTTGCCCATAGTCCTTCAATTTGGCACATATTACGAGTTTGTAATCTTTCGTAAAGCTGTCCACATAAAATAAACAATCCAGCTGCTGAAATTCCATGAGCAATCATTTGAATTACTGCACCATGATAAGCTAACTGATTACCAGTATATATAGCAATTAATATCAAACCCATATGAGATATTGAGGTATAAGCAATAAAACGTTTCATATCGGTTTGACTAAAAGCCATCAAAGCTCCGTAAAATATATTAATAATACCAAACCACATAGCTAGAGGAGCAAATTTTATTGAAGCGTTCGGAAATAATGGGATTCCAAAACGCAGTAATCCATAAGCGGCCGTTTTTAATACAATGCCAGCTAATTCTACCGAACCAGCGGTAGGTGATTGACTATGTGCATCTAGTAACCAACCATGCAATGGTACTATTGGAAATTTTACTGATAAGGCGATAAAAAAACCGAGCATCAATAGATATTCAGTAGTAGGTGACATAGTTGTATGTAAGAGTTGTTGATAACTAAAGGTTAAAATTCCTGTATTAGAATAATGAATTAAAACTAATGATATAATGGTGATGAGCATTATTAGTCCACTAATTTGTGTATATATAAAAAATTTTATGGCAGCATTTATTCTGGTGTCTTCCAATGAACCTTTATGTCCCCATAAAGCAATCAAGAAATACATAGGAACTAACATAATTTCCCAAAATACAAAAAATAAAAAAAGATCGGTAGCAATAAATATTCCAATCACTCCACATAAGATCCAAAGCAAATTAAGGTGAAAACCCCCAGGAGATTCATTGATCTCACTCCACGAACATAGGACTGCCATTATGCCCATAATTCCACTGAGTATTACCATGATGATTGATAATCCATCAATTGCTAAATTAAAATTAATACCTAAACCAGGTATCCAGGCAATAGAATATTCGGAGTACCACTGTGATAATTCTAAAGTCAAAGGGGTTAAATTGTAGTAATTACGTAACAGGATTTGTAATGAGAGCGTTAAAATGATTCCTAGAGCAATCAGTGCAATCCAACGTGGAAATTGTGCTCCTAACCGCTCAGACTGCCAGCATAACAGACCACTAATAAATGGGATAATTATTAGTAAAGGTAATAGCATTGATGAATCCTTTGTTGATTAGATAGGCGGATTTTATATAATACCTAATTTGAGGATGATTTATCAGTAGTTATCAGAAAGTAAGGAAAAGAGAATCTTTTCCTTAAATTAGTTTAAAACATAATCAGGAGTGCTAAAATAATTACTGCCCCAAAAACCATTGATGTAATATAGCAACGTAAATAACCATTATCAAATCTCAGTAAATTGATTCCAGTAAAACGTGAAAATCTTACCGGGAGGTTCATTAGTAGATTTAAAGGATCACGGTGTAATAGAAAAGCAATTTTTAGGTATGATTTTACAAATAATTTCTTATATAACCAGTCAAAACCCCAAGCATGAAACCACCAGTTTTTTAAAAACCTTCCTATTGTACTGTATACGATATAATTAATTATAAAGTATCTACTGGACCAGAATACAGTAGATATTAAAATTCCTAAAATTACGATTCCACTTGTAATTAATTCTAAAAGAAATTTTTGCTCTTGGTGTACAGCGATGGTCTTAAGAGGAAAGACATGATCTAACTGAGGAGTAATTTTATATCCAATAAAAGTTGATAGAATCAATAAAACTAATAGTGGTAACTGATATGTTATGACTTTATTAAATTTATTGATTTCTATCTGTGGTTTTCCATGAAAAACCAGAAAAATCATTCTAAATGTGTAAATTGAAGTGATTAAAGTTCCTAATAATCCAGCAATTAATAAATTTATATATCCACTATCAAAAACCCTAAATAAAATTTCTTCTTTACTGAAGAATCCAGCTGTAACTAATGGAAATGCCGCTAGAGAAGCTCCACCGATTAAAAAGCAAATATAAATTAGTGGAATATCTTTCCTTAATCCTCCCATTTTTAAAATATTTTGTTCATTTTTGCATGCGATAATTAATACTCCAGAGGCCAAGAATAAAAGTGCTTTAAAAAACGCATGTGTCATCAGATGAATAATAGCTGCATTCCAAGCTTGGACGCTTAGTGCTAAAAACATATAGCCAACTTGACTCATCGTAGAATAAGCTAGCACCCGCTTGATATCTATCTGCACTAAAGCTGCACAACCTGCAAATATTAATGTTATCGCACCAATAATTCCGACTAAATGTAATAATTCGGGTATCCGTAAGAATAAAATATGGGTACGAGCAATAAGATAAACTCCTGCTGTAACCATGGTTGCCGAATGGATTAAAGCCGAAACTGGAGCTGGTCCTACCATGGCATCTGCTAACCAGGTTTGCAACGGTAATTGTGCGGATTTACCTATAGCACCACATAATAATAGTAACGTAGCCCAATAGAATACACTATAGGATGATAAATGTGCAGATAATAAAAAAACATCTATGTCATGAAAGTTTAAAGAACCCAGTTCATTATAAATAATAAATAACGAAATTACTAAACATACATCTCCAAAGCGAGTAATAATCAAAGCTTTTAAAGCAGCCGCTACATTATTAAGATTCGTATAATAGAAACCAATAAGTAGATATGAGCAAATACCAACTATCTCCCAACCTAGATACATTAATAGTAAATTATCTGCTAAAACTAATACGACCATACTTGCAATAAATAAATTAGTATAAGCGAAGTAACGAGAAGATCCTTCTTCACCACGCATATACCAAGAAGAAAATAAATTCACTAAAAAACCTACACCGGTTACTATTGATAACATAGTTAAAGATAATCCATCTAATCTTAGATTAATATCTATCAAGAAATTATCAATTTGCATCCAATTCCACAATTTTTGTTCAACTAAATTTTGAGAGTGGTAAAAAAAATCCAGATTAACAAAAATAGTAACTATAGCAGCTAAACCTACCGAAGTAGTACCGATGAAAGAAGAAACTTTTTCAGACCAACGTCCACCCGAAAATGCTAACAACAAAAAACCTAATAAAGGAAAAACTATTGATAAAAAAACTATCTTCATCTATGCATCTCGCTAACTGAATCAATATTCAGATTATGAGATTTTTTATGTAACTGAAGTAAGATTGCTAATCCAATACTTGCCTCTGCCGCGGCAATACTGATAGTGATGATATACATTATTTGACTATCAGCCTGTTTCCAAGTACTTCCAGCAGCTATAAAAGCTAATCCCGCTGCGTTAATTGTAATTTCAATACCTATTAATATAAATATTAAATTACGATGCATGAGGATTACGGTAATGCCCATAACAAATAAAATTGATGATAGAGTTAAACTCTGCTCCAGAGGTATCATAATTATTTATCCTTTTAATGCTTTTAACGAGATTTATGTCCAAGATGAAAAGCAACTATCATCGCTGCTAGTAATAGCATAGAGGCCAACTCCATTACCAGCATATAGGAACCGAAGAGTAATATTCCCACATATTTGGCATTAACAATATATCCTGACACATAATTTCTTGGGATAGAAGAGTGTATAGAATAAAGGAGCAATGAAAACAGTATGCCGGGAGCTAACCATAATAATGAAGGTTGAAGCCAGTACAATTTATTAGATTGAAGTTGATTTAAATTGAGCATTATCACTACTAAAACAAACAACACCATAATCGCACCTGCATATACAATAACCTCTAACGCCCCAGCAAAAGCAGTACCAAGAGAAAAAAATACCCCAGATAGCGCTAAGACGAAAATAATTAGATATAGTAAAGCATGTACTATATTACTATGTGTAATTACACGTAATGTCGATACTACAGCAACCGTTCCACATATATAAAAAATCAATTTCATGAATCAATCCTTATTTATGGTAATAAACTCTTTACATCAACAGGTTTAGATTCATTTTGAGCCAAACCTTTATCTTTTCCCTTGATGGCTACTCCTGCTATGCGATAGAAATTATATTCTGAATATTTTCCTGGTCCTGAAATTAAGAGATCTTCTTTTTCATATACTAAATCCTGTCTTTTGAATTCACCCATTTCGAAATCTGGAGTGAGTTGAATTGCAGTAGTGGGACATGCTTCTTCACATAAACCACAGAAAATACAACGCGAAAAATTAATTCTAAAAATTTTGGGATACCAACGTCCATCTTTAGTTTCAGATTTATGTAGTGAAATACATTCTACCGGACAAACGACTGCACATAGACTACATGCTACACAGCGTTCTTCTCCATCCGGATCCCGGGTAAGCACAATTCTACCTCGATACCGAGGTGGTAAATAAACCCTCTGTTCAGGATACAGCTGCGTTTCACGTTTAGCAAAAGCATGTAATCCAATCAGATATAGACTACGTAGTTGAGAAACGATCCCTAACAATAGATTTTTAAGTAATATCATTGGTGCGTGCATCCTTACGGAGAGTTGTAAATAGTTATGGCCGCAGTTACTAATAAATTTAATAAGGTAAGTGGTAAACAAATCTTCCAGCCAAAAGAAATAAATTGATCATAGCGTGGACGTGGTAGCGAGGCACGTATAAGAATAAATATTATGATAAAAATAAAAGTTTTTATGGTAAACCATATAAATGATGGGAATAATGGACCATTCCATCCTCCCATAAATAGTGTTACTATCATCGCTGAGATCGTCAAGATACCAATATATTCCCCAACAAAAAATAAACCAAATTTCATCCCAGAATATTCAATATGATAACCATCAGCTAATTCTTGTTCGGTTTCGGGTTGATCAAAAGGATGACGGTGACAAACGGCTAGCCCAGCTATTAAAAAGCTAATAAAACCTATAAATTGCGGAATAATATTCCATAAAGATTTCTGATTATTAACGATATCAATTAGATTAAATGAACCGGCTCTTGCAACCACCCCCATCAAAGATAATCCCAGGAATACTTCATAACTCAGAGTTTGCGCTACGGCACGCATTGCCCCTAGGAGAGAATATTTATTATTACTGGACCAACCCGCCAATAAGACAGCATAAACTGATAAACCTGTCATCATTAAAAAATATAATAATCCAATGTCTAGATCTGATACTACCCAAGTAGCATTTATTGGAATAATTACAAAAGCCAGTAATAAAGTACTAAATGCAATAGTAGGTGCTAAAATAAAAAGCCACCGATCAGAAAATGGTGGTACCCAATCCTCCTTAAATAACATTTTTATAATATCAGCTAATATTTGTAATGAACCACCCCAGCCTACTCTATTAGGACCATAGCGATTCTGAAATAATGCTAGAATGCGCCGCTCCAACAAACTCATGAAGGCACTGCATAATATAACTACTAAAAGTATTATTACAGCCTTTAATATTTCCATAATTGAGGGAATCCCATATCCTAGGTTACCTTAATTAAATGGTCAATATTGATGCCATTAAAAAATAATGGAATTCCTGGAAAACCCAATGGTAACCCTATCAATCCTGAAGGTAAATTATCAGAAATATGTACCGGTAATCTGATAATTTCATTCATAATACTTAATTCTACTACCATATCTACACTCACTCTAAGGTCAGTAGCATCTTCTCTATTTAACATAACATAGGTGGATGGCATAATTTTTTTGATGACAGTTGCACGTTGTGACATTTCCTCACTACCAAATAGATGATAGTAAGGTATCACACGCCATCTTCCCTTAGTTCTCAAAAATGCTGAAGGTATATTAGTAAACCATGACAATTTTTCTTTAACTGATTCAATGATTAGAACTCCAGGATCCCCATAACGTAATGTTCCACCCACTTCATTTTGAAATTTATTCCAGGCTTGTGTCGAATTCCACCCAGGAAACCAAGCGAAAGACACATATTGTCTTTTATCTTGTATACGGTTAGTCCCATCCATAGAAAAAGTAAACATTGAATCTCTATCTATTGGTGTAGATGGCTCATGTACATCAATATTGGCATTCATAGATGTACTACCACTATATGATTGTGGTTTCCTAGCTAATTTCTTTCCCCAAATGCTAAATCTAGAGTCTGGAGCAACATTTTTAATACCTGTTAATTGGGGAAAACTAGATATACAGGCATCAATTACGTGATCAATATTAGTCCATTCAATCTGGTGGCGGTTTAATTTGCTTTTTAACCAATGTAACCATCGCCAGCTGGCATTAATTTCAATGCTCGAATTATAGTATGATGGATCATAAACTTGAAAAAACCGCTGTGCACGTCCCTCATAATTTATTACTGTTCCATGGCTTTCTGCAAAACTTGCCGTAGAAAAAATAAAGTGAGCTTTTTCTAGCGTTTGAGTATGCTGATGATCAATGACAATAATATTTGAGATATTATTTAAAATAATATCTAGTTTATTTTTAGGGACAAATCGATACAAGTCAATTTCCAGAATAATTACTGTATCAGCTGTTTGATATGCTAGCTCATTTATAGCAGTTTCTAATGAATGACTTTCTATATCATTTAGCATCATACTTCCGATACTATTTACTTCAGCAGGAAGCAGGATTAGACCTACTGCATGTCCAAGTCCATGTAATGATTTAGCTATATTAATTGCTGCTTTAATCACTGCATCATTTCCGGCACCACTTCCTGAAATAATTAAAGGTTTTTTAGCCTTTGCTAATGCGGTTGCGATAATATTTACTTTCTTGATAAGATTTGAATCTAGAGAATTAACTTCAGGTGCCTTGTCGTCCAAAGCATGGGCTATGGCGAAGCCAAGTCGGGCTTGATCTTCTACTGAAGCAAAATAGCTTAAGATTGCAATATCATCAAGACGTGTCTGATCAATATTAGTAATAAATAATGGATATTGAGCTTGTTGTCCGAGATTGACAATGGCCGCCTGATGCCAATCAGATAATTTTTGGTGATTAGCTATTTCCCGTGATAGCCCCTTAATGGCTTGACGAATCGCCAGAGCTACTCTTGCATTAGTCTGAGTGATATCTTCACCTAAAATTAATATCGCGTCATAACTTTCTATTTCACGTAAACTAGGCGTATAAATGTCACTATTACGTAACATCTTTAACATTAGTGCTAATTTTTTAGTTTCAGCATCGGTAAATCCTAAATAAAAATTTTTGGCACCGACTAAATCCCGAAGAGCAAAATTACTTTCAATACTGGCACGTGAAGAACCAATTCCAATAATCTTTTTAGCGCTTCGTAATACTGTTGCTACTTTATCCAGAATTTGATTCTTATTTAGAATCACATCTTTTCCATTACGGCATTCCTTAGGGTATAATGGTCTATCGGATAAATTGACATATCCATAACCAAATCTTCCCCGATCACATAAAAAATACTGGTTAAGAGCACCATGATAACGATTTTCAATACGCATTATATTGCCATAACGTTCACCTGGACTAATATTACAACCAACACTACAATGCTGACAGATACTTGGTGCAAACTGCATATCCCATTTACGTATATAATGCTCCGAGTGAGTTTTATCGGTAAACACTCCAGTTGGGCAGATTTCTACTAAATTTCCCGAAAATTCACTTTCTAATATACCATCCTGAGTTCTACCAAAATAAATGTTATCATGCGTCCCATAAACTCCTAGATCCTGACCATCAGCATAATCCTTGTAATATCGGATACAACGGTAACAAACAATACAACGATTCATTTCATGAGAAATTAACGGTCCCAAATTTTGGTTAAGATGTGTACGTTTTGTAAATCGATAGCGTCGCAAGTAATGACCTGTCATGACTAACATATCCTGTAAATGACAGTTCCCACCCTCTTCGCAAACTGGGCAATCATGAGGATGATTAATCATTAATAATTCTAGAATCAATTTGCGAAATTCTTGAGCTTCTGGATCCATGATAGAAATGAAAGTTTGATCGTCTGATACCGGTGTCATGCAAGACATAACTAAATGGCCAGAAGTATCGTTAGCATTTTGATATTGTTTGACCGCACAAAGACGACAAGAACCTACACTACCTAAAGCAGGATGCCAACAAAAATAAGGAATATCCAAATTAAGTGATAGGCAAGTTTGCAAAATATTTTCACTACTCTTTACTGAATATATTTTACCATCTACATGGATTAAAGGCATAATGAAATCATTCCGTAATGCGTACCGCAAGATTATTAAAATAATGAGGCATAGATATTTTTATGTTATTTAACTAAAATTTACCAGCGCACTTTCAGTAAATTTGGTTGAATACCGTTAATAAGCTTTATATTATTACTAGTTTCCTGACAATTAATACCAGCTTCAAATTCATGACGAAAATATTTAATGGCACTTTGTAATGGTTCAACTGCTCCAGGAGCATGATAGCAAAATGCTTTACCCGCACCTAATTGATTACATAATTGCTCAAGTATTTCGATATCACCTATCTTACCGCATCCTTGTTCAAGAGAACGTAAAATTTTTACAATCCACGGTAATCCCTCACGGCATGGTGTACACCATCCACATGATTCGCGTGCAAAAAATTCCTCTAAATTATAAGTCAGGGAAACCATATTAATTTGGTTATCCACTGCTATAGCTATAGCAGTACCTAAACGACTACCCGCTTGGCTAATATTATTAAAATCCATCGGCAAATCCAGGTGATCTTTAGTTAAAAAATCAGTACTAGCACCACCAGGAAGCCATGCTTTGAGTATCAAGCCGTTAGACATTCCTCCTGCATAGTCTTCAAGGATTTCTCTTGCAGAAATTCCAAAGGGTAATTCCCATAATCCGGGGTTTTTAACTTTTCCTGAAAATCCCATTAATTTGGTACCTGTATCCTGGCTTTTAGACAGTCCTTGATACCAATTGACACCATTTTCTACAATATGAGGAACATTACATAGGGTTTCTACATTATTAACACATGTAGGTTTTCCCCACAAACCTACTAAAGCTGGAAATGGTGGTTTGGCACGAGGATTAGCTCGTCTTCCTTCCAATGAATTTATTAATGCGGTTTCTTCTCCACAAATATATCTTCCTGCACCAGTATGTAAAAATAATTCAAAGTTAAATCCTGAATTCAAAATATTTTTCCCTAAAAGACCAATTTCATTAGCTTGGTTAATTGCACAACGTAAATAAATCGCTGCATCAATATATTCACCTCGCAAAAAAATATAGCCACGATTAGCTTGTAAAGCAAATGCACTAATTATCATTCCCTCTATTAACATATGTGGCATTTGCTCAAGGAGAAAACGATCTTTATAGGTACCTGGTTCCATTTCATCTGCGTTGCATAATAAATAACGAACTGCTATTTGTTCATCTTTAGGGATTAAACTCCATTTTAATCCGGTAGGAAAACCAGCACCTCCTCGGCCTTTGAGTCCCGCCTTTTTAACAACTTCAATTACCTCTTCGGGTGTCATAGTTTGCAAAGCTTTTTTTGCACCTGCATAACCATTTTTACGGCAATATTCATCTAACCATACTGGTTTTTTATCCTGACGCATTCGCCAGGTTAGCGGATGCGTCTCAGCAGTAGTAAGTTGCGAGTTTTTCATGGATAATGCTCCAATATTTTAATAATGTCCTGAGGGGTTATAGGACCGTAAGTATCTTCATCTATCATTAGAGTGGGACTTTTATCACAATTCCCAAGACAACAAGTTGGTAACAAGGTAAAACGGTTATCTGTTGTAGTTTGCCCAGGTTGGATATTAAGTTTCTTCTTAAGAATCGCTTGAATTGTTTCATAACCATTAATATAGCAGACAATACTATCACAATAACGAATGACATGACGCCCAACTGGTTGGCGAAAGATCTGACTGTAAAAAGTAGCAACTTCTTCAACATCACTAGTTGAGATCTTTAAGATTTCAGCGATAGCTGCAATGGCACCTTCTGTAATCCAGCCTCGGGATTTTTGCACAATCTTTAGTGCTTCAATAGAGACTGAACGTGCAGTTTCATAATGTTTGATTTCATGCTCAATAGCATTTTTTTCGATTAAACTAAGTATAAAAACCTCAGTATTACCATACATATTATCGATCTACATCTGACATAACAAAATCAATACTTCCTAAATAAACTACCAAATCAGATATTAAACTACCTCTAATTACAGAAGGAATTTGTTGTAAATGTGTAAAACTTGGAGTACGTACTCGAGTACGATAACTCATTGTATTCCCATCGCTTGTTAAATAGTAACTATTAATTCCTTTAGTAGCTTCTACCATTTGAAAAGATTCATTAGCGGGAATTATTGGACCCCAAGAAACCTGTAGAAAATGAGTTATTAGAGTTTCAATATGTTGCAATGTACGTTCTTTAGGTGGTGGTGTAGTAAGCGGATGATCAGCTTTAAATGGACCACTTGGCATATTATTTAAACATTGTTCTAGAATATGTAAACTCTGAATAATTTCTTCTACTTTTAGCATCACCCGATTATAACAATCACTTAGGCCATCGCCTACAGGGACTTCAAAATCAAAATCCTCATATCCAGAATAGGGACGCCATTTACGAACATCAAAAGAAATCCCAGTAGCACGTAATCCGGCACCAGTTATTCCCCAATCAATTGCCTCCCGTTTACCATAAGATGCTACACCCTTAGCGCGCGCGATGAGAATGGTATTCTTAAGAGCAGATTTTATATATACCTTTAGACGCTTTGGCATCCAATGAATAAATTCACTTAACAAATGCTCCCAACCTTGAGGCAAATCATTAGCTACTCCACCAATTCTAAACCATGCGGGATGCATCCTACAACCAGTAATCGCTTCTATTAAATCATAAATTTTCTGACGATCAGTAAAAACCAAAAATACCGGAGTCATCGCACCTACATCCTGAATAAATGTAGAAATATAAAGTAGATGACTATTGATTCTGAATAATTCAGAAAGCATAACACGAATTACTCTAACACGCGAGGGTACTTCTATCCCAGCTAGTTTCTCTACTGCTAATACATAGGGCATTTCGTTAACACAACCTCCAAGATACTCAATACGATCCGTATATGGTATATAGTTATGCCATGTTTGACGCTCTCCAATTTTTTCGGCACCACGATGATGGTAACCAATATCTGGTACACAATCGATAATTTCTTCACCATCAAGTTGTAGAATAATCCGAAATGCCCCATGGGCTGAAGGATGATTAGGACCAAAATTAAGAAACATGAAATCATGATGGTTACTACTGCGTTTCATACCCCAATCTTCTGGATTGAAAGTGAGAGCTTCCATTTCCAAATTTTCTTTTTCCTTATTTAAAGTATATGGTTCAAATTCAGTAGCACGAGCCGGATAATCTTTTCTTAATGGATGTCCAATCCATGTTGGTGGCATTAGAATTCTCGTCAGATGTGGATGCCCGACAAAAGTAATACCAAACATATCCCAAGTCTCACGCTCATACCAGTTAGCATTAGGAAATAATTTGGTCAAAGAATCTACCTGTAAATCATTAGCTAATAATGCGACCTTAATCATCAGATCGCAGTTACGTTCAATAGACAATAAATGATAAAATACCGAAAAATCTGCCCTAGGTAAACCTTGACGGTATGTGCGGAATCTTTCATCCATACCGTGTAAATCATAAAGCATCAAATATGGCTGGGGTACCGTACGTAAAAATTTTATAATGTCGAGAAGATGTTCACGTTTAACCCAAACTACTGGCATACCCATATAATTAGCATGCTGAATAGTAAAATTACTTGATCCAAAATGATTATATAGATCAATAATTATTGGATCTTTGAGATAAATTTCTTGTAACGATAATTTTATCATATGATTAAATATCATTGGGTGTACGCAGATTACGTACTGCAATACGTTCGGGTGATTTTCTTTGGCGTTCTGATGGTAAATGGATAGGATAAATCTCTTTACCTTTATCCTTAATTAGCCATGACAGAGGTCGACGTTCTTTACCAATAGCTTCCTGTAATAATAATAATGCTTGTATGTAAGCTTCCGGACGTGGTGGGCAACCAGGGATATATATATCTACCGGAATAAATTTATCAACCCCTTGAACAACAGAATAAATATCATACATTCCGCCAGAGTTAGCACACGATCCCATAGAGATAACCCACTTGGGTTCTAACATTTGATCGTAAAGACGTCGTATAATAGGTGCCATTTTTATAAAAGGAGTTCCAGCAATAACCATAAAATCTGCTTGCCGTGGCGAAGCCCGCAAGACTTCTGAACCAAAACGAGCAATATCATGAACCGCAGTGAATGATGTCACCATTTCAACATAACAACATGAAAGACCAAAATTAAAAGGCCAAAGAGAGTTTTTGCGACCCCAGTTAACTATTTTTTGAAGAATTATCTCAAGTTTTCCCAGATAAATATTATGGTGCTGGGTATCGGTTACCTCTTGATTTGGCAAGTGCAACGACGAATCGAGGTTCTTATTATTATCTTTTAACTGTATTCTGGTAAGTGTATAGTCCATATTAATCTTCTGCTGTTTAAACCAGTGCCAAATTATTATAATGCCTTGAGACGCGCTAAGTAAATCAGACCAGATATCAGTACAAATATAAAAATGGCAGCTTCAGTCAAACCCAGCCAACCACTTTCACGCACGGATATTGCCCATGCATATAAATATAGTGCTTCTACATCAAAAATAACGAAAAACATAGCTAATAAGTAAAATTTTACTGAAAATCTCAAACGAGCACTTCCAACCGAATTAATACCAGACTCAAAAGGAAGAATTTTATTTCTATTAGATGTTTTTTCGCCTAAAAACCATGATCCTAATAATATCAGACCACAAAGTAAAATACTGATACCAGTATACACTAGAAATGCCCACTGAGAAGCTCTCATAATAAATACTGTGTCTCCTTGGTACTATTAATTTAATTAATCATATATGATTTCTTAGAAATTCTGAAAAAAGATTTTCTCAATATGAGAGGTATCAATTGTACCAACTTAGAATTCACGATAGATGATAAGCAGCGTATTGAATATAATAAAGAGTATACTTAATGTCAGAGGTTGATTTCAATCCAATAAACTGTGAGCTAAAATGAAAAAATAAGGTAGTAACACTTACTGCTTTCGGTTACTCAATAACTGAACTGGCACGCCCAGTAATTAAAATCTCGTTCTTCAGGAAGGAAATGAACCAATAACTATTAGAGCGGCTGCCATTTACCCTATTCAAAAAAAACTTCAACAGTTTTGGTATAAACTTAAATAAAAGTATTACTATCCTTGATTACATAAGGATTCGTAATCACTATGTTCACCGGATTTTTTTTTCAATTATAAAAATCCATGAATCACTGAAATGATAGCATGTAAACCATTGGAAGATAATCTGGTACTTGGTACTATTGTAATGCTAGAAACAAATGAAGTAGAGATTACGGTCTCTGGAGTCAGAAAAATACTACAGCGAATACCATTCGTCGATCTCTAAAAATTAACCAGAATTATGCTTGATTTTCATCTATTTATGCTCTTACCAAAACCCGTGCTAGTGTATGTAGACTGTTCTATTAATCGAAATTCTACCTCTGAATAACTTGCAGAAATTGCTATTCAATCTGTAACTAAATTTGGGATATAACTAAGAGTAGCCATGATATCTTATGTGACTTCTGAAAACTCCAGTGATAACAATGATGTTGATTTAAAGTACGACAAGCTACCAAAATTGCGTCAGAATTTAATTCTAGATGGACCTCTACAGTAAATTTAGTTAATACTGCTTTATAAGCAGAAGCAGTATAAAGGACACTCCATTTAATTTTATTGGACAGATTTTACAAGGGATAAACTTGTTAATGATCTACTAGTTATTTTTATTGAATATCTTTCCAGCGCATGTATAAATCAGTAGGTGGTTTAATCGCAAATTGATCTAAGATTCTACTTACTGTCTGATCTACTAATTCTTGGAGAGTTTTAGGATGGTGATAAAATGCTGGAATTGGTGGCATAATTATTGCACCCATTTCAGCAGCACTTGACATCAAACGTAAATGACCTAAGTGTAGTGGTGTTTCTCTTACACAAAGAACCAAAGTACGCCTTTCTTTCAAAACTACATCGGCTGCACGAATTAATAAATTATCGGTATAACTATGTGCAATTCCGGAAAGGGTTTTCATAGAACATGGTAAAATTACCATACCATCTGTAAGAAAAGAACCTGAAGAAATAGTTGCAGCTAGATTACGTACATCGTGCACAATATCCGCCAGTAGTTTGATTTCATTGATAGTATATTCAGTTTCCAAATTTAAAGTATGACACGCTGCCATACTTATTACTAGGTGAGTTTCTACATTAGTTAATTTTTGCAAAATCTGTAGGATTCGCACTCCATAAATCATGCCGCTGGCACCAGAAATACCAATAATAAGTCGCTTCATCAATTTTATAATATCCATATTTAGCTAATCAGACTTTATCCCTAATAAAAATTGTTGTTCATCATTAAATATAAAAGGTCATCAATTTTACAGGGTAACTTACTCAATATCTTACCTATAAGGTAGGTTATAAATAGTAAATAATAACTAATTTGATTATATCCGTTTCACATAAATACCAGAAGGTTAAAATTATTAATGAATGGATAATACCTGCGGTCCATAAGTATTTTTGATTGCTTTGATTACCTTTGCTACAGTTTGAAATGAACCACATACTAGTACAATATCATCTGGTTTGGCATCATGCATTGCTGCTTGCCATGCACCATAAACGTTATTAAAAGCATAATAAGTGTTTGAAGATAAATATTGAGTCAAATGATCAACCCGGGTACCTCGAGGTCCTTTCAGAGAAGCACAATACCAAAAATCTATTTGAGGTTTGAGACTAGCTATAGTCCCAGCGATATCTTTATCACATAGCATACCAATTACAGCATATATATGTAGATTTACTTTTGCTAATCGTTGTTCAGCTAATCTTAGTGATAAATAGGCAGCTGCATGAGGATTATGTGCTACATCAAGAATCACCTGTGGATTTAGTGCTATCGTTTGAAAACGTCCTGGTAAAAATGCTGTATGTAGGGAACTTAAAATTATATTTGTATCTATTTTTAGTGTAGAGGCACGTAAAGCAGCTAATGCGGTTGCAGCATTTTCTATAGGAATTTTAGGTAACTGAAGAGGCTCGATAATTCCTTGATCATCACAAAAAGTCCAACTTTTATTTTTCTTGAAGAATGTCCAGTTATAATCATATCTTAATAATCTCGCATTAATCTTATTGGCTTCATCTACTATAATTGGTGGCAAATCTGACTCACCTACTACCGCAGGCTTATTGGCCCTAAAAATTCCGGCTTTCTCACGTCCAATACTTTCTCGATCTTTTCCTAAAAATTCGGTATGATCTAAAGCAATAGAAGTGATAACAGCTACATCAGAATCCACCAGATTAGTTGCGTCTAAACGACCACCCATACCTACTTCTAATATAACTACATCGAGTAAATGTTGTTTAAATAAATAAAGTGCTGATAAAGTATTAAATTCAAACCAAGATAGCGGTGTTTCACCACAAGCATTTTCTACTGCTGCAAATGCCGCCGGATATGCCATTTCGTCTAGCTCTTTGCCTTGTATGCGAACTCTTTCAGTATAATGTAGTAAGTGTGGTGAACTATAAACTCCAGTACTATAACCGGCCGCTAAAAGTACCGTTTCTATAGCTCTACAAGTAGTTCCTTTACCGTTAGTACCGCCTACGGTAAATATACTCTTCTTAGCTGGTTTAATCAAATCTAGCTTCTTAGCAAGATGTTGAATATGATTTAATCCTAGTTTTATTTGAGAACTGTGGCGCTGCTCAATAAAACGAAGCCATCTTGATAATGAAGATGTAGTTTGAGGCATCTGATGATTCATGTCTTTTATCTCATTTTAACTTAGACAAAGAGGTTACTTCAGAATTTTTGGTTTTGGGTACCGGTTTATTCAAAAATTTTGCTAATATTCTAGCTAACTTAAAGCGCATATCTGCAAAATTGATAATCCTATCAATAACTAGTTTTTCAATTAACAACTCACTACGTTGAAAACCTCCAGTAAATTTTATCGGATAGTTGGTTTAATAATGCCTAGTCCTGAAAAAATAATCAAAGCTTTAGGTTCAGCAATCTTCAAATCTCCTAGCATTAAACCAAGCTGGCTAAAACCACATTGTTGGATCACTAAAAATCTAAGGTACTCCAACTGCGCGTTACTTTGCTAATGCTGCACTAGTTTTTGCCATTTACATTAGTTAAAAAACTACTTTTTGCATGCTGGGACCCGCAGAAAAACCTCTTAATTGGCAATGATCTTTTAATGATTCCTCAAACCAAAACCTATATTTGTACTTTTTTATTCAGTAATTTTACTGGAAAATTGGTTAATACTAGGAAATAACAACCAACCTTCTAACTTAATTTTTGGTAAACCAAAATCAACCGGATAATCAATCGAAACTAAATAGAGACCTTGAGCCTTAGCTTGAGAAGCTGCCAGTTGCCGATTTTTTACTGTAAGTAGTTCTGCTATCCAGTGTTCTTGTTGATTTCCACAACCAACTTCTATCAAACATCCCACGATATTTCTAACCATATGACTTAAAAAAGCATTCGCTTTAATATCTACGATAATATAGTCATCAATTCTGGCAACGTTTAGATGTATAATGTTACGCCATGGAGTTTTTGATTGACACTGTCCTGATCTGAACGAAGAATAATCATTCTCCCCTAGTAAATATTGACCAGCTCGCTGCATACGTTGATCATCTAATGGTAGATGGTAATGCATTACCCTTCTATTTAATAAAGCCGGTTTCAATCGGTGATTATAAATCACATAAAAATAGCGACGTGCTAAAGCACTAAATCTAGCATGAAAATTATCTGGTACTATATTGATCCATCGTACAGCAATATCATTGGGTAAATTAGTATTGACACCTCTTGTCCAAGCTTCTACTTGGCGGTAGGTACTAGTTTCAAAATGAATGATTTGTCCAATACTATGAACTCCTGCATCTGTGCGTCCTGCACAGTAAGTTGTGACTGAATGATTAGCGATTTTTGATAAAGCATATTCTAAACAAGCTTGTATGCTTGGAACTTTTGCTTGTCGTTGCCAACCATAATATTTACTTCCGTCATATTCAATACATAGTGCAAATTTATTTCTGGATTTCATATAGTTTAGTATCATAGATACTATGCTCATGATAACAAATATCAATTCTTAATCATCAAATTATTTATAATAATTAACTCATTACTAAATTTAATCCATCGCGAAAGCTAATAACTATAAACAATCTGAAGAGTTATTAATAACTGGAAAACTCTTCCATATTTTGGTAACTACTAGCATTTTTTTTATAAAAGGCATTAAAACCAAGATTTTTTAGTATCGATGCCGTATTAGCGTTATTACATTCTATATCTAATGAAGACCATTCTCTTCTTTCACGATAATTTTTTCTTAAAAGATCAAATCCAGAAGGATTTTGTCCAATCTTACGTAATAATGCATCATCATAACGTATATTGTACACTAAGTGTACTAATCTTGTTAAAGTAACTTGATTGAATTTTCCATTCAATCTAACATGATGGATTTTAGCTATAGGTAGTAATTCTTTCAAGGCTACTAATGGTTGTGGCTGTCCTAAAAATTTTCTTAAAGCTGCCAAAATTTGTATTGTACCACGCATTCTTCCCTCTAAGGTATAACCAGCAATATGTGCGGTACCGATATCTACTTTATCTAATAGAGATAATGATAAGGTTGGCTCATTTTCCCAAACATCTAGTACTATACTTAAATCCTTTCGCTTGTTTAATAGTTCCAGTAAAGCTAAATTTTCAACTACTGGTCCTCTACTGGCATTAATTAAAATTGAGTTAGTTTTGAGACTACTTAAAAGTTTCCTATTAAATAAATATCTGGTTTT
This sequence comes from Candidatus Dasytiphilus stammeri, assembly GCA_045689995.1. Classification (GTDB taxonomy): domain Bacteria; phylum Pseudomonadota; class Gammaproteobacteria; order Enterobacterales; family Enterobacteriaceae; genus Dasytiphilus; species Dasytiphilus stammeri_O. The sequence continues at coordinate 129,757 of CP145883.1, read as the reverse complement.
CCATGGTCCTTGAGTTAATAATGGTGTATGTAAAGTTAAAATATCTGCTTGACAAACTACTTCATTTAGTGAACTAAAGATACCTTGTTCTCTTCGGGCCGCTCGTGGTGGATCATATAATATTGTCCTAACACCTAATGCTAGTAATTTTTTATGTAAGCAATAACCAACATGGCCTACTCCAATAATTCCTATAAGACGATCTTTAAGAGAAAAATTATCCCGTTCGGCTAACGCTAAAATGGCCGAAATCACATATTCTGCTACAGCTATTGCATTACAACCAGGTGCTGCGGCAAAAAAAATTCCATGGTTTCTCAAAAAATTTTCATCGATATGATCAGTACCAGCTGTAATGGTACCAACAAATTTAATGTTGTTACCTTCTAATAAAGTTGCATCAACTTTGGTAACCGAACGCACTAATAAGGCATCTGCTATATACAACAGATCTTTAGGGATTTTTCTTCCCGAAATTAAAATAACTTTTCCTATTTTACTAAAAAGCTTATAGGCATGTGGAATATTTTCATCAACAAGAATGTTCAAAACATCTCACTTCTATATTTTAGAAACCACGTAATCTTAAAATTAATCATTAGATATTGATATAATAGCGTTACATAAAAAATCCATATTATGGCATGTCATACTGGCTATATTCAGGCGCCCTGAATCTAATACATAAATTCCAAATTTTTCACGCAATAGCATCACCTGCTTCTTAGTAAGATCACTGTAAGAAAACATACCATTTTGACTCTTTATAAAGCTTAAATCTTTTTGAAGACCTTTTTTTAGTAAAGTACTAACGAATAGTTGACGCATCTGGCGAATCCTACGGCGCATAATAGTAAGTTCATAATGCCAGATGACTCTAAGTTCTTCATGGCTAAGAATAGTAGTTACAATCGCGGCACCATGAAAAGGTGGATTAGAGTAATTAGTACGAATGGTGGCTTTAATATGACTGAAAACTTTATCTGCTATCATGGTAGTTTGAGCAATTATGGTTAGTGCTCCTACCCGTTCATTATAGAGTCCCATATTTTTTGAATAGGAACTAGCCACGATCATTTCTTGATTATATTTAGAGAAAAGACGCAATCCTTGTGCATCTTTTTCCAAATCATTAGCAAAACCCTGATAAGCAAAATCAAATAAAGGTAGCCAATGGTTGAATTTAGATAAGGTAGCGAGTTTTTTCCATTGTTCAATAGTTGGATCAACCCCAGTTGGGTTATGGCAACAACTATGAAATAGTACTATATCACCGGCTTTTACTTGCGACTGTAAAGAGGATAACAAATTGTCAAAATCAAGAGAATGATTTTCTGAATTATACCAAGGATATTCATATACATTTAACCCAGCAGCTAAAAATATGTTTCTATGATTTGGCCAGCTGGGATTACTGATCCACACACGTTTCGTATTATTCTTTTGGTTAGCCAAGAAATCCGCAGCGATACGTAAGGCTCCAGTTCCACCTGGTGTTTGGGCGGTGCGTGCTAAATTATTATGAATAATATTACTGGATTCTCCAAATAATAAATTTTGAGTACAATGAGCAAATTCTGCAATTCCTTCAATACTTAAGTAATTTTTGGTTTGTTCCTTGTTTATTAAAATTTTTTCAGCTTTCTTTACACTATTTAAGATTGGTGTACTTCCATTCTCATCGGTGTAAACACCAATTCCGAGATTAATTTTATTAGAACGTGAATCATTATAAAACTGTTCGGTCAGACCTAAAATTGCATCTTCTGGAGCTGATGATATTGTTTCAAACATAGTGAATTCCATAGTTGATTAATAAACCTAAAACTTAGGTTATCGTCCTAATTAACAATTTTCTATTAGTTGCATTGAAAAATCAACTTTGATAGCATGCATAAGCATGGAAATCTTGATGGTTCTCTCGCTCGGCTAACTCTTTAAAGGGTCAGGTCCGGAAGGAAGCAGCCGAAAATTGTAATGCCGGTGCCAAGATGTAGCTACCAGGGTTTCCTGTTTTTTTACCTAAGCCTAATAATTAAATTGCTAGCGATTAATAAAATCTTTTAAGATGTTATTTAATGCTTGATTATGTCATCTTTTCATTAAATAAAAAAGATTTTATCATTTTGATGGTATTAAAAGTAAGATCATCAAAATCTTTTTTAGAATTAATAATTTCAAGATTATGATTACAATATCGCAACAACTGGAATTCATAAAAAACAACATTAGAAGTGTTCCTAATTATCCAAAGCCTGGAATTATTTTTCGAGATATTACTAGTTTACTGAAAACTCCAAAAGCATTTGCTTATTGCATTGAAATATTAGTCGCACATTACCAAAATAAGAAAATTACGAAAGTAGTTGGAATAGAATCTCGCGGTTTTTTATTTGGTGCACCAGTGGCATTAGGTCTAGGAGTTGGTTTTATACCAGTACGTAAAGCTGGGAAACTACCATGTAAGACTTTCTCTGAAAGTTACGAATTAGAATATGGTAGTAATATGCTTGAGGTGCATCAAGATGCTATTACACCTAATGATAGAATATTAATTGTTGATGATCTTTTAGCTACCGGAGGAACTATTGAAGCGACTATTAAGCTTATTCATCATGCTGGAGGAAGGGTTCATCATGCCGCCTTTATTATCAGTTTATGTGGATGTATACCTGGTGCGCAACGTTTAAAGGCACTTGGTATTGAAAATTATAGCTTAATTGATTTTCCTGTAAGCTAATTTAGCTTCAATAAAATCTGTAAACTTTATTGTATTTTGAATCAGTATACCGTATGATTTTTAAGATTAAATCATATTAAAAATAATTAATTATGGCTTTAAGAATTACAGACTATTGTATTAATTGTGAAATGTGCGAACCAGAATGTCCAAATCATGCGATTTCAATGAAAGATGGTACTTATTATCATATCAATCAGGATTTATGTACTGAATGTAGAGGTTTTTACGAAACACCCAACTGCCAAAGGGTATGTCCTATTAAGAATGCAATCATCAGACATTAATATCTGATTATTAGTTTTCTATAAGGACTAACGCATATACGTAATCTTTTTCATCAGTTAATGTAAGATGAAGGCGTATTACTCCTATGTTGTTTAATATCAGAGCCGCCTTTTGCCAACATCGCAAATATGGTTTGCCATATTTATCTTTAAATACTTCAAAATCTTTAAAAGTAATACCACTACCAATCCCGGTACCAAAAGCTTTGGCAGCCGCTTCTTTAATTGCAAAACTTTTTGCCAAAAAACGAATTGGATATCTATCAAGTAAATATTTTTCTAATTCTAGGTTACATAAGATGCGGTTGGCAAATTTATCCCCAAAACGGTAGACCACTTCTTCAATACGTCGAATTTTAATAAGATCAGCACCTAAGCCTAATATACTCATCTGCGTGATTTTTGTATAAGAGATTTCATGTCAGTTACTGCATTAGCTAAACCAGTTAAACTCGCACGACTAATTATTGCATGACCAATATTAAGTTCAGTGATTTGTGTTAAAGCTGCAATTGATTGGACATTATGATAGTTTAAACCATGACCAGCGTTAATTATTAAACCTTTATTAGCAGCATATTTTACTGCATGAATGATGCGTGATAAGGCGAGATTTTTTTCGGTTGAGGATTTGGCTAAAGCATAAATACCTGTGTGGATTTCTATACCTAAAGTTTCACTTGCAATTGCTGCATCAATCTGCCGTTCATCAGCGTTGATAAACAATGAAACGAAAATTCCGGCTAACTTTAGACGTTTAATAGCATGCACAATTTTGGAGTGCTGTTCAATAACGTCTAAGCCACCTTCAGTAGTAATTTCTTGTCTCTGTTCCGGGACTAAACAGCAACTCCATGGACGGATACTACACGCCATTTCTAACATTTCATCAGTTACTGCCATTTCTAGGTTCATTCGAGTCTGAATAGTTTGCCGCAAAATTTGTACATCACGATCATTAATATGACGACGATCTTCTCTTAAATGGACTGTAATACTATCTGCACCAGCTTGCTCAGCAATGAATGCTGCTTGTACTGGATCTGGATAATGACAACCCCGTGCATTACGAATTGTAGCAATATGATCAATATTAACACCTAACAGTAATTCCGCCATGAGAAACAACCTCGATACTTAGGTAGTTTAATTATTATAGCCTTATATAAAAGGATTATTATCCCAATTAATTTTCATCTTAACCCATAATTTAAGATGTACTTTGGTTTTGAGCATCATTTGTATATCTTTTCTTGATTTAATACCAATCTCTCTAATTTTACTACCTTTACTACCAATCACAATTTTTTTATGAGCTAAACGTTTAACTAATATCAAAACGTTAATCTCATAATGACCAAATTTATTAACAGTAATTTTTTCAATTTTAACTTTCATCAAATAAGGAACTTCAGCTCCAAGACTCTTAATTAATTTTTCTCGAATAATTTCCGAGATTCTAAACTGTTCAGATTGATCAGTAATCTTATTCTCCGGGAATTGATGTGCTTTTAATGGTAAATATTCATGAATTAGATTGACAATTACATCAAGATTATATCCCTTCTTTGCAGAAGTTGGTATAATATCTCTAAATTCCATTTTATTCATTAAAAAATTTATATGAGGTAATAATTTACTTTGATTAGCTAGAGTATCAATCTTATTAATTATTAAGATTACTGGTACTGCATTCTTACGTAGTACATTTAATATAATTTCATCATCTTTAGTCCAAGATGTACCTCCTACCATAAAGAGCACTAATGCAACATTGTTAATATAACTACTTCTAAAAGTAAGAAACTGGTGGAAATTTTTTAGATATTTTGTAGAAAAACCAGGAGTATCAATATAAATCGCCTGATGATTTCCTTTAGTATGTATTCCTAGAATAGGATGAAGAGTAGTATGTGGTTTACGTGAAATAATTGAGATTTTGTCTCCTATGATTTGATTCAGTAAACTAGATTTACCTACATTGGTTTTACCAAAGATTGTAATATAGCCGCAATAGGTTTGAAGTACGTTATTCAATGAGAAATTCCTAATTTAATCAACATTTGTTCCGCTGCTACCTGCTCGGCTTTTCTACGACTCGTACCCATTCCAATAACCATTTCCGCTCTTCCGCTTATTTGACATCTAATAGTAAAGATTTGATCATGTGCTTCTCCGTGAACTTTAACTACTAGATAGGTAGGAAGTGGTAATTTTTGACTCTGTAGAAATTCCTGGAGACGAGTTTTAGGATCTTTTTGCTTCTCTCCAGGAGTAAGATGTGAAATACGATATTGATACCATATTAAGATTAAATTTTCTACCGTATAAATATTACTATCTATAAAAATACCACCAATAATAGCTTCAATTGTATCAGCTAAAATAGATTCTCGATACGACCCACCGTTTTTAATTTCTCCCGATCCCAAACGCAAATAGCTACCTATATTGAATTCACGTGCAATTTCAGCTAAAGTATATTCACGCACTAATGTAGAACGCATTCTACTCATATTACCTTCATTAACCTGTGGAAAAAGATGATAAAGCGCCTTAGTTATAACATAACTTAAGATAGAATCACCTAAGAATTCTAGTCGTTCATTATGTTTACTGCTGGCACTTCTATGAGTTAATGCTTGCTGTAGTAATAAAGATTGTTGAAAAGTATATCCTATGTTTTTCTGAAGTAGTTGGAGCATAATAAAGTTCACTTAATAAGTACTGGTAATAAAATTTATTAATATAACCACCCAATACGATTTAATCTAATACCTGTAGGTAATTGGTTTTCTTGTTTCTTAAAACTCATCCAGATAAATATCGCTTTTCCAACTAAATTCTTTTCCGGAACAAATCCCCAGTAACGACTATCAGCACTGTTATCACGGTTATCTCCCATCATAAAATAATATCCTGTAGGAACTAACCAACTTGCATTGGGTTGACCAGGTTGTAGATAATATAGATCTGTAATACTAGGTACATTAGGGATTAGTAAAATGCGATGATTAATCTTACCAAGAAATTCTTGGCGTTCTAAAAGACGTAATCCATTGTCAGGTAAAAAACTTGGCGACATCTGAGAGTAGTCAGTCTTGCTTACCTCTTTTATGCCGCTCAAATCCTGGATAAAATTGCTATCTTTCATTGGAGAATAATGAATATTGAAAGTCTTACATAACTTAGCAATGTCATTACATGAAGGTTTGATAGTTAATTGCTTGAATATCGGATCATATTGAATTAAATCTCCAGGTAGTCCAATGACGCGTTTAATATAATCTAGATGGGGATTTTGGGGATATTTAAAAACTACAATATCCCCTCTATTGGGATGTCCAGTTTTTATCAAGGTATTTTGGGTTATAGGGTTTTTAATCCCATAAGCAAATTTTTCAACCATAATAAAATCTCCAATAAGCAGTGTAGGCATCATTGACCCTGATGGAATTTGAAATGGTTCTAATATAAAAGATCGCACTAAAAAAACTACTAATAGTACTGGAAATAGGTCGACCACTATTTTCATCAATTTGTTAGTTGTCTGATTAAGATATCCATTGTTCGATGGGGATTTAAATTTATCGATAGTCCACATTATCCCGGTTATCAATGTTCCGATTGCTAAGATTAAAGCCAAGGTATGCGCCATAAATTTTCCTTTATATTATTAATTTCATTTATCAACATGCAAAATAGTTAAAAAAGCTTCCGGTGGAATTTCAATCTTTCCTAAAAGTTTTAAACGTTTCTTACCTTGTTTTTGTTTTGTCAGTAACTTTTTCTTCCTGCTAACATCGCCACCACCATGACATTTTACCAGGACATTTTTTCGCAATTGCTTTATAGTTGATCTGGCGATAATCCGATTTCCTATGGCTGCCTGAATATTAATCTCAAATTGCTGACGTGGAATAATCTTTTGAATTTTTTCTAGGATTTTATTGGCACGTTGTTGCGCATTAGTCCGATGAGTAATCATTGATAGTGCGTCCACGCTGTGTTTATTAATTAAGATATCTACTCTTACCAAATCTGATACTTGATAGCGCTTGAAATTATAATCTAAGGTTGCATATCCACTAGATACTGATTTCAATCTATCGAAAAAATTAATAAATATTTCAGCCATGGGCATTTCATATATTAACTCAACTTGATTGCGGTGGTAAAACATATTAACTGGAACTCCACGCTTTTCTATACATAAGGTAATGACATTTCCTAAATAATCTTGAGGTAAAAATATCCGACATTCGGCAATAGGTTCACGTAAGACAAAACTCGGATTATAAGATGGAAGACGAGATGGACTATCGATATCTATAATTTCACCTTTTGGGGTTTCTAACTGATAGATTACGGTTGGCAAAGTAGTTACCAATTCAATTTTATACTCTCTTCTTAAGCGTTCTTTAATAATGTCCATGTGTAATAAACCTAAAAATCCACAGCGAAAACCAAAACCTAAGGTACTTGAGTTTTCAGGTTCATAATACAATGATGCATCATTAAGACTAAGCTTACTTAGTGCATTACGAAATACTTCATAGTCTTCATTATTAATTGGAAATAATCCTGCATATGTCTGAGGTTTAACTTTTTTAAAACCTGGAAGAGCTTGACTCTCTGAATTGCCAGCAAGTGTTATGGTATCTCCTACTGGAACCCGCGTAATATCTTTAATAGCACAGGCTAACCAACCTACTTCGCCACAATGTAAGATATTACTATCAATTGGTTTTGGGGTGAAAATACCTAGCCGTTCTACGTAATAACATTGTTTACTATTGATGAGTTTGATTTTGTCTCCTTTACGAAGGCTACCATTTTTAATTCTTATTAACGAAACCACACCAAGGTAATCATCGAACCATGAGTCAATAATAAGTGCTTGTAATGGAGCATATTCTTCACCAGATGGTGAAGGAATATCACGTATTAAGCGTTCAAGTACTTCAACTACTCCTACACCAGTTTTTGCCGAGCAGTAAACAGAATCTGCGGCTTTGATACCAATAATTTCTTCGATTTCCTGAGCAACTCGATGAGGATCAGCAATAGGTAAATCGATTTTATTGATAATAGGTATAATCATTAGATCCATTTCTAGTGCAATATAGTAATTAGATAAAGTTTGTGCTTCAATTCCTTGTCCAGCATCAACTACTAATAATGCCCCTTCACATGCCGCCAGGGATCTAGAAACTTCATAATAAAAATCAACATGACCAGGAGTATCAATTAAATTTAATAAGTAAGTGTTGCCATTTTTTGCCTGATAATGAAGTGTGACACTTCTGGCTTTTATTGTAATGCCACGTTCTCGCTCCAAATCCATAGAATCTAGAACTCTATTAGTAATTTTGCGATTAGACAATCCACCACCTAATTCAATTAATCTATCAGATAATGTTGATTTACCATGATCAATATGGGCGATAATTGAGAAATTTCTTATATGATTAATTGCACACATGTCTTCAAGATATTTTTACTTTACCATTATTGATTGAATGATTAGTATTAACTAATTGTTTTCCAATCTTAAAAATTTAGATGATTACCTCACGCATGAATCATAAATTTTGTTGAATTTTATCGATAAGCTATGAAATACTAATATTTTCTAATAATTGACGTATAATTTCACGATTTCTTCGATTTTTCATAAATTTTTTGATATTGATGGCAATATTTGGACCAACATTTTCAACTTGAATTAAAGTTTCAATCTCAGCTATCATCAAGGTACTTAAGTTACCGAAATAATTAGCTAAATTTAACGACATTACTTCTCCTACTTGAATAATTCCTAATGAATATATAAAGCGTGATAAGGTAGTTTTTTTAGCTTGATTTATAGCGTTAATAATCCGTTTTGCGGCTTTAATTCCTATATGATCTAAATTAACTAGTTGATCAGTGGTCAGCGTAAATAAATCCGCGAAAGTGTAAACATATTGCTGATCAACTAGTTGATTAATAATTTTATTTCCTAGTCCCTTAATATTTAGTGCACGACGTGATACAAAATGTTTTAAAGATTCTTTAATTTGGGCAGAACAACTCATGGTTCCAGTACAGCGTGCTACTCTTTGCCACCGTGAAATTTTCGAATGACAAACTGGACAATATTCTGGCAAAACTACTTTACTCGCATTTGATGGTCTTTGTGATTTTATCACCCTAATTATCTGCGGGATTACTTCCCCAGCACGACGAATCAATACTCTATCGCCAATATGTAAATCTAAATGCTCAATCTCTTTAAAATTATTTAAGGTAGCCTTACTTATTATAACGCCACTAATTATGATTGGTTCAAGTCGTGCTACAGGGGTGATCACACCTGTACGTCCTACCTGGAATTTAATTTCACGTAAATAAGTTAAATGTTCCGGTACTGGAAATTTAAAAGCTAGAGCCCATCGCGGAGCACGGGACCCACAACCTAACTGCTTATGTAAAATTTGTGAATCTACTTTAATTACTATACCATCAATATCAAATTCTAATTTAGAGCGTACTGCTTGAATTTTATTATATAAATCGAGAATTTCTTCAGCAGTTTTGCAAAGATAACTGTAATCGCATATAGGGAAACCCCATTTTTTTAATTGCATTAATGTCTGCCAATGGCTGTTGGGGATCTCTCCACCTTCCCATGAACCAATACCATATGTATAAAATGACAGTTTTCGTTGGGCAGTAATTCTGGGATCTGCTTGACGTAGAGATCCCACCGCTGCATTGCGAGAATTAGCAAAGATTCTCTGTCCCGATTGCCGAGCCGTTCTCTTAAGTTTTTTTAAAATATTTTTTTTCATAAAAACTTCACCACGGATCTCTATACTATGAGGTATATTATTATTTAGAATAATCTTGGGGATTTCAGCAATAGTATAAACATTCTTAGTAATATTTTCACCAGTCCTTCCATCTCCACGTGTTGATCCTTGTATTAGTACTCCATTTTCATATAGTAAGTTAACTGCTAGCCCATCTAGTTTCAGTTCACAGCAAAAATTTATCATGGTATTTAATTTTAGACGTTCCTTAATTTGTCTAACAAATTTCCAATAACCTGCTTCGTCGCAAACATTATTCAATGAAAGCATCGGCGTTTTATGTTGAACTGTATCAAAATTAGTGAGTAATAAAGAACCTACTCGCTGTGTTGGAGAATTCGGAGTGATTAATTCTGGATAATGATTTTCTAAAGCATACAACTTCAGCATAAGTTTATCATATTCATCATCAGTTAATTGTGGTTCACCTAACGTATGATATTGATATTCATGATGTAGCAATAATGTGCGTAACTTAATCAGTTGTTCTTTTATAGATGCCATAAGCATAATATTATCGTTATCTAGTAAAATTTCTACAAAATAAAATAACTAGTAAGAGATTATCATCTTAAATAGATTTATATAATTCCTCATACATGAGATTTTTATTTAAGTAATAAATTTTAGTATTGTTGAAAATTCTACTCTTTTAATTATTGGCGACTGTTTCTATCATGACTATATAAATTTGTGTTTTTTAACTTTATCTGATAAATTAATCAAATTTTAATAGCAAAAATTAATGTCTAGCAAATAATTAGCTTAAATATACCTAGAATCTCCAGAAAAGCTTGAATTATTCAAGTACTCACATTTAATGATAAAAGGTCTGTAATTTTACTCGAGTAGAGTCACGTTAGATTTAAGCATCCCAAATATTTTATGAAATAATGCCGTATAACTCTTAGATTCACATTGAAACCCGATAATTTACTGGTTATTTAACATGGTTGTAATATACTTACCTCTGTAACAATAATACTAAAAATTAGACTCAGATAAATTTTTGTTGAATTTTATCTTCAAAGTGCGATAGGATATTATCTATATTTAATATTAAATTACTTAATAAAATAGAATAATTGATGAATATAAATATTGTCAAACTATTAAATGGAAATTATGTACTTCTGTTATTTGTAATTCTTACATTAGGTCTATGCATGGGAAAATTGCGCATAGGTACACTGCAATTGGGAAATTCGATTGGCGTTTTATTAGTCTCGCTAATTATAGGACAACAACAATTTACTGTCAATACAGAAACTTTTAATCTCGGATTTATCCTCTTTATATTTTGTGTAGGTATTGAAGCCGGACCCAATTTTTTCTCGATTTTTTTCAGAGATGGTAAAAATTACTTATTACTTACTTTAATAATGATTCTTAGTGCTCTGTTAACTCTTTTTGGATTAGGATCGATATTTCACTGGGATATGGGTCTCGCTGCTGGAATATTAGCAGGATCGATTACGTCTACTCCTGTACTTGTAGGAGCAGATGATACCTTACGTCAGACGTTAATGGAGACTAATGTACTTAGAGTTGCACAGGATCATCTGAGTTTAGGCTATGCTTTAACATATCTTTTAGGATTGGTAAGTCTAATAATTGGAGCACGCTATTTACCAAAATTACAACAACATGATTTATCTACTAGTGCACAACAAATTGCCAGAGAACGGGGATTAGATACCGGACGTAAAGTATGGTTACCTGTAATTAGAGCTTATCGAGTTGGTTCAGAATTAGTAGCGTGGGCAGGTGGTAAAAACTTACGTGAACTGGGAATTTATCTTCAGACAGGTTGTTATATTGAGCGTATCCGACGTAATGGTATTCTAGCTAACCCAGATGGTGATGCGGTACTCCAAGTTGGAGACGAAATATCTCTAGTAGGTTATCCCGAAGCACATGCCAGATTAGACCCAAGTTTTCGCAATGGAAAAGAGGTATTTGATCGTGATTTACTAGATATGCGCATTGTCACTGAGGAGATTGTGGTAAAAAATCATAATGTTGTCAATAAGCGTTTAAGTCAATTAAAATTAACCGATCACGGTTGTTTTTTAAATCATGTAATCCGCAGTCAAATTGAAATGCCACTTGATGATAGTATTATTCTGAATAAAGGTGATGTCTTACAAATTAGTGGTGAAGCACGACGTGTAAAAACTGTTGCAGATCGTATTGGTTTTATCTCTATACATAGTCAAGTAAGTGATTTGTTAGCTTTTTGTAGTTTTTTTGTTATTGGATTAATCATTGGAATGATTACTTTTCAAGTAAATCATTTAACTTTTAGTATAGGTAATGCAGCAGGACTACTATTTGCAGGAATTATGCTAGGGTTTTTACGTGCCAATCACCCAACTTTTGGTTATATACCTCAAGGGGCACTAACTATGGTCAAGGAATTTGGTCTAATAATATTTATGGCAGGAGTTGGATTAAATGCCGGAAATAGCATTATGCATGGTGTAGGTAGTATAGGACTAGAAATGTTAATTTCTGGCTTATTAGTAAGCTTACTACCAGTTATGATCTGTTTTTTCTTTGGAGCCTGGATTTTACATATGAATCGTGCACTTTTATTTGGTGCTATCATGGGAGCACGTACCTGTGCGCCTGCCATGGAAATTATCAATGAAGCATCCCATAGTAATATACCTGCACTTGGTTATGCAGGTACCTACGCCATTGCTAATGTTCTTCTTACTTTAGCCGGTACCTTGGTTGTGATCCTTTGGCCTATTCTTATAGAGAGTTAAATTTTAATAACCATCTTATCGGATATTTACCTGAGATTCGATAGAACAGAGATGTTGGAACGTTTGAACCAAACTATCTTTATTTGGGTTAATGCTAATCCCCATTCACTACATTTTATTATTATTTTAGCTACATACTTAGCGCAATATTTAATATTGGTGATTCCATTAATCTTTAGTATTCTATGGTTTTGGGGTTCTCAAGATTGTATTACTGTACAGCGAAAATTAGTATTAAAAACAGTTATTGCCATAATTATTAGTTTATTAATTACTTATAGTATCAGGAAATTATTTCCTCATGAACGTCCTTTTACTATTGGATTAGGTTATGTATTCTTGAAACATAGTAAAAGCAATTCTTTTCCTAGTAATCATGGAACGATCATTTTTGCTTGTGCTATTGCTTTTATTTTTTGGCATCGAATCTGGTCAGGAATAATCATGTTTTTTATAGGTATAGTTATTGCTTGGTCTAGAATTTATCTAGGATTACACTGGCCACTAGATATGCTTAGTGCTTTACTATCTAGTAGTATAGGATGTATAAGTTCGCAATATATCTGGCATATATGTGGAAAAAAAATCTTCCAGTTCTTTTCTTCTATTTATCGTTATTGCTTGGCTTTTCCGATACGGAAAGGTTGGATTAGATATTAAATCGGCGTCAAAATTTAGGATTATTCTTACTGAGCAAGATTCTATGACATGATTTGCAGAATAAATTGAAAGAAATCTTTCATTATTCCCAGGGGAAATTTTTTTCAAATAACCTGTTAGAATTTTTTGGATGAAAGATTAAATCTTTTTTTATAAAAGACATTACATCAGAGCATAGAGACTGAATTCCTTCTCTAGAATTAGCTGAGATCAAGTAACATTTTTCCTTCCATCCTAATGCTTGAGTGATCGATTCAGCATATTCTTGAATTACTTTTGTTTTTTTACATAGATCTATTTTATTAAAGACTAACCAGCACGGCATTTGGGCTAATTGCTTACTATATTTCTCAAGTTCCTTAAGAATAATGCGTATATTATTTAATGGATCTGAGCCATCCATTGGCTCTATGTCAATTAAATGTAATAACATTCGACAACGTTCAAGATGTTTTAGAAAACGAACTCCTAATCCTTCTCCATTAGATGCTCCTTTTATTATACCTGGTATATCAGCAATAACAAAACTTTGCTTTTGATCAATTTTAACTACACTAATACTAGGTACTAATGTAGTAAATGGATAAGCTGCTACTTTAGGTTTTGCAGGGGAAACTGCTCTAATAAAAGTAGATTTACCAGCATTTGGTAATCCTACTATTCCAACATCTGCAATAAGCATTAATTCTAATTTTAACTCACGTTTTTCTCCTAATTCTCCAGAACTATTTTGAAATGGAGTACGGTTAATTGAAGATTTAAATCGGGTATTACCTAAACCATGGTAACCTCCTGTAGCAACTAAAATTTTTTGTTCATTTTTTACTAAATCACCTAGAATTTCATGTGTATTTTTATCACTCACTCGAGTACCTAGCGGAACTTTTATAATCACATCTTTTCCATTTTTTCCAGTACTATTGCGACTTTGTCCTTTTTTACCGTTAGCTGCCCGAAAGATTCTCTCAAAATTAAAGTCAACAAGGGTATTTAAATTGACATCACCTGCTATATAAACGTCACCACCATTGCCACCATCACCGCCATCTGGCCCACCTTTGGGAAGAGATTTTTCACGTCGGAAGCTCACACAACCACTTCCTCCATTTCCAGCAACCACCGTAATTAAGGCTTCATCAATGAATTTCATATTTTATTTCTCCGTATTAAACTGGATATTGTAATTTAATACCTCTCTGAAATTTTAGATCATTAGATTACATTAATATATTGGCGTTTTTTCGATCCTTTTACTGATATTTTGACCTTACCGGATCTTAAGGCAAATAAAGTATGATCACGTCCACAACCTACATTCATACCTGCATGAAATTTCGTACCACGTTGACGAATAATGATACTACCAGCTTCTACTAACTCACTACCGTAACATTTCATCCCAAGACGCTTAGCTTTAGAATCACGGCCATTACGAGTTGAACCGCCTGCTTTTTTATGTGCCATGTTATCAAAATCCTCTATTAAAAACTAATATTATTAATTTTTACTGTGGTAAACCATTGACGATGACCTTGTGTTTTGCGGTAATGTTTACGTCTCCTAAATTTAAGGATCTTAATTTTTTTTCTCCGATCATGATCAATTATATCAGCACTAACTATACCTCCTTTTACTAAAGGATCCCCAATCTTAATATTATTACCATTTACAACCATTAATACCTGATCAAAATTAATGGTTTGTCCCTTGACAATCTTAAGCTTTTCCAGACGAATTATTTGACCAGTTTTTACTCGATATTGTTTACCACCAGTTTGGAAAACTGCATACATATTAAACTCCATTACTATCATTATAAATACTATTATATTAATTCATAATTTACTGGTAAAATAGCTAAATGATTTGTTAGTTGAACGGACCCGCTTAATTTTAGCACCCAACATGGTCAATTTTTTCTCAATGTTTTCATATCCTCGATCGATATAATCGATACGATCAATTATCGTTGTACCATAAGCGATGCATCCTGCTATAATTAAACAGGCCGAAGCACGTAAATCTGATGCAATTACTTTAGCTGCCAACAACCTTTTTACACCATAACAAATAAGATTATTATTATCTAATTGGGCACTAGCTCCCATTCTAATTAATTCCGGTACATGACGAAAACGATTTTCGAAAATTTTTTCAGTAATCACACCATTACCATCAGAAATAATATTTAACAGAGAAAATTGTGCTTGCATATCAGTTGGAAATCCAGGATATGGTGCTGTGCAAATATTAACCGCATGCGGCCGCTTTCCGTACATGTTAAGTTTGATCCAGTCATTACCAGTAATAATTTCAGCTCCAGCTTCACGTAATTTAGCTAATACCGCATCTAACGTATGTGGCTGTGTATTGCGACATAATATACTTCCACCAGAAACGGCAGCCGCTACCAGAAAAGTACCTGTTTCTATTCGGTCAGGAATAATCCTATAAGTACCACCTCCAAGACGTTTGACACCTGTGATAGTAATGCGATATCCTCCTACTCCCCTAATTTTAGCACCCAGGCCATTTAAGAATCTAGCAGTATCCACTACTTCAGGTTCTCGGGCAGCATTTTCAAGAATAGTATCACCAATTGCCAATGTAGCAGCACACATAAGAGTTACCGTAGCCCCGACGCTAACCCTATTCATCAAAATATAAGTACCTTTTAACCGTCCATTGACAATACCATTTACCTCACTACCTTCTAAGGTAATCTTAGCTCCTAACTGTTCTAAACCCGAAAGATGTAGATCAACTGGACGTGCACCAATGGCACATCCTCCGGGAAGTGATATTCGACCCTTTCCGAAACGAGCTAGTAATGATCCTAGAGCCCAAATAGATGCTCGCATATTTTTTACTAATTCGTAAGGAGCACAACATGTACTAATATTACTAGCATCAATCAATACTCGGTTATTATTAAATACCTGTTTAACTCCTAAATAACTAAGTAGTTGGATTGTAGTATTAATATCTATAATTTTTGGAACATTGTGTATTTCTACAGGTTCTTCGGCTAATAACGTCGCAAACATAATGGGTAAGGCAGCGTTTTTAGCACCTGAAATGTTAATTTCACCATTTAGCTTAGTTGGTCCAGACACATAAAATTTATCCATGTTAATGATTATCAATCTACCGGCTGATTTAATTCATACCATTCTTTAGTAGTATAAGTTTTAATAACGAGCGCATGTATGCTATTATTTGCAATATATTCCATCAGAGGTTTATAAATAAATTGTTGTTTGGTCAATCTGCTCATTTCTGAAAATTTATCATCTACAGCAATAATTTTAAAATGGTTACCATTCCCGGTAACATACACTTTCTGTATAGATAAAGTATTCATTAGTATGTTTTGAATTTCAATATTTTCCATGATCTTTAATCTAATAAAATTATACTAATCAGGTGAAAGGATTCTCATTAATCTTAAAATAAGGATACCTTAGTATCTACTAACTTAGCCAAGATAATTATAGTCAATAAAGCATTACAGTTTTCTCTATACACGAGAGAAAATCATGTTAGAATATAGATCAATCAATTTATTAAGTTTTGAATAATCATGTTATCTTTTAATGCTTGGTGATAAAGCGATCATCTTATTTAAAAGATTTCAATTGCCGCATTTCACGTTCAGCTTCAGTTAGAGAAGTTCGAAACGCTTTTCTTTCAAAAATTCTTTTCATATATTCATTAAATTCTTTTGAACTTGCACTATATAAATCAATACCTAATTTAGGTAAGCGCCAGAGTAATGGAGCTAAGTAACAATCCACGAGACTAAATACTGCACTCATAAAATACGGTGTTTGATCAAAAATCCTTGCTATCGCTAGTAGCTCTTCACGCAACTGTATTCTAGCAGCTTCAGCTTGCGGAACAATATCAGTTTCAATAATATTTTTTAAAGTATATAAATCTTGTTCTACACGATGCATCATTAATCGATTAGTACCACGCGCTACAGGATAAACTGGCATCAGGGGAGGATGAGGAAATCTTTCTTCTAGATATTCGATAATAATCCGGGAATTATAAAGAGTAATTTCACGATCTACTAGTATAGGCAGAGTACGAGACGGATTAAGTTGAATTAGATCTTGTGGAAGTAGATCTGATTCAACTTGTTTGATTTCTACATTGACGGCTTTTTCAGCCAACACCAGGCGCACCTGATGACTAAAAATATCCGTAGTACCAGAAAATAACGTCATTGCAGAACATTTTTTGGCCTGGACAGCCATATAAATCCTCTTAATTAATCTTCCATAATCATGCGGTGTAATTATTTTTTATTGACTCTCAATTGTAGCATGTGGTGGTATGATTATTATGATATCAACATATTTCGTGATATGAGTAGTGAATTATCATGAAATGAATGATTTTAAACTGCGTGAAGAGATGTTAGGTTTGATTTTAGCGCTTGGAATATTGTGGACTCCGCCGAGCTTTACGTAGGCCAATTTTTTTTCGTTCTACCTGGCGTGCATCGCGTGTAACGAAACCAGCTTTACGCAAAAGTGGACGTAAAGAAGTATCGTAATTTATTAAGGCACGTGTTATTCCATGACGAATAGCACCAGCTTGACCTGAAACTCCTCCTCCTTTTACAGTAATAAAAATATCTAATTTACCTAACATATTTACTAACTCAAGTGGTTGACACACAATCATGCGGGCGGTTTTTCGCCCAAAATATTGTTCAATTTGACGTTGATTGATAATAATATTACCCTTACCAAGTTTCATAAAAACTCTGGCTGAAGAACTTTTACGACGTCCCGTACCGTAATGTTGAGATTCTCTCATAGAAAACCCTAATTAAATTTCCAGAATTTGCGGCTGTTGTGCAATATGATAATGTTGGTTGCCCGCATATATTTTAAGTTTGCGGAACATAATACGTCCTAATGGACCTTTCGGCAACATCCCTTTAACGGCTTTTTCAAGAACTTTTTCGGGATGAATTAAAATCATATCTTTAAAAGAAGTTTTTTTAAGATTACCAATATAGCCCGTATGATGATAGTAAAACTTATTAGAGTATTTATTACCAGTAATAATTACTTTATTTGCATTAATAACAATGAGATAATCACCTGTATCGATGTGTGGGGTATATTCAACTCGGTGCTTACCTCGAAGACGTAATGCCAATTCTGTTGCTAAACGTCCTAATTTTTTTCGATTAGCATCAATCAAATACCAATTTCTAACTAGATCTGCTGATTTAACTGTAAAAGTTTTCATATACATGATCCTCAATTAATTACTCTTCTTAATAGTAACATTCTTTCACTCTTTTTACTTAATAATTATTTATTAATATATGTATGGTATATACAAAAGTTAATATGATTGATTATTGTATAATTTATAATTAAACATGTTGTTTTACAAATTCTTGACCTATCTGAATATCTTTTCTTAATGTTTCTAACATTTTTTCTAAAAGATTTTTTTCAAAATCACTTAATGGACCAAGAGGTTTCAATTCAGCCACTCCTTGTTTACCTAATAGCACCGGCTGAGCAAAGAATTTGGCATATTTACCATCACCTTCAACATAAGCACATTCCACAATATTTTCCCCCCCCTGTAATGCCATCACCAGAGAAATTATAAAATTTGATGCTGCATATCCCATTGATAATGTGGCTGATCCATGACCAGCTTTTGCCTTGACTACTTCTGTACCGGCATTTTGAATACTTTTAGTGATCATCTCAATTTCATTTGTTGTAAAAATCCGATCTGGGATTTGTGATAATAATGGTAAAATAGTTAATCCAGAATGACCTCCAATAACATTAATCTTGAAATTATTGATGGGTTTTCCGGTAATTTCAGTAACTAAAGTCTTGGCTCGATTAACATCTAAGGTTGTAATACCAAAGAGTTTATTTTTATTATAAACGCCGGCGGCTTTGAGAACTTCAGCTGCAATAGAAACTGTACTATTTACGGGATTAGTAATAATTCCAATAAGTGAGTTAGGACAAAGATTTGAAATCTGTTGAAATAATTTATATATAATTTCAGCATTAACGTTAAATAAATCACAACGTTTCATACCAGGTTTGCGAGCCACGCCAGCACATATCACAACTATATCAGCATCATGTAATGCTTGCTTAAGATTTCTAAATCCTTGTACTTTAACAGATGTTGGTATATGGCTTAAATCAGCAGCGATGCCCATGATTACCGGTAAAATATCATATAGATAGAGTTTGGAGCCGCTTGGTAAATAGATTTTTAGAAGCAAGCTAAGCGCCTGTCCTATTCCACCGGCGGCACCGATCACTGCAATTTTCATGATTGATCCTTTTTATTCTTCAATTGCTTTTCGCAATTTACTCATAGCATTTTTTTCTAGTTGTCGTACTCTTTCCGCCGAAACTCCATATTTTTCGGCTAAATTCTGTAATGTGGTTCTAGGGTTTTCCTCAAGCCAACGTGAACGAATAATATGCTGACTACGCTTATCTAACAATTTTATTGCATCATTTAATTTACTCGTGGCATGATTTTCCCAATCATTTTCTTCAATATTATCGGCAAAAGCTGAATTTTTATCCTGCAGATATAATAGAGGTATAGGCTGAAATTTATTTTCATCAGATGTATCATTTCTACTAGGCTCAATATTCGTATCTTGTGCTGCCATACGTGATTCCATTTCACGCACATCTTTATTTGAAACTCCTAATTCTCTAGCCACCAGATCAACTTCATATTGGTTAAACCAGCCCAGCCTTTGCTTCGTTTTACGCAAATTAAAAAAAAGTTTTCTTTGTGCTTTAGTTGTGGCAACTTTTACAATCCGCCAATTACGTAATACATATTCGTGTATTTCTGCTTTAATCCAGTGTACAGCGAAAGATACGAGACGTACTCCTACTTGAGGATTAAAACGTCTTACTGCCTTCATTAAACCAATATTACCTTCTTGTATTAGATCTGACTGAGATAATCCATATCCGGAATAATTCCTTGCTATATGAACTACAAAGCGTAAGTGAGATAAGATCAGTATCTTAGCCGCTTCTAGATCACCATGATAATATAATTTTTTAGCCAGGAGCTTTTCTTCATCTGCTGACAAAATTGGCCAAGAATTAACTGTTCTAATATAGGATTCTAAGTTACCTAATGCTGCTACTGCTAAACTTTGCATATTTATGCTCATTCTAAATCCTCTCATTAATATTAAATTCATATTTTATCGCTGAAATTAATATTTATTGATTTTTTTAATAACAGCTCTAAAATCGCATAATTAAAATCCCCTTAATTTATTCATCTTTATAAAAGATTGCTTCTATAAATTCCTCGTAATTAAATGGACGTAAATCATCCATACTTTCTCCAATCCCAAGATATCGAATTGGAATCTTAAATTGATTTGCGATAGAAAAAATTACACCTCCTTTAGCTGTACCATCTAATTTAGTTAGAGTAATTCCAGTAACTCCAATCATTTCATGAAATAATTTCGTTTGGTTGATTGCATTATGACCTGTAGTTGCATCAATAATTAGCATTATTTCATGTGGAGCACTATTATCAATTTTTTTGATGGTACGAACGATTTTCTTTAATTCATCCATAAGATGTAATTTATTCTGTAATCTTCCGGCGGTATCAGCAATGATAACATCAATTCCACGAGATTTTGCAGATTTAATTGCATCAAATATAACTGAAGCCGAATCTGATCCGGGATGTTGAGAAATCACTGAAATACCATTGCATTTTCCCCAAAATTGTAGTTGTTCAATGGCGGCGGCTCTAAAGGTATCACCGGCTGCTAAGACTACTGATTTTCCTAAATTATGTAATTTTTTTGCTAGTTTCCCAATCGTCGTAGTTTTACCAGTACCATTTACTCCTATTGCCAATATAATAAATGGAATTCTCTTCTTATCAATTTGTAATGGTTTATCAATATCTTTTAAAATTTTAGCTAACTCTACTTTTAGTAGATCATAAATTATTTGTGTATTATATAATGCATTTTTATTTAGCTTATTTTTAAGATTACTAATAATACCCGACACTAAATCTATACTAAGATCTGCTAAAATCAGTTGTTCTTCTATATTATTAAATAAATGTTCATCGATTTTATTGCTATTTAGATTTAATAAATTAGCTAATCCCGTACCAATGTTATGACGTGTTTTAATTAATTGGCGCTTTAATTTTTCGAATAAATTATTATCTAAATGAGATTTTATTTTTGATTGCTTATCTTTCACTAGAGTACTACTCGTTATGATTAAAATGAATTTTTATTTTAAATATAATTTAAGTATAGGGCACATTAATAATATTCTATTAGATTAATAGAATCTTCTACAATCTATTTTTAGAGATAAATGAAAATAAAATGTAATGCTAATTATCATGGTAATATTAGGATTATTGGTGGTAAATGGGGTGGGCGTAAGTTGCCAATTTATCTAAACCGCAATTTACGACCTACTACACATCGAGTACGAGAAACACTCTTTAACTGGTTATCCTATGAGATTCCGCAAGCACATTGTCTTGATTGTTATGCTGGTAGTGGTGCTCTATCAATTGAAGCCTTATCTCGTCATGCCGCTTCTGCAACCTTATTAGAATTAGAACGTAATATCGTTTTTCAAATTAAAAAAAATTTAGTACTACTTGGTACTACTAAAGGTAAAGTAATACATACTAATACATTAAGTTGGTTGGCAAACCAAGGAGCGCCATTTAATTTAGTTTTTTTAGATCCACCATTTAATCGCAATTTTTTAGAATTAACCATACCATTATTAGAAAAACATGGCTGGTTAGCAGATGAAGCGTGGATTTATGTTGAAAGCAATGTTAAAATCCACCAATCCTTACTAATACCTGAAAATTGGGAACTTTATAGAATGAATAAAGCAGGTCAAGTTTATTATAATTTATACTGGCGTCAGAAAAAAAATCCACATGACTAATGTAATTTTTGTTATCAAAGGTATTATTTTTTTTGATTAAAATTATTTAGTTTTTTATTCGCACATAATGGGAAAGTAGCAATATTATCTCCAATTTCCTTAATAATTTTTCTATCCTTGGTTTTTACTCTATCAATGCGAATCACCGCTTGTACTGGTATATAACTTTTATTAACATTTTTAAATTCAATTTGTAATTTTTCAGTACTAGGATCTATTAAAACGGTAGACGGTGTAGTGAAGATAAAATCGCTAATTTCTATAAATCCGAATAGACTACTGTTCGATATTTCACGAACATACAGCTGATAGTTTTTACTATTGTTCATAAATTGTATTCGGTACAGTATTCGATCACTGCTCATTGAG
The DNA here is from genome assembly GCA_045689995.1 of Candidatus Dasytiphilus stammeri. Classification (GTDB taxonomy): domain Bacteria; phylum Pseudomonadota; class Gammaproteobacteria; order Enterobacterales; family Enterobacteriaceae; genus Dasytiphilus; species Dasytiphilus stammeri_O. Next base: position 107,065 of record CP145883.1, on the reverse strand, counting down.
TCTCTCTATATAGATTTATTTCATAAAAAGTATTCTATCTAGATAAAATACAACTAGATGCTACATAATCTCTTTCTAATTTAAACTTTATTAGAAATTATTTCTTTTAATTTGGAACTTTACTAACTATTAACTTTGAGATTACCTCTATTTTTTATAGTATAAGGATCATATTAGCCCTTATTGATTTCGTAAATCTCAAGCCATAATGGCAAGCTGTGATTTTAAGAGGTACTTCCGCTTAGTAAAAGCATTCAGTAATAACAAGTAGAATTAAATTTTAATAACCGTATATTAGCAATTGATTAAAAAAAAACAATATAATTCTTATTAGTTTTCTGGAGTTTCTTTTAACTTTTTTATGATAAAATAATATGGTACCTTTAATGTTGATTGCTCTAAAAGTTCATGATCCATAAATTGACAAAATAGAGGAATATCTCTAATAGCAGCTGGATCATCGGCAATGATCAGTAGTGTTTCATCATTTAGCATCAGGCGTACAGTTTTACGTATTATCATTAAAAGTTCTGGACAGCGTATACCTAGTGTATTGATCCTATGAGTAGGAATAATAGAAAATTTATACATATTTCATAATAGCTAGTAGCTCCCTCCATATACTTACTTTCTACTTTTGAATAGATAATTTTACACTAAAAGCAACTACTAAGAATAATAAAAAAAGTAACATTTTACTTTGACTGATAAGTAGTATTACTGATAATAATCTACGCTGATAGACAATCAATGGCGTGGTTTTATTTATGTTAAATATTTTTGCAAGTCTTGAAACTCAAACTCTATTACTACTCGTACTTGCATTAGTTTTTGTTTTATCATATGAAATGATAAACGGTTTTCATGATACGGCAACTGCTGTGGTAACAGTGATTTATACCCGTGCTCTGCATAGTTCAATAGCAGTATTAATGGCCGGTTTCTTGAATTTTTTAGGAGTTATATTAGGTGGATTAAGTGTTGCCTATGCAATAGTTCATCTACTGCCTACAGATTTATTGATCAATGTTAGCTCTATTCATGGATTAGAGATGATATTTTCTATGCTTTTGGCAGCTATCATTTGTAATTTAGTTACTTGGTATCTTAAATTACCATCTTCAAGTTCACATACTCTGATTGGTGCTATTATTGGAATAGGTATAACTAATGCATGGATCAAGGGTTTACCTGTTATTAAAGCGTTAAATTTCTCTCAAATTAGTAAAATTTTAACCTCACTAATAATCTCGCCTGTTATAGGGATACTAGTTGCTGGTCAATTAATTTATTTATTAAGATGGTATGGTAATACTCATCTTATCCATATGACTCCTGTAGAATTTGAAAGAACTTCTGGAAAAACAAAACCACCATTTTGGATACGCATCATCCTAATTCTATCAGCGGCTGGAATCAGCTATTCACATGGTGCTAATGATGGTCAAAAAGGAGTAGGACTAATTATGTTAGTACTAATAAGTATTGCTCCTACCGGTTTTGTTATTGATTTAAATGCATCTGATTATAATATTTTACGGACTCGTGAGGCGGTCAATCATTTAGAGTATCTTTATAAAAAATCGCCTCAAAAAATTAGTATTGCAGATGAATTTTGTGACAATCATAAGGTTATTCAATCAGTAAAACATGCCAAGGAGATTTTGTTTAATATTAAGAATTATAAGCAAATTAATGTTAATCATCGGATCAAAATCCGTCGTTTATTAATGTGTTTATCCGAGGTAGCTAATAATTTGGCAAAATTACCTTCAACTAATGATAAAGATCAACATTTTCTGAATGTAATTCAAATTGATCTTCTCAAAACCATCGAATATGCTCCCATGTGGATTGTTATGGTAGTAGCTTTAGCATTATCACTAGGAACTATGATAGGTTGGCAACGGATTACTATTACGATAGGTGAAAAACTTTGTAAAAAGAGTATGACTTATGCTCAAGGTATCGCTGCACAATTAACGGCTGCACTCTCCATTGGTATTGCTAGTTATACTGGAATGCCAGTTTCAACTACACATGTTCTCTCATCATCTATAGTAGGAGCTCAATTGTTTGATGGTGGTGGTGTGCAAATTCAAACTATGAAAAATATCTTTTTCGTTTGGATTTTTACTTTTCCAATAACAATGTTATTATCAGCATTAATATATTTAATATCAATTCATTCTATCTAAAACACAATCACCATAATTAGTTAATCCCATAATTATTTAACATGGCTTCAATTTGAGGTTCGCGTCCCATAAAATTTTTAAATAATCTTAACGGTTCAGAAGAACCGCCTTTTTCAAGTATATGTTTTAAAAAAGATTTACCTGTTGTACGATTAAAAATACCTTCTTCTTGAAATTTAGAGTAAGCATCTGCTGCTAATACATTAGCCCACAAATAACTATAGTATCCTGCCTCATATCCGTGGCTAAAAATATGAAGAAAAGAATGTGAAAATCGATACCAATCAGGGTAAGGAACTACGGAAATTGAGGTTTTGATTTTTTGAAGTAGATCTAAAACTTTGGTACCTTCTTGAGGATTAAAATCAGTATGCAGACGTAAATCAAATAAACTTAATTCTAACTGACGAAGAAGAAATAAACCTGCTTGATAATTTTTTGCGGCTAATAATTTTTTTAAGAGTTTTTCGGATAATAAATCCCCAGTTTGATAATGAGCTGAAATTAATAATAAGGCTTTAGGTTCCCAACACCAGTTTTCCATAAATTGACTTGGAAATTCAACCGCATCATATGGAATACCATATATACCAGATACACCAAGAGTATCAATATGGCTTACAAGGTGATGGATAACATGACCAAATTCATGAAATAAAGTAATAATTTCACTATGAGTTAATAAGGCGGGATTATTCTTAAGAGGAGGACTAAAATTAGTAGTTAGATAAACTATTGGTTGTTGTAATTGACTATTACGTTTAATAAAATCTAGACATATATCCATCCATGCACCACTGATTTTATTTTCACGAGTATATAGATCTAAGTAAAAACTACCACAAAGTTCATTATTTTCATTAAATAAATCAAAAAATCGAACAGTTTGATGCCAAACTTCAATATTGTTTCGTTCTTTAATAGTTATACCATAAATAAGTTTTACTATTTCGAACATACCATTTAAAACTTTTTCTTCGGGAAAATAAGTACGAAAATGTTCTTCATTAATACCATAGAGATGTTGTTTTTGTTTTTCACTATAAAAAGCAATATCCCAAGCATTTAATTGTTTAATATTATACATTTTTTTAGCAAATTTTTTTAATTGTGCCATTTCTTTCTCGGCTTGGGGGTGGATTCTTTCTAAGAGCTTTTCTAAGAAGTTGTGAACTTTTTTTGGACTTTCCGCCATTTTAGTGACCATTGATTGATCGGCATAAGAAGCAAAACCTAAAAGCTGTGCCAATTCATAACGTAAAAGTAACTCTTCTTCTATTATAACACTATTATCCCATTTACCAGCATTTGGACCTTGGTCAGAAGCCCGCGTATTATACGCATAATAGATTTCTTCACGTAGTGCTTGATTCTCACACCATGTTATTATAGCTAAATATGTAGGAGTATTTAAATTTATCAACCATCCCTGTAAACCTTGATTTTGAGCTTGATTAGAAGCACTAGTTAAAGTTAATTCTGGAATTCCCTTTAGATCATTTTTATTGATAATTAGTTTATGCCACCCATTAGTAGCATCCATAACATTATTACTGTATTGAAAGCTAAGTTGTGACAGACGTGAAATTATTTCAGCATAGCGTTTTTTTTTAGTTGGATTTAATTCAATACCAGATAATATAAAATCCCGTAATGTATTATTTATCGTTTTTTGTTTGGCAGAATCCAAAGATAGATATTGATTGCTTTCTTTTACATTGCGCCAAGCATTATATAGCTCCTCATGCTGTCCTACCCAAGTGTGATATTCTGATAATAGAGAAAGACAAGTTTCGTAAGAGTGTCGTAATGCTACACTATTTTTTACTGCATTTAAATGACGAATAGGTGAATAAATCCGATTTAAATCTGAGGATAATTCTTCTAAGGGTTGACATAGAGTTTCCCACGTATAAGGAGCTCCTTGAGCAAGAATTTTATTGACTTTTATACGGCAATTATCTAGAAAAATTTTAATTGCTGGAACCATATGTTCAGGTAGAATAGATGAAAAAGGTGGATACTTAAAATTATTTAATAAGGGATTATTCATAACTATTTTCTTATTTATTAGATTAACATTAATACTGTTTTTTATGAAAAAATCTAATTATCATGTTGAATAATTAGATTTTTATTATCCACAATATTAAAATATATCTGATATCAGTCAAAATAACTAACTTTAATAGTAATTTTATAATATGAGACGAAGAATTTTTTGTAAATTTTTGCAGCGTGAAGCTGAAGGCCAACCATATCAAATTTATCCAGGAAAATTAGGGCTAATGATTTATCATCATATATCTAAAGAAGCTTGGTCGCAATGGTTAACTAAACAAACTATTATTATTAATGAAAATAATTTAAATATGTTGAATCTTGAAGATCGTAAATTACTTGAAGATAAAATGATCCAATTTCTTTTTAAGAAAACATCTTAATTTCAGTGATTAATCCATAAATATGCTAATATTAAAATTTATAGGATAACTATTAGTTAGATTACTGGCACATGATGAAATCACGTACCAATATAATATTTTAATGACGTGACGATATATCATTTAAAAACTTATGAATTAATACGCATAAAGGCTGCTAGTAAATCTTCAATTAAATCATCTACATTTTCAAGTCCTACATGTAGACGGATTATAGTACCGCTATAACTTAAATTTTTTATAGGACGAATTTTGGCCAGAAATTCTGGTTGATTAGCAAGTATTAAAGATTCATACCCTCCCCAAGAATAAGCCATCTTAAAATACTTAAAATGATTGAGATAATCTTTAAGCTTTTCATCAGATAATCTCTTTTGTAAAATAAAAGAAAATAGCCCACTACTTCCAGAAAAATCTCGCTTCCAAAATTGATGTCCTGGACACTGATTAATAGCCGGATGGTTAACTTGATAAACTTCTGGACGCTTGGTTAACCATTGAGCGATTTTTATGCTATTTTTATGATGCTGTTTTAAACGCACTGCTAACGTTCGTAATCCCCTAATTGCCATATACGCAGTATCAGCATCAATCATCTGTCCCATTAGATATGAAGTCTCCCGTAATTGGTTCCAACAGCGTTCATTAGAAACAGCTGTACCAATCATATAATCAGAATGACCAATTAAGTATTTAGTGCCAGCCTGAATAGAAACATCTACACCAAAATTAAGAGCATTAAATAAAACCCCCGCCGACCAAGTATTATCAAGTATAATAACTGCATTAGGTATCCTTTGACGCACAATTTTTATAATATTGGGTACATCTTGAACTTCCATTGTGAATGAGCCAGGAGATTCAATAAATACAACCTTGGTATTGGGTTTTAATTGTTCAGCAATATCATTTCCTATAAACCAAGTTACTGAAATTTGCATTTTATTAAGAATTTGATTGCAAAATTCTTGAGTAGTTTCATAAGCCGTACTACTTACTAGTATATTCTCACCTGGAGAAATAAATGCGAGAATCGAATGTGCTACTGCCGCGGCACCGCAAGGATAAAGCATACATCCCGCACCCTTTTCTAAATCTGCTATAGCATCCTGCAATGAAAAATGTGTTAGAGTACCTCGTCTACCATAAAATAATTCACCTTTAAACCTACCTGTAGTTGCATGTTCTTTTTCTGCTATGCTTTCAAAAATAAACGAAGAAGCTCTCTGAATTACCGGATTAACTGAACCTTGTGTATAACGTTTTTTACGACCTACTGTTACTAACTTAGTTTCTAATTTTTTTAAAATCATAATTCATACTCAGTTATTTATATAAATACTATTAGCTCTAATCTAAATTAGATGATTGTCTAATTTAGTAATGTCTAAAACAATTTACGAGATTTTCGGTAAGAATTTTTTATTTGAGCATGCATTTCTTGTAAAGAGGTTACTTTTTCTGTTGGATCAATTTGTAAAGTCATCATCATGGCAAAACTACTATTTAAGGTTGTATCATAGGGTATATTATATTGGATAGCACTGCTACGAATAATCTTTGAATCTTCAATCGCTTGCCGTCCGGCAACCGTATTAACAATATAATCATATTCACCATTTTTTAATTTATCTTGAAGATACATTTGATCTTCACTTACTTTATTAATTACACTAGATTTGATCCCCGCTTGCTCTAGTGCTTTAGCTATACGATGAGTCGCATCTAATGTAAATCCATACTTTTGCAATTGTATTACTAACTTCACTACCCGAGTGGTATCCTCTTCACGAACCAAAAGTAAAACTCTTCCAGATTTTTTTATTTGAAAGTTACTACCTAACATTGCTTTAGCAAAAGCTTCAGAAAAGTTGCGGCCTACTCCCATAACTTCCCCTGTTGAACGCATTTCTAGTCCTAAAATTGGATCTACCCCAACGAATTTATTAAATGGAAATACCACTTCTTTGACCGCAAAATATGGTGGAATAATTTCCTGTGTAACGCCCTGCTCGATTAGTTTTTTTCCTACCATTACGCGAGCCGCAACTTGGGCTAGTGGAATTCCCGTAGCTTTAGAAACAAAAGGTACTGTTCGAGCTGCTCTCGGATTAACTTCTATTATAAATACTACCTCATTCTTCACTGCAAATTGAATATTAATTAAACCACAAATCTCTAATTCCAAAGATAGTTGTTCAACCTGTTGACGTATAATATTTTGTATATTAGTATTTAAGGTATAAGCTGGTAATGAGCAAGCAGAGTCTCCAGAGTGGATTCCTGCTTGCTCAATATGTTCCATAATTCCACCAATTAAGACATTTTTACCATCACTAATAGCATCAACATCAACTTCAATTGCATCTTCAAGAAAATGCTCTATTAGAAGAGGAGCATTATTAGAAACATTCAGTGCTTTCTGGAAATACAACTTTAAATCCGATTCATCATAAATAATTTCCATGGCACGACCTCCTAATACGTAAGAAGGACGAACTACTAACGGATAACCAATGTTAATAGCAGTTTGAATAGCCTTTTCTATAGTGTAGACGGTAGCATTAGCAGGCTGTTTAAGTCCTAACTTTCTTAGCATATTTTGGAAACGTGCCCTATTTTCAGCACGATCAATTGAATCTGGATTAGTTCCTATAATAGGAACTCCAGCTGATTTTAGCGCCGGGGCTAATTTTAAAGGAGTCTGACCACCATATTGAATAATAACCCCTGTAGGCTTTTCTATGCGAACTATTTCCAATATATCTTCTAAGGTTACTGATTCAAAATATAATTTATCAGATATATCATAATCAGTTGAAACCGTTTCTGGATTACAATTTACTATAATAATTTCAAATCCCTCTTGTCGTAACGCTAAAGCTGCATGTACACAACAGTAATCAAATTCAATTCCTTGTCCAATTCTATTGGGACCTCCTCCTAATATTAAGATCTTTTGATTAAAATTAGCAGGATAAGCTTCACATTCATCTTCATAAGTAGAATATAAATAAGCCGTATTAGTAGGAAATTCAGCAGAACAAGTATCAACTCGTTTATAAACTGGAAAAATCTTATATTGTTCACGCATTTCACGAATTTTACTTTCTTGGATTTTAGTCAATACAGCTAATCGCGAATCTGAAAAACCTTTACGTTTTAAGGTACGTAAAAACTTGCTATTTAATCCAGTTATACCCTGTTGTATTACTTGTTCTTCTAATTTAACTAATTCTTCTATCTGTATTAAAAACCAGTAATCAATACCAGTTAAGTTAAATACCTCCCTTAATGATATGCCTAATCTAAAAGCATCGGCAATATATAAAATTCTATCCGCTCCAGCATCTATTAACTCATGTTGAATATTAAAATTTTTAGTATGAATTTTTTCATCTAAACCATGTACACCTATTTCAAGACCACGTAATGCTTTTTGTAATGATTCCTGAAAAGTGCGGCCGATTGCCATTACTTCACCTACGGATTTCATTTGTGTAGTTAGACGATCATTAGATCCAACAAATTTTTCAAAATTAAAGCGCGGAATTTTAGTAACAACATAGTCAATTGTAGGTTCAAATGATGCTGGAGTACATCCACCAGTTATTTCATTCATCAATTCATCAAGAGTATAACCTACAGCTAGACGAGCCGCTATTCTTGCGATAGGAAAACCAGTAGCTTTGGAAGCTAGAGCTGACGATCTAGAGATCCGTGGATTCATTTCTACAACAATTAAATTGCCATTATTTGGATTAATAGCAAATTGAACATTTGCACCACCATTTTCTACACCTATTTCACGTAGCACCGATAACGAAACATTGCGCATAATTTGATATTCTTTATCACTCAAAGTTTGCGCTGGAGCTATAGTAATTGAATCTCCAGTATGAATCCCCATAGGATCAAAATTTTCAATTGAACAAACAATAATACAATTATCATTTTTATCACGTAGTAGCTCTAATTCATATTCTTTCCAACCAATTAATGATTCGTCTATGACTATCTCATGTACTGGTGATAAATCTAATCCTCGTTTACAATATTCTATAAATTTATTTTTATTAGACGCAACACCGCAACCGGTTCCACCCATAGTAAAAGAGGGTCTAATAATACATGGAAATCCAATTTTTTCTGATCCTTTTAATGCTTCTTCAATAGTATGAGCAATATAATAACGGGCAGTTTGAAGACCAATTTTTTTCATAGCTTGATTAAAGCGTCTACGATCTTCTGCTTGATCAATGGTTTTTATATTAGTTCCTATCATCGTTATACCAAATGCATTTAGAACTCCGTGGCGTTCTAAATCTAGTGCACAATTTAGAGCCGTTTGTCCTCCCATTGTAGGCAAGATCGCATCCGGACGTTCTTTTTCTATAATAGTGCGTACTACTTTCCAGTGAATAGGTTCAATATAAGTAGCATCTGCCATCTCAGGATCAGTCATAATAGTAGCTGGATTAGAATTAATTAAAATGACACGATATCCCTCTTCACTCAAAGCTTTACACGCTTGAGCTCCAGAATAATCAAATTCACATGCTTGTCCAATAACAATAGGACCAGCTCCAATAATTAGGATACTTTTTATATCAGTACGTTTTGGCATGTTTTTGATCCTATTGTAGGATTTTTAAACGATATTTTGAAATAACAGCAATAAACTGATCTAAAATGGTGGTGGCATCATGTGGTCCAGGACTTGCTTCTGGATGACCTTGAAAACTAAATGCTGGCTTATCAGTATGTTGGATTCCTTGTATACTACCATCAAAAAGAGATTTATGTGTAATACGCAAATTAGCAGGGAGTGTCTTTTCATCAACAGTAAAAACATGGTTTTGTGTAGTAATGATAATTTTACCATTATCAAGATTTTTAACTGGATGATTACATCCATGATGACCAAATTTCATTTTTTTTGTTTTAGCGCCATTGGCAAGAGCAAGTAATTGATGTCCTAGACAAATACCAAATAAAGGAATTTCAAAATTTAAGAAAATTTTTATAGCTTCAATCGCATAACTACATGATGCTGGATCTCCAGGACCATTAGATAAAAAGATTCCATCAGGTTGAAATTTTAAGGTTTTCTGTGCTGGAGTCTGAGCTGGAACTACTGTAAGATGACAACCCCTCTCAACTAATAAACGTAAGATGTTAATTTTAACTCCAAAATCATATACTACTACGTGAAATGGTAAAGGATGTATAATCTTCTTATGAGTTAATAAATTATTAATTTTAAAGGTCCCTTTAGTCCAAGTATATATTTTTGATGTTGAAACTAATTTGGCTAAATCCATACCTTTTAATTTGGGAAAATTTCGAGCTTTTTTTAAAGCTTGCTGTGCTACACATACCTTATTAAGATTCTTTCCAATAATAATACATCCATTTTGAACTCCATTATTACGTAATAAACGAGTTAATTTTCTCGTGTCAATCTCTGCAAGTGCAATAATACTATGATATTTTAAATAATCCGATAAGTTTACTTCATTACGGTAATTACTAGTGATAAATGATAAATTACGTATAATAAGACCTCTTACATGTATTTTTGTAGATTCTGCATCTATGGTATTAGTTCCAACATTGCCAATATGTGGAGTAGTTAAGGTCACTATTTGGTGAGAATAAGATGGATCAGTAAGAATTTCTTGATAACCGGTCATTGAGGTATTAAAAACCACTTCACCTACTGTAATTCCCTCGATACCTATAGAATGACCGTAGAACTTTGTTCCATCTTCTAGAACCAATAATCCTGGCGTCATCACATTATTTTCCCCATTAAAGAGAATCTATAGAAATTTCCCTGCAAACTCTTAAATAACTACAAATATTCCTAATAAAACTGGTGATTGTGCCTCTAAGCTAATAAATGTCTTCAAAATACATGCCTAGATCTACTTAATCTTCATTTTTGGTTTTATTAAAATCTTTTAAGCAATCTTTGCCAGAGCTCAAATTTAGAACATCATGCATACTATAAAATCCATGTAATTTATCATTGATCCATTTAGCAGCATGTATCGCTCCATAAGCAAAAATTATTCGATTGGAAGCTTTATGACTAATTTCCAATCGCTCACCACCAAGATCAGCAAAAATCACGGTGTGTTCACCTACAATATTTCCTGCGCGCACGCTAGAAAAACTAATTTTTTTAGTACCTGGTTCATTGATTTTTGGTTTTCCATCTATCACACCTTGATTTAAATTGTCACCAAGATTTTCGGTAATAACTTCTCCTATAGCTAAAGCCGTACCAGAAGGAGCATCCTTTTTATTACGATGATGCATTTCAATAATTTCAATATCATTAGTTTTTCCTAGAACTTGCGTAGTTAGTTCTACTAACATTAACATTACATTAATACCTATACTAAAGTTCATAGCAAATACAATAGCAATATCTGAAGCCGCTTTTTTAATGAGATTTTTAGTATTTTCATCCCATCCTGTAGTTCCTATGATCATATTTTTTTTTAATTGGCGACAAATGTTTAAATAATTTAAGGTTGCTTCTGGTTGTGTAAAATCAATTAATACATCAAATTTATCAGCGCTAATGTCTAATCTATCAGTTAATTTTACCCCTAATTTACCTATTCCAGCTAGATTTCCAGCATCTTTACCTATTAAAGGTGAATTTTTTTTCTCTAACGCAACATTCAGAGATACTCCTGGAATTTTTCTAGTTGCTTGAATAAGCTTACGTCCCATACGTCCACCTGCTCCTGCAATAGCAATTCGCACCAATCTATCATTCATCAGTTTTCCTAATTGTTAATTTAGATCACCTTAGTAAATGAAAATATCATTACCATTTTAAATAAGTAACTCTTTTGGTAATGAAAATCTCATATTTTCCTGATTTCCATTTAATTCTTCTGTACTTTCAATAACAAAGTGATTTTTTAAATATTGTACTACTTCATTTACTAGAACGCCGGGAGTAGATGCTCCTGCGGTTATACCAACCGAAGAGATATTTTTTAACCATTGATTTTGTATCTCTATAGCTGAGTCGATTAAATAAACCTTTTTACAATTACGATGAGCTATTTCAAATAATCTAGTAGCATTAGATGAATTAGTCGAACCAATCACTAAAATCATATCAGTCTTCATAGACAAATCCAGTACTGCTTTTTGTCGGTTAGTTGTAGCATAACATATATCATTTTTTCGCGGTCCTGTAATTTTTGGAAATCTTTTTTGCAATACATTGATAATATGATTAGTATCTTCTAAAGATAGAGTAGTTTGTGTCATGAAACATAAATGATTTTCTTTTTTTACCTGCAAATCATAAACGTCAAGGGGAGATTGTACCAAATATATCCCTGCTACTGAATTATTATATTGACCTAAAGTACCCTGTACTTCGGGATGACCTGCATGTCCGATGAGAATCGCTTCAATACCTTGTTGGCTAGCCCGAGCCACTTTCATATGTACTTGTTTTACTAATGGACAAGTGGCATCTAATATAATTAAATCCCGATTTTTTGCTTGATGACGTACTTTCTTAGATACTCCATGAGCTGAAAAAATTAGTATAGCTTTATCAGGTACCTCAGATAAATTTTCAATAAAGATAGCTCCAAGTTCACCTAAACTTCTAACTACATAACTGTTATGTACTATTTGATGATACACATATACAGGAACCCCCCAAATTTCTAAGGCTCTTTTAACAATAGTTATAGCTCTTTTAACACCCGCACAAAATCCTCGAGGATTAGCTAATAAAATGCGCATAAATACTATTTACTGTCTTTAGAAGATAAAAAATTTTCAAAAATAATCAATATTATACCTATAAAGATCGCCAGATCCGCAATATTAAATGTTGGTAAATGCCAATTTTTAATTGAAATATCGATAAAATCTATGATAAAACCATACTGAATCCTATCTAACAAGTTACTTATCGTACCACCAAGAATTAATGCTAATGCTATATTATCAATTTTGTTAAGATTTTTTAAATTAGACATCATTTTAATAAAAAACCATCCGGATAGTATCGAAATACTAATCAAAAACCAACGTTGCCATCCGCTTTGATCGGCAAGTAAATTAAAAGCAGCTCCAATATTATGAACATAATAAAAATTTAAATGTAAAAATGCTAGTTTTGGGTGAAATTCACCCAAAACTAAGTAATTAATTACCAATTTTTTACTAATAAAATCCATAATTATTATTAGAACTGTTATCCATAACCAACTCAGTCCAGTTGATAATTGAGTACTCATACATAATGACGTTCTTCGCCATTTCCCACTAGATTAATGACACACCGACCACAAATCTCAGGATAATCCATAAATTTACCTATATCTGTACAATAATGCCAGCAACGAGAACATTTTTTACCATCTGCTCTATACAATATAAATTTTAAATTATGTAATGTGGAACTTTGTTGTGCTTCTTGAGGTGCTAATTCATAGTTAACCACTTTTGCCATTGAGGTTAATAATATAAATTTAAGTTCGGCACCGAGACTCTTTAATTTATCGGCTATTGAACCTTTAGCATATAATATTACGGCTCCTTCTAGTGATCCTTTAATTTTTTTATTAGCACGCGCTAATTCAATAGCTTTATTAATTTCACGCCGCACTTTTAATAGGTCATTCCAAAAAGCATCATTCATTAATTCATCTGTTTTGATATCAAATAATCCATCAAACCATTCTTCAGTAAATATATAAGGAGAACGATCTCCTGGTATAAATTTCCAGATTTCATCAGCAGTAAAAGATATAATAGGTGCTATCCATCTAACCATAGCTTCTATAATATAGAACATAACAGTTTGACAACTACGATGAGCTAAACTTTTAATTTTAAATGTATACTGACGATCTTTAATAATCTCAAGATAAAATGAACCCATTTCTACTGAACAAAATTCCATTAAATTTTTAATCACTGTATGAAAATCACATTTTTCATAAGCAATAATAATATTGTTCTGTCTGTATTTAGTTCTTCTTAATGCCCAACGATCAATTACTATCATCTCTTCTGGAGTTACTAGATCAATTTGAGGATTAAAACCTTTTAAATTAGCAAGTAAAAATCTTGCCGTATTGCGAATGCGGCGATACATATCTGCCGAACGATTCATAATTTCTTCTGATACCGTGATTTCTCGTGAGTAATCGGTAGAAGCAATCCATAAACGTAAAATATCACTACCATATTTTTCGATAATCTCCTGAGGACTAATAGCATTACCAATTGATTTAGACATCTTTCTTCCATAATTATCCACAGTGAAACCATGTGTTAATATTTTTTTACAAGGAGCTTGATCTTGTAAAGCTACTGAAATAATTAGAGATGACATAAACCAACCACGATGTTGATCTGAACCTTCTAAAAACATATCAATCCTATCTTTTCTAAACTCTGAAGGCATATTCATTAGAGAATAAATAGATGTCGAACCAGCATCAAACCACACATCTAATGTATCAAGTACCTTGACATAGTTTTCCGAGTCTTCAATAATAAAATTTTTTAGGTTTAAATCCCACCATGCTTGAATTCCATATAATTCTACACGTTTTGCAACTTCTTCCATAAGCCACAAGGTATTGGGATGTAAATTTCCATTATCTTTATGAATAAAAAGAGACATTGGTACACCCCAGGTACGTTGTCTAGATACACACCAGTCTGGTCTACTGGCTACCATATTAGTAATCCTTTTTTTTCCCCAATCTGGAATCCATTGAATTTTATTAATTTCTTCAATTAATTTATGACGTAAGTTTTTATGATCCATATTAATAAACCATTGTTTAGTAGTATGGAAGATAATTGGGGTTTTATGTCTCCAACAGTGCGGATAATTATGCTCTATATAGTCTAAATGTAGAAGTGCACCACTTTTCTTTAAAAGATTAATTATCACTTTATTGGCCGCTTCGAAAATTTTTATTCCATCTAAGTATGGAGAGATCCCAGATTTATAATAACCATTCGCTTCAATAACATTAGCTATTTTAATATCATACTTTTTACATACTAGATAATCTTCTATACCATGAGCTGGAGCCGTGTGCACAGCTCCAGTACCTGTCTCAAGTGTAACATGTTCTCCAAGGATTATGGGAATTTCTAAATTAAGAAACGGATGATGAAATTTGAATAATTCTAGAGATTCTCCTAGAACTTCTCCTAGTATAGTCCAAGAAGTAATTTCTAGGCGATTCATAACTGTGGTGATTAAATCTTTAGCTATAATAAATGCTTGATCTTCAATTTGTACTAGCTGATAATTGATTTTAGCATTGATAGTAATTGCTTGATTTGCAGGTAAGGTCCATGGTGTTGTCGTCCATATTAATACTGATATTGGACCATGCACATCTGGCGATCTAAATTGATTTTTAACTTCATTTAAATTTACTGCCTGAAAAGCAACATCAATCGATAAGGAATGTTTGTTAAAATGTTCTACTTCAGCATCCGATAATGCCGAACAACAATTTATACACCAGTATACTGGTTTATAACCTTGAATTAAATACCCATTAGCAATAATATGACTTAATACACGTATTATGTTTGCTTCAGTATGAAAATTCATAGTGAGATAAGGATTTTCCCAATCCCCTAAAACTCCCATACGTATAAAGTCTTTTTTTTGAAGTAAAATTTGTTGACTGGCATAATGACGACAAGCTTTTCTAAAATCTGTATGGCTAATTTTGCTTCCGGGTTTTCCTAATTTTTGTTCTACTTTTAATTCAATTGGTAAACCATGGCAATCCCAACCAGGAATATAAGGAGAATCAAATCCGGCCATTCCTTTCGATTTAATAATGATATCCTTTAGTACTTTATTAACTGCATGACCAATATGTAATAAGCCATTAGCATAGGGTGGTCCATCATGAAGAATAAATAACTTTTTACCTTTTTTAAGATTACGAATAATGCGATATAAATTATCGTTATACCAACGTTGTAAGGTTTTAGGCTCGGTTTTTACCAGATCACCTCGCATTTTAAATTTAGTTTCCGGTAAATTCAAGGTTATTTTATAATCTTTCATTAATTTTGATCTCATCTTATTCTATGTAAATATCGATATTTTAAAATATCAAATAAATCTTGAGATGCTGTCTCTTTTATGAAGAGAAAATTCTTGACAAAAATTCAAAATAGATAACAATAAATAATTTTAATTAATCTTATATTAAGGAGCCGTAAGATTTTGGCTAAAATTAGTTCTGCTAAGAAACGCTTTTTAAAATCTGAAAAGCATCGTAAGTTTAATGCTAGTAAACGTTCAATGATACGTACTTTTATTAAAAAAGTACATGTAGCTGTGCAAAATGGTGATAAAACTACTGCTGAAAATGCTTTTAAGGTTATGCAACCTCTTATTGATCGCCAAGCTTCAAAAGGTTTAATACATAAAAATAAAGCCGCTCGACATAAATCTAAATTGATAAAAAAAATCAATAAGATGTAACATTATGAATAGTCTAATTAGTTAGATTATCAAAAAACTTTTTAACTCCATCAAAAAAACTTTTTGAACGGGGGCTATTTTTTTGTCCAGATAATCCCCTAAAACTTTTTTCTAAATCTCTAAGTAGATTTTTTTGTCTGTCATTAAGATTTACTGGAGTTTCTACTACTATTCGACATAATAAGTCTCCTTGATGTCCGGTACGTAAAGATTTTATCCCCATACCACGCATGCGAAACAACTTACCAGTTTGGGTTTCCTCCGGTACTTTAATTTTAATTCTACCGCCTAGTGTAGGTACTTCTATTTCTCCACCTAGTGCAGCCATAATAAAACTTATAGGTACTTCACAATAAAGATTATTCTCTTCTCGATTAAAGATGGGATGTTTTTTAACTTCAATTTGAACGTACAAATCTCCTGAAACTGCTCCACGTTCACCAGCTTCACCTTCTCCTGAAAGGCGTATTTGATCACCATTATCTACACCAGCGGGAATTTTAACTGATAAAGTTTTATTTTTCTCTACTCGACCACGTCCTCTACAAGTAATACAAGGATCTTTAATGATAGAACCACGTCCATGACAGTATGGACATGTTTGTTGTACCGTAAAAAATCCTTGACGTAACTGAATTTGACCAGAACCCTGACAATTTGGACATCTTATAGGTGAAGTTCCTAACTTAGTACCATTGCCGTGACATTTAGTACATTTTTCAAATGTAGGAATACTAATTTCTTTAGTAACCCCGCGTACCGCTTCTTCAAGAGTTAGAATAAGATTATAACGTAAATCCCTCCCTCTAGGAGTATGAGATTTACCACGACTTCGTCCTCCACCAAAGATGTCACCAAATACGTCACCAAATATCTCACTAAAGTCCGATTCAGAGGTTTCAAAACGATTTCCATGTTCGAAGGCGGTATGACCATATTGATCATAAGCCGCTCGCTTTTGTGGATCACTTAAAATTTCATATGCTTCTTTAATTTCTTTAAATTTACTCTCAGCTTGTTTATCACCAGGATTGCGATCGGGATGATATTTCATAGCTAAGCGTTTATAGGCTTTTTTTATATCGCGTTCTTCAGCAGATTTCAAAATACCTAAAATCTCATAATAATCTTTTTTCGCCATTCTGGTAGTCCTGTACTTAACATACATAATGTACGAAAGAGATAAAAATTCTAATTACATAATTATAGGCTATCCAAAATAGCCATAACCATGCGGTTAATGATTATTTTTTATCTTCTTTTACCTCTTCGAACTCAGCATCAACTATATCGTTTTCCATTTCTCTTTTAGAAGGATTTTCTTTCTTGACTGAGTCTTCTGGCGAATTTTTTTGAGCAAATTCCATTAATTTTCCTGAAACTTTAATGAGTGCCTGCATTTTAGATTCAATTAAAGATTTATCCTCACTTTTTGATGCAGTATTTAATTCATTTAAGGCATTTTCAATAATTTTTTTGTCATCATGAGGAAAATTGATACCGACATCTTGAAGTTGCTTACGTGTGCTATGTGATAAATGATCTGCCTGATTGCGTAATTGTACTAATTCTTCAAATTTTCGATCAGACTCAGCATGTGCTTCTGCATCTCTTACCATTTTTTCAATTTCGGTTTCATTTAAACCTGAGGAAGCTTTAATAGTGATTTTTTGCTCTTTACCGCTATTTTTATCTTTTGCAGATACATGTAAAATACCATCTGCATCAATATCGAAGGTTACTTCAATTTGCGGTATGCCTCTTGGAGCCGGATGTATCCCATCAAGATTAAACTGTCCTAAAGATTTATTATTACTGGCTTGTTTACGTTCACCTTGTAAGACATGAATCGTAACTGCAGATTGATTATCTTCGGCTGTTGAGAACACCTGACTATGTTTAGTTGGAATAGTAGTGTTTTTAGCAATTAATGAAGTCATTACTCCACCCATGGTTTCTATTCCTAATGACAATGGTGTCACATCTAATAAGAGAACATCTTTAACATCACCAGATAATACTCCTCCTTGAACTGCAGCACCTACAGCAACTGCTTCATCTGGATTAACATCTTTACGAGGTTCTTTACCAAAAAAATCGGCTACTTTAGTTTGAACCATTGGCATTCGTGTTTGACCACCTACTAAAATAACATCATCAATATTAGATACAGACAATCCAGCATCCTGTAATGCGATTTTTAAGGGCTCAATAGAGCGATTTACTAGATCTTCTACTAATGATTCTAATTTTGCGCGAGTAACTTTAATATTCAAGTGTTTAGGACCATTAGCATCAGCAGTTATATAGGGTAAATTAACATCAGTTTGCTGTGCCGAAGATAATTCTATTTTAGCTTTCTCTGCAGATTCTTTGAGGCGTTGCATTGCTAAAGGATCATGATGTAAATCAATTCCCTGATCCTTCTTAAATTCGGTTACTAAATAATTAATGAGACGGCTATCAAAATCTTCACCACCAAGATGAGTATCACCATTAGTAGCTAAAACTTCAAAGGTTTTCTCTCCATCAACATCATCAATCTCAATGATTGAGATATCAAAAGTACCTCCACCTAAATCATACACTGCAATAGTGCGATTACCTTTACTTTTGTCAAGTCCATAGGCTAAAGCAGCAGCAGTAGGTTCATTAATAATCCGTTTGACTTGAAGACCAGCGATCTTACCAGCATCTTTAGTTGCTTGACGTTGAGCATCATTAAAGTAAGCAGGTACTGTAATAACTGCTTCATTAATTGACTCTCCCAGATAATCTTCAGCAGTTTTTTTCATTTTTTTTAATACTTCTGCAGAAATCTGAGGAGGTGCCATTTTTTTACCTTTAACTTCTAACCATGCATCTCCATTATCAGCCGCAACAATTTTATATGGCATAATATTAACATCGCGCTGAACTTCTTTATCTTTAAAACGCCGTCCAATTAAGCGTTTAATTGCAAAAAGTGTATTTTTAGGATTGGTGATAGCCTGACGTTTAGCAGGCTGTCCTACTAGAGTTTCTCCATCCTGTGTGAAAGCAATGACCGAAGGAGTGGTACGATCTCCTTCCGCATTTTCTAAAACTCTCGGTTTATTACCATCCATAATTGCAACACAAGAATTTGTTGTGCCTAAATCAATACCAATAATTTTACCCATTTTTCAAACGTCTCCACTAAAATTTCGTCGTTAATCTGGTTTTGAACCTTTAATAAGGGCAAATTATTGTACTTCCAGTGCCCATTATGTAGATAAATATTTATAGGTTCATTAGTTCTAACTAAATGGGGTTCGTTTTCACCTGATCAAGGTTTGAATAATAAAATTTTTATTATTAATAGGTAGAATTAATCAAATTAAATCTAAGCTAAGATGCTTGCAAACGTTACTGAATTACTTTATGATCTCCAAAGTCCCACTTTGAGGATTTTTCTTGATCTTCCTTATAGGAAGAGTAACACATACTAAATATCAATTTATTCTATTGCTTTTAAGCCAAAAGTTCATTATATAAATTTATAACTCACTGGCGATGTTCTAAAATAAGGATAAAAAATGGCTGAATACCTTTTTACTTCCGAATCAGTATCAGAAGGACATCCGGATAAAATTGCTGATCAAATATCTGATGCTATATTAGATGCAATCTTACAACAAGATTTTAAAGCACGGGTTGCCTGTGAAACTTATATTAAAACTGGTATGGTTTTAGTTGGTGGTGAAATTTCTACCAGTGCTTTGGTGGATATTGAAGATATTGTACGAAATACCGTTCGCGATATTGGATACATAAATTCAAATATGGGTTTTGATGCTAATTCATGTGCAGTAATTAATGCAATTGGTAAACAATCTTCTGATATTCAACAAGGAATTAATCGCTCTATTTTATTAGAACAAGGTGCGGGTGATCAAGGATTAATGTTTGGATATGCTACTAACGAAACCGATGTTTTGATGCCAGCTCCTTTAACTTATGCTCATCGATTGGTACAGCGACAATCTGCAGTTCGTAAAAATGGAATTCTTTCATGGCTACGTCCGGATGCAAAAAGTCAAGTAACTTTAAGGTACGATGGAGGAAAAATTCTTAATGTGGATACTGTAGTGCTTTCTACTCAGCATAGTGAAGAGATTCCTCAAAAAATTTTACATGAAGCAGTTATGGAAGAAATTATTAAACCAGTATTGCCAGCAAAATGGTTAAATAATCAAACAAAATATTTCATTAATCCAACAGGAAGATTTGTAATTGGTGGTCCTCTTGGTGATTGTGGACTTACTGGACGCAAGATTATTGTGGATACTTATGGTGGTATGGCTCGTCATGGAGGAGGTGCTTTTTCTGGTAAAGATCCTTCTAAAGTAGATCGTTCGGCAGCTTATGCCGCCCGTTATGTAGCCAAAAACATAGTAGCTGCTGGTCTAGCAGACCGTTGTGAGATTCAATTATCATATGCAATTGGAGTTGCTGAACCCACTTCTATTATGGTTGAAACCTTTGGCACTGGTAAAATATCTAATGAAAAACTTATTTTAATAGTTAGTAAAATTTTTGATCTTCGTCCATATAGTATAATTAATATGCTAGATTTATTACATCCCATTTATAGAGAGACAGCAACCTATGGTCATTTTGGACGTTCCAAATTTCCTTGGGAAAAAACTGATAAGATTACATTATTACATGAAGTCTTAGATCTATAAATTTTAAGATTTATTAACTTAATAATATAGAAATTGTGAAATTTTTAGTAAAATAATTAATGCTATGCCTCTACCTCGTATTTATTATCCTCAAAAAATTGAAATTAATGATGAAATCATGATTAATAATAAAATAACCCATTATGTACATAACATATTAAGAATGAATAATGGTGATTTCGTACAACTTTTTAATAATACCAATCTAATTTTTAATGCTAAGATTCTTAAAATTTCTAAAACCTCGGCATTATTAAAAATTATTTATCTACAAGAAGAAAATAGAGAATCACCTTTACATATTCATTTGGGCCAAGTTATTACCCGTGGTTATAGAATAAAATTTGCTATTCAAAAATCTATAGAGCTAGGAGTAAACATGATTACTCCATTATTTTCTGAACGTTGTGGAGTAAAAATAAATCAACCAGAAATTGAAAAGAAAATCCAATCTTGGAAGCAAATTGCTATTGCTACCTGCACACAATGTGGTCGAAATATAATTCCTGAAATTAGATTTCCAATGGAGTTAGAACAATGGTGCGCTGAATCAACATCTGATTTTAAAATCAATTTTGCTCCAAATTATAGTAAAAAACTTAGTTTTTTACCTAAAAAAAGACAACCATTGCGTTTGCTTATTGGTCCAGAAGGAGGTCTCTCAGACGATGAAATTGCTACAACTATTGAATATGGTTTTACTAATATTTCTCTTGGGCCACGTATTTTACGTACCGAAACAGCAAGTATTGCGGTAATTGCTATCTTACAGGCTTATTTTGGGGATCTTATTTAAATATGGTGAATTGAATGATCAAATTAGGCATGATTATGGATCCTATTTCTAATATTAATCTTAATAAAGATAGTAGTTTTGCTATCTTATTAGAAGCTCAAAGACGCCAATATGAAATTCATTACATGGAACTAAAAGATTTATTTCTACAAAAAGGTAGAGCATGCGCGCGGACCAGAATTTTAAAGGTAAAAAATAATCCATATAAATGGTATTCATTTTTTAATGAAGATGTTATTGATTTACATGAACTTAATGTAATTTTGATGCGTAAAGATCCACCATTAGACCAAGAATTTCTTTATGCTACCTATATACTTGAACATGCAGAAAATCAAGGAACCATTATAATAAATAAACCACAAAGCTTACGTGATTGTAATGAGAAAATTTTTATTACTTGGTTTCCAGATTTAATACCAGATACTCTAGTAACTAGAAATCAATCCCAAATCTTGAATTTCTGGCGTAAACACAGTGATATTATTTTAAAACCACTGGATGGAATGGGTGGTTCATCTGTATTTCGTATTACACCAAATGATGTGAATGTCTCAGTTATTATTGAAAATTTAACTGCTCATGGTAAATGTTACTGTATGGCACAAGAATTTATTGCTGAAATTATAAATGGCGATAAACGTGTCTTCATAGTAGATGGAGAGCCAATTCCTTATTGTTTAGCAAGAAAAGCTCAAGGTGGAGAGACACGCAGTAATCTCGCGGTAGGAGGTATCGGAGAAGTACAATCTTTATCTGTAATAGACATGCAAATTGTAAGACGGATTACTCCAATTTTACAACATAAAGGTTTACTATTTGTAGGATTAGATATTATTGGTGATAAACTTACTGAAATTAATGTCACTAGTCCAACTTGTATTAGAGAAATTGAGGCCGCATCATCATATTCTATAACTAGCAAGTTAATGAATATGATCGAAAAACGTTTGTGATCTTAATAATTACAATTTTTTAACTTTAAAAATGGAAAATATCTAATGACAATATTAGCTTTTGATTTTGGAACTAAAAGTATTGGTGTAGCTATTGGACAAACCATTACTAAAACTGCTAATCCTTTACCTGCAGTTCCCGCAAGATCTGGTAATCCGAATTGGTTGAAAATTCAATCACTGATTTCCGAATGGCATCCTGATAAAATTATTGTCGGTTTACCAATTAATATGGATGGTTCCGAGCAGTGGGTTACTAAGAGTACCAGAATCTTTGCTCACTGCATATCTAAACGTTTTAATATCACTACTCAGTTACATGATGAACGAATGACTACTCTAGAAGCACGTGATCTACTATTTAGAATTGGGGGATTTCGCGCCTTAAAAAAAAGTATATAGATTCAATAGCTGCGGTTCTTATATTAGAAAGTTGTTTTCAGATAAAAATTAATCAGTAATATCTTGATATTACCAAAAGGATTACTAAAAATCAATATGAATAAAATTCATAAAAATTTATTAAATGTACGTCATAAAATCTATACTACTGCAGTAAAGAGCCACAGAAATCCAAAGGAAATTAAATTAATTGCTGTTAGCAAACAACAATCTCACCATAAGATACAGGATGCTATTGCTGCCGGGCAGCTTAACTTTGGTGAAAATTATGTACAAGAAGGCATAAATAAAATTAAATCCATTAGTTGTCAACATAATTTATGTTGGCATTTTATTGGTCAATTACAATCTAATAAAAGCAGGATAGTAGCAGAGAATTTTAGTTGGTGTCATACCATTGATCGATTCCGTATAGCACAACGTCTTAGTGAGCAACGGCCCACCTCTTTGCCACGTCTTAATGTATTAATTCAAATTAATATTAGTCAAGAAGAAAGTAAATCTGGTATTAGTTTAACCGAATTAACCAAATTAGCACAAGCAATTGTATTAATGCCAAATTTGTCATTACGTGGAATCATGGCTCTTCCTTCATTAGAAAATTCAACTAATTTATCAGTTTATCATCGCATAGCAACGGTTTTCCAACAGTTTAAAAGTAAATACTCTACAGTAGATACTTTATCTTTAGGAACCAGTCATGATATAGAAGCTGCCATTTTAGCTGGAAGTACCATGATACGCATTGGCCGCGCCATTTTTGGTGAACGCAATATTTACACTATTTAATATAGATAATGACAATAATTAAGGTAATTCATGCTAATAATTTTATCTCTAATATTTAAAATTATTATCAACTTATATATCATCGTACTACTATTATTTAGTTTGATGCAATTTATTAAATATGATTTAAATCATCCTTTTATTTAAATTAAAAATTCCTCAGCCATTTATAGAGATTTTTAAATTTATAATTATAGATAATTTCTAGTGGAAGTGACTTCATTTTTGCAAGCTTTATTGCTTACCAGTATCAAACATTCAATAGCTACTTTACTAAACTTTGAAACTTTTCCTCTTAATTTTAATTATACTGAAATTATGATCATTGGATTAATAAATTTAATAAAAATATTTCGGGTATCTAGTTTTATGGATGATTATTATTCGTTATATAATATTTTTTGTATTTACCACGGAACTCATCCTACGGTTCATATAGTTTCTGAACTAACCAAAGTAATTCTAGTTCCAATTAGAAATTTATTTCCGATAAAAAAATTCGTCTAGATATTTATTATGTTTTTTAATTTTATATATGTTTAATCATATGAGTATAATTTTATTACCATAAATTTGGCGTAAACTCTAATATCTAATTAAGAGAAGATCTCAAAAAATTCAAATTTTTTGATACATGATATCTCTAACTATATAACCCAAAGCTATACCACGGTTTTCAAATTTAGTTAAAGGACGCGTGATGGGACGAGGTATATAATTTTTTTCTTCTGAGAGATTTTTATAACCAGAAATATTATTCATAACTTTAAGAATATGTTCAGCATATGGTGTCCAATCAGTTACTATATGAAAAATTCCTGTAGATTGTAACTTCCTGAGTACTAATTGAGCAAAAGATAATTTAATAATACGACGTTTATGATGACGTCTTTTTGGCCAGGGATCTGGAAAAAATAGTTGTACGCAATAAATCGAATTATCTGGCAAGATTTCGGTAAATACATTGATCGCATCATGATAAATCACTCTCAAATTATACAATTTTGCTTGATGAGCTAAACCTAAACAAGATCCTACTCCTGGTAAATAAACTTCAATACCAAGAAAATTAATTTTGGGATTATTAATAGCTTGTTCAATTAAACCATATCCCATTCCAAAACCAATATCGATTACTAATGGAGCTTCGTTAACAAATAAACTACTAAGATTTAGTTTCTGGTTGTTATAAACTACACCTATAGTTTGCCAATGCTCATTTATAGCACGACGTTGACTTTGAGTAAGACGTCCTTGACGACACGCAAAACTGCGAATTTCAGTAGTTAAATTATTTAACATAAATTTTATTATAAAATTTAATAATTTGCTTCAAGATGTAATAATATTTCTCATACATATATATGTGCCGATTACTAGATAACATCTCATATGTTCTGTAATAAATAATGACGATTCAATCAGATTTTAAAGAGGTAATTGTGAAGAATTCTAAGATTAATCAAATGTTATATACATCTAATATCTGCTACTGGGGTAATAATTATTTTAATATTAATGAATTAGGGCATCTTATGGTATGTCCTACTCCTAATGAAGAAAAACCAGTTGAAGTTAATTTCACACACCTTCTACAGAAAACCACTTGCAATGGTCTGCAATTACCAGCTTTATTTTGTTTTCCACAGATATTGCAACATAGATTGCGCTCTATTAATGCTGCTTTTAGAACCGCTCGCAATAACTATGATTATCAAGGGGATTATTTGTTAATATATCCTATTAAAGTAAATCAACATTATCGTGTAATAGAATCTTTAATTAATTCTGGAGAGAATTTGGGTTTAGAGTCCGGATCTAAAGCAGAATTAATGGTGGTATTAGCACATACTGGCATAAAAAATATGGTAATCGTGTGTAATGGCTATAAAGATAATGAATATATTCGTCTTGCTCTAATAGGATCAAAATTAGGGCATAAGATTTATCTAGTTATTGAAAAATTAACCGAGTTAATTCCGGTGTTAAAGATTGCAGAACACCTCAAGGTAACTCCTAGGTTAGGGGTACGCATACGTTTAGCATCACAATCTTCGGGTAAATGTCAATCTCCTGGGGGAGATCAATCTAAATTTGGATTAGCAACTCTACAAATTTTACAACTAGTAGAAATGCTTAAAAAAGCCAATATGCTTCAGAGTTTACAACTCCTACATTTTCATATGGGATCGCAATTAGCTAATCTGCGTGATATTGTCTGTGGAATTCGTGAAGCCGCCCGTTGCTACGTCGAACTTCATAAACTTGGAGTACAAATTAGATGTTTTGATGTTGGTGGTGGATTAGGGGTAGATTATCAAGGTACTAGATCTGATTCAGATTTTTCAGTAAATTACAGTCTTAATGAGTACGCTAAAAATGTTATTTTTAGTATTGGTGAAATATGTAAAGAATATTGTTTACCTCATCCAATCGTGATTACTGAATCTGGTCGTGCAATCACTGCTCATCATACTGTATTAGTATCTAATATAATTAATGTAGAAATTCAGGAATTTAATCTTCCAGAACCACTAAGTAACCAGGCCCCTAAACCTTTAATGAATCTCTGGCATACTTGGCAACAAATTCAAGTTACTCATGAAATTGGATATTTAATAAAGTGGTTATCTGATAGTAAGATGGATTTTAAAGAGATTAATACAGGTTATATACATGGAAGTTATGATTTAAAACAACGAGCGTTAGCTGAACAATTTTACCTTAATATTTGTAATAAAATTAAAAATTCCTTAGATCTTGATAAGATTGATCATCGTCCTATTATTAATCAACTTCAGAAAGTCCTAGCTGATAAATTATATGTTAATTTTTCCCTCTTTAATTCTATGTTGGATGTATGGGGCATTAATCAATTATTTCCGATACTTCCCCTTGAAGGTTTAAATCTACCGGCAGAAAGACGTGCTATTATACTTGATATCACTTGTGATTCAGATGGAGCAATTAATCATTATATTGATGGTAACAATATTGCAACAACTCTACCTATGCCACACTATGACAAAGAACATCCACCACTACTAGGATTTTTTATGTTAGGTGCTTATCAAGAAATTCTTGGAAATCTGCATAATCTTTTTGGCAAAACTAAAACCGTGAATGTATATATCTCATCTAACGGAAAATATGAATTAGAATGTGATAGTAATGGGAATAATATTGCTGACATGTTATTTTATGTAGGATTAGATCCGGATAAATCACTCGATAATTTTATTAATCAGATGAAAAGTACTAATTTGGATGAGAAGTGGCAGAATAAATTTTTAGATGAATTTGAGACCCTATTATCTCGATCTCCTTACTTACAACAAAATTAATATATAAAATCATTTAATGTTATCTAGTAGAGTTGGAGTTAAATAATGAATATTTTACCGTATCAACTAGACAAATCTTTAGTATCTAATGCTTTCGGATTTATGCGTTTTCCAGTTAATTTTACTCCTTATTATTGTCCTGAAATAGAATGGGTGATTACTGGAATTCCATTTGATATAACAACTTCAGGACGTGCGGGCAGTAGGCATGCACCAGGAGCCATTAGACATATTTCGGTAAATTTAGCATGGGAACAAAACCGTTGGCCTTGGACGTTTGATATTAGAAAAATTTTAAACATAGTTGATTGTGGTGATTTAATATATAATTTTGGTGATGTTCAAGACATGAGTGTTAAATTACAAAGGCATACAGAAAAATTATTAACAAATGGTAAAAAACTGTTATCAATCGGTGGTGATCATTTTATCACTTTACCAATTCTTCGCGCTCATGTTAAGTTTTTCGGTAAAATAATATTATTACATTTTGATGCTCATTCCGATTGTTATCAGAATAATAATCTATATGATCATGGCACAATATTTTATCATGCGATTAAGGAAAATTTAATTGATTCTAAAAATTCTATACAGATAGGAATTCGTACAGAATCTAATCTAAAAACAGATTTTACAATTTTTAATGCTGCACAAGTAAATGATGATGATCTCAATAATATATTAATCTCAATAAAAAGAATCTTGGGCAATAGACCAGTATATCTAACATTTGATATTGATTGTTTAGATCCAGCATTTGCTCCAGGTACAGGAACTCCTGTAGTAGGAGGGTTAACTACTGATAAAGCTCTAAAATTAATTCGTGGCCTCAAAGGAATTAATCTTATAGGTATGGATGTAGTAGAAGTATCACCACCATTTGATCATAGTGAAATTACCAGTTTAGCCGCGGCAACGTTAGCATTAGAAATGTTACATGTACAAGCTGCGACTAAATTAGCAACGAATATCAATTAAATTTAGTATATTATATTAAAAAACGTGAGGTGTATCTAAAATAGATGAGATCAATTTAGTATAAAATCAAATCATCAATTTTAATTAAAGATCTTATAGAAAGCTCAAGATAAATGGAGTATAAAATGCCTTCTCGCAAAGAGCTTGCTAATGCTATTCGTATTCTAAGTATAGATGCTATACAAAAAGCCAAATCTGGACATCCTGGTACCCCAATGGGAATGGCGGATATTGCTGAAGTTTTATGGCGGGAATTTTTAAATCATAATCCTCTAAATCCGGAGTGGTTCAACCGCGACCGTTTTGTACTTTCTAATGGTCATGGTTCAATGCTAATTTATAGTCTTTTACATCTAAGTGGTTATAATTTACCAATCAGTGAAATCAAAAAATTCCGCCACTTGGGTTCTAAAACGCCTGGACATCCTGAATTTGGAAATACTATTGGTGTTGAAACTACTACTGGACCTCTAGGACAAGGACTAGCTAATGCTGTAGGTATGGCTATAGCCGAACGTACTTTAGCAGCACAATTTAATCGACCAGAACATAATATAGTAGATCATTATACTTATGTATTTATGGGAGATGGTTGTCTGATGGAAGGAATTTCGCATGAAGTTTGCTCATTAGCGGGAACATTAAAACTAGGAAAATTAATAACCTTTTATGATAATAATGGTATCTCTATTGATGGTAAAATTACTGGATGGTTTACTGATAATACAGCCAAACGTTTTGAATCCTATGGTTGGCATATTATACCTGATGTTGATGGTCATAATCATGAATCCATTAGTAATGCTATAAAAAAAGCAGTTAATATCATTGATAAACCATCCATTATAATATGCAAAACTATCATCGGATTTGGATCTCCAAATAAAGCTGGTAAAAATGATATTCATGGTGCACCATTAGGTGAAGCTGAAATAGCAGCTACTCGTAAATTTTTAAATTGGAATCACCCGCCATTTATTATTCCTAAAGAAATTTATTTAAGATGGGATGCAAGAGAATCCGGTTTAGAAAAAGAAACTATATGGAATAATAAATTTGCTAATTATCAAAGAGTTTTCCCTCATTTAGCCTCTGAATTAATGCGCCGCACAAAGAACCACTTACCTGAATCTTGGGATAAAATTACTACAAAAATTATTAAAAAGTTACAAAATAATCCAGATAATATAGCGGGTCGTAAGGCTTCACAAAATATATTAGAATACTTTAGTCCATTATTACCGGAGTATTTAGGTGGATCTGCGGACTTAACTCCAAGTAATCTAACTATGTGGTCGGGGTCTAAATCTCTTGATAAAGATACCGCAGGTAATTATATCCACTATGGAGTTCGTGAATTTGGGATGACTGCGATAGCTAATGGAATAGCTTTGCATAGAGGATTCTTAGCTTATACAGCTACGTTTTTAACTTTCGTAGAATATGCGCGTAATGCCGTACGGATGGCTGCTTTAATGAAGATTCGCCAGGTGATGATTTATACTCATGACTCTATTGGTTTAGGTGAAGATGGCCCAACACATCAACCAGTAGAACAGTTAGCTAGTTTGCGCCTTACTCCTAATCTTAGGACCTGGCGTCCTTGTGACCAGGTTGAGTGTGCAGTAGCCTGGAAATATGCTATTGAACGTTTCGATGGTCCTACTGCCTTAATATTTTCTCGTCAAATTTTACCACAACAAGATAGATCCATGAAACAATTAAGTAATGTAGTGCGTGGTGGATATGTGTTAAAATCATGCATTGGACAACCAGATATTATTATAATTGCTACCGGTTCGGAAATAAATTTGGCAGTGACTGCGTATCTTAAACTTAGTACAGAAGGACATAAGATTCGTGTAGTTTCGATGCCATCTCCTGATGTTTTTGATCTTCAAGATGAAGTTTATCGTGAAACCGTCTTACCTAAAAGGGTAAAAAATAGAGTTGCTATTGAAGCTGGTATTGCAGACTTTTGGTATAAATATGTTGGTTCGAATGGAGTAATTATTGGAATGCATACCTTTGGTGAATCTGCACCCGCTGAGATACTTTTTAATTATTTTGGTTTTAATTTAGAAAAGATTATTAGGAGAGTAAGGAAATTATTAAAAAATAATAACATGCAATAATTGTTTAATCGATAATTAAGCCACTTAAAATATAAAAATTGCTAATAATCATGACTATTCGTATAGCTATTAATGGATTTGGACGCATCGGCCGTAGTGTATTGCGGGCTTTATATGAAACTGGAAGACGTAAAAATTTTATAGTAGTTGCCATTAATGAATTAGCCGATGTATCAGGAATGGTCTATCTTTTAAAATATGATACTATTCATGGACGTTTTGCTTGGAATGTACATAAAGATAGAGAAAGGATATGGATTGGCAAAGATCTCCTATATATATTTCATTATAGTGATATCTTTATGTTACCTTGGGCAGATCTTAAAGTAGATATTGTACTAGATTGCACTGGGATATACGGAAGTAGGTTGGATGGAGAAGCCCATTTGAGATCAGGAGCTAAAAAAGTCCTTTTTTCACACCCAGGTGATGTAGATCTTGATGCAATAGTGATATTTGGTGTAAATGATACTAGTTTAAAAACTAGTGACCGGATTGTATCTAATGCTTCATGTACTACCAATTGTGTCATACCTATAATAAAATTACTTAATGATGCATTAAATATCAAATCAGGTATGATTACATCAATACATTCTGCTATGCAGAATCAGCAGATTACTGATACTTATAATAGCAGTAATTTCCGAATGGGACGAGCTGCAAGTCAATCTATTATTCCAGTAGATACTAGTATCACGATGTGTCTTACACGCATTTTACCTGAATTTAGCAAGAGATTTGAAGCTATATCTGTTAGAGTACCTACGATTAATGGTATAGCTATCGATCTTAACATCAATGTAGAAAAATCAGTTACTGTAAAACAAGTTAATGCAATAATAAAAGAAGCAAGCCATGGTAAATTTAATGGTATAGTTGATTATACTGAATTGCCATTAGTTTCAATAGACTTTAATCATGATCCACATAGCACAATTGTAGATGCTACACAAACTCGAGTAAGTAGTCGTCATTTAATTAAAACTCTACTGTGGTGTGATAATGAGTGGGGTTTTGCAAATAGAATGTTAGATACAGCTTTGGCAATGGCTAAAATTAGTTTTTAGAGTTTTCTAGATTTCTATAAAAGAGATAATAATCTACTATTAACTCTGAGGATAATACATCATGTCTATAATAAAGATGACAGATTTAGATTTAGCAGATAAAAGAGTTTTAATCAGAGCAGATTTAAATGTACCCATTAAAAATGGCCAAGTTACATGTAAAAGAAGAATTAGTGCTTTTTTACCTACTCTTGAAATAGCTAGAAAAAAAGGCGCTAGAATTATGGTTCTTTCTCATTTAGGAAGGCCAAATGAAGGTCAATATGATGTAAATTTTTCTTTGTTACCGGTAGTTAAAATTATCAGAGATAAAATGAATGGTCCAATTAACTTTATAGCAGATTATCTCAATGGTGTAGAAATAGCAAAAGGTGAAGTAATTATCTTGGAAAATGTTAGATTTAATAAAGGTGAAACAAAAAATGACGATCTCCTATCTAAAAAATATGCGTCCTTATGCGATATATTTGTAATGGATGCTTTTGGAAGCGCTCATCGTAATCAAGCATCAACACATGGAGTAATCAAATTTTCACCAATAGCATGTGCTGGACCTCTCTTCACTGCTGAGTGTGAAGCGTTAAGTAAAGCAATGATTAATCCTAGAAGACCGATGGTTGCAATATTAGGTGGATCTAAAATTTCTACCAAATTTAATCTTTTGAATTCTTTAGCCAAATTGGCAGATCAAGTAATGGTAGGAGGAGGTATTGCTAACACTTTCGTAGCCATTGATAATAAAGTTGGTCAATCTTTATATGAACCAGATTTTGTAGAATCCGCTAAATTTCTAAGAAATACTTATGGTATTCCAATACCAACAGATGTACGGGTTGGTAAACAATGTTCTGAGAAGGTTAAAGATATCATTAAGCCAGTAACCGAAATTAAGAACGATGAAAAAATTATGGATTTAGGTGATAATACTGCTTTAAGAATGGCAAAAATATTAAAAAAAGCAAAAACCATTATTTGGAATGGACCTGTAGGAGTCTTCGAATTGCCTAATTTTAGCCATGGAACGAAAACTGTTGCTAATGCTATAGCTGAAAGTAATGCATTTTCTATTATTGGTGGAGGTGATACTTTAGCTGCTATTGATTTATTTGGAATTGAAGATAAGTTCTCTTATATTTCTACAGGAGGAGGATCATTCTTAGCATTTATAGAAGGAAAAAAATTCTCCGTAGTTACTCTTTTAGAACAACGTGCTAAACCCGATTATTATAAGTAGTGATAAAATTAGATAAATAGGACACTAGTTATATGTCTCAAATTTTGAATTTTTTAAAGCCAGGTGTGATTACAGGAAGTACTGTACAGAAAATTTTTAAGGTAGCTAAAATAAATAATTTTGCATTACCAGCAGTAAATTGTATAGGTACAGATTCAATTAATGCAGTTCTTGAAACTGCTGCTAAAGTTCAAGCTCCAGTAATTATACAATTTTCTAATAGTGGTTCAACATTTATTGCAGGTAAAGGTTTAATCAATAATAAATCACAAAATGCCGCTATTAATGGCGCAATTTCTGGAGCTCAACATGTACATCAAATAGCTAAATATTATGGTGTCCCAGTAATATTACATACTGATCACTGTAACAAAAATTTATTACCATGGCTCGATGGTCTATTAGACGCAAATGAAGAGTACCTTGATACCACTGGTAAACTGCTATTTTCCTCTCATATGATTGATCTTTCTGAAGAATCATTAGAAGATAATATTGAAATAAGTAGCCATTATCTTTATCGGATGTCAAAAATGGGTATTACGCTGGAAATTGAATTAGGTTGTACGGGTGGAGAGGAAGATGGTGTAGATAATAGCAATATTTTAAGTTCTGCTTTATATACCCAACCAGAAGATGTTGGTTATTGCTACGATAAACTTAGCCCTATTAGTACTAATTTTACTATAGCAGCTGCTTTTGGTAATGTACATGGAGTTTATAAACCTGGTAATGTTCAATTAATTCCCAAAATTCTCAAAAAATCACAAGACTATATAAGTAATAAACACGGTTTACCTGAAAATACTCTTAATTTTGTATTTCACGGAGGATCAGGAACTCCAATAAGTAAAATTCAAGAAGCTATTAGTTATGGTGTAGTGAAGATGAATATTGATACAGATACACAATGGGCAACTTGGAAAGGTATTTTACAATATTATAAAGATAATGAAGTATATTTACAAAGCCAATTAGGTAACCCTAAAGGAAATTACTTACCAAATAAAAAATTCTACGATCCCCGTAACTGGTTACGTGCGGGTCAATTAAGTATGATTATAAGATTAGAAAAGGCATTTTCTGAGTTAAATGCGGTGAATCTACTTTAAAAAGACAATAAATAAACACTTTATGGGTCGTGCAAGTCTAATTTTAATTAATAGCATGAAACATGCTGGCTATTGGCTAATAAATAATCAGACATTACTTATAAATTATACAGTAAATGTTATCATAGCCATATTTATTATATGTATAGGAATGACGATAGCGAATTATATGGCTAAAAATCTTAATCTAGTATTTTTAGCACGTCATATTGATATTACAATCGCTAATTTCATTTCAATTTTATTACGGTATAGTATTATAACTTTTGCAGTTACCGCGGCTTTAAATCGTGTTGGCGTACAAACTGCATCAATTATTGCAATTTTAGGTGCTGCAGGATTAGCTGTGGGATTAGCTTTACAAGGTTCTCTTTCTAATTTTGCGGCCGGGGTTTTATTAGTAAGCTGTAGACCATTACGTGTAGGAGAATATGTAGATTTAGGAGGAGTAAGTGGTATAGTACAGCAGATCCAAATTTTTTCTACTACACTTTTATCTGATGATGGTAAAACCATTATTATGCCTAATGGTAAAGTTATTTCAGCTAATATTGTTAATTATTCTCGTGAACCCATAAGACGTAATGAAATTATATTAAGAGTAAATACTAATGCAGATCTTAATAAGGTTAAAGAGATTATACATAAAATTGTATATACAGATCCAAGAATTATAAAAGAACGGGAGATTATTATTAGATTACATGAAATTGGAACGAATTCTCTTAATTTTATTATAAGATGGTGGAGTAAAGGAAGTGATTTGCAAAATGTTTATTGGGATATATTAGAGCGTTTTAAACAAGCTATCGATCAAAACCATGATTTAGGTTAATTTTATGACACTAGAGGATTTAAAAAGAACTGTTGGGTGGGCGGTATTAGATTATATTCCTAAGGGTTCTATTATCGGAGTTGGTTCGGGATCAACAGTAACACATTTTATTAAGGCATTAGGAACCCTAAAATCACAAATTGATGGAGCAGTATCTAGTTCAAATCAGTCAAGCGTACAATTGAAGAATTTAGGAATTCCTGTAATCAATTGTAACGATGTAGAATCTCTTCCTATTTATATAGATGGAACTGATGAAATTAATGATCAATTACAACTCATAAAAGGCGGAGGTGCGGCTCTTACTAAAGAAAAAGTCATTGCAGCAATCTCGAGAAAATTTATCTGTATTGCTGATGAATCTAAGCATGTGTCCTTATTAGGAAAATTTCCATTACCTTTAGAAGTGATACCGATGGCACGATCTTATGTTGCAAGAGAAATCTTAAAATTAGGATTAGGAGGAATGCCTATATATCGCCGTGGTGTGGTTACAGAAAATGGTAATGTTATTATTGATATTCATCATATCAAAATCAATAATCCAATTCATCTTGAAAAAGCTATTAATATGATTGCTGGTGTAGTAACCGTTGGATTATTTGCAATCCGTAGTGCGGATATAGCATTAATTAGTACACTTAATGGTGTTAAATATTTAACTAAATAAATTTCTCTAGTTCCATTGCCAAATTTTCGATGGAGTAATTAATGCTGTTAAAGGTACATCCCATGTGGTAATGGGAATCGCTGCTACTTGTTGGAAGTCATATGCTAAGCCTATACTTAAAAATTTATAATAATGTCTATGTTGTAAGAGACGATCATAATATCCTCCTCCCATACCTAAACGGTTACCCAGAGCATCAAAAGCAACTAAGGGAATAAAAATAATATCAATAGTTTCTAAAGGTAAAATTTTACGATAATCGAATAATGGTTCGGGAATATTAAATCGATTAAAAATCATCAAGGTTACCGACGTATATTGCATAAATAATATCTGATTAACCTGGTATATTACTGGAAGACAAACATGTTTATTATGTTGCCAGAGTTGTTTGATTAACTGATCAG
Organism: Candidatus Dasytiphilus stammeri; assembly: GCA_045689995.1. GTDB lineage: Bacteria > Pseudomonadota > Gammaproteobacteria > Enterobacterales > Enterobacteriaceae > Dasytiphilus > Dasytiphilus stammeri_O. The sequence continues at coordinate 71,450 of CP145883.1, read as the reverse complement.
TATTAATTTCCCCATCAACTGAAACAAATATAGCTATATTTGTTGCCTGATAAACTGGCCTAAAATTAATAGCTATTTGAGAAATTTGGGCTGCAGATTTTTGCTGATCTAACAAGGATAAATTTTGTCTCAGATGTCTTATTTGTTGGCGGATTAATTTTCTTTTATAGAATATTGAATCATATTTCATATAAATGACTTTAGCTTAGAATGAGATCATCAGTGTACAGAATTTTATGAGTACTTAATAATGTTAAGGATAGAAGATTTTATATACCGACGTAATAAATTTTTAGCTAAAATCAAACCATCTAGTATGGCTTTAATTTTTGCGGCTCCTAAAGTGATGCGTAATAATGGTAATGAATATCCTTATCGTCAAAATAGTGATTTTTTATATTTAACTGGATTATCTTATTCAGAATCTTTATTAATCTTATTAAAAAAAGATTCACTCAAGAATCATAGTATCTTATTTCTTCCTGAAACGAATAAAACGATGGAAGTCTGGGTTGGCCAGAAATTAGATTTACATGAATTTTCAAAAAAACTTGCAATAGACTACGCTTTACCTTGGAGTGAATTAAACAATAAGCTTTATTTATTACTTAATAAAGTAAATATATTGTACCATGCCAAAGGAATTTATCATTTTGCAGACCAAATTCTATTTAGTGCTTTAGAAAAATTAAAAATTATTTTAGGCAAAAATTTACCAGATTATCAACAAATCATTGACTGGCGTCCCTTAGTACATGAAATGCGTCTTATTAAGTCTCCAAATGAACAAGCGATACTACGCCAGGCAGGAAGAATTAGTGCTTTATCACATTGTAAAGTCATACAAAAATGTAGACCAGGTATGCAAGAATATCACCTAGAAGGTGAAATGTTATATCAATTTAACCGTCAAGGAGCGCGATTTCCAGCCTATAATCCAATTGTGGGCAGTGGTAAAAATACTTGCATCTTACATTATACTGATAATGATCAAATCTTATATGAAGGTGATTTAGTCTTGATTGATGCGGGTTGTGAATTATGTGGATATGCAACTGATATTACTCGTACTTTTCCGGTTAATGGAAAATTTAGTACTCCCCAGTATGCAATTTATAAAATTGTGCTAGCAGCTATATATAAAACTTTAAAACTATTGAGACCAGGAATTACTTTACGTGAAGTAGAAAAAGAAGTGATATATATTATGGTAAGTGGTTTATTAAAATTAGGTTTAATGGAAGGGGATATTAATAAACTAATTTATAAAAAAGTATATCGCAAATTTTTTATGCACAAACTTGGTCATTTCTTAGGTTTAGATGTACATGATGTTGCAATTAATGGAGTAGATAATGATCTGATTAAGTTACAATCAGGTATGGTATTAGCTATTGAACCAGGATTGTATATTAGCCCATCCTTAAATAATCTTAATAATAAATATCTGGGGATTGGAATTCGTCTTGAAGATAATATTCTAATAACGGATACAGGAAATGAAAATTTGACAAGTCTAGTTCCTAAATCCACCGAACAAATTGAAATCATGATGTCATCTTTAAGTAATTAATTATTATATACATTAAGATGTACTTTGATTTTTATTTTCAAATTATATTAAAGATTTTTAAATGGATTAAATTTCCGATGCAGAAAACAATTTTATTTAAATATCATCAAATTTCTGGTGCACATATTGTAAATTTTAATGACTGGATGATGCCACTTCATTATGGATCTCAATTAAAAGAACATCATATAGTACGTAATGATGCTGGTGCTTTTGATATTTCTCATATGACTATTATAGATATTTATGGAGAAGAAACCCGAAATTTTTTACGTTATATATTAGCTAATGATGTTGCTAAATTAAAAAATCCTGGAAAAGCATTATATAGTGCAATGTTAAATATAACCGGAGGTGTTATTGATGATGTCATTGTTTACTTTATCAATACCACAACTTTCCGCTTAATAGTTAATGCTGCTAATCGCCATAAAGATTTAGCTTGGCTCTATAACCAGATGAATAAATTTAGGGTAAAATTAAAAACTCGTGATGATCTAGCTCTGATAGCTATTCAAGGACCTAATGCTCAGAAAAAAACCCAAAGTTTATTTAGTCTAGAACAACAAAAAATCTTAAAGAAGATGTTACCTTTTTGCAGTGTAGAATTTGGAGATTATTTTGTATCAACGACAGGTTATACTGGAGAATTAGGTTACGAAATTGCTTTACCGCAAGAACAAGCTGTAACTTTTTGGAAAAAATTAATCAATGCTGGTATTTATCCAGTTGGATTAGGAGCTAGAGATACGCTGCGGATTGAAGCAGGAATGAATTTGTATGGTAATGAAATGGATGAAAATATTTCTCCACTATCTGCGAATATGGATTGGACAATTAGTTGGGAGCCAATTAATCGTCATTTCATTGGAAGAGAAGCTTTAGAAAAACACCGTGATCACAGAATAGATAAATTAGTTGGTTTAAAAATGAAAGAAAAAGGTGTATTACGTCCTCAATTAACTGTAAGTTTTAATGATAAAAATGGTTGCCATAAAAAGGGTAAAATTACTAGTGGTACTTATTCTCCGACCTTAGGTTATAGTATTGCTTTGGCACGAGTTCCCATAGAAATAGGTAAAGAAGCTGTGGTGCATCTACGTAATAGAAATGTTTTAGTTGAAGTAACCCGACCAGTTTTCGTTCGTACTGGTCACTGTATTAGTTAAATCTCTTAATTACAAAAGGATGAATAATGTGTCAAGTACCTAAAAATCTAAGATATCGTAGCAGTCATGAATGGGTATTGAAAAATTCTACCGGAAATTATACAGTTGGGATTACTCATCATGCACAGGAATTACTAGGAGATATAGTTTTTATTGATTTACCTAAAATATGCTCAATCTTTAATCTAGGAGATGAATGTGCTATTATAGAATCTGTAAAAGCTGCTACCAGCGTATATACTCCTCTTAGTGGTAAAATTCTTACTGTGAATAATATGCTAATTGAAAAGCCAGAATTAATAAATACTAGTCCATATGTTATGGGTTGGTTATTCAAATTGCAAGCTAGTAATGAATCAGAAATAAATTTTTTATTAGATGCTAATGATTATCAATTATTGACAAATTCAAGTAATCCTTGATAGGATTATCGATGTTTATTAAGTAATTTTAAAAGAAATTAGGATTATGGTTCAATCTATTAGTATGCTTGAGCATAGTGATGCTTTTATAAAACGTCATCTAGGTCCATCTACTGAACAGCAGATGTCGATGTTATCAGAATTAGGTTTTTATTCACTTGATGAATTAATTAGATCTGCTTTACCAGGTAATCTTCATTTATCAACAATACCAAATATTTACAATGCAGTTTCAGAATATCAAGCTTTAAAAGAACTTAAAACTATTGCTCAAGAAAATAAAGATTATAAATCTTGGATTGGTATGGGATATAGTGCTACATTAATACCACCAGTAATTTTACGTAATGTTTTAGAAAATCCAGGTTGGTATACTGCTTATACTCCGTATCAACCTGAAATTTCTCAAGGTCGTCTTGAAGCTTTATTAAATTTTCAGCAAGTAACATTAGATTTAACCGGTCTAGATATAGCTTCAGCATCTTTGTTAGATGAAGCAACCGCGGCTGCTGAATCAATGTCTATGGCGAAAAGAATTAGTAAAATATCACCTGCTAATAAATTCTTTATTGCATCAGATCTGCATCCGCAAACTATAGATGTTATATGTACTCGGGCTAAATTTTTAGGCATAGAATTGATAATAGATTTGGCTGAAAAAGCATTAAACTATAATGGAATCTTTGGGGTTTTATTCCAACAGATTGCTACTACTGGAGAAGTCCACGATTATTCCTTATTAATTAAAGAACTGAAAAATAGAAAAATAATAATCAGTATTATATCCGAGATAATGTCTTTAGTATTATTAAAGGCACCGGGTAAACAAGGTGCGGACATTGTTCTTGGATCAGCACAGCGTTTTGGACTTGCAATGGGATATGGTGGTCCTCATGCGGCTTTTTATGCTACTAGTCATGAGTATAAACGCTCAATACCTGGTCGCATTATCGGTATTTCACGTGATGCCGCTGGAGATCCAGCTTTACGCATGGCAATGCAAACTCGTGAACAACATATTAGACGTGAAAAAGCTACCTCTAATATTTGTACTTCTCAGGCATTATTGGCTAACATAGCAGGGTTCTATGCCGTATATCATGGTCCAGATGGACTCAAGCAGATTGCAAATCGTATTCATAGATTAACAGATATTTTAGCCGCCGGCTTACATCAATATAAATTTAGTATCAAAAATCAAACTTGGTTTGATACTATTACGGTTGAAGTGAATGATAAATCAACAATATTAGCTCGCGCATTAAGTGTGGGAGTAAATTTACGTAATGATATTAACAATGCAATAGGAATTACCTTAGATGAAACTACAACTCTAGAAGATATTCGAATATTATTTTCAATAATAATTGGTGATAAACATAATCTAGATGTTTTAAATATTGATAATTTAGTAAACCGCAATGAAAATCCTTCTTTGCCTAATAGTTTACTACGTCAAGATTTAATTCTTACTCATCCAGTATTTAATACTTATCATAGTGAAACTATGATGATGCGTTATTTGCATTTTCTAGAACGTAAAGATTTAGCATTAAATTATTCAATGATACCTCTTGGTTCTTGTACTATGAAACTTAATGCCGCGGCAGAAATGATACCTATTACTTGGTCAGAATTTTCAGGTCTTCATCCTTTTTGTCCTCTAGATCAGGCTTCAGGAATTTTAAAAGTTATCCGTCAATTATCGGATTGGTTGATAAAATTAACAGGTTATGATGCTTTTAGTCTCCAGCCTAATTCAGGAGCACAGGGTGAGTATGCGGGGTTATTAACAATTCGTCGATATTATGAGAGTTTAGGTCAAATCAATCGTTCTATTTGTCTTATTCCAGCTTCTGCACATGGAACTAATCCAGCTTCTGCTCAAATGGCAGGTATGACAGTAGTGACCGTGGAATGTGATAAAAAAGGTAATCTCGATTTACAAGATTTAGTTGATAAAGCTAAAAAAGCTGATAATAAATTAGCTTGTATCATGATAACATATCCTTCTACACACGGGGTTTACGAAGAATCTCTCCGTGAAGTTTGTGAAATTATTCACAAATATGGAGGTCAAGTTTATCTTGATGGTGCTAATATGAATGCGCAGCTTGGAATTATGATGCCAGGTCATATCGGTGCTGATGTGTCACATCTTAATTTACATAAAACCTTTTGTATTCCACATGGAGGGGGTGGTCCAGGTATTGGACCAGTTGGAGTAAAAGCACATTTAGCTCCTTTTCTTCCGGGACATCGAATCATTACCATAGATGGTATTTTACAGCCTACAAATGCGGTTTCAGCAGCGCCATTTGGTAGTGCGTCACTTTTGCCAATTTGTTGGATGTATATTCGTATGATGGGGTTTGAAGGATTAAAATTAGCAACTCAGATAGCTATACTTAATGCAAATTATATTGCTAGCAGGTTAAAACATGCATATCCAATATTATACACAGGTAAAGGAGGATATGTAGCACATGAATGTCTTATTGACATTCGTCCCATAAAATCTCTAACTGGAATTAATGAGTTAGATATTGCTAAAAGGTTAATTGATTATGGATTTCATGCTCCTACAATGTCATTTCCGGTTAAGGGCACATTAATGATTGAACCAACTGAATCAGAAGATAAAATTGAACTAGATCGTTTCATTGATGCTATGTTAGCAATTCATAAAGAAATTGAATATATTGCTCAAGGTAAATGGCCATTAAAAAATAATCCATTAGTTAATGCTCCACATACTCAAAAAGAATTAGTTGGTACCTGGAATCATCCTTATAGTAGGATGCAAGCAGTATATCCAACTGGATATCACATTAATAAATATTGGCCGACAGTAAAACGTTTGGATGATGTTTTTGGTGATAAAAATCTGGTATGTTTCTGTAATTAATAAAAAACCTTCTGAATTGACAAGCGACTCTTACTATCTTTTTTAACACGCAAGGTACTATCTAATGGTAAATGATTTTTCAAGATTGCTTGTATCCATAATTCATTATTTGCCATAAGACAACTTGCTAGGATAGTACCTGAATCCTGCCATTGATCATTACTAATTTGTAATTCTAAGTGATCTGTTATATCTGGTATATAGTTCGACTTGCCAGACAGTAAATAAAGAACGTGCTTATTTACTCCACGAAACTTGGCACGTGTTACCATCTCTTGACCTAGATAACAGCCTTTATTAAAACTAATACCATTCAAATTTTGTAAATTAGCGGCTTGCGGTAAAAATTTACATGAATTATTTACATCAATAATTGGAATTCCTGCTTCTAGATCTAATGTAACCCATTGTCTACTGTTATTTAATTGCGATTGAATATCTAATAATTTTTTAACCAGATTAATATCTGTAATAATAATAAAGCGTTCAGATGGATGATTAAACCATAATAGTATAGTATGATTGAAGTTAATGACCGGACAATCTTTATCTGGTAATACTGAATAAACATTAGCAAGTGTTTCACGAGCTTGAAATCCGGCAATACCCAATAATATTGCTTTATCATTTTTTGATATCAATACTTGAGAAAATATTGCATATTTTTTTAATTCAGTTAATTGTATTTGATGTACTGAACGTCTTACAATCCATCCTAATCCTTCTCCATAAGGAAATAGTAGTAAATTAGTCAACATTTTACCTCTAGCATTACAGTGAGCAGTTTGGTAAGATTGGTTTGGTTTTAATTTTTTAATATCTAACGTTAGCTGTCCTTGTAAATAATCTATATAATCTCTACCAGTAATAGTCAATAAGATCCACTCTTCTAAAGAAATTAATGTTAAAGGTAAATTTATTGAAGCTTGAGGAAATCTTGAATTAAATTGGTAAATTTTCATCTAAATAATTAACAACTTTTAAGTTTAATGAAAAATATTGACATCAATAATTTATCAGCTATCTATTTAGCATGTAGAAGAGGTCTATTAGAACTAGATATAATTATTATGTCTTTTTTTAAATCTCAATATATTAATTTAAGCAATAAAGATAAGCTAAATTTTATTAAATTACTAGAATTAGATGATATAGAGCTTTTAAATTGGTTAATTTATCATAAGGAACCACCTGATATTAATTTTAAGTCAATAGTACACCTTATTAGACAATTAGATTAATTGATGATATAATCATTTGATTTCAACCTGAACTAACCTTTAGATTATAATCTTCTCGTAAGAGATACTGATATCATGTTAGACATAAATTATATAAGAGAACGCATTAAAGATTTAATAAAACGTACTAATCTACTTCAGGTGTACCTTTAATTATGCCAAATCTCAAAAACGTTTACAAGAAATTAATAATCAACTAGTAACTGCTAATATTTGGCAAAATATTAATCTAGTGCAATCTTTAAGTAAAGAACGCTTAAAGGTCTGTAATTTTATGCAAAAAATAGATAACTTACTACTAGAAATTGATGATCTTCCTTTACTGTTTGATTTAGCTGTAGAGTATGAAGATAATCAAACTATTAATGAAGTTATTACCAAACTTAATCAGAAAGAAACAATCTTGCTTGAATTAGAAATTCAAGCAAGATTTACCGAAAAAAATGATAAAGCCAATTGCTATATTGATATCAAAGCTGGTTCTGGAGGAATCGAAGCTCAAGATTGGGCAAACATGTTATTACGTATGTATTCAAGGTGGGCTTATAATAAAGGATTTAAGATAGAACTTCTTGAAGAATATCAAGGTGAAATTGCTGGAATCAAATCGGCAACCTTACATATTTCCGGAGATTATGCTTTTGGATGGTTACGTACTGAAACTGGTATACATCGTTTAGTGCGTAAGAGTCCATTTAATTCAGGAGGTAGAAGACATACATCTTTTAGCTCTATATTTATCTACCCAGAAGTAGATAATACTATTGATGTTCATATTAAACCTAATGAATTACGCATTGATGTTTACCGTGCTTCAGGAGCTGGAGGACAACATGTTAACCGTACTGAATCTGCAGTTCGTATTACACATCTTCCAACTGGAATTATTACACAGTGTCAAAATGGTCGATCGCAACATAAAAATAAGGATCAAGCACTCAAACAATTAAAAGCTAAATTATATAACTTTGAGCTAAAAAAAAGAAATACTGAAAAACAAATCATTGAAGAAAATAAACTAGATATTGGTTGGGGAAGACAAATTCGTTCTTACATACTTGACAATTCACGCATTAAAGATTTAAGAACCGGTGTAGAAACGCGTAACACACAAGCGGTTTTAAATGGTGAATTAGACATATTTATTAAAGCATGTCTAAAGGCAGGTTTATGAGATCAGGTAATTATCATGTGTGAACATCATCAAAACATTAACGGTGGAATACCATTAAATAACGAATTAAAAACTAGACGCGACAAACTAAATTTGTTACGTAGTCAGGGTAGCGCATTTCCAAATGATTTTAGAAGAAATTATATTTCAAATCAATTACATATGGAATTCGATAATAAAGAAAACACCGAACTAACTAGGCTCAATATGGTTATTCGTGTAGCTGGACGCATGATAGCACGAAGGATTATAGGTAAGGCTAGTTTTGTTAGTCTACAAGATATGGGTGGAAAAATTCAATTGTACATCACACATGATATTATGCCTAAAGGATTATACCATAATCAATTTAAAAAATGGGATCTAGGCGATATTCTTGGGGCCGTTGGAAAATTATTTAAGACTTCAACTAATGAATTAACGTTACATTGTACTGAAATTAGATTACTTACTAAAGCTCTGCGTCCCTTACCAAATAAATTCCATCACCTTCTTGATCAAGAAACCCGTTATCGTCAACGTTATTTAGATCTTATTACTAATCAACGATCTCGGGATACTTTTATGGTTCGTTCTAAGATTATATCTAGCATCCGTAATTTTATGATTCAACAAGATTTTCTAGAAGTTGAAACACCTATGATGCAATTAGTTCCTAGTGGTGCTATCGCACGTCCATTTATTACACATCATAATAACCTAAAGATTGATATGTATCTACGTATAGCACCTGAATTATATCTTAAAAGATTAGTCATAGGAGGTTTTGAACGAGTATTTGAAATCAATCGAAATTTTCGGAATGAAGGTATTTCACCTCAACATAATCCAGAATTTACTATGATGGAATTATATCTGGCATATGCAGATTATAATGATCTAATGTCTTTAATAGAACAGATGTTTCATCAATTAACACAAGAGTTATTTGGATCAACAAAAATTAAGTATGGACAGTATATTTTTGATTTCAGTAAAAAATTTAAAAAAATGAGTATGATAGAAGCAATTTATCAATATTGCGGTACTAATATTGATATTAAGGATTTTAATGATATTAATAAAACCATCGCCCTTGCTCATTCTTTAGGCATTCAGATTCCTAATAATTTAAGTCATGGACGACTATTAACTGAGATATTTGAAAATAGTGTAGAAAAATCTTTGATATCTCCTACTTTCATTACTCATTTTCCTGCTGACGTATCTCCTTTAGCACGTCGTAATGAATATTATCCGTTTTTAACGGATCGGTTTGAATTATTTATTAGTGGCTATGAAATAGGTAATGGTTTTTCAGAACTTAATGATGCTAAAGAACAATACGAAAGATTTCTGCAACAACAGAATTTAGCTAAAACTACCAATGAAATTTTTAGAGATTATGATGAAGATTATATTACTGCCCTTGAATATGGATTACCACCTACCGCTGGATTAGGACTTGGAATCGATCGCATTGTAATGTTACTTACTAATAACCATAATATAAGAGAAGTAATTTTATTTCCTACTTTGCGTCCTTCAAAAAAATAATATTTTTCATTAAATATCTAGATTAACTACTTTAAGAGCATGACTTGCTATAAAATTACGACGAGGGCCAACTTCATCTCCCATTAAGATAGTAAATAAATGATTAGTAGCTATTACATCTTTGATAGTAACACGTAACATTCTTCGATGTTCGGGATTCATAGTTGTTTCCCACAACTGTTCTGGATTCATTTCACCTAATCCCTTATAACGTTGAATACTTAATCCACGTTGGGACTCGTTTATCAACCAGTTAAACGCTTGCTCAAAACTAGTTATTGGGTAAATTTTTTCACCTTTTTTTACGAATGAATTAGCTTTAATTAAACTATGGATTTTTTTACCTAACCTGATGGTTTTAAGATATACTTCAGTATTAAAAAAATCTTGATCCATAAGAAAACTACTCTCTATACCATAGAAATGCATACCTAATATCGGATCATATATATTTAATCTATCATTGAATCTTACTAATGCATAATATGTACAACCAGCTTTGGCTTTTCTGTTCAGTAAATTAACTAATGTATTGATCCATTCGGTTACTATTTGTTTATTATTCTGTAAATTAAGTATTGGTTGATCAATTAATGCATTCAGTAACTGATCAGGAAAACTACCTTCTAAATTTTTAATTAATTTTTGTAGATTATTATATTCTATAAAAATTTCTTTCAATTGATCTTTATTATTTACTGTCAATACATCCGTATAAATTGAGGCATCATCTAATGCCATTGTGATTTGATATTGTTCCATAGCAGTATTATCTCTGATATACTGCTCCTTTTGACCTTTTTTTACTTTATAAAGTGGAGGTTGAGCAATATAAAGATAACCTCTTTCAATAAGTTCTGGAAAGTGACGATAGAAAAAGGTCAGTAATAATGTTCTGATATGTAATCCATCTATGTCAGCATCTGTCATAATAATAATATTTTGATAACGTAACTTCTTAAGATTATATTCATTAGGTCCAATACCACAACCTAATGCAGTAATTAATGCGGCAATTTCCTGAGAAGCGAGCATTTTCTCAAATCTGGTTTTTTCTACATTGATGATTTTACCTTTGAGTGGTAAAATTGCTTGATTACGGCGATTACGGGCTTGTTTTGCCGATCCACCGGCAGAATCACCTTCTACTAAATAAAGCTCCGAAGTTTTTGGATCACGTTCCTGACAATCTGCTAATTTTCCTGGAAGACCAATAATATCAATTATTCCTTTGCGTCTGGTCATTTCACGGGCGCGACGTGCTGCTTCGCGCACACGCGTAGCATTAATAATTTTATGTACGATATTTTTAGCATCGCTTGGATTTTCTAGTAAAAATTCCATAAAATATTCATACATCAATGATTCTACAATTGCTTTAACTTCAGAAGAGACTAATTTTTCTTTAGTCTGAGATGAAAACTTAGGATCATTAAGTTTTACTGAAATTACAGCAACTAAACCTTCTCTAGCATCATCACCGGTAACTATGATTTTATTTTTTTTATTGTAACCTTCTTTATCTATATAAGCATTAATTGTACGTGTGATAGCCGCACGAAAACCAGCGAGATGAGCTCCACCATCTTTTTGAGGTATATTATTAGTAAAACAGTAAATAGATTCCTGATAGCTATTATTCCATTGCAAGGATATTTCTACATAAATATCATTTTTTTTATTAGATAAATAGAAAATATTATTATGAATAGTTTTTTTCTTTTTACTTAAGTATTCAACAAATGCCTTAATGCCTCCTGTATAATGGTAATGAGATTGTTTATCATTACGGAGATCAATAAGATGAATGGAAAGTCCTAAATTTAAGAAGGATAATTCTCTAAAACGATTTGCGAGGATTTCATAACTAAATTGTAGTATCTTACTAAAGATTTGTTTACTTGGCCAAAATCTCACGGTTGTCCCAGTTCTTTTTGTATTTCCTATTATATCCAATGGGGCTTGAGGGATACCATGTTCATAAATTTGATAATACACTTTTCCTTCTCTATAGATAGTTAATTCTAATTTTTCTGAAAGGGCATTAACAACTGAAATACCTACTCCATGTAATCCTCCAGATACTTTATATGAATTATCATCAAATTTTCCTCCAGCATGTAATACTGTCATAATTACTTCTGCAGCAGAGATCCCTTCTTCATGGAGACCAGTTGGAATTCCCCGTCCATTATCCTGTATGGATATGGAATTATCTAAATAAATATTTACTATAATTTCTGTACAATATCCAGCTAAGGTTTCATCTATAGCATTATCTATTACTTCAAATACCATATGATGTAAGCCAGTACCATCTTCAGTATCACCAATATACATTCCGGGTCGTTTACGTACAGCATCTAATCCTTTTAAAACTTTAATGCTTGACGAGTCATAAGACTTTAACATTCATATTTCTCTCTTAATTAAGATTTAATTTATTATCCCATATATTAATACTTATCATAATCTTATTGGCATAATTATATAACTTGCTGATTGGCTTGTAAAAGCTTCGATTTTAATACAGGATAGGTTATCATTTAGCAAGACTTTTATCTTCTCACATTCTAACATATTTAAAACATCTAGTATATAATTTACATTAAAACTGATTTTTAAATCATCTCCAATATAAGATACTACTATAGTTTCTTCGGCTTGTTCATCTACTAAATTTTTAGTAGTGATCTTTAACTGGTTTAGTTTAAGGTAAAAATTTACATGATGTAATCTTTCATGAGAGAGAATAGCAACTCTAGATAAGGCTTGTTTTAGCCTTTGACATTCTACAATCAGCGATTTATCATAGTTTTGCAGTAATACCTTACGATAATTAGGAAAACTTCCATAAAGCAATTTAGAAGTTAAAATTAAAGAATTAACATGTATTCTAAGATTATTAGAATTAATTTTTATTTGCAGTAGATTATTAGTACGATCTAATAATCGTAATATAGTTATAATTACCTTGCGAGGTATAATTATCGAATAATTAGCTACTCTTTTATCAATATTAATTGTACAAATGGAAAGACGATAACCATCAGTAGTTACTGTACGTAAAAGATTACCTTCAGTTTCAAATAACATCCCATTTAGATAATAGCGCGTATCTTGCAATGCCATCGAAAAATATGTTGCTTCAATTAAATATTTAAAATTTTTATTGGATATAGTGAATTCTAATTGGTTATGTAAGTATTCAATATTTGGAAAAGTATTAGCTGGTAAGGTAGATAGTGAAAATTTACTCTGATTGGAACAAATCTGGATGATTTTATCATTTAATGATACAGTAATACTTGCTTGTTCTGGTAGACTGCGACATATTTCAAGAAATTTTTTAGCAGGAACGGTAATTATTCCATCTTCATGTAGATCCGTTAAAACTAAATTACTAATCATTTCGATTTCAAGATTACTACCAGTAAGAGATAATCTATCTTGACTAACTTTGATTAATAAATTATTGAGAATTGGTAATGTTGGACGATTACTTAACATACTGCATACCTGTTGCAGTGGTTTAAGTATTTGTTGGCGTTGGATAATAAATTTCATAAAGAAGATATTTTATAAAGCTTTCAATAATTTATTTGAAGTTAATATTTTGGCTGTAATATAGTAGATTCTTGCCACAAGCGATTAAATTCCTTAGTATATTGTGAAGCAATCTCTGAAGCATCTTTTATAAAAATAACATTTTCGGCGTTATGTTTGGCAGCAGCACTAGTATAGTTATATGATCCGGTCTGGATTGAATTTTCGTCAATAATGATAAATTTATTATGCATAATAGCATAATGCCTATTTAACTTAATGGATACTCCATGATTTACTAAAAAAGTAATCGCTGTATATTTATCATGATTCGATTTATCATCAGCTAAAATCCGAATTTTTACTCCTCTTTGGATTGCTTCTAATAATGCAAGACTTATTGGTTTACTTGTAAAAGAATATACTGCCATATCAATTTTCTGATGTGCTTCATTAATAGCATTCAAAATAATAGTTGATGCTGAATTACCTGGAGAAAAACCTACACTAATATTAGTAGCTCGAGCTGCTAATATGAAAAAAATCAATGTAATTAATATACTATGATGTGGTCTTATTTTCATGAAATATATGATTCTTAAATTTACATTAATAACTCTATTTTGAGAATATATTTGATATTTAAATCAAATCCACGATTTATGCTTAAATTTTCTAAATATAGTGAGATTACTATGGATGAGCAAATAATATATTTTATAATAAAAGATATATCAATCCATATTAATATTTTGTTATATGTTATTCAATTTATTACTGAAGAAAAGGTCTTTAAAATTCTTTTAAATCGTAGTAAAATTTAATTGATAATAGGAAAAATTATGAAACGTACTTTTCAACCCTCAATAGTTAAACGTAAACGTTCTCATGGTTTTCGTATGAGAATGGGAACTAGAAATGGTCGTCATATTTTAGCGAGACGCCGAACTAAAAAAAGGATTCGTCTGACTGTATAATTAATATAGTTGAAAACTTCTAAATCATGAATTTTTCATTTTCGGATAATCTACGATTGTTAACTACGAAAAATTTTTCTCAGGTTATAAAAAAGCAACACAAGATTTGCATGACTTCGATGATTTTATTTTACTTAGGTAATAGTCTTGATCATCCAAGAATCGGGATAGCTATTTCTAAAAAAAATGTTAAGTTAGCACATGAACGAAATCGAATTAAAAGATTAATTCGTGAAAGTTTCCGTTATCATAAAAATGATTTATGTGCCATGGATTTCGTACTTATGATAACTAATGAAATTAACTGTATGGATAACTCTGCAATAATGAAAGTATTAGGAATCTTATGGTCTCATCATTTAATAAAATGTCATCAAGATTATTAGTAGCTTTGATTCAAATTTATCAAAGATTTATTAGTCTATTCTTAGGCCCACATTGTCGTTTTCAACCAAGTTGTTCTCAATATGCTATTGAAGCCATAACTAGATTAGGAGTAAGAAAAGGAATTTATTTAACCATCAGACGTATCTTAAAATGTCAACCCTTAAGTTCTGGTGGATATGATCCAGTAATCTTTAAAATAGATGATCAAAGATAATGATTGATTTGCAACGTAATCTCTTAATTATTTTTTTTATATTAATATCTTTGATGCTTTGGCAAGCATGGCAAAAGGACCAAAGTTCAAGAACCTCCATAAATAATAGTTCTATGATAATTAGTAACTCTAAATTATTTATCCCCAATGGAAAAATTATAAAAGTTAAAACAGATGTTTTATCTCTAAACATCAATACTTATGGAGGTGATATAATTTTAGCACAGTTGTTATCTTATCATGATAAATTAGGTTCTTCTAAACCAGTTAATATTTTAGAAACTAAACCGGATTTTATTTATCAAGCAGTAAGTGGTTTATCTGGTAAAGACGGTACAGATAACTATCTTGATCATCGTCCTTTATATTTAACTGATAAAGAAAATTATATTTTGTCTCCAGGACAAAATGAATTAATAGTTCCGTTAGTGTGGAAGGCAAATAATGGAGTTATCTATACGAAAACTTTTATATTACATAGAAATCAGTACGCTCTTCAGATTAATTATAATATTAATAATCCTACGTTACAATCAATACAAGTATCTATGTTTGGACAGTTAAAACAATCTACCGCATTAGGTAAAAAAAATAGTCACCGTAGTAAAAAAAATTATTTTACTTTTGATAACTCTCGTAGTGTAGCATATTCTACAAGTAATAAAAAATATGAAAAGTATAAATTTAGTAAAATTTTAGATAATAAAAACTTAAATGTTACCACTAGTCAGGGTTGGATAGCAATGTTACAAAAATATTTTGTTACCGCATGGATTCCAAATTCAATTGATAAGTATAATTTTTATACAAGTAATTTAAATAATGAGATAGTTGCAGTTGGATATAAATCCGCTCCACTAGTTATAGCACCCCATGATCAGCAAAAAATATTATCTAGTTTATGGATAGGTCCTAAAATTCAAGACAAAATGGCAATTATAGCTCCTTATTTAGATCTTACAGTAGATTATGGTTATTTATGGTTTATATCACAACCATTATTTAAGTTATTAAAATTCTTACATAGTTCTATTGGTAACTGGGGA
This sequence comes from Candidatus Dasytiphilus stammeri, assembly GCA_045689995.1. GTDB lineage: Bacteria > Pseudomonadota > Gammaproteobacteria > Enterobacterales > Enterobacteriaceae > Dasytiphilus > Dasytiphilus stammeri_O. The sequence continues at coordinate 55,257 of CP145883.1, read as the reverse complement.
GTATCTATTATTATGATAACATTCATAGTTCGTGGCCTTATGTATCCACTAACTAAGGCCCAATATACTTCAGTAGCAAAAATGCGGATGTTACAACCTAAAATTCAAGAAATTAAAGATAAAATTGGAGATGATAAACAAAGAATAAGTCAAGAAGTAATAGCTTTATATAGGACTGAAAAAGTCAATCCGTTAGGAGGATGTTTTCCCATGATCATTCAGATGCCGATTTTTTTAGCACTATATTATATGCTCATAAGTTCAGTAGAATTACGACATGCACCATTTATCTTATGGATTCATGATTTATCATCTCCAGATCCTTATTATATTTTACCGATTATTATGGGTTTCACAATGTTTTGGATTCAAAAGATGTCGCCAACTACCTTAACTATCACTGATCCCCTACAACAGCAGATTCTTACATATATGCCATTAATTTTTACCTTATTTTTCTTATGGTTTCCATCAGGATTAGTTTTATATTATATTATCAGTAATTTAGTAACGATTCTTCAACAAAGAAGAATCTATCAAAGATTAGAATAATATGAGTTATGTAAATCCAAAATAGATAATAAAATATTTAATAGAACCATGAATTATAGCGATACTATTGTTGCTCAAGCAACCCCACCGGGGCATGGTGGGGTCAGTATGCTGCGCATTTCTGGAAAACAAGCGGCTACAGTTGCTATACATGTCTTAGGCAAATTACCTTATCCCCGTTTAGCAAACTACCTCTCATTTCGAGATACCGAAGGTAAAACTATTGATCAAGGAATTACCATTTGGTTTCCTGCTCCTAACTCTTTTACTGGAGAAGATACATTAGAGCTACATAGTCATGGAAGCCCAATTGTAATCGAAATGTTATTAAGATCTATAACAAAAATTCCTAGTGTTAGATTAGCAAGACCTGGAGAATTTTCAGAACGCGCTTTTATTAATAATAAAATTGATTTAACTCAAGCAGAAGCCATAGTTGATCTGATTAACGCGAGTTCGGAACAGGTCGCACGTTCTGCTTTAAAATCATTACAAGGAGATTTTTCTGAACATATTCTAAATTTAATAGATATGATAACTAATTTACGTATTTATATAGAAGCTGCGATAGATTTTCCTGATGATATAGATTACTTCTCTAATAGAGAAGTTGAGAGTAAGCTTAATAAGATTATTAATCTAATAGGAAAAGTACATATTCAAGCATATCAAGGAAATCTCTTAAGAGAAGGTATTAACATTGTAATAGTAGGCCGTCCTAATGCTGGAAAATCTCGCCTATTTAATACGCTTACGGAACATGATATTGCGATAGTTAATGATCTTCCCGGTACGACACGCGATGTTTTACGTGATCAAATCAATCTTGAGGGTAGAATACTAAATATTATTGATACAGCTGGTATACATCAAACTAATAATGTGGTTGAAAATCTTGGTATAGAACGTGCCTGGAAACAAATCAAACAAGCCCATCATATTCTTTTTATAGTAGATGGTAGTACTATTGCCGATCTCAAAATTTTAATCCAAGATAGTATTTTTAAGGAGTTAATATCTAAAATACCAAATGGTATAGAATTAACTATTATAAGAAATAAAATTGATCTTACAGGTGAAGTAGCGAATATAATGCAATTTTGTAATTGGAAGGTTATTAATCTTTCAGCAAATACAGGGTATGGAATCAACCTTATTAAAAATCATCTCAAAAAGATTTTTTTAGGGCAGCAAGATTTATCTTTAGAAGAATATTTTTTAGCACGTAGCCGTCACTTACAAATATTAAAAAAAACACAACAACATCTAGAAGATGGAAAAACACAACTGATAAAATTTAATGGTTGGGATTTATTAGCTGAAGAATTACGAATTTCTCAACAATTGCTTAATGAAATAATAGGTAAATTTGTTTCAGAAGATTTACTAGAAAAAATCTTCGCGACTTTTTGTATTGGCAAATAATTATATGAAATTTTAATAAATACTCGTTTTCTTTTAACTAAAATGAGTTATTATTGCTTAATAAAATATGATCAGATATTAATTATGAATGAAAATCAACCAATAAGTTTCGAATCATCTTTAAAACATCTAGAAGAAATAGTACATTCTTTAGAAAAAGGCGACTTGCCTTTAGAAGAAGCTCTTAAGGCTTTTGAAAAAGGAGTACAATTAGCTAAATTAAGTCAAAAAAAATTACAGCAAGCAGAACAAAGAATGCAAATTTTAATGAGTAATGATACAGATTCTACATTATTACCTTTTACACCAGATAACAATGAATAATGAAGAAATTATTTTATCAAAGGGGGATTGCATATATATCTTAATCCTGATCAAGATGGTGTTTCTTTACTAGGAAATAGAATAGAATATCCAATAAATTATAATCCAGATTTATTGAAGTCCATTTCTCGTTATAATTTTCGAAAAAATCTGGGAATGAATCCTGACTCCTTACCATTTTGGGGATTTGATTTATGGACGGCATTTGAACTTTCTTGGTTAAATGATAAAGGAAAACCAGTAGTTGCCATTGGTGAGTTTACTATCCCTGCACAGTCATCATATATAATTGAATCAAAATCATTAAAACTATACTTAAATAGTTTTAATCAAACTTCTTTTAAAGATACCAAACAAATATCCGAGGTTCTAAAAAAAGATTTATCTTATATATCTGGTGATATTGTATCAGTAAAACTATATCCAAATTTCCAATATTATCCAATGATAATAACCAAAGTTCCAGGAATTAACATAGATTTTTTAGATGTAGAAATAAATAATTATCAATTTGATCCTGAATTGCTCAGCAAGGCTGTCAATAATCAATCTGAATATGTGTCAGAAACCTTGGCTTCTAATTTACTAAAATCAAATTGCATGATCACTAATCAGCCTGATTGGGGCAGTATCATAATTAATTATGAAGGTAAAAAAATTAGCCATGAATATTTATTACGTTACATTATTTCATTTCGAAATTTTCATGAATTTCATGAACCTTGTGTTGAGCGCATATTTACTAATATTAAAAATTATTGTAAACCAGCTAAATTAAGTGTTTTTGCTAGATATAACCGCAGAGGTGGAGTGGATATTAATCCATATCGAAGTGATTTTGAGCATTATCCATCTACGAAACGTTTAATTAGACAGTAATATCATTCATCTCTTCATCTAAACTAATTTTATTAGCTTCTTCAGTTGAAACAAAAAAGTGAGCAGTTCCTTGTACTTTATCTAGCATATGTAAATAAAATGACATGATTCCAATAAGGAAAATAACGACAATTTACTGTATAATTACCTTTTATTAAAAGTAAAACACGATTAAGATATTTATGTAGTAAACAAGGAATCTTAGTATTGTAATGTTCTTTTAAAGGATCAGTAAGATAATCAGGAGATTTTTTCAATTTTTGTCTTGTGGTTAAAACTTGTAATAAAAGAGGATCTTGGGGGTTGCCAATTTGCATACGGTTATAAATGTTCGAGAAACTATTAAAGTAAAATGCTGACTAAAAGTTTTACTAGAAAACATATTAGGAGATTGATCTAAACTTAATATCCTGAATAATTCCATAGGTTCAGTTACACCATCAGACAATTGCCGTAACTAAAAAAAAGATCTCTTGATGTATAATTTATCATTATACTCTATTATAGAGATAATAAAGGTATAATTATGACTAGCTACTATTCTGCTAATGATTTTCATTATGGTATTAAAATTATCTTAGATAGTGAACCATATATCATCGAATCAAATGAGTTTATTAAACCTGGTAAAGGCCAGGCTTTTGTACGTGTTAAAATGCGTAGATTATTTACGGGAAAATTAATTGAAAAAACCTTTAAATCTACCGATACGGTAGAAGCTGCTAATGTCTTAAATATCAATGTCATTTACTTGTACAATGATGGTAAATTATGGTATTTTATGAATACTAAAAATTTTGACCAAATTGTAGCAAATCAAAAAGTTGTAGGATCTAGTATAAAATGGCTTATTGCACAAACTGAATGTGTGTTAACTATATGGAACAATCAACCTTTAATTATAACCCCGCCTAATTTTGTGGAGTTAAAAATTACTGATACCAATCCTGGGATAAAAGGAGATTCAGTTAGTACTGTTAATAAGCCGGCCAGATTAAGTACTGGGGCCATAGTTAAAGTTCCATTATTTATTCAGATCGGAGATCTCATCAAGGTTGATACGCGTTCTGGAGAATATGTTTCACGTAGAAAAAGTTAGTTAGATTTATTTTATCTCAAAATGGAGATCATTCATGAATGAGAAAGAACTTTTTCAATCTACGGCTTCTATTAATAATTTGTTAAATCGCGCAGTAATTCTAGCTGAAATTAGACGATTTTCTAAAAAATATCATTGAAGTAGATACCCCTCATTAAGCCATTTTACTAGATGTACACCTTTCTTCATTTAAAACCTCTTTTGTTGGATCAGGATATTCTAATGGTTTAGATATGTGTCCGGATATCATATGAAACGTCTGTGAGTAGCAGGAAGTACGGCAATAAATCATGAAGATTCTCGTATAGCTGAACGTTTTGAATTATATATAAAGGTTTATAATTAGCCAAGAGTTTTTTATAGTTCACTAATAGTGAAGAATATCACAAACGTTTTATGCTAGATAACTGTCAAAGAATAGCAAATGGATTACAAAACAAACCCTTGATGAAAATTTTATTTGAGTTCTTGAAAAAATTTTACCTAATTGTTCTGGTGTTACATTAGGTATAGATCGTTTAATTATCCTTGGCACTTAACGCTACTCGAATAAGTGAGGTTATGGCTTTTAGAGTAGATAGATGTTAGTTATCAATGGTGATTGTTGATATAGCTAGAGGTTGTCCAATACGCGTTATTGATTTACTACGAAGATGTTCTACTAATTTCACTCTATTTGGTGTAAATAAATTAATTACGGTTGAACCTAACTTAAATTGACCCATTTCTTGTCCTTTGAATAATCGTATAGATTGATTAGGATTTTTTTTAGAAAAAGCCGGCCAACTCCAATATTTTATAATCCCATCACGTGGTGGAGTAATAGTACCATGCCAAATAGTTTCAATGCTTCCCACTAGAGTAGCTCCTACCATAATTTGTATTAGTGGACCAAATTGAGTATCAAATAAACAAATAATTCTTTCATTACGTGCGAATAAATTAGGAATATCATGAGTTGCACATGGATTAACCGAAAATAGTGTTCCAGGAACGTAAATCATTTCTCTAAGAACTCCATTACATGGCATATGTACACGATGATAGTCCTGAGGAGAAAGATAAATAGTAACAAAATTTCCATGACGAAATAATTTTATCATAGTGATCTTTCCAGCTAAAAGTGCGTCAAGAGTATAATAATGACCTTTAGCTTGAAAGATTTTGTTATTTTCAATATAACCCAATTGACTAATTTCTCCATCTACCGGACAAACTAAAATATTAGGATCTAGATTAATAGGATGTTTTTCATCACGTAGCGCTCGTGTAAAAAATTGATTAAAAGTCTTATAATAAGAAATCTCCTGATGGCTTGCATTCGACATATCTATATGATAATATTTAATAAATAGATAAATAATAATTTTATTAATCATACCTAATCGCAAGTTAGCTAACCAACCAATAAAATTGGTAATAATAATTTTTGGAGAATATTTTTTTAATCTGATTTTTATATTTTCTAACATAATTCCCTCCTAGTTTGTTAATTTAAATTATTAATTGTATTGCTATAAATTTGGTTTTATTAAAATTAACTATTGGTTTTTTTATAAAATTACGCATAATAAGCATTATAAAATGAATCTTATAAATTAGTCGCTCAAAATAAATAAGGCCTAAATTTTAATGAGTGAAAAGACAAATAATCTAATTTGGATTGATCTGGAAATGACTGGTCTCGATCCGAAACGTAATAGTATTATCGAAATAGCAACATTAGTTACTGATGTCAGTCTCAACATTTTAGCTGAAGGACCGGTATTAGCCGTACACCAATCTTCTATAAAATTAGCCGAAATGGATGAATGGAATCTGCGAATACATACAGCTAGTGGTTTGATTAAGAGGGTAATAGCTAGTCCATATAATGAGCGATCTGCCGAACTTGAAACTATAAAATTTTTAAAAACTTGGGTTCCAGAAAATACTTCACCAATATGCGGTAATAGTATTGGTCAAGATCGTCGTTTTCTTATTCGATATATGCCACAATTAGAAGCATATTTTAATTATCGTTATTTGGATGTAAGTACCTTAAAAGAACTAGTACGACGCTGGAAACCGCACATTTTACAAGGATTTAAAAAACGTGGAATACATCAAGCTTTGGAAGATATTCGTGAATCGGTAGCAGAATTAGCATATTATCGTGAACATTTTATTCAATTATAATAAACTGGCTTAAATAACATTATAAAATCGGCGGGAATAGCTCAGTTGGTAGAGCACAACCTTGCCAAGGTTGGGGTCGCGAGTTCGAATCTCGTTTCCCGCTCCATATTTATTTTGCTGTGAGGCGTGTCTATATACTTCATCTAGTCATCTCAAATTGGTTAAATTATGATTAATCATGATAAAATAAATAACCGTTTACCATATAGCATATGGACGGTAAGAGATACACAACAAATTGAAAAGGAATACCTAGAGAATAATCAGGGTCTCACTCAATTTAACCTTATGGAAAGAGCAGGTAAGGCAGCTTTTGACTATATTTATCATTCATATCCTCAGGCGAAAAAATGGCTAGTTTTGTGTGGTCCAGGAAATAATGGAGGAGATGGTTATATAGTTGCATCTTTAGCGCAAGCTGCAGGGATTGAGATCACTTTATTATCATCTTGTACAAATTCGTCACCAAAAGAAGCTCAGAAATCCCGCCATCAATGGTTAAGCTCTGGAGGTAAAATTTCCCCGCACGATATAGATTGGCCGAACAATCTAGATATTATTATAGATGGTTTATTGGGAAATCAATTAAATCGTGTTCCTAGTTATCCGTATAACATGCTTATTAATAAAGCTAATCAAAGTGATCTACCTATCGTTTCATTGGATATCCCTTCAGGTTTATCAGCAGAAACCGGTGCAACCCCAGGAGATGTGATTAAGGCAGCACATACTATAACTTTTATTACTTTAAAACCAGGATTATTCACAGGTAAAGCACGTAAATATGTTGGAAAAATTCACTACGACTCATTAGGGATTGATGAATTTTTGAAAAACAAGGAAGCCTCAATCAAAAGAATGGATGCCAATTGTTTACCAATTTTATTACCACCTCGATGTCCAATTTCTCATAAAAGAGAGCATGGACGATTATTGATTATTGGGGGTGAAATTGGCACGGCTGGAGCGGTGCGACTGGCTGGTGAAGCGGCCTTGCGAACCGGCTCAGGTTTAGTAAAAATTCTTACTAAGAAATTTAATATTATACCCATTTTATCAAACCGTCCAGAATTAATGGTAGATGAATTAAGGATAGATACGTTAGATTATTCTTTAAATTGGGCAGATATTATAGTAGTTGGACCAGGTTTAGGACAAAAAAATTGGGGTCAAAAAGCACTGAGTATCATTCAAAAATCAACTAAACCAATGCTTTGGGATGCTGATGCCTTGATAATGCTTTCTGAGAAGCCAGATCAACGCCATAATAGAATTATTACTCCACATCCAGGAGAAGCGGCCAAGTTACTAAATATAAGCATTGCTGAAATTGAAAGTAACAGATTAGATGCTGCTAAAAGCCTAGCTAACAAATATGGTGGCATAGTGGTCTTAAAGGGAGCTGGTACTATCATAGCTAGTTATCAAGGTGATTTAGTAATTGCAGATGTAGGTAATGCCGGAATGGCTTCTGGGGGTATGGGAGATGTATTATCAGGAATTATTGGAAGTCTTTTAGGACAACAACTATCTTATTATCAAGCGGCATGTGCGGGTTGCATAATACATGGTGCTGCAGCTGACTTATTAGCAAGTCAATTAGGGATGTGCGGAATATTAGCAAGTGATATATTTTCGCAGATTCATTTATTAATGAATCCTGAATCTAATAAATCTTAAAGAGTATGAATAAAAAAAAATTTCAAACGATATTATCTAATGAAATAACAACTCTTAATCTAGGAAAAAAGATCGCCATCTTATCTAAAAATCAACAAAAAATAAACATTTGGTTATCTGGTAATTTGGGCACAGGTAAAACTACTTTATGCCGGGGGTTTTTACAAGCTCTAGGTTATCAAGATAAAATTAAAAGTCCAAGCTATTCCTTGGTAGAATCTTATCACTTATCATCATGTATCGTTTATCATTTTGATTTTTATCGAATATCTAGGTTAGAAGAATTAGAATCTGTTGGTTTAAGAGATTTTTTTTCAAAAAATGCTTTTTATTTGGTCGAATGGGCAGAAAAATCTTATGGAAGATTTCCTTCCCCAGATCTTAATATTTGGTTAGATTATCATAAAGAAGAATCGAGAATCGCAGAAATTACTGCTTATTCACTAATTGGAAGAAATTTATTATCTTTAATGTGAGTGACTAATCTATAACGTAAATCACAACTTATAAAAATAGTGAATCCTTTGCAAGGCGATCATTACCTTGGTTATTAATTAAAGGGAATCTGAATTTATGTCAATCAAAATTCTATCACAACAGCTAGTTAATCAAATGGCAGCAGGTGAAGTTGTTGCTCGGCCAGCTTCTGTAGTTAAAGAATTACTAGAAAATAGTTTAGATGCCGGGGCTAATCATATTGAGATTTTTCTCAAAAAAGGAGGTACACAATTAATTAGCATTCGCGATAATGGCTGTGGTATTGAGAAACAAGAATTAACTTTAGCATTAGCTAATCATGCGACAAGTAAAATTTTAACACAAGCTGATCTAAATACTATTACTACCTTAGGATTTCGTGGTGAAGCCCTAGCAAGTATTTGTTCAGTATCACGTTTAAAACTTACATCACGTACCAAAATGCAATCTGAAGCCTGGCAATTATATACAGAAGGGCATGATATGCAAGATACAATCAAACCTACAGCGCATCCAGTTGGTACTACCTTGGAAGTATGGAATTTGTTCTATAATACTCCAGCACGTCGTCAATTTTTAAAAACAGATCAAACTGAATTTATATCTATTGATAATGTGGTACGTCGTATTGCTTTAGCACGTTGTGATGTGGCCATTACACTTAAACATAATGGTAAATTAATTAGACAATATCGAAAGTTTAACTCTAATGATCAATTAGAGCGCCGGATTGCAGTAATTGGTGGAAAGGAATTGATATCTCATGGATTAAAGTTGGAATTTCAAGAAAAAGGATTAAAGTTACATGGATGGTTAGCAATCTCTAAACAATTAAGAATTACTAATAATTTACAATACTTTTATGTCAATGGAAGAATTATACAGAATCGATTAATTAATAATGCAATTCTTCAAGCTTGCCAAAGAAAACAATCGGAATGTAATCCCAAATTTGTTCTTTATCTAGATATTGATCCAACTCAAGTAGATATTAATGTACATCCTACTAAACGTGATGTACGATTTCATCAACCTAGATTAATTCATGATTTTATTTATCAAGTAATTGTTAATATGCTACAAAATAAAGAAACTGTTATTAATAATTTAAATATTCCAACATCTGTTAGTTCTCATGAAAATGAGATAAATCTTATTGAATCTTCACAAATGATCTCTAATCCAAAAAGTCTGCTTTTGGATTCTAAATTAAAATTGAGTCCAAATTGTCATTGGGGTCGCGTAATAAGTATTATTGTCAATAATATTGCTCTTCTACATCATGATGTAGAATTAATACTAATAGCACTACCTGCTACTATGTGTTATTTAAAACAAACACAATTAGATGCTGGTTTAAAATTTATGAAACTTAGAAAGTTAATTATTCCTTGGCGATTTAAGATAGAAAAAAATGAAGATCAACTTATTAAAAGTTATGAGGTACTGCTTAAAAAAATTGGAATAAAATTAGTAGTAAACCATAATGATAATGTAATCTTACATGCTATACCTGAACTCTTAAGAGATCAAAATTTACCACATTTGATTTCTGAACTATTACGCTATCTTTCACAAGATGAAGAAAAATCCATTCAAAACCTTATACAATGGTTAGCGAACTATATAACTCAGCAACAGCCAATTTGGAATATTTGTCAAGCAAGAGATTTATTATTAGAGATCGCTACATTTTGTCCGGAATTCTTATTAAGTACTCCTCCAGGAATATTACAACGTATTAGTATAGAAAAAGCCTTGAGAGCTTTTGAAAAGGAACCAATAGAATAATAATGGATATTAATGAGAAAATTAAACAATTATCCCAAGGCTATTTTATTAATGGGTCCTACTGCTTCTGGTAAGACTGAATTAGCCATGAGATTACATCATCTTTTACCTGTAGAATTAATTAGTGTAGATTCAGCTTTAATTTATCGCGGGATGGATATAGGAACTTCTAAACCTTCAGCTTTAGAATTAGAACATATTCCACATCGACTTCTTGATATCCGTGATCCTGCTGAAAGCTATTCAGCTGCAGAATTTTCTCAGGATGCTTGGCAAGAAATGAAACAAATCACTAATCAAGGTAATCTACCTTTATTAGTAGGTGGTTCAATGCTTTATTATAAAGCTTTAATTGAAGGTTTATCACCATTACCTATTGCTAATAAATCTATACGCAATTATATTAATCAACAAGCTGCTGAAATAGGTTGGGATAAAATTTATCAAAAGTTATGTATAATAGATCCTCTAGCAGGAAATCGGATTCATCCTAATGATCAACAACGAATCTTAAGAGCACTAGAGGTTTTTTTAGTTTCAGGAAAAACCTTAACAGCACTAACTAAAACTCCAGGAAAATCTTTACCATATAATATCTATCAATTTATCATAGTTCCAGATTCTCGTCAACAATTATACCAGCGCATTGAACAGCGATTTTTGAATATGATAACTGCAGGTTTTGAAAATGAGGTTAGAAAACTTTTTACCAGAGGTGATTTACATCCTAATATGCCATCAATGCGTTGCGTTGGCTATCGTCAAATGTGGGCCTATTTAGATAATAAAATGAGTTATAAGCAAATGATTGATCAAGGAATTTTCGCTACTCGTCATTTAGCTAAAAATCAATTAACTTGGTTACGCAATTGGAAAAAAGCTATATGGATTGATAGCACACAACCTAGATTAGCTTGTGATAAAATTTTAAAGATAATAAGTACCACAAATAAATCTACTTAGTGTTCAATATATAATGGAGTAAGAATTGTGGGATATCAAAGTAATAATGATCCATGGGGAAATCAGCCCAGCAGAAATAAAGGAAATCGTATTATTAAATATCCGGATTTTTTTAAAATATTCAATACGATTAATAAAAAATTATGTAGATTAACTATTGGTAGAAATAATAGTAATAAACCAAATAATTCAATCTCACTGATTAATATATTATGTTTATTGGTAACAATTACTCTTATTATTTGGTTTATTAGTGGTTTATATACTATCCAAGAATTAGATCGAGGAGTTGTTACACGTTTTGGAAAATTTAGTCATCTTGTCAATCCCGGTTTAAATTGGAAGTTAAATTTCATTGATACAGTACAAACTGTCAATGTATCAACTGTACGTGATATTGCTACTGAGGGTATAATGCTAACTTCTGATGAAAATGTTGTCCATGTTGAGATGAACGTGCAATATCGTGTTAGCAACCCAAAACTTTACCTTTTTTATGTCAATAATCCTGATGATAGCTTAAGTCAAGCTACTGATAGTGTGTTGCGTGGTGTAATTGGTAAATACTCGATGGATGAGATTCTTACTGAAGGTCGTACTATTATTCGTAGTGAAACACAGCGCGATCTTGAAAACACTCTTAATCCCTATCATATGGGAATTACCCTAGTTGACGTTAATTTTCAAGCAGCTCGTCCACCTGAAGAAGTAAAAGCAGCATTTGATGATGCGATTGCAGCTCTTGAAAATGAGCAACAATATATTCGTGAAGCTGAAGCTTATGCTAACGAAGTGCAACCTCAAGCTAATGGTAAAGCACAAAGAATTCTAGCCGATGCGCTGGCTTATAAAATACGTATCATTTTAGAAGCTCAGGGAGAAGTAACAGGATTTAATAAAATTTTACCAGAATATAAATTAGTTCCTCAAATTGCTAGAGAAAGATTATACATTGAAACTATGGAACATATATTCAGTAATACCCATAATGTACTAATTAATGATAAAGAAAATCATTTTCTAGTATTACCGTATTTTTTTAATCAATATAATCCAAATAATGATAATAATCAGAAATTATCGCAAACGTTAATACCTCCTCAATCAGAAAAAGTTACCGAGAGACCTTCAGCTCCTCAGTCAGAAAAAGTTACCGAGAGTCCTTCGGCTCCTCAGTCAGAAAAAGTTACTGAGAGTCCTTCGGCTCCTCAGTCAGAAAAAGTTACCGAGAGTCCTTCGGCTCCTCAGCTAGAAAAAGTTACCGAGAGTGCTTCTTCTCGTCACCCAGATTCTGATTGGATTTTCAGTCAGAGAAAATTAGAGGCACTGCGCAATAGTCCTAAAGATATAGGATATACAGGATATAAGAGAGCTAATAATGCGTAATTCATTAATGATTTTATTAATTATTATATTATTAGTAGTACTACCTCATTCAATTTTTATAGTTCATGAAGGAGAACGAGGTATTTTGCTTCGCTTTGGTAAGATTTTACGTGATAGCCATCACCAAACTAGAGTTTTTTTACCTGGATTACACCTCAAAAGTCCATTATTTGAAACCGTTAAATCTTTTGATTCCCGTATTCAAACTACGGCAAATCAAGCCGATCGTTTTGTTACTAAAGAAAAGAAGGATTTAATAATAGATTCTTATATAAAATGGTGTATCAGTGATTTTAGTAATTATTATTTAACTACTGGAGGTGGAAATATTACTCAGGCGGAAATTTTACTAAAACGTAAATTCATTGATCGCCTTCGTTCTGAATTGGGTCGTCTAAATGTAAAAGATATTGTAACCGATTCTCGTGGACGTTTAACGTCAATTTTAACTAAAGCCTTAAATGAAGGAACTTCTGGCATCACTATTAATGATACTGTTAAAAAACAATTTTTATCCAATAAAAATCATACCTTATATAATGATCAAATTATTCAAACTAATAGTATGGCATCATTAGGTATTAAGGTTATTGATGTACGTATTAAGCAAATTAATTTACCATCAGAAGTATCGGATGCAATCTACAATAGAATGCGTGCGGAACGTGAAGCCGTAGCACGTCATCATCGCTCACAGGGTAAGGAAGAGGCGGAAAAATTACGGGCATCAGCAGATTATGAAGTAACTAAAATTTTAGCCGAAGCAGAAAAACAAGCTCGCATTATACGTGGAGAAGGTGATGCCACAGTGTTAAAATTATTTACTACTACATTTGCTCAAAATTCAGATTTTTATTTTTTTCAAAGAAGCTTACATGCATACAAAAATAGTTTTAATAAAAAAGATTTGATCATTTTAAATTCAGATCATCCTTTTTTAAAATATATGGCTAATCCAACTTCAATTAAATAATTGAGTCTAAATCTTTGACAACATCTAGATCTCTTTTACAATAGATAGTAGTACAGTTTAATATTGGGTGAATTTTTTAGGTACTGCTATGAAAAAAATCTTATCAGTAATATTAGCCATATTATTATCTACATCGGTTTATGCAACCGTCCAAGGACAATTAGAAAATCATTTAAATGTGCAGATGATAATTGGTAATGGATGTGAAATAATCGGAGGATCATTATTAAATTTAGGTAATCTAGATTTTGGGGAACATCCTAACCTGAAAAATCAAATTAATGCTCAATCAAATGGTAGTACTGGGAAATTAAAAATAAATTGTACGAAAGAAGTTAGTTATAGTATTGCATTGAATAATGGACTACAACCAGATGGAAATGACCGCCGCATGAAAGGAGAAGGAGGATTCATTAAATATGCTCTTTATCAAAATGCGGCCCACACGATACTATGGAATCCTCAGAATCCTCTTGCGGGAAAAGGAAATGGTGAAGAAATACCTTTAATTATTTACGGTCTGGTTCCACCACAACCAACTCCAAATTCTGGAACATATCATGATACTGTTACTGTTACAGTAACCTGGTAATAGATTTATTAAAAAAATATAGATGACATATATATCTTATATTAGTTTAATTTTCCTTTTAATAACTAAATTCACTTTAGCTGAAACTATAACGAGAATGGCAAATTTATCTATTCATGCACAGATAATCTCTAGTTGTCACACCGTTGGTAACCTAGTTGAACCCCTCGATTTTGGTTTACATTATTTCATTAATCTAAACCAAATCAAAAGTAATGGAGCATTGCGAATTATCTGTACTCCTGATATTCACTACCAAATTTTATTAGGCTCTGGTCAAAGTGGTTATAGTATGCAACGTTATTTAACCAATAATATAACAGGTGAAAAAATAAAATATAATCTTTATACTGATGCTCAATATAAAATAATATGGGATGATATTAAAGGATTAACGTTAGTAAGTAACGGTAAAGAAAACAGTATTCCAATTTATGGATTAATCTTAGCACAGAACACCCCATTATTTGGTAAATATACTGATATTATCAGGATAACCATTCAATGGTAATAAAGTCTCCTTTAGATTTAATAAATTTATACTCTACTTTAGATAAAAGTTTGAGATCAGTTAATATTGATAGTGTTCTTTTATACCCAATACTGGGATTGATAAATCTAGAGTTAATCAACTATTGATTGAGAAATTCATTTATGTTTTTACTAAAAAAGATTATTTTTATCCTATTTTCGATTATTTTAAGTTTTCATTGTTCTGTTAAAGCCACTTCAGTATTAATTTGGCCTATTGATCCAGTCATCGAATTTAGTCAAAATTCAACACAATTATGGGTAGAAAATCTAGATCAAAATCATCCCATTATACTACAAATGAGAATCTTTAAATGGCAGCAATTTAAAAATCAAAATATTATGCTAAAACAAAATGAGTTAGTTGCTAGTCCACCAATTGCTAAAATATTACCTAGACAAAAACAATTAATAAGATTAGTCAAAATCATTAATCCTCCGCAAGAAAAGGAATGGGCTTATCGCCTTATTATTGATGAAATCCCTAACATCATAGAAAAAAATACTAAGAAGTTAAATACTGAACTGGCTTTAAAATTTCAAATGCGCTATTCAATACCATTATTTTCAGATGGTTTGAATATATGGACTAAACCTAATTATCAATTACAATCTGATATAACCAAAGCTACCAAACCCCAATTAAGTTATCGCATAATCCAAGATAGATCAACTCAACATTGGTTAGTCATTAAAAATAATGGACCAGTACATGCTAAAATTATTCAATTGAAATTTTGTGATAGTAATCTAGAAAGTTGGGGAAGAAAAGAATTATTAGGATATATTCTTCCCGGATCAGCAATGTATCTACCAATTACGGTATTACCAATACCCAAATGGAAACTGATTGCTAAAGTAAACTATAATCCACAGTTTCAAATTGTTAACCCTTTATAAATATTTCAAGCTAAATTAAAGTAGCTAAATAGGTGATCCTTTAGATGGATAAATCAGTAATTTTTGTTAGATTTTTATTAATTTGGCTATTATCATCTGGTCAAACCACCTTAAGTAAATCTTTAGATATAGTTATTCCATCTACTACTACACTCTATTTAGAAGTTATTCTAAATGGTAAACCAACTAAAAAAATTTTACCAATTAATTATTATCATGGTCATTATTATATGATGCCAGAGCAGTTAAAATCTTTAGGAATCTTAATTCCTATCTCGGAAAAAATTAAAAATCCGGTTGCTATAGATATTTTTAAAAATGTTTTCACCTACTATGATAGTGCAATGCAACGATTTTTAATAAATATTCCCCCTAATTGGTTACCTCGCCAGAATATCATCATGAGTAAGTTTCACCAAGCTATTCCTGCCCAGAGTAGTTTGGGGTTATTATTTAATTATGATTTTTATTGTATTATTCAAAATAATCTATCTAACCATAATTCGCAATGCTCAAATTGGAGTGAGTTAAGAGTTTTTAATCAATTTGGGGTATTTTCAAATACTGGTACATGGAATCATGGAATTGAAGTGAATGATACTTACCATTATATACGATATGATACCCAATTACATTTTAGTGATCAAAGACATATGTTACTTTATATACTAGGAGATTTTGATTCAGAGAAATTATCTTGGTCTAATACCATGCGATTAGGTGGCATAAAAATTTCACGTAACTTCTCAATCCGTCCAGATCTAATAACATATCCTTTACCTTATTTTTCTGGTCATGCAAGATTACCAAGTACCTTAGATCTTTATATTAATAATAATCAAATACATTCAATTCAAATTAATCCTGGACCGTTTACGATAGATAGTTTACCTTATTTACATGGTGCAGGTAAAGCTACTCTAGTACTCAAAGATATCTTAGGAAATAAACAAAGTAAAATGATGTCTTATTACGTTGCTAATGAGCAGCTTAAAAAAGGATTAACCGATTTTAGTATTTCATTAGGATTGATACGTAAAAATTATGGCATAAATTCTACAGATTATGGTGATTTAGCAACTAGTAATTTTTTACGTTATGGATTAAATTCTTGGCTTACTTTAGAAGGTAAACTAGAAGGGACTCATCATATGCTAAATAGTGGGTTAGGAGCTGGTATCAAAATGTTTACCTTAGGATTAATCAATATTTCCTGGAGTGGTAGTATTAGAAAAAATCATTCGGAGTATGATAATTTAATTATTGGTAATCAAATTTCGAGCAGAAACCTTAATTCACCTCAAGGTCAGCAAATTCTAATAGATTATACATATAACAACATGAGCTTGAACATAAGCGCTCAAAATATTTTACGTAGTGCTGGATACAGTGATTTATCTAATTATCAAACTAACACTAGATTAGGTTGTCGTAATAGTCAAATTATTGGAAGCTTAGCATTAGGAAAATATGGTACCTTAAGTTTAGGATGGTTTAATTATAGGGATAATTGGATTAATAATCCGCAATTAATTAATTTATCATATAGTACAACATTATGGCAAACTGTGAGCTTATGGACTTCAATAGAAAAAAATTTAGGTAATCAAGGCGGCTACTATAATGCACAATTAATATTAACAATTCCTTTAAAAGCATGGGGTAATGCTTCATATTCATATATGAGGGATATTAATAATAGTCGTATCCGTACTAGTATGAGTAGAACCGTACCTGCTTCTGGTGGTATAGGATGGAATTTTGCTTTAGATCAGAATTATCATCAAGCTGATGTATTTTTGAAAAACCCATATTTTGAGATGGGAGCTGGAATGAATGGAAATCATTATAATGAAAATTATTGGTCAGAGATAAACGGTTCACTAGTTGCTATGGCAGGACATATATATACTACTAATAGTATTCCTGATGCTTTTGTACTGGTTTCAAGTAATGGATATCCCAAGATACCTGTACGTTATGAAAACCAGTTGATGGGTATAACTAATAAATATGGATATTTATTAGTACCATCAGTAACTTCATGGTATCAGTCCCAAATAGAAATTGATCCAATTAATTTACCAATGGATGTTAAGATTCCTCAAATTATACATAAATTTTCTATTCGTGAACTTAGTGGTGATCTAATAAATTTTGACATACATAAATTCAATGCTACATCATTTCGTGTAATTGATAAACATGGTAAATCTTTACCAATTGGTAGTACGGTAAAATTAGAAGGTAGCTCTAAACTCACTTGGTTAGGCTGGGATGGTGAATTATGGCTTGAAGATCTCAAATCTCACAACATATTGAATATCACTAGAGCAGATACTGGTACTACTTGTAAGCTGTTATTAACGATAACTAAAGATCATCATGGGATATCAACACTAGGTCCGCAAATTTGTCAATAATGACTAGAGTATAGATATATGATGTTTAAAGGTAAGTTATTAGTAATCATGATAGTATTATTTTTTTCAAAAATCACATTGGCTAATTGCATGTTAGCTAATGGTGAAATTAACTTAGGAATAAAAAGTTCATTCGATATATTCAATGGTAATATCAAAAACGAAGGTAGTTCTGGACTAACATGTTCTGGTTTAAGTTTAACAGTACTCACACATCACACAGTTCAAGCTCAAATAAATTCTACCAGTAATAATATGAAAATGATAAATATTGATGGTTCAGGTGATTATATTCCTTATATGATATATGCTGATAAAAAATTTCAATATGCTTATCAAGTTGGTCAAATAATTGACTATGGTCAGTTAAATCTCATCTCAGTTATTTTTTCATATAAAAAATCTCAAGTCCCTTTATATATAAAGATCATACCTAGGACAGCTAACGTTAGAGCTGGAGTTTATCAAGATATTATTAATCTTAATTGGAAATACCACATTTGTAATTTAGGCAGTTTATTTTTTTGTTTATCTTCATGGGACGGTCATGGTTCAACTTTAATAAAAGTGCAGGTCATAGTTAATAAAGATTGTATGATTAATGATTCCCAAAATGTTGAATTTGGTAGTCATGCTCTAATAGAGCAATTTAATCCATTAATACAAAAAATAACATTAATATGCACAAAACAAGAGCACTATAAAGTTTGGTTTAATGAAGGTCTTCATGCTACAGATGGATGGCGTCGGATGAGTGACAGTAAACAACATTATATCCTGTATAATATTTATCATCCTAATACCAACCTTATCTGGAACAGTAAGAATCAAAAGGAATTAGTTGGTACTGGTAATAATCAATCAGTACTTTATAAAACTTCAGTGAAGAATAAACAAACCGAACTTCCTTCTGGAAACTATTCAGATAATATTTCTATAGTTGTTGAATATTGACTTCTTGAAAGGAGGTAAAATTTTATCTTGACTTCAGGAGATCTAGGGTTATGTCAGCTTGGTTAAATCCTAAAAATATGGCAATCACCACTAATAATCTTTTAGAATTAGCTAATAAATATGGTTGTCCAGTTTGGATTTATGATTCAAAAATTATTTATGAAAGAATTCAACAACTTAGATTATTCGATATTATTAGATTTGCACAAAAATCATGTTCAAATATTCACATTTTAAGATTTATGCTCACCGCTGGCCTCAAAGTTGATGCAGTATCTCTTGGTGAAATAGAAAGAGCTATTATTGCGGGTTATCAACCTAGAAGTGATAACGATGATATTATATTTACTGCAGATCTTATTAATGAAAATATTATTAACCGTGTTAAGCAACTGCATATTCCAGTTAATGCAGGATCGGTAGATATGTTGCAACAGCTAGGAAATTACTCTCCTGGACATCGGGTTTGGTTACGGGTTAATCCGGGATTTGGTGATGGTCATAATAAAAAAACTAATACAGGTGGTGAAAATAGTAAACACGGAATTTGGTACACGGATTTACCATTAGCTTTATCTATCATTAAAAAGTATGAATTACAGTTAGTTGGAATGCATATGCATATTGGTTCGGGAGTAAATTATCGCCATTTACAACTTGTATGTGATGCTATGGTTAATCAGGTAATTAATTTTAATCAAGATATTACAGCAATATCAGCAGGTGGAGGATTATCAATTCCATATTATTTAGATGAAAAACCTATAGATACTAATCAATATTATAATTTGTGGAATAATGCTCGTCAGCAAATTGCCACACACTTAAAACATGCTGTTAAGCTAGAAATTGAACCCGGAAGATTTCTAGTAGCAGAATGCGGATTATTATTATCTGAGGTTAGGTCAATCAAAAAAATGGGAAATCGCCATTTTATATTAATAGATGCGGGTTTTAATGATTTAATGCGACCGGTAATGTATGGAAGTTATCATCAAATTTCCGTGTTACCAGGCGATGGTCGTTATCTAAATGAAACTAATCTTACAGAAAGTGTAATTGCTGGCCCCTTATGTGAATCAGGAGATGTCTTTACCCAACAAGAAGATGGTAAGATATTAACACGTGCTTTACCTTTATTAAAAGTGGGTGACTATCTAATTTTTCATGATACTGGTGCATATGGAGCTTCAATGTCTTCTAATTATAATAGTAGACCTCTGTTACCAGAAGTTTTATTTGAAAACGGAGTAGCACGACAAATTCGCCGACGTCAAACTATATATGATTTAATTGCACTAGAATTATAATTATTAAAAGGTTTTCTTAATGATTTTTTTTAAGTATATAAAATTTATAATTTCTACGGTAAGAGAAAAAATCATCGAAAAATAAAGGTATTCTTTATGGATATGTACCGAAAAACCTTCTATAATCAATGTTAATCCTACTAAAAATAGAAAGGATAAGGCAAAGATTTTAAACTGTGGATGATGGGAAATCAATTCCCCCACTTTTTTTGCCATAAACATTATCATAATAAATGCTATCATTACAGCTGTAATCATTATAAAAAGATGATCTGATAAACCAACTGCAGTAATTACCGAATCTAGGCTAAAAATAATATCTAATAAAATAATCTGAATAATAGATTGGATAAATGAATTAACTGATCTTTGAGATTTGGTCAGATTGTTTTCAGTAGAAGAATAAATTGAAGAATGTATTTCTACTCCAGATTTCCATATTAAAAATATCCCACCAATTAACATAATAATATCCCTAGCTGAGAAAACGTGATTTCTTAAAATCAAGATGGGTTGAGTTAATCTAATAAGCCAAGCAATCAACTTTAATAATACTAAACGCATTATCATTGCTCCACTTAATCCCAAATAACGAGCTAAGTTTTGTTGAGCTACTGGAAGTTTAGATACTATTAATGAAAGTAAAATAATATTATCAATACTCAGGATAATTTCAATAATGATTAAGGTTACTAGAGATATCCAGGTACTAGGAACTACCAACCAATCAAACATTTATGATACTCGAAGTAAAAAAATGTAAATATTGATTAATGATATGTATCATAAATAGCAAAAAGCTTTGTTTTTCAACTTAATTATTATTAAAATAACGTTTAATAATAGCGGCTGTAAAATGTTTTTTTAAATAAAACCCGCGGGGTGATGTAAAAATCTGCTGACCATATTTACCCGTAGCTTTAGTTAATACTTTTCCATGAGCTGCTTTAGTACGGATTTGCATTACTTCACCATAACGTGAAGTAATGCAATTAATTTCTTCTAATATAATTAATTCCATCAATTCTTCCCAGTCTCTGCGTAAAAAATTCTCCTCTTGTGAATTAGGACTCCATAAGAAAGGGATACCAATTTTTCTAAATTCTAATGGAATCTGTCGAGATCCTTCGACAGGAATCCATAATATTCTTGATAATTTATTACGTACATAACTACTTTCCCAAGTAGTTCCTATATTTCTATATTGATTAAACGATAGCGCACAAATAAATGTAGTTTCTAATGGACGTCCACAGCTATCAATCGGTATCGTTTTAAGTTCAATACCAAGCGAAGCAAAATCCGGTTCAGGTTTATTTTTTGCATGGACTCCTAAATGTTTTTCAATTAGGATACCAACCCAACCTTTATTATCTTTTAAAGAACAAGGAATATTTAAGTTAGCTATAGAAGCTAACTCTCCTAAAGTATAACCTGCTAGTAATTCGGCACGTTTCATTAAAGTTACTTCATCATATGGATAATTTACAAAAAATTTTGATCGATTCAAACTATAAATTTATTACCTTATCAGTTAAATTGAAAAGATTTACTTTCATTATCTTAAATGATATCTAGCGTCAGTAAATTAATTATTGATAATAGCTATCTTAATTAGATATAATCTATTTTATTAGAAATTTTCCTGTCTTGATAAAAAAAATCGATAAATTTCATAATCAATTAAAAAAATTGATTTTAATATGGAGAGGATATGTATAAATTTTGGCAGTGGATCTTTAAAATTTCTAGAGGAATATGGAATTTACTAAATTTTATTAGGCAAGGAATTTTTAATATTTTAATTATTTTTGTTATTATTCTTATTGCTAATAATTTATTATTAGATGGTACCTCAATGTTCTCTAGAAATAAACCTAGAGCTTTACTTTTAGATATTAATGGCATTATAGTTGATACACCAATACCATCAGGTAATAAATTTATTAATCAAATTATCAGTCGTAATAATCATCAACACCAAAATTCATTATTTAATATTGTTCAAATTATTAGACAAGCTAAAGATGATAAAAATATTACTGGGATGATATTAGATCTTGAAAATTTTTTAGGCACTGACCATGTATCTTTACATTACATAGGCAAAGCGTTGCAAGAATTTCGTAATAGCGGTAAATTGATTTATTCAATAGGAGAGAACTATAGTCAGCAACAATATTATCTAGCTAGTTACGCCAATAGAATTTATCTCTCTCCTCGAGGGGAAGTAAATTTAAAGGGTTTAGCTATTAATAAATTTTATTATAAAAAATTCCTCGATTATCTACAGATAAATTCACACATTTTTCGAATAGGAAAATATAAAGCTGCGGTGGAACCTTTAATGCGTAATAATATGTCGCAATTGGCACGCCAAGCAGATACTCGTTGGATCAAACAATTATGGCAAGATTATCTTATCACAATCTCACATAATCGTCATATCCAACTTCCTGATAATTTTCCTGTAGCTAATGATGTAATCTTAAAATTGCAACAAGTTAGTGGAGATACTGCAAGTTATGCTTATGAAACTAAATTAGTTGATGAAATTATTTCACGATCCAACTTTTTACAAAAAATGATTAAAATTTTTGGATATCATAATAATAGTTATAATCATGTTAGTATTTATGATTATCACCTTAATCGACATTCATTAATTAAAAATAAAAATAAGATTGCGATCATTGTTATGGATGGAACTATTACTGATAATGACGAATACTTAGATTCTCTTAGTAGTATTGACGCTGTCAACCAGATTAAGAAGGCAGCTACTGATTCCGATATCAAAGCTATTGTGTTATATATTAATAGTCCTGGTGGTGGTGTTAGTGCTTCTGAAATGATACGTAAAGAGCTGGTCGAAGCACGTCAACTTGGAAAACCTATTGTGGTTTCAATGGGAGGACTGGCGGCCTCGGGTGGATATATGATATCTACACCAACTAATTATATTATAGCTAGTCCTTATACATTAACTGGATCGATAGGTATTTTTGGAGTTATGCTTACATTTGAAAATACCTTAGCTCAAATGGGAGTCTATACTGATAGTATAGAAATTTCGCCTTTAAGTAATATTACTAATACTAAAGATATTCCTATTGAAGCAAAAAAACTCATGCAAATAAACATTCAACATGAATATAACAATTTTATTGATCTTGTAGCACATGCACGTCATAGTACTCATGATAAAATTGATAAAATAGCTCAAGGAAGAGTTTGGTCTGGTCAAGATGCTAAGAAATTAGGACTGATTGATAAGCTTGGTGATTTTGATGATGCTGTATTTCAAGCTGCCAAGCTAGCTAAACTTCAAGAATGGCAATTAGAATGGATCCCTAATGATTCATCAATATTTAAACAATTAGTTAGTTCAATAACAATTTCTGTAAAATTAATGATTAACCATATTCTATATACTTGGTTGCCAGTTAACCAAGATTTTCTGGGAATTTTCAAAAGAAAAATTATCTTTAATGATCCCAAAAATATTTATGCACAATGTTTAATATGTAGTGAGATTAAATGAATACCGATCTCTACTAAGAGATAAATTATCTGAAAGATAATCTCATATAATATAAGTTAATTTAAAAATTCATAAATTGTTCATAAAGAGAGGAATCTAATGACGATTAGAGTAGGGATTAATGGTTTTGGTCGTATTGGGCGTATGCTTTTCAGAGCGGCACAAGAACGCCATGATATTAAAATTATTGCTATCAATGATTTACTGGATATTGAATATATAGCTTACATGTTGAAATACGATTCAACCCATGGTCGATTTAAGGGAAAAATAGAAATTTTAAATAGTCATCTAATTGTTAATGGGAACTATATTCGTATTACTGCCGAACCTGATCCAGCTAAATTAAAATGGGATGAAGTAAATATTGATATTGTAGCGGAAGCAACTGGTATTTTTCTTACTCATGTCGCAGCGGTCAAACATATTCAAGCTGGTGCAAAAAAAGTAGTTCTTACTGGTCCTCCAAAAGATAAGATCCCAATGTTAGTAATGGGTGTTAATCATACATCATATTTAGGAGAAAATATTGTTTCAAATTCTTCTTGTACTACTAACTGTCTAGCTCCATTAGCAAAAGTTCTTAATGATAATTTCGGGATTATAGAAGGTTTAATGACTACCATACATGCTACTACCGCAACTCAAAAAACTGTAGATAGTATGTCGTATAAAGATTGGCGTGGAGGAAGAAGCGCTTTAACAAATATTATTCCATCTACTACGGGTGCAGCAATGGCAGTAGAAAAAGTGATACCGGAACTTAATGGTAAATTAACTGGTATTGCTTTCAGGGTACCTGTTTCAAATGTTTCTGTAATAGATTTAACTGTAAGATTAAGAAAATCGGTAACTTATCAAGATATATGTAAAGTAATAAAAACTGCGTCAGAAGCAGAATACAAAGGTATTATAGGTTATTGTAACGATTTAGTCGTATCGACTGATTTTAATGGAGAAAAATTAACTTCAGTATTTGATGCTAAAGCGGGACTTGCGCTTAATGATCATTTTTTTAAGCTAATTTCATGGTATGATAATGAAACTGGATATTCTCATAAAGTTATCGATTTAATAACATATATCGCTAAATATAATCATAAACTTAATATCAATAACTACTAAATTTTAACTTAAAATTTTCCAAAAAAGTGGAATTGGATATTTAATATATATCTATATTTATTTTTATTATGGAGTAATAATTTGCTGCTGTTGCATGAGCTTTGCTTTTTCATCTAAATAACGATTCAATTTCTGCCGAGTTTTTAATATAACAGCTTCAGGTGCACTGGAAATAAATAATTGATTAGATATTAGTTTTTTTAAACGTGTAATTTCAACAGTTAATTTGAAGATTTTATTAGAAATTTGTTTAGATTTGATTTGGTGATTGATAGAAATACCTAATGGTATCATTATTTCAGCACCTTCAAGAAGCTTGATGACAGTTGTTTCAGGATTACTTTCTACTAGAGTATTACATACGGTGATCATTTTTACTCCAGTAAGTTTACAAATAATATCATTATTATGATTAATAAGAAGAAAAAGGTTTAACTTATAATTTGGTAATGGTTTAATCAATATATTATGAATAGGCATATTAAGATTCATTTCAGAACGAATATTACGTATTGTGATAATAAGTTGTTTTATCCAATCTATATTATTTTCAGCTAGTTCATCTGCAAGTGAGATATCATATTGTGGAATGGTTTGTAACATAATAGTAGGATCATTAATTCCTTTTAATAACTTTATCCGCTGCCAGATATGTTCAGTGATAAATGGTATAATAGGATGTGATAATCGTAAAATCGCTTCTAATACCTCAATCATGGTATATTGTGCACCACGTTTTGTATCTTCGGATCCAATATTTATCACGACTTTGGTAAATTCCAAATACCAATCACAAAATTGATGCCAGACAAATTCATAAATGATATTTGATGCTATATCAAAACGATAATGATTTATCGCTTCAATGTAATTTTTTATGCTATTATTTAATTGAGATCGGATCCATCTATCAGCTAATGATAATACTTTATTATAATCTTGAGAATTTTCACCATCTTTTTGCTGTGCATTTATTAGTACAAATCTACTAGCATTCCACAATTTGTTACAAAACTTACGATATCCTTCTAATCGCTTCATATCCCAATGGATATTACGCGCTGGATAAGATAAGCTAGCTAGAGTAAAACGCAAAGCATCAGTACCATAAGCTTTGATCCCATGTGGAAATTGGATTTCTGTTTTTTTACGAATGGTATTCAAAAGTTTAGGTTTAATTAGATTATCCGTGCGCTTTTTTATTAAAGCTTCTAAAGAAATGCCATCTATTATGTCTAATGGATCTATAATATTACCTTTAGATTTAGACATTTTTTTTCCTTCATCGTCTAAAATGAGACCAGTGATATAAACCTTATAAAAAGGTACTTGTGACTTACCAGTTTCATCTTTTATAAAATGCATGGTAAGCATGATCATACGTGCTATCCAGAAAAAAATAATGTCAAATCCACTTACTAGTACACTCGTTGGATGAAATATCCGTAATAAATCAGTATTTTCTGGCCATCCTAATGCCGAAAAAGTCCATAATCCTGAAGAAAACCATGTATCTAATACATCGTTATCTTGAGACAAAATAACATTGGTATTTAATTGATTAGCATCACGAACTTCATTTTCGTCTTTACCAACATAAATATTACCATTTTTATCATACCAAGCTGGGATACGATGACCCCACCATAATTGACGAGATATACACCAGTCTTGGAGATTGTGCATCCAAGATAAATATATCTTTTCATATTTTTTTGGTATGAATTTTAATTCACCATCTTTAACTGCCTCTAACGCTTTGTTTACTAATGGTTGAGTGCGTAGATACCATTGATCAGTTAACATTGGTTCAATTATTACACCACTACGATCACCATATGGCATGACTAAATCATGCTGTTGTCTGGATTCAAGCAGGTTAAATTTTGTGAGCCAGGATAAAATTATTTCTCGTGCCTTATGGCGTTCTAAATGATGAAAAATTTTTGGTAATTTTGAAGAATAAATATTTGATGTCTTTCCGTGACAATCAAATATTTCACACGAATTTCTTAGTGTTCCATCAAAATTTAAAATATTAATCATGGGTAGCTTATGACGTTGACCTATTTCATAATCATGGAAATCGTGAGCCGGAGTAATTTTCATACAACCAGTTCCTTTATGCATATCGATGTTTTCATCAGCAATAATAGGAATCCGACGTTTAATAATTGGTAATAATACAAATTTACCAACTAAGGTTTGATAACGATCATCTTGAGGATGAATTGCTATTGCCGTATCTCCTATTAAGGTTTCCGGGCGTGTAGTCGCTACTACTAAATAATTTTTTCCTTCTTTGGTTTTAATGTTATCGGTTAATGGATAACGAATACGCCACATATATCCTCTATAGTCCCGATTTTCTACTTCTATATCAGAAATTGCCGTACCTAACATTGGATCCCAATTTACTAATCTTTTACCCCGATAAATCAAATTTTCTCTATATAAACTTACAAAAATATCTCTAACCGCGTATGAGAAACCTTGATCCATTGTAAATCGCTCACCTTCCCAATTTACAGAATTACCGAGTCGTCTCATTTGATTAGTAATTCTTTTACCAGATTCTTTTCTCCATTGCCAAATTTGATCAATGAATTTTTCTCTTCCCAAGTTCTGTCTAGTTTTACCGAGTTCTAAGGCTAATTTACGTTCTACTACTATTTGTGTAGCAATTCCAGCATGATCAGTTCCTACTTGCCATAAGGTATTATAACCTTGCATTCTATGATAACGAATCATTATATCCATAAGAGTTTGCTGGAAAGCATGACCCATATGCAAACTGCCAGTAATATTAGGTGGGGGAAGCATAATACAAAAACTTTTTTTACTAGTATCACCATGAGGTTTAAAATAACCTTGTTTTTCCCAGTATTCATAAAGCGGTTTTTCAAAATCTTTTGGTTGATATTGTGGTTTCATTTTATATATAACTATATTTAGGTTAAAATTAAGGCTTTGAATATATTAAATTCTTTACCTGATATTGAATTTGATGATCTATTAGCTCCGAATGATTTTTAATTTCCCAGCTCTATTTAACATAAATTGTGATAATAAAGCTACAGGACGACCTGTAGCTCCTTTGTTTTGATTTGAAGTAATCCAAGCAGTTCCTGCAATATCTAAATGTGCCCAATGATATTTATTAGTAAATTGTGCTAAAAATACTGCAGCAGTAATAGCACCACCAGAAGAATCGTAGCTACCTATATTTGCTATATCAGCAAAATTCGAGGTAAGTTGTTCTTGATATTCTTCTGTCAACGGTAATAGCCAGACGCGATCTCGAGATTGTTCTGAAGCCTTTAATAACTCTTTAGCCAATGAATTATTATTAGACACTAAGCCGCTCATATGGTGACCTAAAGCAATAACACAGGCACCGGTTAGGGTAGCTATATCGATAACTGTATCAGGATTAAATTTTTCCACATATGTTAATACATCACATAGAACTAACCTCCCTTCAGCGTCAGTATTTAATACTTCAACAGTTTTTCCGGACATAGTAGTTAAAATATCACCTGGATGTAATGCCCGTCCTCCTGGCATATTTTCACAACCTGCAATAATTCCAATGACATTCAAGGGCAATTGAAGATCAGCAATCACACTCATGACACCATATACAGAAGCTGCACCACACATATCATATTTCATTTCATCCATGGCATTAGTTGGTTTGAGATTAATCCCACCAGAATCAAAGGTTAATCCTTTTCCTATTAGTACAATAGGTTTACTATCTGGATGAGGATGTGCTTTATATTCAATTACTGACATCATAGATTCATTAGAAGATCCTTGACCTGCTGCAAGATAAGCATTCATGCCTAATTCTTTCATTTTTAGCTCATTAACAACCAATGTACTCATATTTTCATATTGAGACGCTAATTTATCAGCTTGTGAAACCATATAGGCTGCATTACAGATATTAGCTGGTAAATTGCTTAGATCTTTGGTAATTTTAATTCCCGCTGCTATAGCTAAACTATGTTGAATAGCAAGCTCACCTAAATTAATATCGTACTCGCTGGTTACATAAAAGATGATTTTATGAAGATAGCACTTTTCCAGCTTAGGATTACTTTTTAATTGATTAAAGCAATATAATGCTTTAGAGATCATTTCAACAGTTTGACGAATTTTCCAATATATATTACGTTTTTTCACCTGTAATTCAGAAAGTAAGCATACAGCTTCCGTGGAAGCTGTATGCTTAATAGCAATAATAGTTTGATAAATAATGTTATCAAATTGTCGTTCATCTAATTGATGTTCTTTACCACAACCAATTAGTAAAACACGTTCCGAAAGGATATTTGGAACATGATACAATGTTAAAGTTTGACCAATTTTTCCTTGTAACTCTCCGCGTTGAAGAAGTGCACTAATATATCCATTGCTAATTTTATCAATTTTTTCAGCTATACTCGATAATTTACTGGTTTCAAAGATACCTACAATAAGACAAGCACTACGCTGTGTTTCAAGGTTACCACTTTTTACAATAAACTCCATGCATTCTCCTGAAGATTAAACTAAATATGATACATATTTATTAATTCATTAACCTGGTAATTTTCGGTAAAATCATTCCTAAGAATAGCCTAATAATTTTATTTTGATTGGCATAGTGATTATCTTTAGATATAATTACTAAATTTGCCGAAGTGGCGAAATTGGTAAACGCAGTTGATTCAAAATCAACCGCCGTAAGGCATGCCGGTTCAAATCCGGCCTTCGGCACCAGTCATTAAACTTTATTTATTAACTTATTTAATTACATTATCTTTTGGTGGCCCTTGCAGGATTTGAACCTGCGACCAAGCGATTATGAGTCGCCTGCTCTTACCCCTGAGCTAAAGGGCCTGATAAATATAATAAGGATGATCAATTTAATCATCTAAAAAACTGCGTAGTACTTCGGATCTACTAGGGTGACGTAGTTTTCTTAATGCCTTGGCTTCAATTTGACGAATGCGTTCACGTGTTACATCAAACTGTTTACCAACTTCTTCTAATGTATGATCTGTATTCATGTCTATACCAAAACGCATCCGTAAAACTTTAGCTTCACGTGCAGTTAACCCTGACAGTACTTGATTAGTAGCAATTTTTAGACTTTCTGAAGTAGCAGAATCTAAAGGCATTTCCAACATTGTATCTTCAATAAAATCTCCTAAATGTGAATCTTCCTCATCTCCAATTGGAGTTTCCATTGATATGGGTTCTTTAGAGATTTTTAATATTTTACGGATTTTATATTCTGGAATTAACATTCGTTGTGCTAATTCTTCGGGTGTGGGTTCTCGCCCAATTTCTTGTAACATCTTACGAGAAATACGATTAATTTTATTAATTGTTTCGATCATATGTACTGGAATACGAATAGTACGTGCCTGATCTGCAATAGAACGGGTAATAGCTTGACGAATCCACCATGTAGCATAGGTTGAAAATTTATATCCGCGACGATATTCAAATTTATCTACTGCTTTCATCAGTCCAATATTACCTTCTTGTATAAGATCTAGAAATTGTAATCCACGGTTGGTATATTTTTTTGCTATAGAAATCACTAAACGCAAATTAGCTTCTACCATATCTTTTTTAGCACGACGCGCTTTAGCTTCACCTATAGACATGCGACGATTAATATCTTTAATTTTTTCAATAGTTAATCCGGTTTCTTCTTCAAGATTTGCTAATTTTTGCAATTTTTTACGGATCTTACCAGATACTTTATTTAAATTTTTACTCCAGGGTTGATTCATGAGGAGTGCATTGTTAATCCATAATTCATTAGTTTCATTACCGTTAAAAAGTAAAAAAAACTTTTTTTTTGGCATTTTACACTGTTCCACACATAATTTAGTAATGATGCGTTCCTGAGTGCGCACCAGTTCCATCATTGAACGCATGTTATTAACCAGATAATCAAACTGTTTAGGTACTAAGCGGAATTGTTTAAATATTTCAGAAAGTTTTTTAATCTCTATAGCTGTATCTTTATGACTACGTCCTTGACTTTTAATTACGGCACGTGTAGATTCATATTGTATACGTAAAGCAGTAAATTTTTCACGAGCTAATACTGGATCAATATTATGATCATCTGTATCATCTTCGATCACTTCATGTTCATCATTAGAAGAAATTTCAGAGTAAATTGGCTGTTGTGTAGTTAATGTTATTTCTTCATTAAGATTGGGATCAACAAAACCGGTAATAATATCTGCTAATCGTGATTCATCGGTTTCTACTTTATCATATTGATCTAGAAGATAAGTAATTGCTTCGGGATACTCAGCAACTGAACATTGTACTTGATTGATACCTTCCTCAATACGTTTAGCAATATCAATTTCTCCTTCACGAGTTAATAATTCTACAGTTCCCATTTCACGCATATACATGCGCACGGGATCAGTAGTTCTGCCAATTTCATTTTCAACATTAGATAATACCTGAGCAGCAGCTTCTACTGCATCTTCATCAGTATTATTTTCATTTAGATTTAGCATCAGATCATCGGCATCTGGTGCTTCTTCCATAACCTGAATTCCCATATTATTTATCATCTGAATAATATCTTCAATCTGATCTGAATCTACAATATCATCTGGCAGATGATCATGTATTTCCGCATAGGTTAAATATCCTTGTTCTTTACCACGATTAACAAGAATTTTCAGTTGTGATTGTGGATTATGCTCCATAATACTATATCCATACTTAATAAATTTGTTAATTTATTGTAGACTTAATACCTACAATAATAATATGATACTGTGTGTTTTGCTGTAATTTTACAGCTCCATACGTATAATTTTAAATTAATACAGATATCTGTAAATTTCCTCCATATGCATAATTACAAATGGATATTCATAAATTAATGTTATCACCATTACATAATATACCCAATAGTTTATAACTATAAATTCATGATTTTTTTGCCAAAACTTGGTTTAAGTACCAGAGCTCTTGACGTTGTTTGAAGCTTAATCCGGTCGTACGATCTATTGCAATTAGCATTTCTTGACGTTGTTCTAAAGCTAAGTTATATATACTCGTGAGTGCATCTTTGAAGGTATTTTCAACTTCTTTCTTTATAATCATGTGATTCCAACTGGCGAATTTTTCGATATGATTGATTAAAGGAGAATTTCTATATAGTTCTAATATTTGTCCAGTAGTAATATGAGGATAAGCTATACAGGTCTTTAATAAGTTGATAAACATTGGTAATCCTGCTAATTTAATCGTAGTTAAAGGTTGTAATTCAGGTACTAATACTGCTAAACGAGGATTTTGTACTAATAAACTCATAAGGATACGCATCGTTGTATGTTTTAATAGTAATGGCAATCTATAATTACTATTTTTTGACAGTATTGGCAATAATTTTTCAAGGTAATTATCTTCTAAAATTCCTACTTTTTTACCCAAGGCTTGACGTAAATAAATCCGCAATGTTTCACCAGGAATTAATTTAATAAGTGGTAATGCTAATGCAGTTAAACGAGCTCTACCATCAGGATGCGAGAGATCAACTTGTTTAATTAATTTTTCAAACATAAAAATCGAGAGAGGCTGTACTTGATTAATTCTTTTTTCAAAGGCTACTTTGCCTTCTTTACGAATTAACGTATCAGGATCTTCTCCCTGGGGAAGAAACATAAAACTTAATTGACGCCCGTCAAACATGTATGGTAAGGAAAGTTTAAGAGCACGCCAAGCAGCTGCTCTTCCAGCATTATCACCGTCATAACAATAAATTACATGATCGGTATTGCGAAATAAAAGGTGAATATGGTCACTAGTAATTGACGTACCTAGTGAAGCTACCACATAATCAATGCCAGCTTGTGTCAAAGTGACTACATCCATATAACCTTCTACTACTAGAAGACGTATGGGTCGTGAATGTTTCTGATATACTTCATACAAACCATAAAGTTGGCGTCCCTTATGAAAAAGAATAGTATTAGGTGAATTTAAATATTTGGGTTCCATATTACCAAGTACACGTCCTCCAAATCCTATAACTCGCCCACGTTTATCCCTAATGGGAAACATAATGCGATAACGAAAACGTTCATAACTATATTGATGATTAGTAATCACCAACATACCAGTATCATATAATAGTTGACGATATTCATTATGTAACTTCAAATGATTTTGAATCAGATTAGTTCCGGATGGAGCAAAACCTAGAGAAAAATATTCTATAATTGCAGTAGTTAATCCTCGTTTAGCTAAATATTGACGAGCGAAGATGGCATTGTCATGTAAAAGATATTTTTGATAAATAAGAGTGATTTCTTTCATCAAACAATATAATTTGTTACGATAATGAAAATTGAATTTTGATCGATTACTATTTACATATGGAATTTTTAATCCAGAGATAGTAGCTAATTCTTCAATAGTTTCGATAAACTGTAATCGATCAAAATTCATTATAAAATCAATAGCATTTCCATGTCGACCACAACCAAAACAATAATAAAATTGCTTGTCTCTATTAACTGTAAAAGATGGAGTGTTTTCTTGATGAAAAGGACAACATGCTTTATAATTAACTCCGGATTTTTTTAGGGTAATGCGTGAATTAATAAGTTCTACAACATCTATATAAGCTAGCAATTTATGAATAAATGCTCTTGAAATTAGTTGTTCTGCCATAAGATTTATTCATTGATAAAATAAATTATCTCAAAGATTATCAACTTTAAATTAATTAACTTCTCTAATAGAGACGCATCCGACGAGCATTTTCCCGTGCTAATTTCTTAGAATGACGCTTTACTGCAGAAGCTTTAGCACGCTTACGTTCGGTAGTAGGTTTTTCATAAAATTCCCGCCGGCGAACTTCAGCTAATATACCGGCTTTCTCGCATGAACGTTTAAAACGCCGAAGTGCAACGTCAAAGGGCTCATTATCACGTACTTTAATTACTGGCATCTATTTTAACCTTTTACTTATAATATTGATTATAAATCTATATTACTTTAGTACAAACCATATTGTAAAGTATATCTAGTATAGTAGAGTGAGATTTGAATTAACTACTTATTAAATTGTAAGGAGAAGAGAAATAGAATATGCGTGTACTAGGAATTGAAACATCCTGTGATGAAACTGGTGTTGCTATTTATGATGATAATAACGGATTATTATCTAATCAGCTTTATAGTCAGGTTAATTTGCATGCAGATTACGGTGGTGTAGTTCCTGAGCTGGCCGCTCGTGATCATATAATGAAAATTATACCATTAATTAATGCTGCTCTAAAAGAAGCCAAATTGAATGCAAAAGATATTAATGGTATAGCTTATACAGCAGGTCCAGGATTAGTAAGTGCATTACTTGTAGGTGCTAGTTTTGGTAAAGCTTTGGCATTTTCTTGGAAAATTCCAGCATTAGAGATTAACCATTTAGAAGCACATCTTTTAACTCCATTATTAGAAAATCCACCACCAACCTTTCCTTTTATTGGTTTGCTGATTTCTGGAAGTCATACACAATTGGTTAAGGTTATTGACATAGGAAAATATCATTTATTAGGTGAAACTCTTGATGATGCAGTAGGTGAAGCTTTCGATAAAACTGCTCAATTATTAGGTTTGGATTATCCTGGTGGTTCAAAGCTTTCTACTTTAGCCCAACTTGGATCAAGAGGACGCTTTAATTTTCCTCGACCAATGATTGAAAAACCTGGTCTAGATTTTAGTTTTTCTGGATTAAAAACTTATGCAGCTAAAATTATTCGTGAACCTTATCATAATGATCAACAAACTAAAGCAGATATTGCACATGCATTTGAGGAAGCCGTAATTGATACACTAATAGTAAAATGTAAATTAGCTTTAGAACATACCAAACTTAATCGTCTTGTAGTAGTTGGTGGTGTTAGTGCTAATTTTACTTTACGTTATAGATTAAAAAAAATGATGAGTAAATTTGGAGGACATGTATTTTATGCGCGCCCAGAATTTTGTACAGATAATGGGGCAATGATTGCATATACAGGAATAATGAGGATGAGTACTATAATTAATCAAATTACCAAACTGAGCATTAATGTATACCCCCGGTGGTCTCTTGCTGATCTTTCACCAGTTAATAAATAATTATTAATAGAGGCTTTAATTTATGGATATTATATTTATTGAACAACTTTGTATTATCACTACTATTGGTGTTTACCAATGGGAACAAAAAGTTCCACAAAAATTAATATTAGATATTGAAATGGGATGGAATCATAATAAACCAGGATATAGTGATGATGTTAAAGACTGTTTAAATTATCAAGAAATTTCATCAATAGTAATTGATCATGTTACTAATAGTAAATTTTCATTAGTTGAACGAGTTGCCGAAGAGATTGCTACCTTATTATTAACACGTTTTGCTTCTCCATGGGTGCGTATTAAAATTAGTAAACCTTGTGCTGTAGCCCAAGCTTGCCAAGTTGGTGTAATAATCGAGCGTAAACGATCAATTAAATAATACTGACTATCTAGATTTTTTTATAAAATTGCCAATTTTTAATAGCTTGGCATCTGCGATAATATAATTCTTTATTAATTTCGGCACCACGAAATCCCATGTTGATTATATCTCTAACTGAAACTTCACATGCGATATTAAATATCGTACGGAGTTGATTGGTTTGATGATAAGATATTTTTTCCAGTCCTATACAACCACGAGCATCAGCCTCACTAATAATTGCTATTTGTTCAATACGATAAATTTTACGCCAAGCATCAATTTTATTAAATAAGTTTACTACCGTATTGGTTTCTAATTTATCAATATTCTGAACCAGATTATGAAATTTAGCGGCTAAAACAGCTAAATCTCGAAGATTTTTGGGAATCCGTAATCTTTGACATAAGTTATCTATTAATTTAATTGTATATCTAGGACTGTTAGTAAATTTTTCATTATGGATTAAATCTTGGCCAAAATCGTGACATAAGGTTGCAAAACGAACTTCAAGTTGGTTACTAAGTTGTGCCGCGATAGATAATGACATTAAGGTGTGAATCGCCAGATCCATTTCTGCTGGCCATGTTTGATTATTCCGTATTCCATATAAATTATTTAATTCAGGAAAAATTACTGCTAAAGCATTACATTCTCTTAGGATCTGGAAATAACGTTGCGGGTTGCGAGATTGTAAAGCTAATTCAGTTTCTTTCCATATTCTTTCTGCAGAAAGTTGTTTTAATTCACCATTGTCTGACATAGAACGCATTAAAGCTAGAGTTTCTGGTACAATCCTAAAATTAAGATGAGCATAACATGCTGCGAAACGTGCGACACGTAATACACGCAATGGATCTTCATTAAAATGACTAGAAACATGACGAAGCTGACGTTTATGAAGATCTTCATACCCTTTAAATGGATCGTAAATTTTTCCATTTTCATCATATGCCATAGCATTTATAGTTAAATCACGTCGGCTTAAATCTTGTTCCAAAGTGATACCCGCTGTATGACAGATAAAACCAGTATAACCACTACCTGATTTACGTTCAATGCGTGCTAATGCATATTGTTCACCACTCACCGGATGT
This sequence comes from Candidatus Dasytiphilus stammeri, assembly GCA_045689995.1. GTDB lineage: Bacteria > Pseudomonadota > Gammaproteobacteria > Enterobacterales > Enterobacteriaceae > Dasytiphilus > Dasytiphilus stammeri_O. The sequence continues at coordinate 18,526 of CP145883.1, read as the reverse complement.
AAAAAAACCGGAAAATCTTTTCCTACTGGTTTAAATCCCTTTTGTAGCATTTGTTCAGGAGTAGCACCTACGATTAACCAATCTTTATCTTTAACTGGGATCTTTAGTAAACTATCACGTATAGCCCCTCCTACTAAATAAGTTTTCATCATGAATCTCCCTTTAATCTCTTACTAAAATTATATTTTATTAAAAACATTTATGTAAAATTAAATAAAGATTATTTTATTGCAGATTTGTAATAAATTTCTAATTTTACGAATCATATGGACTATTTTATTGCATACAGGTAAAATTAATGATAATTGGTAATTAGTGCCTTTAAGGCTGTCTCTTGATACAATTTATAAAAGATTTTATGATACTAAATTATATTAATCATTGTTAAAATATTAAAAATATGATTTGGGTAATTATTAGTATTATTAATAATAAGGCTTATTATATCTTATGAATCAAAAGCTTATTTATGATTTTGAATCCACAAAAATTAGAGTAGAACGAGTTATCGCTGCATTACGTTCCGGTTCTGGTGTGATAGTTTTAGATGATGAAAATCGTGAAAATGAAGGTGATATGATTTTTGTGGCTGAGACGATGACTGTTAAGCAAATGGCACTTGCTATTCGTCATGGAAGTGGGATTGTTTGCTTATGTATTACTGAAAAGCGCCGGCAACAATTAGCATTACCAATGATGGTTAAAAATAATACTAGTACTTATGGTACGAGTTTTACTGTTTCTATTGAGGCCGCTAGAGGAGTAACTACTGGTGTTTCTGCACAGGATCGCATTACTACTATTAGGACAGCAATTGCAGATTATACTAAACCTGAAGATTTACATCGTCCTGGACATGTTTTCCCACTGGTAGCTCGGGATGGTGGTGTTATGGAACGTAATGGCCATACTGAAGCAACTATTGAACTGGTAAAAATGTCCGGGTTTAAACCGGCCGGGATATTATGTGAAATCACTAATGATGATGGAACTTTAGCACGCTCTAATGAAATTGTGACATTTTCAAATCATTACGCTATGCCGATTATAACAATTAAAGATCTCATTAATTATTTAAAAGCCTCATAGTTAGGAAAAGTTTGAGATTAATATCTTATCTAATCTGTACCCAAAAGATTAGAATCTTCTGATAAGATGCATGATCATGATAAGCTAATGAAAGTATCGAAGGTTATAATAAGCTGATCTATTATATTAATAAATAACTTCAATGCTGGATGAAGATTATAATGGATTTCAAGAGATTCATGTTATAAAAGAGAAATTTATTAATTAAATAAAAACTTAATAATTTTACATGGATTTTAACTTTAATAGCTGAAGTTATTTTAAAATTTTTATTATTCCTGAATGTGATAATAATTTAACTAGATTAAAACAGTATCTTTGATCCTAGTGGTAATTTTACGTGTCATTACAAAATTTTGTCATGAACTTATCGAAAATTCAATAATTAAATATTGAAGTATTAAATTTTAATGCAATTGAATCAAATCCTTCAATTGCATTAAATATTTATCTACAAATTTTACTTGATTAATTTGGAGAATTTATGCAGCTACAGGTTTTTCCGGATGATTTAATTTTTTTCTAATCAAATATAATAGTAAGGAAACTCTACGTTCAGTACGATCTATAGTATCTGTAGGTAAATTATATCTTACCGTATATAATTTATTTTTAGAATTATAAAAATCAATAATAAGAGCAGGTGCTAAATAATTAGCTATTGGTAAATAATTTAATGTAATCCGAGACATTCCAAGTTTCATTCTAACTTCCATTACTGCATTGTGTGCAAACTTAGCATATACGAAAGGTTCTCTTGGTGCTGAAATAATCTTCATCCTGCCTCCCCGAAAAGTGAATTTGTTTACTAAACAAAGAGATAATAATATTATAACACAATTAATAAATAATTTAATTCCAAGCAAAAATTCGTGTTGAGTTAATACCCAAAATTTCTTGACGAACGATCTTCCAAAAAATTTCTATTTGATTTTTTACTTGATAAGATTTTCTACCTAAAATTTTTATTATTAATCCACAATTATTAGGTAATCTGCTTACACCGCAAGCTAAAATATTATCTAATTTTTCATAATTACTTAAAGAAGCTAAAATTCCTTGATGATAAATTTTAGGAGTTAACAAGATGACATTCCCAAACACCTCAAAACAACTCATAGTTCCTATCCCATTTAATGGATATTTTTTAGGTTGTAAAATTGAATTTTCAGCGAATAATATTTTCTTAGATAAATTTTTTACAATGGTACTAGTGGAATAAATATCAAATTTAAAACCACCATCATTCAAATGATATTTACGTCCTGACATTAATATTTCAGAATATAATAGTGTTGCAGTAGGGTGAATAGTAATATTAGTATTAGAAATAAATCTTGAATTATTATATGGAATTGTTTGATTAGGCATAAATTCTATATAACTATTTTTTCCAATATCGAAGGTTTGTAATAAAGCTGCATAATTATTACTCATAGCATGAATCTTAGTTGCAGCTGGAGTGCTAATATGAGCATATGTTTCTGGAGAAGATTCAATAACTAAATTTAATCTATCACCTTGAGATATACATCCAGAAGTAGAGATGATTAACACATATGGCATCTTAGGTAAAGATTCATCCCAATAGAAGGGACGTTGTACCATTAATGGTACATTTCTTTCTACTTCAGATAAAATACTTTTTTTATGATCATTAGCAAATTTTAATTTTAAATATCCATAATTATTAATATGATCCTTAATCATATAAGGAGTTGGGTCATGATAATTAGCAAATTCTAATGCGTGCATACCAAGTTGATCAACAGATTTACTATCCATAGATTTTAAATTTTTAATAATCTGGTTTAGAATTAATAAAATTACTTATAATTATCTTAACTAATTTTTCTATGCCTTCACCGGTTTTACAATTCGTAAATATATAAGGTTTTTTACTTCGGATTTTTTTTATGTCATTCTCCATAAGATTTAATCTAGCATTAACATATGGTGCTAAATCAATCTTATTAATTACTAAAATATCTGCATGTATTAAACTCGGACCATTTTTTCTTGGAATTTTTTCACCAGCAGCAACATCAATTACACAAATGTAAAAATTGACTAATGCTGGACTAAAAGTTAGGGTCAAATTATCTCCACCACTTTCAATTAAAACTAAATTACAATCAGGAAATTCTTCTTCCATTTCTTCAATTACCGCAAGATTCATACTAGGATCTTCGCGAACTGCAGTATGAGGACAAGTTCCAGTTTCTACTCCACGAATTTTATTTTTATCTACAAGACCTTTTAAGGTAGATTGTATTTGTTTAGCATCTTCAATTGTAACGAGATCATTAGTAATAATTAAAGGTCTAATATTTTGTTTGATTAATAATGGAGTAATGACTTCAATAATTGCCGTTTTACCAGATCCAACAGGACCTCCTATACCAATGCGAATATTTTTCATTAAAATTACCTTAATTAATTACTAAATAAACGAGTAAAAGCTTTTACATGAAGAGAAGCTAATATATCTGTTATTGGAGCATAATTATTCATATTTTCAATATTTCCTTGTTCGGCTTCATGGCAAAATTTATCTATATGATTGCTCATCTCATATAAAATTTTTTGAATAGTAATATGTGTAATGCGCATTAAACGTAATGCGGCACTAAGCATCATTATTGCTATACCATACTGATACATTACTATGATTTCACGACTATTTATCTCTAATCTACTCATTATTATGGATTGTGTTATAGGATACGTTCCTACGGTTTTGCCGGTTTTAATTAAATCTAACCACCAGATAAATAATGGTTCTTCTATGATTTGTACTGCCATTTCAATAAATTTTTTACCCATACGAACTATCATGGTTCGGTTTTCTTCATTAATTTTGCGATTAAACACTGCTGAATCGTAATTAATGAGATCCTTATAGTTCTTTTTTTTTATAGCGATACAAGAAGCTCTTATGGCTCGACAATCACAACGTGCATTCTGTAATAATGTTGTATAAGTAAAATCTTTTAAAGTTTTAATATCATTAACTACACCATATTGTATAGCAGTTTCTATACCATTAGAGAAAGAAAAAGATCCTACTGGTAAAAAAGAATCCGCAAATTGTATTAATCTCATTAAACGTCTAACATGCATTTTAACTGAAAAAATATAATTGATTAAGTGCAGCTGTTCTTATAGGATTAGTAGTAGCATATTCACCGTCAACTTTTACAGAGAAAGTTTCAGGATCTACTTCAATATTTGGTGTTTCTGAATTTCTAACCATGTCTTTTTTAGAAATTGTTCTACAATTTCTTACCGCCATTATTTGACGTTCTAATCCTAATTTAATTTTAATATTATTATCTATAGCTGCTTTAGAAGTAAAAGTAATACATGTTTCTTTTAAAAGTTTACTAGAAGTTCCAAACATAGGTCTATAAAAATTTGGTTGTGGTGTGGATAATGAAGCATTAGGATCTCCTGTAGTTGCCCAATTTATTACCCCGCCTTTAATAATAAGTTTAGGTTTGGCACCAAAGAAACGTGGATCCCATAATACTAAATCAGCTATTTTTCCAACTTCAATTGAACCTAATATATGACTTATACCCTGTGTAATGGCTGGATTAATAGTAATTTTAGCTACATAACGCAAAACCCGAAAGTTATCATGATTTGAAGCATCTTCTGGAAGTTTACCCCGAGATTCTTTCATAGCATGAGCAGTTTGCATAACTCTTAACCAATTTTCTCCAACGCGCCCCATAGCCTGAGAATCACTTGAAAACATTGATATTACACCCATATCATGTAGTACATTTTCTGCAGCAATAGTTTCTGGACGAATACGACTTTCAGAAAATGCTACATCTGCAGGAACATTTGGGTTAAGATTATGACAGATCATAATCATATCAAATAATTCTGCTTGACTATTAATGCCATAAGGTAAAGTAGGATTAGTAGAACTGGGTAATACATTGAATTGACTAGCTACTTTTATAATATCTGGTGAATGTCCTCCACCTGCTCCTTCTGTATGAAAAGTATGGATAGTACGTCCTTCAAATGAATTAATGGTATCTTCAACATAACCTCCTTCATTTAAACTATCAGTATGTACTGCTACTTGTATATCCATCTCATCAGCTATTTTTAATGCCTGACGTAATGCTGACGCAGTAGCACCCCAGTCTTCATGTACTTTTAATCCTACTGCTCCTGCTTGAATTTGCTCTATTAAAGGTGCCGATTTTGATGCATGACCTTTACCTAAGATTCCTATATTAACTGGTAAATTTTCAAAAGCCCGTAACATATTACTAATGTGCCAAGGACCAGCAGTTACTGTAGTACCATTAGAACCATCAGTAGGACCGATCCCACCACCAAAAAAGGTGGTAATACCGTTTGATAAAGCATGCTCTACTTGTTGTGGTGAAATTAAATGAATATGTGTATCAATTCCTGCGGCAGTTAATATAAAATGTTCACCCGAAATCACATCAGTACTAACGCCTACTATCATACCTGATGTAATGCCGTTCATTGTATCTGGATTACCACTTTTACCTATTCCATGAATTAAGCCATTCTTTATTCCAAGATCAGCTTTAATTATACCTTGTTTAGCATCTACTATAATAACATTAGTAATTACTAGATCTAATACGTTGTCACTATTTAAATGGTTATTTGCTCCCATTCCATCACGTAAAGTCTTACCACCACCGTAGATGGATTCATCTCCATAACCACAGAGATCTTCTTCAATCTCAATAAATAAATTAGTATTTCCTAAACGAATTTGATCTCCAATAGTTGGACCGAAAATCTTACTATACTCATTTCTAGAAATAAAAGGCATATTTAAAGATCCACATATTTAAAATTTTCCTACCCATCCATCTACTAAATTATTAAAACCATAAATCAGTTTTTTTCCTTCAATAGGGATTAAAGAGACTTCAATTTCTTCTCCAGGTTCAAAACGGATAGCTGTACCTGCAATAATGTTAAGTCTTTGACCATAGGCAATTGTTCTATCAAATTTTAACATTTTATTCACTTCAAAAAAATGATAATGGGATCCCACCTGAATCGACCTATCTCCAGAATTTATTACTGTTAATCTAACAGATAATTTATTTTCATTAAAATAAATTAATTTTTTAGAGAGAACATAACCACCAATAGGAACTTTAAATTTTAAAGATTTTTCTTTATTACATTCCATAAAATTAACTTTAATATTCACTGAATAGGATGATGAATAGTAATTAAACGACTACCATCAGTAAAAATTGCTTCAACTTGAATATCATCAATAAGGTCTATTACTCCATCCATCACATCATTTTTAGTAAGTACCTTACGTGTATTATTTATTACTTCATCTAATGTTTTACCTTCTCTAGCACCTTCTAATGCTGCGGAAGTAAGAACTGCAACTGATTCAGGATGATTGAGTTTGATTCCTCTAGATTTTCTCTCAATTGCTACCTTAGCTAACACATATACAAGAAGTTTTTCTATTTCTCTTGGAGAAAGTTGCATATGATCCTTTATAAATTATATATAATATATTATTAAATAATCATAAAAATTAATTTTTATGATGTTACTTAATTTGACTAAGTAACTTAATGACACGTAATTTCGCAAGTTCCATAGTTATTTTTGAGGTGAGATTAAAATATTCCGTCTTACTCTTGGTATTGCGTAGATCAGTTTCTGCTTTATTTTTTGCTTTTAAAATTAGATCTTCATCTAAATCTTTACCACGAATCGCAGTGTCTGCTAAGACAATTATCGCAAGAGGCTGTACTTCTAATACTCCTCCGGAAAGATAAATAATCTCTTCACAATCATTAATCTTAACAATATGAATCATACCTGGTTTAATAAATGTTAATAATGGAACATGACCAGGATAAATTCCTAATTCACCTTCAATTCCAGTAATTCGGATCTTTGCAATGTTTCCCGAAAAAAATGAACCTTCTACACTTACTACTTCTAAATTACAATAAACACTCATATTACTCCTATTATAGCTTTTAGGAAATTTTTTTAGAACGTATTATTGCTTCTTCAATTTTTCCAATCATATAGAAAGATTGTTCTGGTAAATGATCATAATCTCCTGATAAAATTCCTTTAAATCCACTGATAGTATCTTTTAACGTTACATATTTACCTGGATAACCGGTAAAAACTTCTGCTACAAAAAATGGTTGTGATAAAAATCGCTGAATTTTACGTGCTCTAGCTACGATTAACTTATCTTCTTCTGAAAGTTCATCCATACCAAGAATTGCAATAATATCTTTTAATTCCTGGTAACGTTGGAGCAATGCTTGTACCTTACGAGCGGTATCATAATGTTCCTCACCGATTATTAATGGATCTAATTGCCTACTAGTAGAAGCAAGTGGATCTACAGATGGATAAATTCCTAGTGCAGCAATTTGTCTGTTCAGTACTACTGTTGCATCAAGATGAGAAAAAGTAGTCGCGGGTGATGGATCTGTTAAATCATCAGCAGGTACGTATACCGCCTGAACAGAAGTAATAGAGCCCTTTTTGGTAGAAGTAATCCGTTCCTGTAAAATTCCCATTTCTTCAGCTAGTGTCGGTTGATAACCTACTGCCGAAGGTATACGACCAAGTAAAGCAGATACTTCTGTACCAGCTAAGGTATATCGGTAAATATTATCTATAAATAGTAAAACATCACTACCTTCATCGCGAAATTTTTCAGCTAATGTTAATCCAGTAAATGCTACACGTAATCTATTACCTGGAGGTTCATTCATTTGTCCATAAACTAATGCTACTTTATCTAAAACATTAGAAGCTTTCATTTCTTCATAAAAATCGTTACCTTCACGAGTTCTTTCACCTACTCCAGCAAATACTGAATACCCGGAATGCTCAATAGCAATATTACGAATTAATTCCATCATATTGACAGTTTTTCCTACTCCGGCACCTCCAAATAACCCTACTTTTCCACCTTTAGCAAAGGGACAAATAAGATCAATAACTTTGATTCCAGTTTCTAATAACTCACGAGAACTAGAAAGTTCTTCATAAGATGGTGCTTGCCGATGAATTATCCATTGTTCTTCAGCATCAATCTTGCCTTTCATATCGATTGATTTTCCCAGTACATTCATAATTCTTCCAAGAGTAGCTTTACCTACGGGTACCTTAATAGGATGTTTAAGGTCAATTACTTCTAATCCACGTCTAAGCCCATTAGATGATCCCATAGCAATGGTTCTTACTACTCCAGCTCCTAACTGTTGTTGAACTTCAAGTACTATGAAAATATCATCTTGTTTAACCTCAAGTGCACTATATATTTTAGGCACTGCATCTTGAGAAAATTCGACATCAACTACTGCACCAATTACTTGGATAATTTTTCCAGTAACCATTCTTAGTCCTTATACAGAAGAATTTTTAGTTTTATACTGCAGCTGCTCCTGAGACAATCTCAGTAATTTCCTGAGTAATGCTGGCCTGACGTTTTTTATTATATTTTATTTGTAATTTATTAATAATACTACCACCATTATCAGTTGCGGTTTTCATGGCTACTATTCGCGATGCTTGTTCACTAGCTAAGTTTTCTATAACAAGTTGATAAACTTGAGATTCTATATAGCGTTGTAGTAAAGTATCTAACAAAAAATTTGAATCTGGTTCGTATAAATAATCCCATGTTTTTTCTACTCTTTCTTTTTTAAGACTTAATGGTAACAGTAAAATTATTTGAGGAATTTGGGAAATAATATTTATAAATTTATTATAAATAACATAGATTCTATCTAATTGTCGATTTTGGTAATAGTGTAATAGAACTTTTAATGGACCAATAATTTCTAAAATAGACGGAGTATCTTTCAGACCAGTAGTTTGTGCTACAATACGATTACCAAAATAAGTTAAAAATGACAAACCCTTAGAACCAATAATTGCTAAGTCACATCGAACCTTTTTACTAGACCAACTTTGAATATCTATTAGTAATTTCTTAAAAAGATTATTATTAATCCCTCCACAAAGTCCTCGATCTGTAGTAATAACTAGGTAACCAATCGCTCTAACATCACGTACTTCAAAATACGTATGCTTATACTCTAGATTACCACTAGCCATATTACTAATAATTTTCCGCATCTGATTAGCATATGGATAACTAGCAATCATGCGGTTCTGTGTTTTGCGCATTTTTGATGCGGCTACTAGTTCCATTGCCTTAGTAATTTTTTGCATTTTTTGGATACTTGAGATTTGATTCCTAATCTCTTGTGTTATCGCCATTTGCGTCTCCTTAAAATAATTTAGAGATTTTACATATCTTGTTAATTATAATAAGAACTACCAAACCGGAATCATTTTAAATTTTTCAATACTATTTTTCAAAGTAGTAATAATTTCATTGTTAAAATTTCCAGTTTGATTAATTTCCTGTATTAAATTCAGATATTCGCGTTCCACATAAGCAATTAATCTCTCTTCAAAAATTTTAAGTTGATCTAATTCAACATCTTCTATGTAACCATATTCTGCGGCAAATAAAACTAAAGCCTGCTGTGCAATACTCATTGGAGTATATTGTTTTTGTTTCAATAATTCAGTGAGTTTTTTACCATAATTTAATTGTTTACGTGTAGTATCATCTAAATCAGATGAAAATTGTGAAAATGATTCGAGCTCGCGATATTGAGCTAATGCTGTGCGGATACTACTAGATAATTTTTTGATAATTTTAGATTGTGCTGCACTACCTACACGAGAAACTGAAATTCCTGGATTCACAGCAGGACGAATCCCTACATTAAATAAATTAGATTCTAAGAAAATTTGACCATCAGTAATTGAAATTACATTGGTCGGAATAAATGCTGATATATCTCCAGCTTGAGTTTCAATTATGGGTAGTGCTGTCAATGATCCGGTTCTATCTTTGACTTGTCCTTTAGTAAAAGCTTTAACATAATCTGCATTTACACGTGAGGCACGTTCTAGCAATCTTGAATGAAGATAAAATATATCTCCTGGAAAAGCTTCACGTCCCGGAGGTCTTCGAAGTAATAAAGACATTTGTCGATAAGCAACTGCGTGTTTAGATAGATCATCATAAACTATTAAAGCATCTTCTCCACGATCACGAAAATATTCCCCAATAGTACAACCGGTATAAGGTGCTAGATACTGTAAAACTGCCGAATCTGAAGCAAATGCTACTACAATAATAGTATGATCCATAGCACCATGTTCTTCTAAATGGCGTACTACATTAGCTACAGTTGAAGCTTTTTGACCAATTGCAACATATATACATTTTACATCAGATTTACGTTGATTAATAATTGTATCAATTGCTAGTGCTGTTTTACCAGTTTGACGGTCACCAATAATTAGTTCTCTTTGTCCACGTCCAATTGGAATCATACTATCAACGGCTTTATAACCAGTTTGAATCGGTTGGTTAATAGATTGCCGATCAATAACTCCTGGAGCCATCGCTTCTACTGCTGAAAACAATTCATAATTTAGGGAACCTTTACCATCTACTGGTTCACCTAAAGAATTTACTATTCTACCTAATAATCCCCGACCCACAGGTACTTCAAGAATTCTACCGGTGCATTGAACTTTCATTCCTTCCACAAGATCACTATAGCAACCCATTACAACCGCACCTACACAATCTCTTTCTAAATTTAGAGCAAGAGCATACCGATTGACTTCAGATAAATAGATCATTTCTCCCTGCATGATGTTACTCAATCCATAAATTCTAAGAATACCATCACTTACTGAAAAAATTGTCCCTTCATTATAAGTTTGACTAAGAATATTAAATTTCGCAATTCGCTGTTTTATTATTTCGCTTATTTCTGTAGAAGTTAATTGCATATCTCACTCCAATATCTTACGGTATCTTTAAGATTGTAACAGTATAGCTAGATTCTTAAGGCGATTACGTATACTACCATCAATTACGATATCATCTATGCGTAGAATAATACCAGCTAATATGTTTGGATCAATTTTACAATTCAAATTCACCTTACTTGATAAAGATTTCTCTATGGCAATTTTTATTTGTGAGTACTGTTTTTTAGTTAATGGATTGGCGGACGTAATTTCAAGATTATATGTCATGTCATGATAAAGGGTTCTAAGTTTAATAAATTGTTTGAATACTTCTGGAAATAACTTTAATCTATAATGATGTGCCATAACTTTAATTAAATTTTTACACCATATATCCAATTTGTTACCACAGATATCGATAAATAACTGGGATAAAATCTTTGGTCCTAATGCATCTGAAATCTTTGATTTGAGTTGCTCATTAGATGAAACTTCTGCACATATTGCTAGCATGGTTTGCCAGTGCTCAATTTTATTTTGAGCAATTGCCAAATCGAATGTTGCTCTTGCATAAGGACGAGCTAAAGTTATTAATTCTGACATGAGCTTAAGTTTATTATAATTCCGCAATAACTTTTTCAATGATATTGTGATCAATTTCTTGATTCACCGAATGTTCAAGAATTTTCTCTACACCTGCTACAATTAATTTTGCGAGGTTTTGGCGTAACTCATAACTTAAACTTTGATATTGAGCCTCAATTTCTCCTTTAGTTAAAGTTAAAATTTTTAAACGTTCATTTTCAGCTTCCATTTGAGCGGTTTCTATTATTTTAAAACCTTGCATTTCCGCCTGTTTAAGAATAATCAAGGCTTTATTTTGTGCTTGAATTAATTGTTCATCAGCTTGAGCTTTCGCTAATTCTAATTTCTTGTTGGCTTGTTCAGCAAAAGTAATCCCATCTGCAATTTCTTTCTGACGATCTTCAATTATCCCAATAATTGGAGGCCAAATATATTTCATACAAAATAACACAAAGATTACAAACGCTAATCCTTGACCGATTATTGTTATATTTAAGTTCATAGTACCACGTCTCTGAATTAATTTAATCTTCGATCTATGCTCACTAAATTCTATGAATCACTTCGGATAAATTATTAATGTTTGCCCACAGCAAACATTATATATAAACCAAGTCCTACTGCAATCATAGGAATCGCATCTACCAAACCCATTACTACAAAAAACTGTGTACGTAATAGGGAAATTAGATCAGGTTGACGTGCGGCACCTTCCAGAAATTTTCCTCCGAGGATGCCAATCCCAATAGCAGCACCAATTGCTGCTAGTCCCATCATTACCGCGGCTGCTACATATATAAGATCCATATTTAGGTTCTCCATTGATAATCTTCTCTACCCACATTATTAATGTAAATAATAGGATTTATAATCAATACTCATTCTCCGAGGTCATTGACAAATAAACAATTGTCAGAACCATAAAAATAAAAGCTTGTAAAATAATTATTAAAATGTGAAGAATAGCCCAAGGTACATTGAATAACCATTGTAACCACCAAGGCAGTAAGCCGGTAATCAATATAAAAATTAGTTCTCCAGCATATATATTACCAAATAAACGTAAAGCTAGTGAAATTGGTTTAGATAAGAGGCTAACACTTTCTAAAACCAGATTAACTGGAATAAATACTATATGATTAAATGGTTGAAACATTAACTCCTTAATAAATCTATTTATACCTTTATTCTTAATACTGTAAAATAAAATGATAATAAACACGGCTAATGACATGGAAATGGTGATATTAACATCCGCCGAAGGAACGACCCTTAATGCCGGTAAATGTAACATATGTTCACCAATATAAGGTAGTAAATCTATAGGCAATAGGTCCATAAAGTTCATAAGTAATGTCCATACAAAAATAGTCAAAGCTAAAGGAGCAATAAACTTGTCATGTTGAGGATACATATCTTTTACTGTCTGATCTATAAAAGATACTATAATTTCAACTATAGTCTGACTTTTACCTGGCACACCACTAGTTACTTTTTTAGCTACTTGGTAAAAAAAAGTTAAGAAAAATAATCCCAATAAAATTGAAAATAACATCGAGTCCAAATTTAATATCCAAAAATTACTAGAAATCTCTGTTCCTTTTATTAAAGTTAAAGTACGGAGATCTAATTGAAGATGTTTGAGATGCTGTGCTATGTATTGTTGGGAATTATAAATTTCTCCTATAGACATTATTTTGTACCTTTCGATCCTGAATCCATTAAGTCATTGATTAATTTTGCATAAAATTTGATCAAATCCATATATCTTAAAAAATAACTCTAATCTTGAACAGTTAAACAGGAAATTATACTTCGGATATCTATTAAATTTCAATAAATAGTAAAAATATTAAGATTGAGTTTCGGTAATTTTAAGTGATCCTTGTTTCTTTAACCAAATTAAGAGTATTGAAATCGCCGATGGTGTTATTCCTGGAATTCTAGATGCTTGACCAATTGATAATGGTTTGTGTTCATTTAATCTAGCAATAACTTCATTAGAAAGACCAATAACTTTTTGATATTTTAAATCTAAAGGAAGAGGTAGATTTTCATATATTTGTTGTTTTCTAATTTCTTCTAGCTGGCGAGCAAGATAACCTTCATATTTTATTTGAATTTCAACTTGTCTATAAGCAAAAATATCAGTAATTCCAGGAGCAAAATGATCTATCTTTATCAATTTTTCATATGTAATTTCTGGACGACGCAATAATTCTTCTCCACTAATTTTATTAACTAGGTTAATTTTTAGGAGATGATTAATTTTATCTATCCCCATTGAATGTGGATAGATCCACGTATTACGTAAACGTTGACGTTCTTTATCAATATTATTAATTTTATTCTGAAAACTTATCCAACGTGCATCGTTCACTAATCCCATTTTTCTACCGATTTCTGTCAATCTTATATCAGCATTATCTTCTCGCAGTAGCAATCGATATTCGGCACGTGAGGTTAACATACGATATGGTTCTTGTATTCCTTTAGTACAAAGATCATCCACTAGTACTCCTAAATAGGCTTGATTTCTCTGAGGTATCCAACATTCTTTATCAATAGCAAATCTACTCGCATTAATACCTGCAAGTAATCCTTGTGCAGCCGCTTCTTCATATCCTGTCGTGCCATTAATTTGTCCGGCGAGAAAGAGACCTTTAATATACTTACTTTCCAAGCTGGGTTTTAAATCTCTAGGATCAAAATAGTCATATTCTATTGCATAACCAGATCGGATAATATGTGCTTTTTCCAGACCTTTTATAGAATGTACAATTTTAAGTTGTACATCAAAAGGTAGGCTAGTTGAAATCCCATTAGGATAAATTTCTTTACTTGTTAGACCTTCAGGTTCAAGAAAAATTTGATGTGATTGTCGTTCCGCAAAACGGAGAATTTTTTCTTCTATTGAAGGGCAATATCGTGGACCAATCCCTTTAATTAATCCAATTTTAATTGGACTACTACTCAGATGATTGCGAATAATATCGTGGGTATTTTCATTAGTTTGCGTTAGATAACAAGAAATTTGTGTTGGATGATGAGATTGATCGCCCATAAATGAAAATATTGGTATAGGATAGTCACTATCTTGATAGGTTAACTCATTAAAATTAATCGATCTGGCATCAAGACGTGGGGGCGTGCCAGTTTTTAGTCGTTTTATTCGTAAAGGTAATTCTTTCAATTGATTAGCTAAGGAAAATGACGCTGGATCACTTGCCCGTCCTCCTGAATAATTTTCATTACCTACATAAATTCTACCATTAAGAAAAGTACCTACAGTAAGTACTAAAGCTTTCGCATGGAATATAGCTCCTATTTTAGTTCTTACTCCCACTACCTGAGAATTTTTTATCAATAAGTTATCTACATTTTGCTGAAATAGCGTAAGATTTTGCTGATTTTCTACGGCAGTACGTACCATTTGTTTATAAATAATACGATCGGCTTGTGCACGGGTTGCACGTACTGCAGGTCCTTTACTGGCATTTAAAATTCTAAATTGAATCCCAGCATGATCAATAGCTTTTGCCATTAATCCACCTAGAGCATCAATTTCTTTAACCAGATGTCCTTTTCCAATACCACCTATTGATGGATTACATGACATTTGTCCTATTGTATCAATATTATCGGAGATTAATAAGGTTTGTTGCCCGATCCTCGCCGATGCTAAAGCTGCTTCAGTTCCTGCATGTCCTCCACCAATGACGATAACATCATAGTATTTTGAATGAAACATAATCAAGTACCTTTTAGATAATAACTACTAGGAAAAACCAAATCTTAAAGTATTAATTATTATATCTATTTTAGATATATTTGTGAGATAGTTTATAGCGATTTTATCAGTGTGTTACCCAATTGAAGGTGATCATTATGATGAACTCAAATCTGTTGATAAAAACTAATAATCTCATATCTTTTAATACTTTGCGAATTAATGTTAAAGCCGCAAAAATTGTTATTATAAATACTCTTAAGCAACTTATTAAGGTATGGAAGGAATCTCAAGTTAATAATTTACCTGTCTTATTACTGGGAGAAGGTAGTAATATTTTATTTCTCGAAAATTATCAAGGGACAGTAATTCTTAATCGTTTAAGAGGAATTCAAATTACAGAACATATAGATCGTTGGCATTTGCATATTAGTTCTGGAGAACTATGGCATTTATTAGTCGAAGATACTATTAAACAAGGTATTTTAGGTTTAGAAAATCTAGCTATGATACCTGGTTGTGTAGGTTCAGCACCTATTCAAAATATTGGAGCATATGGTGTTGAATTTGAGGAGTTTTGTGAATATGTCGAATTATTCGATCTAGCCAATAATCATCAATTTAGATTGTTGGCTAAGGAGTGTCAATTTAAATATCGAGACAGTATATTTAAGCATGATTATCGTAAAAATTCCTTTTTTATCATGGCTGTTGGTTTATCTATAAAGAAATCTTGGTCTCCGAATCTCAATTATAGTTACTTAGCTAATTTAAATCCACAAACGGTTACTGCACAGCAAATTTTTAATATTGTATGTCATATACGACGTAATAAATTACCTAATCCAATATTAATAGGAAATGCTGGGAGTTTTTTTAAAAATCCACTTATTGATGTTAAGCAGGTCTCTCATTTACTAGAGAGGTTTCCGAGTCTTCCCTACTATATAGAATCCCACGATAGGGTAAAGATTGCGGCGGGTTGGCTGATTGAACAATGTAATCTTAAAGGATATCGAAATGGAGGAGCTGCTGTTCATAAACAAAACGCGATGGTTTTAATTAATGAAAATCATGCCACAGGATGGGATATAGCTATACTTGCTCGAAAAATCCGACAAAAAGTAGGCGATAAATTTAACATCTGGCTTGAACCAGAAGTCCGTTTTATTGGTAGAAAAGGCGAAGTTAGTGCTCTGGAGGTCATAGCGTGAGTTCTTATCTATTAATGCTGATTCGATTAATGACAGATGGTAAATTTCAAAGCAAATAATAAATTAATGTAATAAAAAACTCGGTATCAATATTAGAATACTTGATAATAATCTAAAATTTATTGAGGATTTAGCTTGATAAATAATTAACGAAAATCCTAATATTTATTAGTTTATTCTCATCAATACAATTACTTGATAGAGATATTATTATGACTTAATCAAGAACTATTGAAGTAGTACTTATTATTAAATTTACAAACCAGTATTTATTAGATAAAATTAATTAAATTCTGTAGATGCCTGGTATTGCAAAATCTTAGTAAAAATGGTAAAGGACGTTTACGGTCGCTCCGGTATTCTAATTTTGGAGATAATTTTTATACTGGAGTTTCAAACCTCTGGTTAATACAAACCGAATTATAGGATTCACTTTAGTAGTAGTCATTGCATAATTCTTGCTAGAAGTTTTAATTAAAGGAGTAAGTGTTAAATTACCTAATGATATTTATGTTGAAGATCGTAAATGTGCAGGAGTATTAATTGAATTGATCTATAGATACTAGTAATGAATCTTGAGATAAATTATTTAACTGCAAAATTTATCAGTTTAGATATCTTATAGATTTGTTAAAAGGCTTTTTCTTCATCTTTGCAATTTTATAGAGATGTAAAAACTCTCATTAGCTATTAACTTTGACGAAGGTTTATCAGGTACTTTTCGGGTAGTTTTACCGTAGGGCGATTTTTAGACGTAACATTCTTTACTGTTCACATTTATATAAAATTAATTGATTATGTCTTGATAATTGATGTAAATATTAAGTAGTATAAGTGAATCTTATATAAAAACTGATATATATTATCCAATAATTATTTATATGTTGATGAATTTTTAGCATGATACTAATTATCTATCTATGATGATTTCTGCCGGCTTAGCTCAGCAGGCAGAGCAACTGACTTGTAATCAGTAGGTCGCCAGTTCGATTCCGGCAGCCGGCACCATTTAAATAAATTTTTTTAAAATTTGGTGGGGTTCCCGAGTGGTTAAAGGGAGCAGACTGTAAATTTGCCGTCATAGACTTCGAAGGTTCGAATCCTTCCCCCACCACCAATTTTAAAGTTGATAAGTTCAACAAAATAAATAGTTAATAATTAAAAAATTAACCTTGATATTTTAATAGTTATAATGACTAAGATGCGGATATCGTATAATGGCTATTACCTCAGCCTTCCAAGCTGAAGATGCGGGTTCAATTCCCGCTATCCGCTCCAAATATATGCTGATATAGCTCAGTTGGTAGAGCACACCCTTGGTAAGGGTGAGGTCGGCGGTTCGAGTCTGCCTATCAGCATCAGTTTGGGTTTATTTTACCGATTACCTCAAGATTTGAGATATCTAAATTTCAAGGTACGTGAAAATGTCTAAAGAAAAATTTGAACGCAAAAAACCACATGTCAATGTGGGTACGATAGGTCATGTTGATCATGGTAAAACTACTTTAACAGCGGCGATTACAACAATCTTAGCGAAAAAGTATGGTGGTAAGGCTTATGCTTTTGATCAAATTGATAATGCTCCCGAAGAGAAAGCCCGTGGTATTACTATTAATACTTCTCATGTAGAATATGATACTCYAATTCGTCAYTATGCACATGTAGATTGTCCAGGTCATGCGGATTATATAAAAAATATGATCAGCGGTGCGGCACAAATGGACGGAGCGATTCTAGTAGTTGCAGCCACTGATGGTCCGATGCCACAGACACGAGAACATATTTTATTAGCTCGTCAGGTAGGAGTWCCTTATATTATAGTATTCTTAAATAAATGTGATATGGTTGATGATGAAGARCTTCTCGAGTTAGTAGAAATGGAAGTACGGGAGTTACTCTCACAGTATAATTTTCCAGGTGAACAAACGCCAATCATCAGAGGATCAGCTCTCAAAGCATTAGAAGGTGAAATCAAATGGGAAGCCAAAATTATTGAATTAGCCGAGTATTTAGATAATTATATCCCAGAACCCAAACG